>NZ_CP120368.1:2244375-2972500 GCF_029892045.1 Sinorhizobium numidicum
TTCGCCAACTCGGCCCGCAGCCGTTCGCAGAAGGCGAAGGCCTGGCGGACATCGAGCCCGTCGAAGAGAATACCGAATTCCTCGCCGCCGAGACGCGCCAGCAGATGCTCCTCACCCACTAGAGCTTTCAATCGCCGCGCGACATGCTTCAGCACAAGGTCGCCGATTTCGTGCCCATAGGTATCGTTGAGCCGCTTGAAATGGTCGATGTCGAGAACGGCGATCGACGTGCCCTCGCCGCGTCTTAGGTATTGCTCGACGAGCCGCGGCCCGGTGAGGAAGAAATGGCGGCGGTTGAAGATATCCGTCAGATAGTCGCTTGCCGCCGCGCGCCGGAGCGCCTGGATGCGTTTCTGGAGCGTGGCGGCATGGCGCACGCGGCCGCTGAACTCGGCTTCCAGGAAAGGCTTTCGGAGGAAATCCGCGCCACCCGCCTCGATGAAGCGCGCCGCGAGCCGCGCATCGCCATGCTCCGAGAGCCCGATAACCGGCACGGCATACTCGCCCTGACGTTTGCGGACCTCGTCAAGCAGGTCTGCACCCGCCATATCGGCAAGCTCCGTGTCGGTCACGATGACGTCGATCGTCTCGCCCGCGTCAAACATCTGCAATGCTTCGCCGGCCTCGGTCACTTCGATGACGGAAAGCCGCTGCCGCCGCAGAATGCCAGCGAGGTCTAGTCGCGAGGCTTTGTTCGAATCGACGAGCATCACCGTGGTCCGACCATTGGTAAGCGCCCGATCGACCGCTGCGATCAGCCGGCCGATCGATTCCGGTTCGTTCTTGATGACGCAGTCGATAACGCCCCTCTCCAGGATCTGATCGCGCGTGCGGTCATTGAAAGTCGCGGTGAAGACGATGACAGGCACTCCACCCGCAAGCACAAACTCCAGCGCCTCGCAGTTCGGCGCATCGGGCAGGTTAAGATCGACGACGGCAAGCGAAAACGCCTCCGCGGCTACGGCGAATTCCGCTTTCGCCGCTTCAAGCGAAGCGCAATGGGTGACATTTATGCCGTGCATCAGCTCGAGGCCGGATTTTAGAGCCGTCGCGAACATCCGCGAATCCTCAATGAGAAGCAAACGCTTGTCGCGATGCTTCTGCACGGAATTCAACCGTCCCGGCGCGCGGCGCAATCTCACGATCTCTTGAGCCCCATCCCCCAAAACACATTCACGATGTCAAACCGTTCCGACATCACTTGACCAGCAGCCGCGCACGGCGGCGTTGGCAGGCGTATCTTGCTATAGCGCCGCGCGTCTTTTCAGACGCATAAAGGACGCCGTAGCACCATGAATTGCAGCATGTTTTTGTCTTTGAATCGGCTCCGATCCAAGCGCCCTACGCCGTTCAGGCACAGAAGGACGCCCCATGTCCGATTCACGAAATCATGCAGCAAGTGATGCTGGTCGAGCATGCAAATGCACCCGGTCCGCGCCTGCCGAAGTTGCCGTTCGAAAAAAGCGGGCGTCGCCGGGAATTCCCCATTCTTTTGAGGGAATTGAAGGCCCAATCGGTTGCGATTTCGTTAACGCATCAACCAGGGCACCGAATTGTCGGCGGATCAGGCGGAGATTTTCATCATGATCATGATCATTCGGGACCAATCCAGAATCTCGAATGTGATCGGTCTTAAGAGCTGAGCCGCGGAAAACGGGGTCGCTCAGTCCTTTCCTCGTCCCGCGCGAGTGTCCGGATCTTCGTCAGCGTGTCGAGGTTTTGGTTGACGCGGCAATAGAACTCCTCGTTGACGAACGGACGCACGACGAAATCATTGCCGCCGGCCTTGAGGAAGCGCGCCGAAAGCAGCCGATTCGTGGAGGACGAAACGCCGATGATGCGCAGCTGATGCGGGCCGTACGCGGCCCGGATGCGACGCGTCAGTTCGAAGCCGTCGATGTCGGGCATGTTGTAATCTGTGATGACGAGCGCGATATCGGGATCGCTCTTCAGGATTTCGAGCGCCGCTGCGCCGCTCTCGGCGGAGCTCGTGCGGAAATTGTAGCGCTTCAGCTGCGTCGTCAGAACGGCACGCGCCGTCGGGCTGTCGTCGACGATCAGCACGTGGTGCTTGTTGTTGGTCAGGAACCGGCAGACCGATTCCGCCAGCATGTCGACGGCAAAGACGCTGTCCTTGATGACATAGTCGACGATGTCCTTGGCAAGGATCGCCTCGCGTGTCGACTCCTGGAACGAACCGGTAAAGACGATCGTCGGCACGCTCATATCGATCAGATAGTTCAATGCTTCGCCGTTTTCGGCACCCGGCAGATTTATGTTGGAGATGGCGAGCGCAGCCGGAAAGGAGGCATTCTCGACGGCGAACTGCAGATCCTCGTAATCGCGGCAGACGACCACGTCGATATCGAACAGCTCCTTCAGTCGCTTCGAGACCATGGACGCGAAGAGATTGGAGTCCTCGGCAAGCACGATGCGGTGCTCGCCAAGGGATTCGCCGGAATAATACATTCCAGAAATGCCGAAGAATGACATTGATCGCCTATGATGAAAGAGTGTCCCCGGAGCATGGTAGGGGCAAAAGACTTTATTGCGTGTTAATGGGGGATGGGGCTTCGAACTGAGCGTAATGACCGTCGGGGGCCGGCGCAGACCGTCACGTGCGTTGCATTCGCTTCACGCCAAAGCAGGACTTTGTGGCCGCTCGCCCGTGCCTCGTTCCGACCCTTCCCGGACTTTCCGCCGAAGAAATCGAAGGCCAAGCCTTGACCCAAACCGAACATCGATCGATGTCGACCACCGGCTGGGCGACGCGCCCTGGCACGAGGACCCCAGCGGTTTATGGAACGCCCGGAGTCTCTCGCGACCACGAGCGCGTAGTGAGCTTAGACAGGACTAAATCGGATGGCCGATTGACTCTCGGTCGCAGCCGCCGCAGGCTGGATGGTTGGCCTACTTCTCCGAACAATTTGGCTAGGGAGGAAGCAATGGAAGCCATCAATCGTAGAACCACACTCGCACTCGGTCTTACAACGGTCGCAACCCCTCTGATCGCTGGGGCAACACCAGCAGCCGCCCAAACTTACGGCCCAGATGAGGGCGAGGAGGTCGGCCCCGGTGTCAGAGTTGTAAAGCTTGGTGAACGGGCTTCGGTCATACAGCTTATGCAATGGTCAAGCTGCGCGACGTTGTTATCCAGCCCGGGGCGAAGACCCCGGATAACGTAATGAAGAACGACATGCTCTGCCACATGACTGAGGGAGAACTTTCGGTCGTTCAGAACGGAAAGAAATTCACAGTCAAGAAGGGTGACGTTTGGACCTGCGCTAACGCCGATACGACGGAAGGTACGCAGAACACGAGCAGTGCGGTCGCGATCATGCGGGTCATCGATTTGATGACCGCATGAGCGAGGGGCGAAGCGTGGAAGTGCGGCAGCGGCGGCACTAAAGAGGGAGTCGGGGCGTCGCTGCCGTCGTGCGGGCGATTTATAGGAAAGCCACGCAACGGGCACACACCAAGCTGGTGGGCCGGCACGGCATCCCAGCCTCGCCACACCGCCGACGATAGCCGACGCTCTTGCTCTAAGAGTGCGCCAACGTCGAACCTCTACCAACATTTTGGACTTACTGCATGTTTCCTTAAATCGGAGCCGATTTAAGGATAAAAACATGCAGCAATTCAAAGTGCTGCAGCGACCTTTGTGCGTCTGAAAAGACGCACGGCGCTGTAGGCGGGTTGATCACCGCCGGGACTGCTTGTGCATCGAAGCCTGCGGGTTGAGCTGCGGCCGCTTTTTCGGACCCGAAGCTGACATGGAGACGACGGCTGTCAGCTTCGCGGGGTCAGGAGATTTGCGTCGCGCGCAAGCCTCCAGTGGCCATCGGCCTCCTTACGCAGCAACGTCAACGTATAGCCAGATCGGCGAATGCTGTCGCCGCCAGGCAAGATGGCGATCATATCGATGTGATTGCGGATGAATGCCCAATCGCCCAGCACCTGTAGCTCCACAATTTCACACGTGCCATTCATCTGCGTGCCGGCCATGTCTCTCGATGCATCGGCAAACGCCTCCTTGCCGAACGGCTCTTGGCCTGGCACCATGAAAATCACGTCGTCCGTCATCAAAGTCAGGACTGTTGTGATATCGCCTTCCCTGCTTGCGGCCATCCAGGTGTCGACCAGTTGGCGGATCGCTCTTTCGTCGTCGGTCACGTACTCTCCTCCAATTCCACTTTCCTTGATCAGCTCGATGCATGGCCCACATGATCAATCAACTCAGGATCGTCGGTTGATCCGCCTTTTGCCTGTCGCGCAGGCGACCAGAACGCCGACGGTGCATGTGCCCGCCGGCTCCGACCGACAACATAGTTGCGCGGTCCGGCAGCCGGGCCGGTCGGTTCCAGCTCGAAGGAGTCATCACCGCTGCCGGCCCGATCAATGATCGTCAAGCTCGCGCTGGCACCGGCTGGGCTTTCGGGAACGGCCTGAAGGTCGATGCGATCAGGAAGGCGCCAATTCCAATGCCCCAGGCGCCGATATAGAGCCAGCGGTAACTGTCGAAGGCGTCGTAGATCAGACCTCCAGCCAAGGGGCCGGTTGCCATGCCCAGGCTCCCAGCCATCGCCGTTCCGCCGATGACGGTGCCCATCATGCGCAGCGGAAAATTCTCACGGGCGATTACGGCGTAAAGCGGCATGACACCGGCGTAGATGAAGCCGACCAGTGCCGCCACGGCGTAGAACGCACCGAGTTGGCTTACAAAAACGTAGGCCAGGACGCCGAATGCCTGCAGGAGCAACCCCGTGACCAGAATGCTCTTGGCGCCAAACCGGTCTCCCAGGAGACCGAAGGCAACGCGACCGCCCATGCCTGCCAACCCTTCCACGCTGTAGATCGAGACCGCTGCAATCATAGGAATGCCACAGGTTATGGCGTAACTCACCGTATGGAAAATCGGGCCTGAGTGCGTGGCGCAACAAAAGAAGGTCGTCAACAGCAGGATGATGAACTGGGGCGACCTCATCGCCTGCCCCACGGACATAGCGGATTGCGGCTCTCCATCGGAGAAAGCGGCGGCATTTGCGCCTTCCAAAGCCGGAGGGCGGCGTACCAGAAACGCCACGGGGATCATCAACGCCGCGGCAAGAGCGGCGATGATCAGCAGGGACGTTCTCCAATCATAGATGGAGACGAGCCACGCCGCCAAAGGAGACATGGTCATTGGCGCCATTCCCATGCCAGCAGAGACCAGAGACACGGCAAGACTGCGTTGTGTGTCGAACCAGCCCGTCACGCAGGCCATCATCGGCGCAAAGATCGCCGCGGTCGCCCCACCGACAGCCAGCCCGAAAACGAGTTGAAACTCAATGAGGGATGTCGCCCTGCTCGCCAGAGCCAGCGCTGCCGCCAGAACAACCGATCCTATCAATACGACACGGCGGGGCCCCCAGCGATCTGACAGGGTGCCCCAGACCATGCTTGCCAACGCCAGGGCGACGAAGCCAATCGTCATGGCGCTGGACACTCCGGTAACGGACCAGCCGGTATCCCGAGATATGGGCAAAAGGAAAACAGGCAATGAAAACATGGCGCCTATTGCGACGCAGCCCAACAGGCCACCGGCAGCAACGATCACCCAGCGATAGGAACTTTGCGTCTGAATCTGTGCGTGCAACATGAGAATACCTCGTGGCAAAAATTGGCGACGCCGATCTAAGGTGGAGCGACGCTCCTGTAAGACGAACGCGCTGCTTGAAAAGCGACATGCCTGCCAAAAAATTCGTAACTGCAGCGCCGCGCGTCTGATCAGACGCGCAGGTAAATGTCTTTGCCGGGCTGCTGCTTGAGGGCAGCGATGTCTTCGCGTGCCCGGACGAAGCGCGTCTGCGGCCAGAGAGCCGAAGTCAGGGTGCTTGACAGCACATAACGTGGGGTCCGCTTCGTGAAGCGGGCCCATTTGATTTCAGCCGGCGTCGGCACGGCACCTGTGATCCAGGCGGGCTTGTCCGGCTCGTTCTGGATCGAGGTCCAATACTGCTCGTAGCCGCGGTCCATACCGCCCCCAAGCACGCAGGCGTCCACATGCGGCGTCAGGCCGGCAGCCGCCGGTCGTATTCCCGCTTGAGGCGGCGCCAGCCGTCCCAGAAGGGCTCCGGCTCCTTGCCGGTCGCACGGGCGACTAGAATGTCGAGATGCATGTGCCAGCCGGCTCCGATCATCAGCATGGTTGCACGGTCGGGCAGGCGGCGATGGATGACGGTGAGCAACACTTCGCTGCCCTGCGGCTCCAGCTCGAAGGAAACGTCGCCGCTGCCTTGCCAGGCGATGGCGAGCCTGCGCGGCGGATCGAGTTCGGTGATCCGACTCTGCATCCGGTGCTCGTCGGGGAAGCCGGTCGGCCGCTCGCCGGGCGGGCTGGTCAACGCGTCGTTTCGCCAGACGAGCTCGAAGGCCGCGCCGACCCTCATCTCCATCTGACCCGCCGCCAACCACTGGCGACGCAGATCGCTCTCGGTCAGATACGCCCAGACGCGCTCGATCGGGCCGGGCAGAAGGCGCTGGATCTTCAGCGTGGCAGGTTCGGTCAGCACGCCATAGGCGTCGAGGGTCGCGACTTCGGTCATTGGTCGTCTCCTTTTTTGCGGGTGGTTTTGGGGCTGGGGGATTGACGTTGATCCTCCTCGCGGAGAAGCCGCTCGAGTGCATCCAGACGATCGGTCCAGAAGCGCTCGTAGAAGCTCAGCCACTCATGGGCGCCGGCGAGCGGTCCAGGGTCGAGGCGGCAGAGATGCGTGCGGCCGCGCACCTCGCGACGGAGCAGCCCGGCATTCTCCAGCACCTTGATGTGCTTCGAGGCGGCGGCGAGCGAGATGGCGAATGGCTCCGCAAGCTGGCTCACCGTTCGCTCGCCTTTGGCGAGGTCGCGAAGCATCCGCCGGCGCGTGGCATCGCCGAGGGCATGAAAGACGGAATTCATCTGGGGTGTTTCTAATTCAACCATGTAGTTGAATATAGACGCATGGCTGCAGATAGTCAACCGTTTGGTTGAATTAGGGGCTGGTGAGCGATCAGGGCGTGGCGACGATTGCAGCGCCGTGCATCTTTTCAGATGCACACAGGTCGCTGTGACGCTTTGAATTGCTGGGCGGTTCCTTAAATCGGCTCCGATTCAAGGAACCATGCCGTAGCCTTGGGGCGCCTTACTCCTGCAGCAGCGCATGAGCCCGGGTTTGGAAGCCGCCACGACGGCATCGCCGCTTTCGACCCCCTTCCGGACGAAGCGACCGCATGCCCACCGTTGGTCCGAAGTGGAAATCGTTTTCCGCCGCTTCCGGCCCGTCACAGCGACGAAGTTCCGGTATTTTGGCCGCGAATTTCCGGGAGGATGGGGAGAGCACTGCGCTCTGTCTCGCTTTCGGCGACGGTTGTGGGAAATTCGATGGCGGCGGCAAAAGATAGAGACAGGCGGCCGGTTTGCGCGTTACGTTTCGACCGACCTTCGTTAACAACCAGCAGCAGGATTGGGGCTCAAATTGTCCTCCGAACTCCACCATCTCCTCATCGTCTATACCGCCTATGTGATCGCAGCCGGGAGCCCCGGCCCCAGCAATATGCGGATCATGGGGGTGGCGATGCATAACGGAAGACGTGCGGCCCTCATGCTCGCTGCCGGCGTCGTCAGCGGTTCGATTTTCTGGGGTGCGATGGCTGCAACAGGTGTCTCCGCGGTTCTGACCCGTTATGCGGAGGCGCTGATCGTTCTCAAAATCTTCGGCGGTCTTTATCTCCTCTATCTCGCCTTCAAGGCTGGCAAAGCCGCGCTTGCTTCCGACGCCCAGGCTGCTGCGCATACGGGGCCGAACGGTGCCGCATTGTCGGGAGCAGATCTCTATCGGCGCGGATTGCTCATGCATCTTAGCAATCCAAAATCGATCCTTGCTTGGATCGCCCTTGTAACGCTTGGACTTGGGCCGGACTCGTCATGGCATACGCTTGCTGCGATCCTCGGCGGTTGCGCGGTGCTGAGCGTCACCATCTTTTGCGGTTATGCGATCATCTTCTCGACCGCACCCATGGTGCGCCTGTACCGTCGCGTGAGGCGTTGGATCGAGGGGCTTCTGGCCGTGTGTTTTGGCTTTGCCGGTCTCCGGCTGCTGTTATCGCGCGCATAAGACTTAAGGGGAGCACCATGAAATTGTTCGCTGGCCTTTCGGCTTTTTCCATCACGCCTGCGGATGCGTCGGGGCATGTCGATACGGGAGCGCTCGCGCGGCTCCTCGAGCGGATATCTGCGGCCGGTGCCGACTCGATCGGACTGCTCGGGAGCACAGGCGGTTACGCCTTTCTGTCGAGGCACGAGCGACAGCGCGCCGTCGAGGCGGCCATGGAGTGCGTTGGCGGCAAGATACCGGTCATCGTCGGCGTCGGCGCGCTAACAACCGACGAGGCTCAGGCGCTTGCCCGCGACGCAAGGAAGGCGGGGGCGAATGGTCTCCTGTTGGCCCCGATGTCCTATACGCCCCTGACGGAAGAGGAAGTTTTTCAGCATACTTCCGCCGTCGCGGCAGCGGGTGAACTGCCCCTATGCATCTACAACAACCCGAGCACCACCCGCTTCACCTTCACCGACGATCTGATCGTCCGTCTGGCGAGCGTGCCGAACGTTGCCGCCGTGAAAATGCCGCTCCCCGCTGAAGGCGATTTCAAGGGTGAACTTGCGCGTCTGCGCTCGCGCACACCAGACGGTTTTCGCATCGGTTACAGCGGCGATTGGGGGGCTGCAGACGCCATGCTGGCGGGCTGCGATGCTTGGTACAGCGTTATCGCTGGTCTTTTGCCTTCTGAAGCCGTTGCCCTCACGCGAGCAGCCCAAGCCGGCAACGCACCCGAAACCGAACGCCTCGATCAGGCCTTCCAGCCCTTGTGGAGCCTGTTCAAGGAGTTTGGCAGCTTCCGCGTAATGTATGCGATAGCCGACGTGCTTGGCCTTTGCGGGGCCGTGCCACCACGGCCAATTCTGCCCTTGCCGCCAGCCGACATGCCAAGAGTGAAAGACGCTCTCGATCGCATCCTGATCTGATCGCTGTTGGCGCACAGCAGCAGGATTGGACCCGCGTATGTGCGACCGCTTTCCACAATCGAGAATGCACTCCCCCGATCAAAACGCTGAGCATCGTCGGGAGAGCTTCGACCGCGTCTCCATCAAGGCCCCTTCACTCTCAGTCGTTCAAGCAATGTCCGGAAGCCCTGCACCGCCCTTTTGGATGTTTCCTGCGGGTCATCGGAATTGGCGATCCACAAAGCGGCATGGCTGCTGGCACCATTGATCAGGCGCGCCGTCGCTTCCTCGTCGACATCGACAATCACGCCGTCTGCCTTGAGTTGGCTCAGACTTCGGCTGAGGGCCGCTATGCAGCCGTTGGTGCTCGGCCATTGAGATATGTCGCCCAAGACGGCAGGACCATCGCGAAACATGATCCGTTGAATTTCCGGCTCGAGCGCCATCTGAATATAGGCCACGCACTCATCTACGAAACCTTGCCAGCGTGTCGGCGCACTTGACGAAACCCGATTCAACCGTGCCGTCATCTCGGCATCGATCTCTTGAATCACCGCCTGCAGCAAACCCTTCTTGTCTCCGAAGTGGTGATAGAGCGCACCGCGCGTCAATCCCGCCCCTGCGGTGAAATCATCCATTGAGGATTGCGCGTAGCCAACGGTCCCGAAGGCGTGCCGAGCCGCGGCAATCAACTTCGCGCGTGTTTCGGCGATCATTTCCGGGCGTGGTTTACTCATGAACTCTCCTTCTGCACATACGCAGCGTATTTTATTTGACATACGCTACGTATGCAACTATTTGATCACATACGCCACGTATGTAGTGGTGCGCCCCAGATGATTGAAGGAGCATCTCATGTCTAACCCTTACAAGGAAATATTCAGGGTGCCGGGTGCGAAGGGCTTCTCTGCCGCAGGTTTTTTTGCCCGCCTGCCCATTGCGATGGCACCAATCGGCATTGTTGCCATGCTGTCGCAGACACGCGGCGAGTATTGGATCGCGGGTGCGGTTTCAGCGACGTTCGCGTTGACGAACGCGCTGGCCTCCCCTCAAATCTCACGACTGGTCGATCGGTTCGGCCAGGCGGCGGTTATAACGCCGACTACAATCATCTCGATCATGGCCTTCATCGCGCTCATTGTGGGAGCCAACCAGGACTGGCCCGCATGGGCGCTATTCGCCTCGGCCTTTCTTGCGGCGGCAATGCCCAGTATTCCCGCGATGCTGCGGGCGCGCTGGACAGAAATCTTCCGAGACCGCCCCGAGTTGAACACCGCCTTCGCATTTGAATCGGCAGCGGATGAACTGGTTTACATCGCCGGAGCGTCGCTCTCGGTCGGGTTGGCGGTCGCACTGTTTCCGGAAGCCGGGATGCTGGTCAGCACGATTTTCCTCGCGCTCGGAACCGCTGCTTTCGCCCTGCAACGGTCGACCGAACCGAAAGTGCGTCCTGTGGAGAGCGGCGTTTCCCAAAGATCGGCGATTCGCTCGCGCCCGGTGCAGATCATAACGCTCGCTCTCGTATTTGTCGGCTCGACGTTCGCTACAGCGGAAGTCAGTACCGTTGCGATAACGAAGGAGCTCGGACAGTCCAATGCCGCAAGCCTTGTCATCGGCGTCTACGCGATCGGGTCGTTCGTCGTTGGGCTGATCCTCGGTGCCTTGAACCCCAGAATGCAGTTGCACAGGCAATTGCTGATCGCCGTCAGCGTCCTTGCGGTAACGTCCCTGCCGCTCCTCATTGCCGATACGGTACCGCTTCTGGCACTCGCCGTCTTCGTGAGCGGCGTCGCCATTTCGCCGACCTTCATCACTGCCTTCGGCTTGATAGAGCGTCGGGTTCCGGAATCAATGCTGACCGAGGGCATTACCTGGGTGATGACCGGCATCGGGATTGGCATGGCCCTCGGAGCCTTCCTTGCGGGCTGGGTCGTCGATAATTTCGGCGCGCAGAATGGCTTCTTCGTATCCGTAGCTGCTGGCATCGCGACCGTGGTGACGATCGCTCTGGGTCAGCGGATCCTGGCCGGAGGCAAAGTAGAAGCCGCTATGGGTCCGCTGCCTCAGCCGGCAGAGTAGGAAGTCGAAGAGACGACGTACGGATCAACTTGCCGATGGCCTTGCCTGATCGTGAAATGGGAAACAGCATGTCGCGCCCTTCCAGCGCGCCGTGCTGCTTGTGGTTTCCTCCACCAGCAAGACAGCCCAGACACGATGTCGAAAGCGCTCCATTTTACGGGAAACTGGGTTTCGCCAAAAGTTCATCGAACTTGCTCCGCTTCGGTCGATAAGCATCCCTTCTGAAAGATGGTCATCACTGCCGTTCAGGCCGAGCGCGACAGAGCACTAAGAAGATTATCTTCGCGTTCGTAGTCGAACTGTTCCCAAGGATAGGCAGCGAGTTGCGGCAAGACGCTTCGCCAATCCCGGTTGCGCGTCGCCTCGATAAGCCAAAGCACCGCATCCGGCACCGTCTCTTTATAGGTGCCGGCGTTGGGTGCCAAACTCGAGCAGACGACGGGACATTCGACTGACCACGGGCTCATTCCAGCGGACGGCGGATACGGCTCATCGCTGAGCCCGACGATATCGGCATATCGGTCCATCGTCGCCATGATGGCTTTGCCAATCTCAGCTGCGGTCGGCGCATCGGCGTCGGCGACGTTCAGGATCGACGGTTCGCCTTCCTCAACCGCCCACACCACCGCCTCGGCGATCGCAGCAACGGAGGTGGTTTGAAACCGGCTTCGCCCCCCGTATGCCAGCGGAATGCGCTGGCGGCCATCCAGGAGCCGACGCACGAACCACCACTCCCGCGCGTGCTTGCTATAGGGTCCGTGGATCGCTGCAGGACGGAGAATGGTGGCGCGGCCCTGAGCGTGATCAAGGAGCCGCTTCTCCATTGCTACTTTCCTGGTGGAGTATGTCTTTGGGCCCGGTTCGACGGTCGGCTGATTCTCACCGATGGGTACGGGAAAGCACGGGAAACCGCATTGACTGGCTTCATCCAGGGTACGGCCATGCTCGTCGCGATAGACGCTGGCACTGGACACCGCAATGATGTGGCCAACGGAAGCTTCCACCGAGAGGAGCTTGTCCGCGTCTGGTTCGTCAAACGCTATGCAGTCCATCAGTAAATCTGCACCGTGGCCGATCGCGGTCGCTAACGCCCCCGGTTCACGGTGGTCAAAGGGGACGTGCCGCCACAGGCCTTCGAGGGGCGGCGGCGTTCGCGAAGCAAGCCGGACGGTCCAACCCTCCCGCGCCAATCGCTTGGCAACCCCGATTCCGATCTGACCGGTGCCGCCGATGATGAATGCAGAAGCCATGCCGAGAGCATGCCGGTACCAGATGAGCTGTCAATGCGTTAAGAGTGATTTCCGCTTTGGGTAGTGGGGAGCGGTCACTCAAGGCTGGCACTCGGAACGGCCGAATTTGCGCACGAAGCTGACATTTAATGCGGCTGGTGTTGACCAACTAGGACAGTTGTCCTAGTTGGTTGAGGCTCACAGGATAACAACCGCACATGCCCGCATCATCAACCCGTGACCTCATAATCGAAAAGGCGGATGCCCTCTTCTACGAGGGCGGGTTCGAGGCCACTTCCTTTGCTGACATCGCCGCAGCCGTGGGCATCTCGCGCGGGAATTTCTATCACCACTTCAAAACCAAGGACGACATACTGGATGCCATTATCTCGCTCCGAATCGAGCGAACACGCGCGATGCTCGATGGCTGGCAGGCCACAGGCGACGGCCCGCGCACGCGCATCCTGTCCTTCATCCATATGCTGATCGCAAACCGGACCAAGATCATGGCCTTCGGCTGTCCGGTAGGGACGCTCTGCTCGGAACTCGCCAAACTCGATCACGCAGCGCAGGACCACGCGACCGCAATTTTCAGCCTGTTCCGCGACTGGCTCGCCGGACAATTTCGGGCACTGGGCGCCGGCGACCGGGCTGAGGGGCTGGCGCTGCATCTTCTCGCCTGGTCCCAGGGAGCGGCGGTCATGGCCACTGCTTTCCGGGACGAGGCATTCATTCACAGCGAGGTGGCCGGGATTGAACACTGGCTGGCCACCCTGCCGGAGCTTTCCCAACCCAACTAATCAAGGAGCGCCGATGTTCGTCACCTTCCTGAGATTCGCGGAGAACCGGGCCGCTGCGCCGGAGTTCATGGCCGCGCATAATGACTGGATCGCGGAGGGGTTCGCGGACCGCGCATTCCTCTGCGTCGGCTCACTCCAGCCTGCCGCCGGGGGCGCGATCCTCGCCGATGGCGAAAGCCGGGCGGAGCATGATGCACGCATCGCTGCCGATCCCTTCGTCGTGCAGGGTATTGTGACCGCCGAGACCTACGAGATCGACCCCAAGCGCACCGTCCCTGCGCTCGACTTCGTGAAGGCACCGGCATGAGCGCGACCGTTCCCGGTCCAGACGGCCGGCCACGCTGCCGCTGGTGCGCTGCAGCGCCCGAGTTCTTCGACTATCACGACCGCGAATGGGGCTTCCCGGTCGTGGACGACATCAGGCTTTTCGAGAAGCTCTGCCTCGAGAGCTTTCAGTCTGGCCTGAGCTGGCGCACCATTCTTGCCAAGCGCGAGAATTTCCGCGCCGCGTTCGCCGGGTTCGATTTTTGCAAGGTGGCGCGGTTTGACGAGAGAGACGTGACGCGACTGTTGGCGGATGCCGGGATCGTGCGCCATCGCGGCAAGATCGAGGCGGTCATCAATAATGCCCGCCGCGGCTGCGAACTGGCCGATGCCGAAGGCTCGCTTGCGGCATTCCTCTGGCGCTTCGAGCCGACCGACGATGGCGCCCGGCCGCAAAGCCGCTCGACGTCCCCCGCTTCCGAGGCCCTGTCGAAGGAACTGCGCAAGCGCGGCTGGAAATTCGTCGGGCCGACCACCGTCTATGCCTTCATGCAGGCGATGGGCCTGATCAACGACCACGCGGAGGAATGTGTCATGCGGAGTGAAGTCGAGAGAGCCCGCGCGGCGTTGTCCCTCCCTACGTGATGGCATGTCCGCAATGGGCTCAATCGAGCCATTCATCGCGTAGAACGGCAATGACAGCAAGGGGTCGACCTTTCCCGTTCCGATCGTCGCAAAGGGGTGGAGAGCGGCCATTTACCGAACCGTCTCAAAACGCTGTCGCGAACCTTGTCTCGCGCCGTGCTATACTGACTAAGCCAACCTGCACTGCGCCGCAGTTAGCGAAAATGCCTCGCCGCTGCGGACACACAGAACGTTGAACCGCGGGAGTCGCCAGTCCGGACCAGAGATAAAACGACAGGGAGGATGACGTGTCCCTTGACGCAAATGACTTCGATCAAGCAGTCGAAAAATACCACCTGGCTCTGGATGAGTTCATGAAAGGAAACCCCGCGCCTGCGAAGGAGCTCTTTTCCCAACGAGACGATGTAACACTGGGCAATCCCTTCGGCCCTTTCGCGCATGGATGGAAGCAGGTCGTTGAGACGATGGAGCAGGCGGCATCGAATTACAGGGACGGCGATGCTACCGGCTTCGAAAATATAGCGAAGTGTGTGACGTCTGAGCTGGCATACCTCGTCGAAGTAGAGCGGCTCAGGTCCAAGGTCGGCGGTCGGAGCGATATCACCCCTCTGGCGTTACGCGTGACGAGCGTCTTTCGCCCAGAAGATGGTCTCTGGAAGATTGTGCATCGTCATGCCGATCCGATAACGACGGCTCAGCCGGCCGATTCGGTACTCCGCCGATAGACGCGGTTGCGGTTTGGGGAAGCGGTTCCATCTCGTAACATCCTCGCTGCGGCAGAGCGGCTATTCTTCAGTCCGTTCTCTGCTAGGGGTCGGCCCGCGTCATCGGGCTCGCAGCATCGGACGGCCGCTCTGGGAGCGATATTGTTGAAAAACTTGGCATTGCCGATGCTTGGGACGCGTGATTCAATCCTCTGAGTGATTTGCAGGGGATCAGGCGAATGATGGGATGTCAGGCGGTTCCGGCGCAGCTCTTCTACGACTTCTGCCTCGATGAACATGTCCCTGCGGATCATCTGCTGCGCGGGATCGATCGTCACCTCGATCTCGATAGCGTTCGAGCACAGTTGAAGCCTTTCTATAGCAACACTGGTCGGCCCTCAGTTGATCCTGAGCTGATGATGCGAATGCTGATCATCGGCTACAGCATGGGTATCCGGTCGGAACGGCGACTTTGCGAGGAGGTCCATCTCAATCTCGCATATCGGTGGTTTTGCCGCCTTGGCCTGGACGGAAAGGTACCGGATCATTCCAGCTTTTCGAAGAACCGTCATGGCCGGTTCCGGCAAAGTGATATCCTCCGGCACATGTTTGAGACTGTGGTGGAACGGTGCCTTGCCCAAGGGCTGGTGGGAGCAGAAGGCTTTGCGGTTGATGCCAGCCTGATCGCGGCGGACGCCAACAAGCAGCGTTCGGTGCCCGGCACTGAATGGAAAGCCGAAGACGATGCTGGCCGCTCGGTTCAGGAGTATTTGGCGGTTCTGGATGACGCTGCTTTTGGCGCTGCCTCGCCGGTGACGCCGAAGTTCATTTCGCAATCCGACCCGGCAGCTCAGTGGACAGGTGCTCATAAGGGGCATGCCTTCTTCGCCTACGCCACCAATTATCTGATCGATACTGATCACGGTATCATTCTTGATGTCGAGGCGACGCGAGCGATCCGTCAGGCGGAGGTCGGAGCATCCCGCACGATGATCGACAGAACCGAGAACCGCTTCGGCTTGACGCCAGGCTATCTGGCAGCCGACAGCGCTTACGGTTCTGCTGACAATCTTGCCTGGCTGGTGAAGGAAAAGGACATCGCGCCGCACATTCCCGTGTTTGATAAATCCAACAGGACGGACGGGACCTTCTCGCGTTCGGACTTCACCTGGGATGGCGAGGGAGATCGCTACATCTGCCCGGCGGGCAAGGAATTGGTTCAGTTCCGCCGCACCTACGCGACGCCCCGATCGGGCATCACCAGTGAAGGCACCCGGCTTTATCGGGCCAGCAAGAAGGACTGTGATGTGTGCGATCTGAAGCAGCGCTGCTGCCCGAATGCAGTTGCTCGCAAGGTGCCGCGTGATCTCAACGAAGATGCCCGCGATGTGGCCAGAGCAATTGCCGCCACACCCGCTTACGAGCGTTCCCGGCATCGCCGCAAGAAGGTCGAGATGCTCTTCGCTCACCTCAAACGCATTCTCCGGATGGCGCGTTTGAGGCTGCGAGGTCCATGTGGTGCGCGAGACGAATTCCTGCTTGCAGCAACCGCCCAGAACCTCAGAAGACTGGCGAAACTCAGACCACAAAGGCCACCACACGGCGTCATTGCCGCATAAAAGCAGCCAGTAAGGATACCCTGCGCCAAAGTGCGGGGCAGATAACCGATCATCCCTACCGGAAAGATGCTGCAACAGCCCGATGAACAGTTAACTGGCCGAGTTTTTCAACGATATCGGAGCAATTGCGGACATTGGCAACAAGCCTGATCATCGGCCAGGTGCCATTGCTCAGCAAAGGGTCAGAACTTGCTCATGCCGCTCACGGTGGCCTAAGCTAGATTGAAGGCCTCACTCGTGCCCGGAGACAAGGCAATGGCAGGAAACACGGAAAGCGGTGGCGGACGGCGCAGGCGTTTTTGGAGGATAGCGCCTTGGGTGATCGCAGCACTCATATTGCTGCTGCCCCTGATCGCGATGCAGTTCACCGATGAAGTGGTCTGGGACGAGACGGATTTCGCGGTCATCGGCGCCATGCTGTTCGGCGCTTGCGGCGCCTACGAGCTGGCAGCAAGGATGACAGGCAATATCGCCTACCGCGCCGCCGTCGGCGTTGCGGTCGTGGCGGCATTCATCCTCATTTGGATAAACCTTGCGGTCGGCATCATCGGGTCTGAGGATCAACCAGCCAACCTGATGTATGGCGGAGTGCTCGCCGTCGGGATCCTCGGCGCCCTCATCGTGCGCTTCCAGCCCCATGGCATGGCGCGCGCGTTGGCCGCGACGGCGCTCGCTCAGGCGTTGGTCGGCGTGATCGCCCTGATCGCCGGATTGGGCTCCACCGGGGCGAACTGGCCAGGGGCTATTGTCGTCCTGACCGGATTCTTCGCCTTGCTGTGGCTTGTATCGGCCTGGCTGTTCCGGAAAGCGGCGCGGGAGCAAACATCCGCGGGCGCAGCGCCGTAGGTTCGGCCTGCAACGTCCGCTGTCCACCGAGGGCGCGGTGTCCCATCTCAATTCACAGCCTTCATGTGACGATGGTCTGGGAAGCGATGGAACTCTGCTGGTCAACGTGGCTGAAGCCGCATGTCTGTCCCGTTGCGTATTTAGATGGAGACTCCGGCCTGGCGGAGTCCGTCCACCAGCCGATCGAACAGATTGGCATCGCGGTAGGGTAAGGCCCGCTTGAGGTGATCGACAGAGAAATTCGGCTTAATCTCCAGCATCTCCCGCCAATAGCGTCGCGCTTCTTCGTGGCGGCCGATGCGACCATAGAGACAGGCGAGATAAAACCGCGTCATGTCCGATCGTGGCGCAAGTGTCAGCCGTCGCTTGAAGGCGATCTCGGCCTCGTCGAAGCGCCCGAGGCTCAACAGAGCCCGCCCCAGGAAATGCAGCGACATATCGAATTGCGGGTCGAGCCGGTGGGCGCGCGTGTACAGCGCCACCGCCTCTTCGTGCCGACCCTCAAAATCCCTTATCGTGCCCAGTGCGGTATAGGCGCTGGCCGAATTGGGGTCGAGTTCGATCGCCCGCTCTGCGGCGTCCTCCGCCTCGTCCAGACGCCGCATCCAGGCAAGGACAAGCGAGAGTGCGTGATGGCCTAGCGGCTCGGTGTCGTCCGTATCAATTGCCTTTTGGGCCAGTTCGAACGCCTGTGTGAGATTTTCCGGCGTCGCGCCGTTCCACTGGTTGATGAAGTCGGTTAAGGCGATGATCGACAGCAAAGCATAGGCGGCCGCCAGCCCCGGATCGATGGCGACGACGCGCTCCAGCATGGCGCGCGCCTCCATGGACGATACCGCGCTGAACTGCAGCATCGTCTGGCGCGAGCGGACGAGCAGGTCGTAGGCTGCCGGATCGACCTTGCCGCGGCTCTCGCGCCGCTCCTCTTCGCCGGCCGTCAGCTTCACTCTGAGCGCGTCGACGATGGTGCGGGTCACTTCGTCCTGAACCGCGAAGATATCCTCGATGCCGCGATCGTAGCGCTCGGCCCACAGATGACCGCCGGTCGTGCCGTCGATCATCTGGGCGTTGATGCGGATGCGGTCGGCGGCCCTGCGCACGCTGCCTTCCAGGACATAACGGACGCCGAGTTCCCGGCTGACCTTGCGGATGTCCGGCGTCTTGCCCTTGTAGGCGAAAGAGGAATTGCGGGCGATCACGAAGAGACCGGACACCTTGGAAAGATCGGTGATGATGTCCTCGGTGATGCCATCGGCGAAATAACCCTGCTCCGGGTCGCCGGACATGTTGTCAAACGGCAGGACGGCGATCGACGGCTTCGCCGGAAGCCGCGGCGGGGTTTCCACGGCAGTCTTGATGGGATCGTTCGTGCGGTTCGGCGACCATTTCCAGACATGCACCGGACGCTCGATGTTCTTGACCTCGTGATAGCCGCTGTCGACGAAATCGATGCCGGCGCGGCCATGCACATATTCATGAACGCCGTCCGAAATCGCCACGCCGCCGGGATCGGCGAGCGTCTCGAGACGGGCAGCCACATTGACGCCATCGCCGTAGAGATCGCTGTCCTCGACCATCACGTCGCCGAGATTCACGCCGACACGCAGCACGATAGCCCGGTCTCTCGGCATGTCTCTGTTTGCGGCCGCCATCGCCTGCTGAAGGGCTGCGGCGCATTCGACGGCATTGACGGCGCTGCCGAATTCGACGAACACGCCATCGCCGGTCCGCTTGAAGACGCGGCCCTGATGACACGTGACAAGCGGCTCCAGCACCTCTTTCCATCGCGCCATGAGCAGCGTATGCGTAGCCGTCTCGTCGCGCTCCATGAGCCGGCTGTAGCCGACCACGTCAGCGGCCAGAATGGCGGCGAGCCGACGTCTGATGGATTCGTTGGCCATATGCGATGGCGCCTTCCTAGCCCGATTGCTCAAACTTTACTGCCGTCCTGCGTCCGAGTCTATTCGGCTTGAAGCTGACCTTCGTCAACATCCAACGTTCATTGCAGTGCGCGCCAACGTCCGGAAAGGCTGCCCGGAAGGGTCCTCTTTCGTGCCGCCTCGATCCCGGCGATTGGTGCAGAACCGATGGCGTGCGCCGGTAGCTAATCTTTTAGGGGCGTCATCGAGAAGGCCGAGCCCGTCAGGCGCAAAACGCCTGAGTGAATGAAGTGTGGTTCGATTATTCAATTATACCTATTGTATTGTCGACGTAATTTTGAAATATATTCGCGCTAATTTGACAGTTTTATAATATTATTAGCCTTTCTCTTAGGTGTTATTCTGTTTTGATCTCACTGCGCTATAAGTTCTCTGTAACTACGGCGGAGGGAACGAGGTCATGACAAATCTCATCGGAACGAGTGGCGACGACACGCTGCGCGGCATATTGGAGAAGGATCGGCTGTGGGGGCGTCCGGCAACGATGATCTCGGCGGCGGAGAAGGCGGCGACCTGCTCGATGCCGGCGCCGGCGACGATCTCCTGACGAGTGCGAGCGGCTATGACAGGCTGGATGGCGGAGAAGGCGACGACAGGATTGTCCTTCTCGGCGTCGGCGGAGCGGTCACGGGTGGTGCCGGTTTCGATCGCTTCACGGTCGACCTTTCGACGACGAGCGAGACGGTGCGGTTCAACGGCGTCGCCGGTCACGCCATGATCGGCCGTGGCCAGGAGCTCACCGATCATATCTTTTTCAGCAACATCGAGCGGCTGGAGCTGACGACCGGGAGCGGCGATGACCGCATCCTGGGCACTGTAGGAAACGATTTGATTTCCACCCGAGGTGGGAACGATGTGATCGGCACCGCGTGGGCGCTCGACGTGGGTCCGATTGCTTTCGGCGACGATGTCATCGATGCCGGCGACGGCGACGACATGATCAGCGACGGAGTCGGCGCCAACCGCCTCTCTGGCGGGGCCGGCAACGACGTCGTCATCACGACGTTCAGCACAGCGGAGGCGGACGGCGGCACCGGCAACGATGTGCTCTACTTGCAACATCACGGCGAGCCTCAGGACATCACCGTCGATCTGGAGCGGGGCACGGCCTCGACCGGCCTCGTTTTCCGCGGCTTCGAGAAAATCGACATCACCCTCGGCAGCGGCGACGACGTGGTCTTCGGCTCGTCAAACATGATGGGCTCCGTCTTTGCCGGCGAAGGCGACAATGTTCTGATCGGCGGCAGCAGCAGAGATCATTTCGATGCCGGTTCCGGTGACGACGTGATGCTCGGCAATGGTGGCGACGACACGCTCATCGGCCGCGGCGGCGTCGATTTCATTGACGGTGGTGACGGCAATGATCTGATCCGGCTCTTCCGCCCCGAAGGCATAATCGAGGGCGGCGCCGGCGACGACACGCTGCATATCGCGGCAGACCATGTCATGGGCGCCATCGATTTTGACGCGTTGGCCGGCATGATGGGCCCGAGCCTGGTGTTCCGCGGGATCGAGAGCTTCCGGGTGGTCACGAATTTGTACGATCAAAACGACGACACGCTGCGCGGCGGCGGCGGCAACGACGTCCTCGCCAGCAATAACGGCGACGATCTCATCGACGGTCGGGCGGGCGACGACGAAATCTCGGGGGGCGGCGGCGCCGACCGCCTGATCGGCGGCGCGGGTGACGACCAAATCTGGGGTGGGGGCGGCGCCGACCAGTTAATTGGCGGAGCAGGTGCCGATACCTTCATCTGGAGCCGCGGCGCCTTGACCGGCAACGGCATCGACCGCGTCGTCGACTTCGACCCGGCGAGCGGCGATGTGCTGCGGTTCGACCGGAGTGCCCTGCGCGCGATGGGCATCCGCGACTTCGACGGCTTTCTCTCGCTGGCCTCGGACACGGAGGACGGCGTCTTTGTCTCCTACGGCTTCGGGAGCCGCGACGGTATCCTGCTTGAGGGGGTGGCTCTCTCCAGTCTCCGCTCCGACGACGTACTTTTCTTCTGACCCGCCGGGCAGCGGGGTATCTGGTCACGTCCCTTAGCGGGAGCACGATGAGGCGTGGCCAGCTTATCGTGCTGAACTGCCCAGCAGAGCGATCAGCTCTGATTGACCTTGTTACCGAGAAGCTCATCGATTTCCGCCATCGTAGCTCTCGGTAACGGCCCTATTTCCAGCGTGGCTAGATTTTCTCGCACCTGCGCCTCCGTTTTGAAGCCGGGTATAGGAAGGGTGTTGGGTGAACGGGCAAGAATCCATCCCAGTGCGCCTTGAGCCAAAGTCCTGCCGCCGGTCTGGAGCAGTTCCCGCACCTGCGCGAGGCGATCGAGACAATCAGCACGCGGCCGCCCGTCCTCAAAGAATCGCACCCAGCTATGACCAGCCGCGCGCACGTCGTTTGGAGGCAGTCGCGCTTCAGCACTGAACTTGCCGGTCAGGAATCCCATTGCCAATGGAGATCGATTGATGCTCGCGAGATTGTTGCCCTCGCACATCGTCAGCATCTCCGGCCCATCTGTGAAGACGTTCAGCTCCTGCTGGACCGCGACGAAATGTGGAAATTTCACCATGCGCTTCGCCGCGGCGGCGTTGTCCGTGCTCCAGCCCCAGAAACGGATGGCACCTTTCTCCGTCAGCTCTTCGAGCGTCTCGCCAGCCGCATCCGCCTGATCGTCTGAAAGCTCCCCGACGTGGATTTGATAGAGGTCGATATGGTCGGTGCCTAAACGCTGAAGCGATGCCGCGCAGGCCTGTTCGATGTAGGCGGGGCTGACATCCTTGCTGACCAGGGCGCGGGCGGCGCGATCGTAGGTATATCCGAACTTGGTTGCGACGATTGCGTCCCCTCTTCGCCCGCTTAGTGCGCGGCCAATCACCTCTTCGCTGTGGCCGGTTCCATACGCGTCGGCCGTGTCGATCAGCGAAGCACCCATCTCAAGCCCGAGATGAATGGCGCGGATCGACTGTTCGTCGTTGACCTCTCCCCAGCCGTCCGGCTTTCCGTTGAGCGTGAAGTAGCCTCCAATCGCCCAACAGCCTAAGCCGATGGATCCGGCTGACAGGCCGGAGCGCCCCAATGGTCTGCGCCTGATCGCGGAGATGTCGTTGGCAAGCATGGCATTCCCTTTCCTTGTGGCGCGATGCTGACGACGAACTATGTCACCAGGCGAGCGGCGATCAGAAGCTTCGATTCCGCAAGGTGTTTTTCGTTAGTGAAAAACTGATCCTCATAGCGGCTGCGTGAGGCTTGGCATACGCCGTGAGGGGGCGGGTGCAAATTTGCTGGATCCGCGCGGTGGACGTCGGAGGCGCTCTCCGCTGATCTCAGAGGGGGAATACTGCCGCGTCGACTCAAGGCCGACCGTTTAAAGCTTCCCTTGGAACGTTGGGGACCGGAACATTTCGCCTTTGATGATGTTTGGCCTGATTGGCCCGCGTTACCGAGGTGCCAAAACTGCGCCGGGCGGGCTTTAAGGAGGAAGCCATGATCCGTGCAATGCCTTCACTTTTTCTCCCCCGCCGCCGCCTTTTGCAGTTTGGCCTCGGAGCGACGCTCGCGTCGACTGCGGGTTTCACTTCGGTCTCGCACGCGGACGAGCCGGATGACCTGATGGACGAGGACATATTCCAGTTTGCGCTCAACCTGGAGTACATGGAAGCCGAGTACTACCTGCGCGGCACGACCGGGAAAGGGATCGATGATTCTGATGCGGGTGCGGAAGCTGGACCGGTGACCGGAGGCAAGCAGGTTTCCTTCGATACGCCCGCTATCGGTGAGTTCATGCGCGAGGTGGCGGAAAACGAACTTGCCCACGTCAGGTTCTATCGCAAAACGCTTGGAGACGCAGCCGTGCCTCGGCCGGCCATCGATTTTGATGCGGGCTTTGCCGCAGTTGCACAAGCGGCAGGGCTAGGGGAGAACTTTGATCCCTTCGGCAACGAAATGAACTTCGTGCTCGGCGGCATGTTGTTCGAAGACGTGGGCGTCACTGCCTATGCCGGCGCCGCGACAGTTTTGAGGAACGAGGATTTTCTCGCCGCCGCCGCTGGAATTCTGGCGGTCGAGGCCTACCACATGGGAATGGCCCGATCTACGCTCTATAGAATGGGCGAGCAAGCCTGGAAGGCGGCAAACGCGATTTCCGATGCTCGCGACAAGATCGATGGTTCGGAAGACAAGGACCAAGGCATCCAGATGGAGGGCAAGGCCAACATCGTTCCTTCGACGCCGGATGCGATAGCCTTCACCCGGACTCCGCAAGAGGTGTTGCGCATCGTGTATCTCACCGATCAGGAAGGCGCGAGCAAAGGTGGCTTCTACCCCAACGGGATGAACGGCACGATCAAAAGCACCTGAACCGCTCGCGTCGCCTGTAAGGCAAATCCTGCGGCGGCGTAGAGAAAGCAAGGCTGGTTTCCGCTTCGGCACCTCCTGCGCTGGTGGCTTGGCCCCGGCCCTCATGAGTCTACTTCGCGCCTGATCCGATGGTCGGATCATGGGCGGCACCTCAATTAGCGAGAATTGCCGGACGTTCCACCTTCCGCGCAATACGAGCATCCTGAATTACCTCGGTGTGCGGCGGCGTTGGGCCAAATTCCGCGCCCGCCTCCATCGACCCGCCGAAACTGCGCCCGCCCTCGATCAACCACCTCATCAAATCCCCTGACCGCGCCGCAAATTCCGTATAGAATACCCCCATGAGTGAAGCTCAGACTTTATTCGAGGTGCTGCGCCAATCGGTGAAGCCGGAGGTCGTCGATGCCTTCGAGCGGCTCGTTCGGGAGGCGCCGGATCAAAAGCTCTGCCGCGTCAATGCGCTCGCCTTCGCCGCCAGCGAAGGGCTCGACGAGGAGGAGACGATTGCCGGCTTCCTGCATGCGTCGCGTCTTGGTCTCTTCGAACTATCGTGGAACGTGCTCTGTCCCGGCTGCGGCGGGGTGCTCGATGCCAATACGTCGCTAAAAACGGTGCAGAACGAGGAATATACCTGCGCGCTCTGCGCCGCCGGCTATGAGCCGACGCTCGACGAGATGGTCGAGGTGACCTTCACGGTGAGCCCGCGCGTGCGGCATATCGAGGCGCACAATCCGCATGAATTGCCGCCGACGGAATATTTCCGCCAGATCTATTGGGGCTCGGGCGTCGACCTGCCCGATGAGGGCTACGAGGAAAAGGTCGACGAGTTCATGATCGAGACGCTGGAGTTGCCGCCAGGCGACAAGGCAGTGATCTCGCTGCAGCTTCCGGCGGAGTTCGTCATCATCTTCGAGCCGGTGACGCATGCGGCGCAGTTCCTGAACGTCAGCGGCGAGCCGACGAGAGAGCGGAGAAACCTGTCGCTCGTCTTCGACCGCTCGCACCGACATGCCGAGACGCTGAACCTGCAGCCCGGGCCGCTTCGGATTCAGGTGGAGAACCATGCCGAGGTCCGCACCCTGCCCTCCGTGTGCATCGCCAACGATGCGCTGCACGGACTGCTCGGCCAGCGCCGGCCGTTTCTCACCGCCAAGCGCCTCCTGTCCAACCAGACCTTCCGTGACATCTATCGCACCGATACGCTCGACGTGGATCAGCGGCTGAAGATCACCAGCCTCACCTTCCTCTTCACCGACCTGCGCGGCTCGACCGAACTCTACGAGCGCGTCGGCGACCTTGCTGCATTCGATCTGGTGAAGACGCATTTCAGCGTGCTCAACGAGATCGTCGCGGCCGAGGCGGGCGCCGTCGTCAAGACAATCGGCGATGCGGTGATGGCCACCTTCCCGACGCCGGACCGGGCGATCGCCGCGGCGATGCGGATGCGCGACGCGATGCGCGAGCTCAATGAAGAGCGCGGCAGCGACGACCTGCTCTTAAAGATCGGCATCCACGAAGGGCCGTGCATCGCCGTCAACTTGAACGAGCGGCAGGACTATTTCGGCCAGACAGTCAATATTGCCTCGCGCGTGCAGCACCTCGCCACCGCGCGCGAGATCTTCGCGACCGGCTCGGTACTCGAAGACCCGCGCGCCTCGAGCCTGCTTTCGGACCGCGGCCTCAGCCCACTGTCGCACAACGTCACGCTGCGCGGCATCACCAGCGAAATCAGCATCTTTGCGATTCCGTGAGGGACGGGTGGCACGTCCCGGCCCCGCCGTTCATTGCCAGTTCAGGCTACGGCATGTTTCCTTAAATCGGATCCTTAAATCGGACCCGATTTAAGGAATTATGCAGTACAGATAAAAACATGCAGCATTCAAAATGCTACAGCGATCTTGGTGTGCCTGAGAAGGCGCCCGCGCTGCAGATCGCTGAATGTGATGCAGAAGGAGGAAGCCATGCGTATCCTGCTTGTCCTGTTTGCAGCCCTGGCGATGACGACCAGCATGGCCGAGGCTGGGAGCCAATCGTCGAATACGAGCTCGAACAGCTCGTCCAATAACGGCGTCGTGCGCGAGCGGATTGTCGATACATATTGCGAAGACGGTTATTGCGAGCGCCACGTTCTGCGTCGTGTATTTCGCGACGGCTGGCGCAGCCGCTACGAAAGCGACCGATATTATCGTGACCGCTCCTATGACGATGACTGAGGTGGCCTGATCGAAGGCATCCGGCAACCCTATAGCGCCGCGCGTCTAATCGGACGCGCGGCGCTATAGCTCTCTGAATCGCTGCGGATCATCAACAACGTTTCACGAGGTACTCAATGCACTCTCGAACAGCCACTTGTTCCTGCGGCCAGTTGGGCATCGAAGTTCAAGGAGAACCGCTCGGAGTCGGCCTTTGCCACTGCCTTGCCTGCCAGCGCCGGACAGGCAGCGTCTTCGCCGCGCTCGCCGCCTTTGCCGCCCCATACAAGGTCTCGGGCACGGCAACCGAGTACGTCCGCGTCGGCGACCAGGGTGCCCGTTTCAGGTTTCGCTTCTGCCCCGTTTGCGGGACGAACCTGTTCCACACAGAAGAAGGTTACGAACAATCATCCGTGGCTGTCGCCGTCGGCGCGTTTGCCGACCCGGGTTTTCCGCCGCCGCAGGATTCGGTTTATGACTGCCGGCGACATCCCTGGGTTCAATTGCCACCGGGAACGAAGACCTACGAAAAGGATCCGAGCTGATTTACGGCCCGGCGGGGTGACGGACGGGACGGAAAAGTCGCTTAAGGACATGAAACAGGTCCGTGGCGGGGCTCCCACCGAGGGCTCTCCAGTGCCGCAATGTCTGTCAACGGGCTGGTCTCAGCCGTCTGCTCGTCGAAATGGTCGCGGGGCGGTGAGTAGATGTTGCCCTGGTCGAGAGAAAGGATCGTCAAGGTTGGGGGGCGACGCGGGCGGATTGTGTTCTGCGAGGAACGCGTTTTGCCCATCCATCATCCACATCACTTGCGCTGCTTGAAGATCCAGTCGCGGATGCCTTCGATCGTGTAGGCGATCCGCCAGGTGTTGACGTGGTTGCTGCCGCCGTCGTCAGGCTGGCCGGGCGGCACCACCGTTCCCTTCCGAAGTGCCACGTAGTTGACGGGGCTGCCCTCGGCCTCCATCTTTTCGACCGCGGCCTCGAATTCCTCGGGCGTCGAGCGGCCGTTCCAGACGGCGCGGCTGACCTTGGCCCCTTCTTCCTCGAGCACGGCGGTGATCGCGTTCTGGCCGCGATAGGCTTTCAGGTCGCCCTCCGAGACCATGATCCAAAGCTTGTCTTCCGCCAGCGGCTTCACCTTCGCCGGGTCCCACTGGCCGGCAACGAGGAAAGATGCGGCAAACAGATCGGGATATTTGATGTTCATGGCGATCGACATCATGGCGCCGCCCGACTGGCCCGTCGCGTACAGCCGATTCCTGTCGATGCTGTATTCACTCATCAGCTTGTTGATGAGGTTAACGGTGGTGTCGAGATAGCTCGAAGCCTCCGACTTGTCGTTGACGACCGGGGTGGGATATTGGGGCGCGAGCACGAAGGCTTCGCGCTTGGCCTGATCCGCCGGGCTCGCCCAGACCACGGCTCCCAGTCCCTGCACCAGCGTAGTGTCCGTGATCGCGCTGGTCGCGCCGGCATCATGCATGAACAGAACCAGAGGGTAGGACTTGGCCTTATCGTAGTTTTTGGGAACGAACAGATTGTAGTTCAGGATGTCCCTGGTCTCGGGGTCCTTGTATTCGAGCTGCCGAAAGTCGTCGACGACCAGATTCGCGATGCTGTTGGTGGCGATCGCATCGGCGCTTGCAGCGTAAGTATCGCCGCCGGTCGTAGATACGGGTCCGGTCTGTGTGACCGACGCCTTCGCTTCCTTCCGCGCCACGGTTCGCTTGTCCAAAACATAGAGTGCGGCGTCCGGATCATCGGGCGAAAGCTCGATGATGGCGTATTTTCCGTTCGCACCCTCGCCGGCCGGTGCCGCAACCCTGTTTGCATAGACATTGGTGATCGTTCGCCCCTGCACGCTGAAGGTCGAGGTGGAAAGCTTGGAGCTGTCGATGTCCTGGTCATATTCCAAGGCCACAGCCGTGAACTTCTGGCCGTCGCCGAACACCTCGGTGATCGCGATGGCGCTTTGCACGTGCTCGGGCCCGCCTGCCGCATAGGCCGCCAAGATCGACGCGCACAATGCCGCCGCCCCTGCTCCGAGGCCGTTTGCCAAAAAATCTCTCCGGGAGTGCATTCCTCGTTCTCCTCGGCGCATTTCGTTTTCGCAGGCGTGAGCCCTCGTGGCCGCGGTTCAAGCTAAATTCCCCGACTTGGGCTATGTCAACTCGGCTCGACCCTTGCTTGCGCCGGCAGCACGCGTCCCCATTGGCAAACTTCGCAATTTTTCTCCTAGCTGCTGTCGGTATCCGCTGCCGTCGGGCGTCTTAACACAGTAACATGGCGACCAAAGGAGAGCAGAAATGAGGAAGATCATCGTTGGTGCATTTGTAAGCCTCGACGGCGTCATGCAAGCACCAGGCGGGCCGCAGGAGGATCCAACCGGCGGGTTCGAGTACGGTGGCTGGGTGGCACCCTATTTCGACGAAACCATGGGAGAAGCGGTGGGTGAAATGTTTGCCAAGCCGTTTGATCTGCTGCTTGGCCGGAAGACCTATGATATTTTCGCGGCGCACTGGCCCTATGTCGGCGCCGATGATCCGATCGGGCCCTTGTTCGACCGCATCACCAAGTATGTTGCTACGCGCAATCCGGAGTTGAAGCTCGACTGGCAGAACAGCCAGACCCTAGGCTCCGATGTGCTCGCCACGCTTAGGGAGTTGAAAAGCGAGGACGGACCGGACTTGCTGACGCAAGGCTCGACCGACTTCCTGCAGACCCTCCTCAGCAATGACCTAGTTGACGAGATGAATATTTCGCTCTTTCCGCTCGTGCTCGGAAAAGGCAAGAAGCTGTTCGGCAGCGGCACTGTGCCGACAGCGCTGAAACTCGTCAGTTCCAAGGTCTCGACGAGCGGCGTGACGGTCAATAAATACGTCCGGGGCGGTCCAGTCGTCACGGGTAGCTTCGAGTTCGAACAACCGACCGAAGCAGAACTGGAGCGTCGCAGGAAGCTGACCTAACGCCTGTGCATGCACTCCTCTGCTTTGTATCAATTCCAATGGACTTCAAGCACGAAGGGCGGCCCGATAGCTGCCCTTCGCAGACATTGTCGGGAATGGCCTGGAAATCCGTTCCGGGTCCAGCAGCAAAGTTTGGGTGACCGCTCTGTCCGTATCGGCTTCCGACCTCAAGGCGGACAGCCTGATCAAACGATGGAACCATCGCGCCCTGTGCGATGTTCAGCCTCGATCAGTTAACACGAGGTGCGGCAACCATGATCTCAGCAGATTGCGTGAAACACCGGCTCGTCGACTTGGACGGTACCGGCATCTTCTATCGGGAAGCTGGGCCACGGGACGCGCCGGTCGTCCTGCTTCCGCACGGATATCCATGCTCATCTTACGAGTTCCGCAACTTCATGCCCTTGATGGCCGATCGCTGGCGGCTTATTGCGCCGGATTTTCCCGGATCCGGCTACAGCGACACGCCAGACGATTTCGCCTACGGCTTCGATGGCTTTGCAGATTTTCTCGACCGATTCACTCGACGCCTGGGCGTCGACCGTTTCGCGCTCTACCTGCACGACTTCGGATCCCAGATCGGTCTTAGGCTAGCGATCAAGCGGCCGGACCGAATTGTCGCGCTGATCATTCAAAACGGCGACATCTACGAGGATGAGCTGGGTCCAAAATACGCACCGCTGCAAGACTATTTCCGCAATCCCACGCCGGAGGGCCGGGCCAAGCTCGGCGAAGCGGTGAGCGAAGAGGGATACCGGGATGAATTTCTGAATGATGTCCGGCCCGAACTTGCCGAACGGATTTCTCCCGATCTCTGGAAACTCCATTGGGCGTTGACGACGGCGAAACGACGGGAGATTGCCATAGACGTGATTGCTGGTCTCCGAGAGAATCTCGCCTGGTTCCCGCGATATCAGGCCTACTTGCATGAACATCAACCCCCGGCGCTGATCGTCTGGGGCCCGCAAGACGGCTACATGCCCGAAGCGTCGGCGAGAGCTTACCTCCGCGACCTGCCGAAAGCCGAATTGCATCTGCTTGATGGCGGCCATTGGTTGCTGGAGACGAATCTCTCCGAGGTCGTCGCACTCACGCGGGATTTTCTCTCGCGAGTGGGCCGACGGCGAGATGACGCCGGCGGTACTCGGCGCTGATGAGCGACGCCCGAAACGCCGCGGTATTTCCACCAGCGCGGAAAGGATGTTATCCATCACTCGCGCAGGCGTCTTGGGGGTGATGTTCGCTCCCGACTCCTAACCGGAGGATTCCGGGCGGCCCCGATCAGCCGAAGCGGAGGAGCCGAAAGGCATGAGCACATCCGTCCTTTTCTGGCGCCGGATCGATGTGGAAGGTCTCGAGCGCCTGGAGCTTGTGGTCGAGCCCGAGGGCGTCACGGCGACGGCCACGGTCATCTGCCTCGAAGCCGGCGGTTCCCGCGTGGACCATCGCTGGCGGGTTGATTCCAATTGGCGCGCCCAATCCGTCATCGTCGAACGCTGGAACGCGCAAGGCCACGGGGTCCTGCGGCTGGAGCGCGCCGGGACAGGCTGGCGCGTGAACGGCGTGTTGCGGCCGGACCTTGAGGGCGCCGAGGAGCCTGATCTCTCGGTCACGCCCTTCTGCAACACCTTCCCCGTCCGCAGGACACCGGAGCGCGCCGGAGAAAGCCTGCCGCTCGACACCGCCTTCATCGACGGGCCGGCGCTGACCGTCGCGCGCTCAAGCCAGCGCTATGACCGCGAGGGACCGCGGCGGCTGCGCTATGTCGACCTCGGCCTTGCCCGCGGATTCGAAGCGGATCTCGAGGTCGACGATGTTGGGCTGGTGCTCCGTTACGAACACCTGTTCGAGCGGGTGACACCCGCCTGACATGCAGCGGCGAATGAGGTTGGCCATGGTAGCGGTTTCCCGACCCCGGCCGTGGCGCAGATAAGTTTCGTGCGGGATAGGAAAATCATGATCGACTTCGCCGGCGAAGTTCTCATCCTGACCGGCCCGCCAGGTTCGGGGAAAACGACAACGGCACGGGCTCTGGCGCGTAAGCCAGGCGCACCCAAGGTGCACCTGCATACGGACGATTTCTGGCACTTCATCAAACACGGCGGGGTCGCGCCCTACCTGCCGGAATCGCACAGGCAGAACGAAGTCGTCATGGATGTCATCGCCGGGGCAACCGAACGATATGCCCGCGGCGGCTATTTCGTCATTGTCGACGGCATTGTCGGCCCCTGGTTCCTTCAACCCTTCAAAGACCTGGCCTTGCCGCTCCACTACATCGTCCTCCGGCCACCGCTTGAACTCGCGATTGAGCGTTGCCGCAACCGCGCCGGCAATACGCTGACGGATCCTCAACCGATCACGGAGCTCCATCAGCAGTTCTGCTCGCTGGGAGAACTTGAACTCCACGTTCTGCGTACGGCAGGCCATGATCCCGAGGAAATGTTAAATGAGGTTACCCGGTGCATGCATAGCGGAGCGTTTCGGCTGTAGCACACAGATTTCGCACAGGGACCGCGCAATCGCAGTCCGTCGAGCTTCAGGATGCGCTTGAGGTGCGCGCATGCGGATTCGTCACCCGGACGGCAGAAACCGACGATTGGCCACGATTTTTCGCGTATAATGAAGGCGTAGCCAATCATGGGAGGATACCATGAGAACCGAAGAAGCCATGCATCCCGGCGTTCGTTGGATCGGACCGGAAACGGATTTGCGCACGATTGCCCGTATCATGAAAGACGAGGACATCGGCGCACTGCCCGTTGGGGAAAACGATCGTCTGATCGGGATGGTGACGGACCGCGATATCGCCTTGCGGGCCTTTGCTAACGGCAACAATGTCTCTTCGCTCACCGCGCGTGACGTGATGACGAACGAGATCGTCTATTGCCGCACCAGCGAATCCGTCGAGGACGCCATTCACCTGATGGAATCGAAAATGATCCGGCGGCTGCCGGTGATCAACGACGACAAGCGGATGGTCGGCATGCTGTCGCTGGGCGATATTTCCCACTGCACGAGCCAAGAGTTGACAGGCGAATTGTGCAAGGCCGTCACCGCCCATCACGCTTGAGCGGCACGGTCGCAGATATGGCGAAGCGGTAACGGACAGGCGGCGCCGCCGCCGTCTGCCCGCCATGCGGGATTCCGGTGATTGTCGCTGCGACCGAGCGGCCCAGGCGTCGCGTTTGATGGCGCATCCAAGGCCGCTGGACTTCCTGTGTGATATGGAAATTGTCAGGTCGCTCTGCGGCGTTTCCCTAACGATTTTAGTGGTATGCTCATCCGGTGCCGCCCGGGCGATTCATCCACACATCGTGCGGCTCTGGTCGTGCAGTTTGATGATTATGTCGTAGACAGGCTCTAGTCTTGGCGCTGCAAACTTTAGTATCCGGCTTCCAAACTAACTAGGGTCGCAATCAATGGCAGAGTTTCCGCAAAAGGCGAATGTCGTAATCATCGGACTGGGTGGCATCGTTGGAGCATCGATCGCTCATCATCTGATCGAGCGTGGGTGGGACGATATCGTCGGCATCGACAAGTCCGGCATCCCGACCGACATCGGATCGACGGCGCACGCCTCCGACTTTTGCTACACCACCAGCCACGATTTCCTCTCCTGCTGGACGACCCTCTACTCGATCGAATTCTATGAAAAGATGGGCCATTATGCTCGCGTCGGCGGCCTTGAAGTGGCCCGCGTCGGCGACGACGGCCGCATGGACGAGATCAGGCGCAAGGTGGCGTCGGGCAAGGCGTTCGGCACGCGCGTCCGCCTGATCGAACCCGGCGAGATCAAGGAGAAATTCCCGCTGATCGAGGAAAGCATCGTGCAGGGCGGCCTCTGGGATCCGGACGCCGGCCTTGTCATCCCGCGCTCGCAGACCGTCGCAGGCAAGCTCGTCGACCAGGGCGTCGCTGCCGGCAAACTCCAGGCTTTCGCCAATACGCCGGCCCAGTCCCTCGTCATCAAGGACGGCCGCATTAAGGGTGTGGTGACCCACCGCGGCACCATCGAAGCCGATTACGTCATCGTCTGCGCCGGCCTCTGGGGCCGCCTGATTGCGGAAATGGTGGGCGAGGATCTGCCGGTCATGCCCGTCGACCACCCGCTCACCTTCTTCGGCCCGTATAACGAATTCGAGGGCACCGGCAAGGAAATCGGCTGGCCGCTTCTGCGCGACCAGGGCAACTCCGCCTATATGCGCGACACCGGCGATCCCAAGACCGCCGAGGGCGGCCAGATCGAATGGGGCTATTACGAGGAGACGAACCCGCGCCTCTGCCATCCGCGCGACCTTCTCGAAAAGCATGAGGCCCGTCTTTCGCCCTCGCAGCGCGACCTGGACATGGAACAGATTCTGGAGCCGCTGGAGCGGGCGATGGAGCTCACGCCGATTCTCGGCGAACTCGGCTACAATGAAAGCCATTCCTTCAACGGCCTGCTGCAGGTGACGACCGATGGCGGGCCTTCCGTCGGCGAGAGCCAGAAAGTCCGGGGGCTGTGGTACTGCGTCGCCATCTGGGTCAAGGACGGCCCCGGCTTCGGCAAGCTCGTCGCCGACTGGATGACGGATGGGCGCACATCGATCGACCACAACAAGATCGATTATTCCCGCTTCTACCCCCATATGCTTCAGGAGAAGTTCATCGAGGGGCGCTGCGGCGAGGCGGCCCAGAAGATCTACAATCCGGCGGTCCATCCGCGCGAACCCTATGTGACTGGCCGCAGCGTACGCCGCTCTCCGTTCTGGGAGCGCGAGAAGGAACTTGGCGGCTATTTCATGGAGTTGGGCGGCTGGGAACGCGCCCACGGCTATGCCGCAAACGAACACCTGCTGGAGAAATACGGCAACCGCGTGCCGGTGCGTGAGAACGAATGGGACAATCGCCATTTCTGGCGCGTCTCCAATGCCGAGCATCTCGCCATGAGCGAAGATTGCGCCATCGTCAACCTCTCGCATTTCGCCATGTTCGACGTCGAAGGCCCAGATCATGTCGAGCTGATGGAATGGATCTGCGCGGCGAAGATCGGCGGCGATGCCAATGTCGGCAAGGGCATCTATACCCACTTCCTCGACGACGAGGGCATGGTGCGAGCGGACCTGACCGTAATCCGCATGGCCGACCGTTGCCGCGTCGTCGACGGAGCCGACGCAGGGCCGCGCGACTTCCACTACGTGCGCCGTGTTGCTGAGGACAAGGGTTTCGACGTTACCATCACTGATGTGACCGAAAAATATGTGACGATCGGCATCTGGGGACCGAATGCACGCGTAACCCTGCAGAAGGTTGTCGAGGATCCCGAGGGGCTTACGCCAGAAAACTTCCCCTTCGCGGCGATCAAGCCGATCGGGATCGCCGGCAAGGACGTCACCGCCTTCCGCATCTCCTATGTCGGTGAACAGGGTTGGGAACTGCACATGGCCTATGGCGATGCACTCGCAGTCTGGGACGCGCTGCGATCCACGGGCGTGATGGCCATGGGTGTCGAGACCTATGCCAATAGTCGCCGCATGGAAAAGAGCCTGCGCCTGCAGAACGCGGATCTGCTCACCGAATACAATCTCTTGGAAGCCGACCTCGCCCGTCCGAAGGTCAAGGACGCCGAGTTCCGCGGCAAGGCCAAACATCTCGAATATCGAGCCCGCGAGCACCAGCCGGCGATGCTCTGCACGCTCGTCATGACGGACAATGTCGATTCGACGGGCGTTGCCCGCTATCCGGTCGGCACGCTTCCGGTCATGGATCCCGAGACCGGGGAGACGCTTGTCGATGAACTTGGCCGCCGGTCGTTCACGACATCGATCGCCTATGGCCCAACGATCGGCAAGAACATTGCGCTCGCCTATTTGCCTTGGGCCTATGCCCAGGAGGGTCGAAAGCTGAAGGTCGAGTACTTCGGCGAAACTTATCCCGTCGAAGTCGCGGGCGTAGGCTACAAACCGCTATACGACCCGGAAAATCGCAAGCCCAGGACCTGATCTTTGCGCCACGACAGCGCCGCGCGTCTGAAAAGATGCGCGGCGCTGTCGTGTTCGGAAATATTCTCCGAGTGCGCAGATATCCATGATTAGCCATGATTTTCGCGTATGATAACGGCTTAACTGAACATGGGAGGGTATGATGAGAACCGAAGAAGCCATGCATCCCGGCGTTCGTTGGATCGGGCCGGAAACGGATTTGCGCACGATTGCCCGTATCATGAAAGACGAGGACATCGGCGCACTGCCTGTCGGTGAAAATGACCGACTGATCGGCATGGTAACGGACCGCGATATCGCCTTGCGGGCGCTTGCCAATGGCCATGACGTCTCTTCGCTTACGGCGCGTGACGTGATGACGCACGAAATCGTCTATTGCCGCACCAGCGAATCCGTCGAAGACGCCATTCACCTGATGGAATCGAAAATGATCCGGCGGCTGCCGGTGATCAACGATGACAAGCGGATGGTCGGCATGCTGTCGCTGGGCGATATTTCCCATTGCACCAGCCGGGAACTGACCGGTGAGCTGGTCCAGGCCGTCACTGCTCACCACGCTTGAGGCTATTGGCGTGCCGAGGCGGTGAGCGGCGGCAGGAGGCATACGCAGCGCGGGCGGGACCGGTTCGCGCTGTCTCCAAGGCCTCGGCCCGAAGGCCAGCGCTCATTTCTGTGCACAGCATTCAGCACCGCGGGATCGGCGCGGACGCGCCGAGATGGCTGCCTTACTTGACGACGACGGAGCCGTTGACGATCTCGATCGTTTCGTCGCCCTGAAGGCCCATGCGATCGCCGCTCGGCGCAGTGATGAAGCAGCCGCTCGGGCAGATCATTTCCGTTGCGCCGGAATCGATCGCCAGTTCCATCCGGCTTTCGCCCTCAACGATCACCAGCACGGCGGTCTCGCCGTCCCTGTTGGTGACGGTCGCAGCATTGGCCGCCCCGGTCACGAGAATGCCGGAAAGCAAAGCAGCAACAACTCTCTTCATCGCCCATCGGCGCGGCGCGCCGTCCCCTTCGGCCGGTCACCCTTTCGCCCGTGGCGAAAGCACCCGGCCGCCCCTTCAGCCAGCGCCAGCCTACTGCATGGTTCCTTAAATCGGAACCGATTTAAGGATAGAACCATGCAGCAATTTAAAGTGCCACAGCGGCCTTTGTGCGTCTGAAAAGACGCCCGGCGCTGTAAACCGGAGCAGCATGAATTGCATGCTTTTTATCGCCGGACCGCTGAATAGGCGCTGAACGACATGTTGGGCGACCGTTCATCAGGGATAGACCGAGAATTGCAGGAGAAGGCCGCCGTCGCTTACCCGCGGCTGCGGCTGCTGCGTTTGCCTGCCGGGCGGGCGCCGGCATCGCCTTCCTCCGCTTCGTCCGAGGACTTCGTCTCTTCGACGGGCGGCGAAGGTTCCGCCTCCGCGGGCGCCGCTTCCTCGGGCGCCACATCCTCGATCTTCATCGGGAACGGCGCGCCGATCCCCTCGTCGCGGAAGCGCTCGTAGATGGCCACGCGGATATCGTTGCGCACGTTGCCGGCCGTCAGCACGTCGGCGACATAGATACGCAGCTCGAAGGTCATGCGCTCGTCGCCGAAGGCGGTGAAGCCTACGTTAGGCGAAGGATTCTTCAGCACCATGGGATGGGCGGTAGCGATTTCGTGCAGCAAATCGATCACCCGCCGCGGATCGCTGGCATAGGTTAGGGTAACGGCGATTTCCGAACGGCCGAGCTTGTTGCGATGCGTCCAGTTGCCGACGGAAGCATTGATGAGCAGCGAGTTCGGCATCATGATCGACTGGTGCTGGAACGTCTCGATCTCGGTGGCGCGAACCGAAATGCGCCGGACGAAACCTTCCGTCGTGCCGCTGACGATCCAGTCGCCCACCTTGAAGGGCCTCTCGACCAGGAGGATCAGGCCCGAAACGAAGTTTGAAACGATATTCTGCAGGCCGAAACCGACGCCGAGGGAGAGAGCACCGGCGACCAGAGCAAGGCTCGACAGATCGATACCTGCCGCCGAAACAGCGATAAGCCCGGCAATCCCGACACCGGTATAGCCGATGCCGGTGCGGATGGAATTGCGCACGCCCGCGTCGACGCGGCTGCGCGCCATGATATTACCGTCGATCCAGCGCTGCACCCAGCGCGTGACGACATAGCCGAGCGCGAAGAAGAGGACGCCGGCGAGAATGCCGACCAGCGAGATGGTGATGGTGCCGATCCTGATCTCGGTCACCACGCGATAGACCCAGGACTCGATGTCGGCGACCTTGAAGCCCCACTGCAGAAGGACCAGAGGGATGAAGAACAGCACGACCAGCGCGTAGATGCCGAGCCCCGCTATCAGCCCTATCTGGTCGAGCGCGACCTGCTCCAAGCCGCGGCGCTCGAGGTATCGTCCTGCCGCCGTGTCCGCAAAGGCACCCTGCTTGGACACCGATCTGCCGGTGAGGATACCGATATACATCATCACCAGGATCGCGCCGGTCATGATGATCTGCGTAGCAACGAAGCGCGCTAGACCCACATAGCCTGAAAGCGCGATGGCGATTAGCGCCGCGCCGGTCAGAAGGAACGTGAGCCCGATCACCCGCGGCCAGGGGCGGCCCGGGGCATCGAACGGCTCGTCCGGCCTCAGCACTGGCCGGATCCAGGCCATCGACATCAGGATCAGGCCGATGATGACCGCCGCGAGGAAGCTCTTGGCGACGGTCAGGATGACCGGAGAGCCCAAGGATACGCTGATGCCGCCGAGCAGATAGTCAAGACCGTTGACGAGCGTCATGGCGGAGATCGGCACCATCAGCGTTCTTGCGCCGCGATTCGAAACCCGGACGAGGCGCCAGCTCGAGCGCCTCGGCGACAGCACGGAATTGGCGAGCCTGGTGACGAAGAACAGGGCGACGCCCACGCCGAGCGTGAGCGCTAGAATCGGGGCGATATCCGGCCGCAATACATTGAAGCTGCTGAGGAAGAAGTAGCTCGACGCGGCGAAGGCAGTGAGCGCCATGGTCGGGATCAGAGTCGACCAGAATGCCACCGAGAGCTGTCGGAAATAGGTGGGGTCGTCCTCACCGTCGTGACGCAGGATGAACGGCGAGAAGAGCCTGTATCCGCCGACCAGAAAGAGCAGCGCGGCGCAGAGCGATAGAAAGATCGCACTGAGGAAAGGCACGCGCTTGTAGTTCCAGGCAAATGTCACCCAACTGCTGACGCTTCGCCACAGCGCCTGGGCTTCGTCGATCGTTGCCGTCACCGCCTCGCTCAGCATCGCCGCGGAGACGTCCGTGTGCCTCAGAAGCGTGTTGGAGAAGAGCTCACGCCGGGTCGTGGTGATATCGTTGGCGAGCTTCCTTGCCTCTACCGAGAGGCTTTCCGCGCTTCCCGTGAGCGCGTTTATCGCTCCGCGTTCGGCAAGTAGCCGTTCCCTTTCCTCCGTCACGATATTCGCTTCCGGTGGCTGGCCCTCGGCCGGCGGATCGCCGAGTTCAGTCAGCCGGGCCTTGATTTCGTCAAGCCGCGGCCGCGTCGCTACCGATGCGGCGATGATCTGCCTGGAAAGCGCATCGACCTGCACCTTCAACTCGGCAAGCAGGGCATCGTCGTCCTTGGCGGTTTGGACGCGATCGGCCAGCCGCTTCAGTTCCTGCTTGGCGTGGTCAAGCTGCTCTTGTGCCTGTTGCAGGACGGGAGAAGCCGCTGCTGCCCCATCGTCTGGCTCGGCCTGCGGCGCGGGCTGAGCAGGTTGCGCCGATTGGGCTTGCTGCGGCGGCTGCGCCTGTGGTGCCTGTTGACTTTGTTGGACGGGCTGCGCCGCTTCCTGAGCCATCGCCGGTCCGCCGCCGGCAAGCATCAGCGCACCGAACGAGCCAGCAATCAAAAGAGCGGTCAACTTTCCGACGAGTTGCAATTCTCTATCCTTCGAGATCCTTCGAGATCCAGGGGGCGCGACAAACGGAATCGCTCCAAGCGTCGCCACCATCCGATCTGCATACGCAAGACGGCAAAAAGATGCAAAGCGGTTGAGGACTGCAGTTTTTTGCTATGTCATATCGACGCGATCAGGTGGAAAGCGTCGCATATTCCTGCAGCAAGCCTTCATAGGCCTCCAGCGGCGGCAGCGTCTCGTAGCTGTGAACGGCCGGCGTGGTCGCCCAGGGCAGTCCCTCGCTCGTCCAGGTTTCGATGAACGGCGTGAACCAGCGCGGATCATCGAGCATCGTCGCGCGGACGTTGACGAACCAGTCCATGCCTTCCACGCGCGTAAACATCCAGCTCATGCAATACGGGCAGAAATAATGCCGCGTCGCGCCATGCAGCCCGCCGATGACCGGCTCTCCCGTGGTGACGGCGAAGCCCTCGCTCGGGATTGCCACGCTGAGCGAGAAGGCGCTTGCGGTCATTCGCTGACAGCCCGTGCAATGACAGGCCATGGTCAGGAGCGGCGGCGCGCTGACCTTGATCCGCACCTGTCCGCAACGGCATCCTCCTTCCCAGGGCAGGCTTCGTGCGCTCATGGTTTCCTCCCGTTTGTCTTTTCTAAAAGCCCGCGCCCGGCTCGGCGAGATAGGCGTCCTCGGCCGGCGTCGACGTCCGCCCGACAATCGCGTTCCGATGGGGAAAGCGGCCGAAGCGTTCGATCACCTCACGGTGGCGGATCGCGTAGTCGAGATAGTCGGCGTCGCCGAGCGCGGTGAAGAGCTTCACCGCCATCGTCTGATCCGCGAGGTTCTCGGAATGTTCGAAGGGCATGTAGAAGAAGGCGCGCCATTCCTGCGGCACCGCCATATCGGCACTGGCCCCGATGGCAAGTTTCGCCTCGCGCAGCGCCAGTCCGTCGGTCGCGAAAGCCAGCGGCGAGCCGCGGTACATGTTGCGCGGCAACTGGTCGAACAGGATGATGGTGGCGAGCCAGTTCTGAGGAGTCTGGCGCCAGACATCGTCAAGCCTTCTGGAAAGGGCGAGATGCGACGCCTGAAATCGCTGCATGCATTGTTTGTCGAGTTCGGGATTCACTGTGAACCAATGGTCGTAGGAAAGCTCCGCGAACCAGAACTTCAGCACCTCTTCCGGCGTGCAGATCTCGATTTGATCAACCATTCGATGCCTCTTCTCCTCGATTGTCGATGGATGGGCTTGCCGCCCATCAGATAGGAGCCGATCATGCGGTTTCCACCGGTGATCTGCAACGTCGTCATCAGTCGGGAATCTCTCCCAAGCTGTTGAAGCAGCCCGCACCCTCTTCCTGTGCTTCGCCTTACAAGCATCCTTGCGACGGCGCGGCCGCCATTCCACCCTCATCCCTGTGCTCGTCACAGGATTCAGCCACGGTGCGTCCGCGCCGTGCATGACGCTTTAATGAGAATGGAGCGGAAGGAGAGGAACGCAGACGCGAGCCCTGCGCATTCAAGGCCCAGCCTCACCCCCGCCGCCTGAGGATCGCAACGAAGGCAATGCCGCCGGCAAGCCCGGTGATAACGCCGATCGGCATGTCTTCGGGCGCCATAACGACGCGGGCGACGAGATCGGCGAGGATGAGCACCAACGCTCCGGCAAAGGCGGAGAGCGGAATGACGCGCACATTGTCGCTGCCTGCGAAGAGGCGCACGAAATGCGGGATCATCAGGCCAACGAAGCCGATCGCGCCGGAAAAGGCCACCATGACGCCGGTCAAAAGCGCAGTGACGACGAAGAGCGTCAGGCGGAAGCGGCGGACCGGGATACCGAGCGTCATCGCCGTTTCGTCGCCCATGGCGAGCGCGTTGATCTCGCGCGCCCGGACGATAAGCCAGCCGAGGCATGAGGCAAGCGCGAGCGCCGGATAGAGGAGATGCGGCCATTGCGCGAGCCCGAGACCGCCGAGCATCCAGAAGATCACGGTGTGGACGGCGCGCGGATCGCCGAGAAAGATGAGCAGGTTGCCGCCGGCCGTGAGCGTGAAGGCGACGGCGATGCCGGCAAGCACGAGGCGGTCGGCGCCGGTGCCGAGCACGCGGGTGACGAGCGCGACCAGCGTGGTGGCGGCGAGCGCACCGGCAAAGGCAAAGAGCGGCACCGTCGCGAGCCCCAGAACGAGGCCGGTATGGAGCAGCGCGACGATCGCTCCGAGCGCGCCGCCCGCCGAAACGCCGAGGAGATGCGGATCGGCAAGCGGGTTTCGGGTGACCGACTGCAGCACCGCGCCGGTGACCGCAAGCCCTGCACCGACCAACCCCGCCAGCACCACGCGCGGCAGGCGCACATCCCAAACGATGCTTTCCCGGCCAGCCGACCAGAAGGCCTCGACACTGCCCGGCGCGAGCTTGGACGCGATGATCGACCACACCGTCGCGACCGGGATCGGCGCCGATCCGAGCGATACGCCGGCAGTCACGGTCAGGCACAGCAAAAGCAGCGCCGCGAGGAAGAAAAGCGCGGGTCTCACGTTGGTTTCATACTTTCCGCTTCAGACCTACAGCGCCGCGCGTCTTATCAGACGCGCAAAGGACGCTGTAGCGCCTTGAATTGCTGCATGTTTTTATCCTTAAATCGGCTACGATTTAAGGAAACATGCAGTAGAGCAAGCGCCGCACCAGTGATGTGACGACTTGTGATGAAAAATTAGAACTTTATGCCGCCTTCCTAATCTATTGTGTGAGAAGTGGCGTGATGGAAAGTCGGCATGTGGATGTTCGGCGGCGTTGTTCCGCTTGCCGCTGCCGCACTCACATCACTTCTGCATGAAAACTCTTCGCCAGCCGCTCGATGGCGTCGACGTTGCGCGGACCCGGCGTCGCCTCGACGTAGTCGAGTACGACGAAGCGATCGTTCTTCACCGCCTCGATGGTCTTGAAAGCCGGATTGTTCTTCATGAAGGCGATCTTCTGCTCGGCCGTCACTTCGCCGTAGTTGACGATGACGACGACCTCCGGATCGCGGTCGATCACCGGCTCCCAGGAAATCTCCGTCCAGCTCTTCTCGACGTCGTCCATGATATTGTTGCCGCCGGCCGCCTCGATCATCGCTGTTGGAATGCCGTAGCGACCCGAAGTGAACGGCTTTTCCTCACCCGAGTCGTAGACGAAGACCCGGGTCGGGCGCCGAGCGTCCTTGATCTTTCCGGTAATCTCGGCGAGTTGCCGGCGATAGCCCTCGACCAAGTCCTCCGCCCTCTCCTCCACGCCGAAGATGCGGCCGAGGTTCAGCAGATCGACGAACATGTCCTCCATCGTCGGCTTGCCCTTCGACATTATGTGGATGCAGCTCTCCGTAAGCTCATAGACCTTGATGCCGAAAGGCGACAGCGTCTCCGGCGTCACCTCCCCACCGACCTTCATGCCGTAGTTCCAGCCGGCAAAGAGGAAGTCGGCATCGGCGTTCAGGAGCACCTCCTTGGTCGGATATTTTTCCGCAAGCTCCGGCAGTTCCTTGACGCCCTCGCGCAGACGCTCGTCGAGCGTCTTCCAGCCGGAAACGCCGGTATAGCCGACCATGCGGTCCTCGAGCTTGAGCGCCAGCATCATTTCCGTGAGATTGACGTCGTTGGAAACCGCCCGCTGAGGTGCGGCGTCGAAGGTAACGTCGCGGTTGCAGCTCTTGACGGTGACGGGGTAGGCAAACGCCGGCGCGGCGCCAAGGAGAATGGCGCAGCCCGCGAGAAAAATTCTGTTCATCGGATGTCTCCTGTGGAGCGAAAGAGGGAAATTCGAGAGCTGGATGCCTCGGCGGGCGGAAGCGAGAAGGAAAAGCGGGAAGCATAGCCTTCGGCGGCCGCATGTGCCGTCGCGTGAACGCCGAAGGCGGTGGAAAGGGCCGATGGCCGCAGCACCTCTTCGGGGCTCCCGAATGCAGCGAGCCGACCTTCCGTGATGATCGCGACATCGGTCGCGAACTCGGCCGCGAGATTGATGTCGTGGAGCGTCGTGACAATGGTGAGCTTCAGCCTCTTCAGGAGCTCGATAATTTCGAGCTGATGGCGGATGTCGAGATGGTTGGTCGGTTCGTCCAGAACGATGATGCGCGGCTCCTGCGCCAACGCTCGGGCGATCAGCACCCGCTGCTTTTCGCCGCCCGAAAGAGTGGCGAATTGGCGCCTGGCGAGATGCGCGAGATCGAGATGATCGAGCGCGTGCGCCACCTGGTTCCGATCCCGTTCCGTCCAGCCGCGCATGCCCTCGCGCCGTGGGATGCGGCCCATCATCACCACATCGCGTACGCTGAAGGGAAAATCGCCGGGCATCTCCTGCAGGACGACGGCGATGGTCTTTGCCGCCTCGCGCGCCGTCATCGCCCAGAGATCGACGCCATCCACCTCGATCCGACCGGCAATCGGCTGCACCGCGCGATAGAGGCAGCGGAGCAAGGAGGTCTTGCCGGCGCCGTTCGGGCCGATAATCGCAAGCCGGCTGCCCGGCCCGATGGAAAAGCCGATATTGCGGACCAGCCGCAGGCCCGGACGCGGCCCCCATTCCAGTCCCTCGACGCTGAGTGCCGCGCCTTGCTCAACGCAGCTCATGAGACACCCTCCCCGCCGTCACTGGAACCATCCCACGCTCTCCTCGGAAACGAGGAGCGCCGCAGGAGTGCGGGCGAGCGTGTTGCCGGTGAGACCGGCGCAAAAAAACGGGTTAGCAGCCGCATCCCGCTCCAATGTAGAAGGATCTGCTGCATGCATTATGCCGCCGCCGCCTTCGGCGTGGGCGGCGGCAAAGCTGACGAGATCGTCGACATCCTCTTCCGGCGCGATGTCACCGAAGAGGTAGGTCGCCTTGGCGGTTGCCTGGAAGGCGATCGTGCAAGGCCGCGTGCAGCCGGCCATGCACACCGTGCCGGCGATGGAAAAATCCTCGCCGAGCGGCTGGCCGAGTGCCGAAACGCTGCGGTTCAACAGCGCCAGCAGTTCGGCGCCGAGCCGGCAAGGCCCGCCGGTGAAGCGGCAATCGGTCGATACGGTTATCTTGTGCTGTCGGAAATTCGCCATGTCTGTTCTCCGCCGGATTGGGCCGGAGAGAAAATGGCGAAGATGCAGTGAAGCGGTCGCCCGCTGTGCCTGAGCCAGTTCTTTTCCATCGGAACACCCCGTCCGTTGTGGTTGATCGGTTCGATGGCAGGTCTCCTGGCTCGCGGGTCGCTGCGCATCCACGTCTTCCCGGCTTTTCGCCAGTGACATGGTGTGAATGCGCTTTCCGCTCACAGTTGCGGGGGCAGCCACGGTTTCGGCCCCTTCTGGGTCGTCCTCACCGTGTTCCCTTTTCAGCCACTGCCGAGTCACGGCAGCAGCACCATCGCACTCTTGGTGGCACGAATCGCCGCACGAGGCAACGGGTGGAAGGGAGGCGGATGCGGATATCAACACGGTTGGCCCCGGCAACAATTTGCGATGCGTGATCGTTGTTATAAAATAACATTACGTGCGGCAAGAAAAATTTGGCTGGAAGCTCCCGTATTCGCGGTGGGGATGCCTCGCCGCGATACTGCCGCCCGACTCAGCGCACCAATGGCCATACCCACATCAGCATCGGCACGGCGACGAGCACGATCACGATCGAGAGCGGCAGGCCGAGACGTGGATAGTCGCTGAAGCGATAGCCGCCGGGGCCCATTACCAGCGTGTTGCACTGGTGGCCGATCGGGGTGAGGAAATCGGAGCCGGCGCCGATTGCCACCGCCATCAGGAAGGCGTCCGGGCTATAGTTGAGGGCCGTCGCGAAGCTTGCGGCGATCGGCGCCATGACGAGCACCGTGGCCGCATTGTTGAGGAAGGGTGTGACGGCCATGGCGGCAATGAGGATAAGGGCGAGTGCGCCGGCCGGCGGCAGGCCCGAGGCCACACCGCTGAGCCAGCCGGCGATGAGATCCGATCCACCGGTTGTGCGCAGCGTATCGCTGACCGGGATCAGCGCCGCCAGCATCACGAGGATCGGCCCATCGACAGCGCGGTAGACGTCGCGCAGTGGAATGACGCGGAAGACCACCATGGCGAGCGCGGCCGCAAAAAAGGCGACCGGCACCGGCACGACGCCGACGGCCGTCGCGCCCATGGCCGCCGCTAGAACGAGGATCGGCACGGTCGCATAGCGGATGGTGCCTAGCAGGATTTCCCGTTGGGCCAACGGCAGACAGCCGAAATCCTGGAGGAACGACGGCAATTCCCGGCGCGTTCCCTGCAGCACGACGATATCGCCGGCCCGCAGCCTTATGCTGCCGAGGCGCTGCTTCAGCCGCTCGCCCTGGCGGCTGACGGCAAGCAGGTTGACGTTGTGCCTGTTGAAGAGCGCGAGACGCTGCGCCGACATGCCGATGAGCGGCGAGCCGCTGGCGATCACCGCCTCGATCGCCTCGATCTCGACACGCGCCTTGTCGTTCGGCGTTGGCGAACGATCGCCGGAGATCTTCAGCTTCGCCTGGGAAACGATGCGGTCGAGCGCCGCCGGCCCACCTTCGAGCAGCAGGATATCGTCGGCTTCGATCGCTATGTCGGGCAGCGGCGCCAGATGCGTGCCGCGGCGGAATATGGCAATGACGACCGCGCCCCCGTCGCCGAGCTTGACCAGGCTGCCCAGCGGCTTGCCGATTGCCGGAGAACCGGCCGGGACCACCGCCTCGGAGGTGTAGTCGGTGATCTCGATCGCGTCATGCACTGCGGCCTGCTGGCTCTTGCGCTCCGGCACAAGCCGGTAGGCGAAAAGCAGAAACACCGCGCCGACCAGCGCCAGCGACGCGCCGACCGGCGTGAAGTCGAACATGGTGAAGCTCTCGCCGGTCAGATCCGCGCGCATCCGCGACACGACGACGTTCGGCGAGGTGCCGACCTGCGTCATCAGCCCGCCGATGAGCGCGCCGAAGGCCATAGGCATCAGAAACACCGAAGGCTGCACATTCGAGCGCCGGGCGAACTGAAAGGCAACCGGAATCATGATCGCGAGCGCCCCAATATTCTTGATGAACGCGGAAAGCACGGTGACGGTGACGACGAGAAGCGCGAGTTGCGCCCGCACCGATTGCAGGTTCGGCAGGAAACGCTGGATCGCCGCATCGACGACGCCCGAACGCGCAACGCCGGCGCTAACGATGAGCGCGCTGCCAACGATGATGACGATATCGTCGCTGAACCCGTCGAAAGCGCGATCGAAGGGTACGATACCGACGGCCACCGAAAGCATCAGCGCCGAACAGGCGACAACGTCATAGCGGAAGCGGTCCCATATGAAGAAGACCATCATCGTGCCGAGAACAAGAAATGAAAGGGACTGTTCGGCGGTCATAGGCGGTACCCAAAGCACTGACTGGTCGGAACCTTTTACAAACGAACCCGCGCAGCCGCCACCGAACCAAACGCGCACGCAGTCGGACGGTTCGCGCGCCGTTCATAGAGATCGGCGAGCCCAGCTACTACATCCTTCAAAGCACCCCGGGGAATCAACCAAAATATCAGTAAATCGCCGGCCAGCCGGCATGCATCACCAAGAAATTGCACCGGAGCTGGTCGTTCCTATGATCGTTGCCGGATAAAGAATAAGATGATGCGGCAGTTGATGTGCAACGACCGGTCCAGCGCAACGAGATGGGGCGCTGTGCCGATGCTCAGGAACATTCGCCATGAAGATCGCCCTGCTCGCCATTTGTGCAGCCCTTTTAAGCGCCTGCAGCTCGACAGTGGTCGGCTATGGCAGCCAACTGGAACCGATTCCAGGCAGCATCACTTACGGCGGCCAGCCGCGCACGAGACTGACCAAGGCGCCGGTCGGCAGCATTGTGCCCCACCAGTTCTTCGATAATTTCGGCCATCGCGTCTATGAAACCTACATTATCGAGCCGGACCGCTCGCTGCGGCTGACGAGCCGTCGCATCGATTACGAAGTCTTCAACGACTGATCGATTTCGAGTGACGCTCGAAGAAAATCGTAGAGGAGCATTATTGCTCTCCCCCTTTGCGGGGTTCTCAGCGCGGCTGACGAGCCGCCGGATAGACTGTGACGTTTTCAGCGATAGATAGAAGGGAGACGGATCCTGAAATTGCGAGGATTGCCATGAAACATCTTCTTGCCGCCCTCTGCACCGCCGTTCTGCTGAGCGGCTGCGAGGCCACCGCCGTTGGCTACTCGGCAGGCTACTCGCCCTACCTTGAGCCCATTCCCGGCAGCATCACCTATCGTGGCCAACCGCGCACGCGGCTCACCAAGGCGCCGGTCGGCAGCATCGTGCCGCACCAGTTCAACGATCGGTTCGGCCGCCGGGTCTATGAGACCTACGTGATCGAACCGGACCGCTCGCTGCGGCTTGTAAGCCGACGCTATCGCTTCGATTTCTTCGGCGACGACGACTGATCTGTCCGTCACGCGGTTGGCGACCGGCGGACGAAGGCCACTGTTGCCAAAGGTATTCACGGACCGGGCGCGCCGTAGAGTGCGCGGTGCCCGGCCGGGCGGCAATGGCCTATCCTCCTCCTCCTCACGCTCGCTCGAAGCGTCGTCCAGGTCACGGTCGAGCAATAACCGCGAGGCTCGCCGCACGCTCGGTGGCGCCCGGCGATAGAAACGTACCAGACGATCGGCCCGTCGGCCCTCTCAGTCGAACTTCTCGTGCGCGTCCGCCTTTCCCATCACCCAGTAGCCGGATGCTTTCGTCCAGGTGAGCGGATGCCCTCGTTGTTCCACGAGATAGGAGCGGATTGCCCGCGTCACGGCGGCTTCGGCGGCAACCCAGACGAAGGTTTCCGGTTTCAGGTCCGCCTGCTTCACCAAAGAAAGGAGAGCCGAGGGGTTGGCGGCGTCGGAAAGGGGGCGGCAGGCCCAGAGCATGTTCAATTCGGCCCGCGTTTCGAACGCCTGACGCTCCTGCGGGTCCGCTACCGCGACGACACTGGTGATCTCGGTACCCGCGCTCGCTTCTTCGATCCTGCGGCCGATGGCCGGAAGCGCGGTCTCGTCGCCGACGAGAAGCCAGCGTTTGACGTCTGCCGAGACGATCTGAGAACCGCGCGGACCTCCGATTTCGAGCCTGTCGCCGGGCCGGGCATCAAGCGCCCATTGGGTAGCGGGACCGGCGTCGTGAACGGCAAAGTCGATCACGAGCTTCGCGAGTGCGCGTCGTATCGGCGCGGCGTGTAGTCGCGGCGTGCCTCTTCGCTCGAAGACGTGGGAACGATGACCTTCACATGGTCGTCCGGCCCGAGGCTGACGAAATCCGCAAGGTCCTCACCGGTGAGTGTGATCCGCAACATAGCGGGGTCAACCGCTCGACATAGCGACCGTGAGCGACCGCCGCCTCAACTCATGACGCACGCGTTCGATGCGAGGGGCGGCCGTTAGGAGACCTGAATGATCTGAAATATTCATTTGTGTCCTTTCGAGACTTTCAGCCTCGGTTCTGCAGGACACAGTCGCGCAGACCGAAACGGGAAAGGCGTTCGATCATACGCGTTGAGTGACGTTAACGCTTACGTGCATGAGCGTGGCGCTCATGCAGATGACGAGGCTTTGTACGATGTCGCCCCACTAGCGGCAAGCCGGGTTGAGGCTTCGCCGTTCACAATATGTTGAGCGGCGTTGTCAACATTATGCATTCCCGCCAGCCAGTCGGGCAAAAGGCGCGCCGCCGGGATATTAACTTAGTAACCTATCGAAATACTGCTGGACGAGACCCCGTTTCTTCTAGATGCTTTGCGGCGTCGACACGGCTCCAATGCGAGCTTGGACCGATAGGACTGGAGGATAGGCCCCTCATGTCCCGCTCCGAGGAGCGGAGCGCATGTAATGTCTAGCCGGTTTGTCATCGCCATCGTCGCTCTTGCCTGCACCCTGGCCGGAATCGTCATTTCGCCGGTCGTGGCGAGACTGCCGGCATTTGCGCCGTTAAACACCCATGCCGATGCGATCGTTGATCGGTCCGGCGGGAACAACGATGCCTCAGGCAAAGCGCCCCATCGCGGAAATTCCCCAGGTGCCGCAACGGCGGTCGAGATTGCCGAAACGAGGAAGGAAGACTACCCGTCGTCATCAGCACTTTCGCCAACGTGCAAGCGCCGTCCAGCGGTCGTCGATCACGCCTGCGAGAGCAATTCCGTTGATCGAGCCCAGCATCTCGATGTCGGTAAAACCGCGAAAATATCCGCGCGTGCCTGAAGCATCTGAAGAGCCTCGTCGGCATTGGCGGCTTGGAAGACCTTGAATCCGGCTTCCATGAGGAAATCGGCCGCCGTCAAACGCACGAGCGCTCGTCCTCGACGAGAAGCACGACCGGGTTTGCTGACGGGAGCTTATCGATTTCGCGCAGGCGAAGTCTCCAACAATTGCGCGAAACGCCGAACGTGGGTCTTTGTCCCGCTGGAGGATCCGCGTACAGCGCCGTGTCAGATTCAGTCCTTGCAAAGACGGGCGACGGCCGCAGCAAGAAAGGCCGCGTCAACAGGCTTCGGGATGACTTCCCGATCCTTTAGATCCGGAGGTAGCTTTTCGTCGGAATAGCCGGTCAGAAATGCGAATGGCACTCCCTTGGCATTCAGGCGTTCCGCCACCGGAAGACTTGTTTCGTTCCGCAGTTGAATGTCGAGCAGTGCAAGATCGATTTCCTGCTTCTCTATGGCCTGGAGCGCCGTTTTCACCGAAGGGACAGGGCCAACCACCTGGTATCCTGCTTCGCGGAGGCTAGCTGCGTGATCTTCCGCAATGAGCCATTCGTCTTCGACAATCAGGACGCGAGCGCGCCCGCGCATGGAGCTCACCTACCTTTCATACGGAAATGAAATCCGCACCAACAGGCCTTCCGGACGGAACAAAGTCTCCACTTCGCCGTCGAGCCGGTAGCCGATCTCTCCCTTGAGCAGAGAAAGGCCGAAGCCCTCCTTCTCCGGTTTCGTCACAGGCGGGCCATCATTTTCCTGCCAGGCGAGCCGGAAGCGGTCATTCGCCAATTCCCACTCAACGAGAACCTTCCCTTCTGATTTGCTCAGGGCACCATATTTCGACGCGTTGGTCGCGAGTTCATGGATCGCCATGCCTACCGACAGACCCTGCTGCGGGTTGAGGCGGAGGTCTGGCCCACGCAACTCGAAGCGACTGGAGCCGAACGCTTCGAGTTCCTGCCGGACAAGGTCTTCGACAGGAGCCTCGGTCCAGTGCGACTGGGTCAAGAGACCATATGCTCGGGCCATTGCCTGCAAACGACCGTTCAGCGCCGCGTGGAATTCCCTGGGTGACCGCGAGCCCTCCAACGTGTGGTTGGCGATGCTGATCACCACGGCAAGCATGTTCTTGACCCGATGATTGAGCTCCGAGACCAGCGTCTGCTGGTGCGCCTCGGCTTCAGCCATTCTTGTCACGTCGACCACAGTGACGACGACACCTTCGATGCGCGCCGCCTCGTCGCGATAAGGTATCAAGCGTACCAGGTAGTGTTTTCCGTCTCCGTCGCGAGCAACGCGATGTTCCATGACGTCTCCCGTTTTGAAGACCGAGGCGATCTGTTCCTTAAGCTCGGGATAGTCGAGCTTGCTCGAAAGCTCTGTGAGAGGCCGGCCTATGTCGGATAGCCGAATGTTGAAGAACGAGGATGCCGCCGGCGTAAAATTACGGATGACGAGGTTGCGGTCCAGGAAGACCGTCGCGATCTGGGTGCTCTCGAACAGGTTTTTAAGATCGCTGTTCGCGTGATCGAGCTCCTCGATTTTTCCGCTTAATTCCGCGTTAATCGTGCTCAGCTCTTCATTGAGGGACTGCATTTCCTCTTTCGAGGCTTCGAGTTCCTCATTTGTCGATTGCGCCTCCTCGTTGACCGAAACGAGCTCCTCGTTAGAGGCTTTCAGTTCTTCAAGGGCCGTCTCGTATTCCTCGATTGTCGATTGCAGCCGCTCCCGCGTCTCGCGCAACTCACGCTCCAGATCGGTGGTGACATTCGGACCGCGCCCGCGCTGTTGGGCCTCCACACGGCTTTGCGCCGGCCCGGCGGGATCGAACACGATCAGGTAGAGAGGCTCGCCGGCTCCCCTATTCGCCAATGGCTCAACGGTCAAAGTGATCGATTGAACCCGATCATCGTCGTCATCGATGACGACATTTTCGCGCACCACGATATTTTGCGTGGAGACGGCCTCACGCAATGCCGCCCGCAAATCGAGTCGCAGGCCCCGCCTCGCCGTTGTCAGGATTTGGCGGCTCGGGGCGCCTTGCGGAAGCTCGAGATATTTGCCTGTTCGAGCGGAGTAGTAGAACGCCTCTCCATCGCCGTTGACGACCACGTGCGCCGGCGCAAACCGCTCAAGAACGTGCGCCTCGACCGCCTGTCGCAATGGATAGGACGCGACCCTCCCTCCATCGCCATGACGTGCGGCGGTGGTAACCGTCCGCGGCTCTCCTGCGAGGGCCGGAAGCCTGGGCACCACCGAGGCATGTTCCCGCGCCTGAAAAATGCGGTTCTTCTTATCGAGCGTTGAGAAGAGGTCCCCGTGCTGACTGATGCTTTCAGAGGTTCCGAGGAAGAGATAGCCACCTGGCTTAAGCGAATAGTGGAAGGTGGGAATGACCCGGTTCTGCATCTCTTGACTTAAATAGATCAGCAGATTGCGGCAGGACACCATATCCATGCGCGAGAAAGGAGGATCGCGAGTGACGCTATGTGGTGAGAACACGCAGAGTTCACGCACGTCGTTGCTGATGACAAAGCTCGAACCGTCGTTATTGAAGTAGCGTTGTTTGCGCTCGGGCGTAAGCCCTTGCAGCAGCGCTGCTGGATAGCGGCCGGCTCGCGCGACGCTAAGTGCTGGTTCATCAATGTCCGTGGCGAAAATCTGGACGCGTGGCACCTCCGACAGTTTCTCCATATGCTCGCGCATGAGGATCCCCAGCGAATACACTTCTTCGCCCGTCGCACAGCCCGGAACCCACACCCGTACGGTGTCACTTGCCCCTCGCCCCTCGAACAGACGAGGGATCACCAGTTGATCGAGTACGTTGAACGCATCGGGGTCGCGGAAGAAGTTCGTGACATTGATCAAGAGGTCGCGAAAGAGATTCGTCACCTCGGCGGAATCGCTCCTGAGCAAGTTGATGTAATCGGGCAAGGTTTGGAGCTGCAGGATCTGCATGCGTCGCTTCACACGCCGCAGGAATGTTTTCGGTTTATAGCCGGAAAAATCGTGTCCCGAGTGGCTGCGAAGAAGCGCATAGATCTCGGCCCGAGCTTGCTGAAGATCAGCCGCCTCCTGGCCCGCCAGATCTTGAAGGGTGTTGAAGCTATGCGCGAAGGCGACGAGTTTCTCGCCCATTTGATCGGCCGGCACTGCAATATCGATCACGCCGCTGGAAATCGCACTTTGCGGCATGTCCGGGTTGCGCGGGCCCGTACTGTCGCTTGCCTGCGCGATCGTCAGGCCGCCGCGCTCCTTGATAGCCTTCGCTCCCAGCGTTCCGTCACCATCCGCGCCGGAAAGGATGATACCGACAGCATGTTCTCCTTTATCTTCGGCCAGCGTGCTCAGAAAGATATCGATCGGCTTGCGCTCCCGATTTGTGGCGTTGGGCCGGCGCACCCGCAATCGCCCGTCGTCGATGGAAAGGATCGTGTTCTGCGGCATGACGTAGACATGGCCGGGTTCCGTCGTCATCCCGTCCTCGGCCACGAACACCGGCATATCGGTGTAGCGGCCCACCACCTCGTGAAGTAAGCTTACCCGTTCGGGGCTCAAATGTGTGACTATGACGAAGGCCATGTTCGTGCCGGCCGGAAGGCCTCGGAAGAAGCCTTCCATCGCAGGAATGCCACCGGCTGACGCGCCGATGCCAACAATCGGAAATTTGTTGTATGCGGATGTCATGCGACGACCTCGATTGTCACAATATCAACGAATGACATTGAAGATTGATCCCCGACAGTAAGCCCAAGCGCAATCTGCCGCCAGCAAGCTCCACCCGAAATTGCGCCTGGCATTACCCGACGAGGTGAATCGATGGACAGGTAGCCAAGGGCAAGGTTGCTGCCGCGATCGTCTCTTTTTCTTGCGAAGCACAAGTTGCGAAATGGCATACCGAACTGTTCGTGGCATCATTATTTACTGCCGCAAGTTCGAGGCGCAAACCAGAATCCGTCGCGGGCGGGTCCTTTCGGATGGGCGGCGGCGAGTGCTGCTTATTGGCTACTGCATGTTTCCATAAATCGGAGCCGATTTAAGGATAAAACATGCAGCAATTCAAAGTGCTACAGCGACCTTTGTGCGTCTGAAAAGACGCACGGCGCTGTAGCAGGGAAGGCTTCTGGCGGCCGAGACGAAGCTCGGCTACCAAGCGCGCGTTTGAATGGCGGGTGGCGGCGCTGTAGGGCCCGTATTACCCTTCGACATCCTGGGGCGCGGTTTCGACCCCGTGTGGCGCCCGTTCGGGATGCTCTCGGCTTATCTCGCCGCGGAGTGCGACGAGATCAATGAAGTGATCGGCCTGGCGGCGCAGGTCGTCGGCAATCATCGGCGGCTGCGTCGACATGGTCGAGACCACCGAGACCTTGCGGCCCTTGCGCTGCAGCGCCTCGACCAGCGTCGTGAAATCGCCGTCACCTGAGAAGATCACCAGATGATCGACGGTGTTGGACATCTCGAGGGCGTCGATTGCCAGCTCTACGTCCATGCTGCCCTTGATCTTGCGCCGCCCGAGGGCGTCGGTGAATTCCCTCGCTGGCTTGGTGACGACCTGATAGCCGTTATAGTCGAGCCAATCAATCAGCGGGCGGATTGAGGAAAATTCCAGCCCCTCGATGAGCGTCGTGTAGTAGTAGGCCCGCAGCAGATACCCGCGTTTCTGAAACGCCTTGAGCAGCTTGCGGTAATCGATATCGAAACCGAGGCTCTTCGATGCGGCGTAGAGATTGGCGCCGTCGATGAAAAGAACGATTTTCTCGCGAGGATCGAACATTGTGGCTTCTCTTTCTTCCCCACGCACTGACCAGGTTCCGAACTTAAGCTCATCCGCTACTTGGCGGAATAGAACTCTCGTTGAATATCCTACGCCAAAACGGAATAGCCGGGAGCCCCATTATACCAAACCTGCAACTGTGGTTAATCGCATTGGGCATGGACCGACCCACGCTGAGCGGCGAAACCCTCCCAAAAGAGGAGTGCTCGCGATCATCGGCACTGTTCTGCGTGGCAAGTAAGTTTCGTGGCTCAGCCGCTGCTTGTATGCCGGCCATGGGCCACTACTTTTTGGGACTCGTAAACCCCTTAGCTAGAGGTACAATCCTAAACGTACGGCAGATTTACCCGGGCGCTCGCGGGAAACGTTCCCGCCTTTCGCCCCTAGAGAGGAGATCGAGCCATGCGTTCTCTGAGTGGTTTGCGCGACTATCCTATTCTGATGCCTGACGATATCGAGTTGCTGCAGAGCGTCTTCGATCGCGAGTTGCGGGTACGGAACCTCAAATGCAACAGTGAAGAGGCCGAACTTCTCGCCATGAGACTTATCGAGCTCTACCAAGCTGGAGTTAAGCAGCCGGAGGCCCTGCGCAATAGAATTGACGGGAGTTGAAACAAAAAAGCCCGTAATTCGACCAACGGGCTGCAACGAGGCGATGTGCATGTTTGTGCGCCTATTCTGACCGAAGGGGCGCCGCGCATCATCTACAGTGCCGCGCGTCTTTTAAGACGCACAAAGGTCGCTGTAGCACTTTGAATTACTGCATGTTTCCTAAAATCGGCTCCGATTTAAGGAAACATGCAGTAGTCCGCGGCCCTCATTTCCGCGGCAATCCCGGTTGGGTCCACCGCGGCCCAATCAGCAGCAGCAACAAAGCCGCTGCCAGCGGCAATGACAGAACTACGACGAACAGTGCGGCTTCCATGGCGCTTCTTCCTGGAGCCGGCTTAGCTCCGTCAATGTTTGGCGGTCAGGTCCTGCTGATCGCGTTCGAGAAACTTGCGGGTGATGGCAGCGGCGTGTTCATCGAGCCATTGCGCCATTGCCAACTCCTGCTGCAGGATGGTTTCGCAGACACGCTTGGTCTCCTGATCGCCGGCATAGTCAGCGGCGGCAATGAGGATCTTATAGCTGGCGATCTCCATCTGTTCGAAGGTGTAGCTGGCAAGCGAGCCTTTGACGACCTCGTCATCGACGAACAGACCGCTCAAGCCTTGGCCGAAGGCGACAATCTTGCCGGTAATGTCCTTGAGGGTGGAGGTTCCACCGCCGACCCGTTCCAGGCATCGTTCCAGCATGGCGGCCTGATCGCGGGTTTCCTGCAGATGCTTGTCGATCCGGGCTTTGAGCTCCGGGTAGTTTTCCAGTCGCGATGACTGGCTGGTCAGCATGGTTATCGCCTGCTCTTCCATTGCGTGCGCATCCCTCAGCCACGCATGCAGGTGATCTCTCGGATTAGCCATTAACGTGTTCCTTTCCTGCCTCTTGGCTTCACAACCGAAGATCTCCTTGAAAGTTCCACAGATTGCTTTCACGCGCCGCCTCCGTTGAGCAGATGTGCCAACATGGCGGGGCAAAGCACGAGCTCGAAACGAGTGCCGCCGTCACGATCGATGTATATCCGATTGGACGAGGCGGCCGATGACGACGAAAATCACAACGGCGACGCCCCCCGTACCTGCAGTGATCGCCAAAGACGACGTCACTCCGATCCCCGCCATCGCCAATGCCAGCACGAACGGGGCCGTAGCCGAAATGATCAGACGTGCGGCCATCATTTTCCCCTGAAGCTTGCCATAGCCTTCGCTGCCGAACAGCATCAGCGGCAGCGTCCCCGTTACGATGCTGAGAAGCCCGTTTCCAAGGCCGAAAACGACGGCAAAGGCCATCGCGCCCGAAATTGACGGCGCTGTGAGGATCAGAATAACCACGCCACCCGGCATCAGAGCGGCAGCAATCATCGCCAGAATGGTCGGCGGGAGATTGCGGCCGAGCAGCATGTTCGTCAGTCGGCTGAGGACTTGGGACGGACCGAACAAAGTTCCGACCAGGGACGCCAAGGCACCAAGTCCGAGGCCCGAGAGCAGCGGCACCATGTGAACCAGCACTGCCGAACTTACCAGGGATTGCAGGGAAAAACCTGTGATCATCAGTAGCAGGCCAAGCGGGCGCGCGGCGGGGGCAAGCACGCCATTGATGGGCGGCGGGAGAGCGGTCGATGACACCGCTTGTCGATCCTTGCCGACGCCGCGTGCAAGCCACGCGTGCAGCGGCAGGCAAACGAAGAGGTTTAGCGCAGCGAACACGAGGTAGACATTCTGCCACGAGAGCTCGGCGTGAAGAGCCGTGGTGATCGGCCAGAAAATGGTCGACGCAAAACCGGCAATCAGCGTTAGATAGGTAATGCTGCGTTGGGCCGCCTCCGGCCGGATCTGCACCAGCAGCGCAAAGGCGGCACCATATTGAACCAGGTTCGCGGCGGTCTCGATCGCGATCAACGCAGCGATAAAGGCCGCCTTCCCGGGCGCCATGGCACAACCAGTCAGCGCGGCGGCCGCCAGAGCCGAACCGATCGTCATCACTCGTCCCGCACCGATCCGATCGAGCAGCGCTCCCATCCAAGGCGCCGTCAAGCCACCGATCAGGAGCGCAGCCGAAAGAACGCCGAAAATCCACTCGCTTGGCCAGCCAAGATCTGCGGCCATATCCGGCGCCAGAATGCTGAAGCTGTAGTAAAGCGTTCCGTAACCGATGATCTGCGTCACGCCGAGGGCGAGAATTGCGGCAATCGGCGGACGTTTGCTCATTTGGATTTCAGGCTCGCACGCTGTTTCAGGTTCCCTGTCTTTGCTCGCTACAGCGATCGGTCAGGTGGGGCGAAGAGGATCAGGGGTAAATCCCGGTTCCTAATGGAGAACGCATGCGCCGGCGTTCAGGCGCGTCAAGCATCCCCCGCGCCCACGGATGCATTTTGCTTTTCGGACTGCTCCCGTCAGGGAGGCGCGGAACCGGCCCTCTCCTGCGCCTCGATTGCCGGTGCAAAGCACGTCGTAGGCCTGATCGGCGCTCATTGCCGTTTCTCCTCCAGTTCCGGTCCGCAGCAGGCGTCGCCAGCCGCCTCACGTGCGCGGATCAGCGGATGGTCCGCGCAGCAATCTTCCATCAGGAAACGGATAAGGCCGCCCAATGCATCGTAATTCGCCGAGTAGATTATCGATCTGGATTCGCGCTGCTGGGCGACGAGCCCGGCCCGCTCCAGCTCCTTCAGGTGAAAAGAGACATTGGAAGGGGAAACCTCCGCCTTCTCGGCAATAGCCCCTGCCGACATGCCGCTCTGGCCCGCGATCACCAACATACGGACGATCCGGAGGCGGGTCTCCTGCGAGAGGCCGCCAAAGGCTGCCAGGGCTTGACGCTCATTCATATTTCAATAATCCTTGAACATTGAAATTAGGAGTAACGCAAATAAGTGCGACCGACAAGCCCCTGCTTCAGGACACTGACATCAGCCTCGGCCAACTGCTGGATTCGCTCACGGAAAACAAGCACTTGCCGCTGGTGTTTCACTACAACGGCAAGCCGGTGAAGCCAGGCTATCACATCACAGAGGTGAAGGCCGGCCAATTTTCCGCGCTCGATTGCGGCGCCAACCCCGAGACCTGGTCCGAAATCTTCGTGCAACTCTGGGATATCGACGAAGACGATCGCGCTCACATGTTCGCCGGGAAATTTTCCGCGATTATCCGCAAGGTCTCGGAGCATGTGCAGCTTGACAGCGCAGCGAGACTGACGTTCGAGGTAAGTGACGGCGTGCAGCCGATGCAAATTTATTGCGCGGCGCCGCCCATGCTCCACAACGGAGCCCTGCATGTGACGTTGGTGCCGCGTCCCGCAAGCTGCAAGCCGCGTGACCGCTGGCTCGCCGATGAGAAACGGGAGGCAGCCGTCTGCTGCGGCACGTCATCGGTCACCGAGAACGCCTGTTGTTCTTGAAGGCGCATGGCGCTGTGGCTCGACCAGTGCGACACCAACAAGATCAGAATGACAGGCAAATGCGCAACCGGACGAGCAAGCGAGAATTTGGCCCTTACCGAGACACAACTATAGTTAGCATTTCTTTCGCGCGTTCCCGGTGCCAGGCGATAGACCGCGCTGAAACACAACGTGATTGGACGGAGTGTGATCGCCGGCTATTTCTGCGTCTGACGATCTTAATGAGGAGGTGCTTTGTCGTGCAAAAAATGACCCAACTGGCCTGCCTGGCCTGTCTTTCGGTGGCTTTTGCCTCCGCGCCGATCGGCCTCGGGTTTCAGGATCAATCGGGAGGATGGTCGCCTGCCGCTTACGCAAAGAACGGAAATGGCGGCGGCAACGGCGGTGGCAACGGCGGTGGCAATGGCGGCGGAAACGGCCATGGCGGCAAAAGCACCGGAAAGTCTTCGGCGAACAACGGCAAATCGGCAACCACATCTAAACGCTACGCCAACCCCGCAAAGGACCCTGTCGCCAAGGCGCTGGACAGCCTTTTTGGCAAAAAGAAAAGCAGTGCTGTGAAAACCGCAGCCCGACCGGTGCAGAAGCCGGCCAGGAAAACATCTGTCGCGGTGCCGGAAACGGCTGTCGTGAAGCCGGAAAAACCCAATCTCTCGGCGAAGCTTGCGGGACTCAAGTCACTGAAGCGCAATTATCATGCCTACATGAACTCGAACGACCCACGTATGGCTGCGATTTCCGCCTATGCGATGGCCTATGCGCAATATGAGCTAACGAACGGCAGCGACGTGCCGCCGACAGATCCTGCGCTCGGTGACGAGGCTCTGCGTGAGGCGCTGCTGGCGGCCGCAAACAAGAACCGCGTGGAGCAATATGGCGACGCCTACGTGGACGAAGACGTCATGGCCTGGGCGAAGGATGTGCTCGGCGTCGGCCCGTCAGTCGGAAAGATCGACGAGATCCGCGACGCCCTGGCCGCGGAACAGACGCAGGATCGCGAAGCGGAACAGGCGGCGGTCGCCCAATAAACCTTGCAAGCCTCAGAACCACAACGATGCGCCGCCTGGAAAACGCCAGCGCGGCGCTCGCCCTCCGCAGCAGCAATCACAGTGCTACAGCGACCTTTGTGCGTCTGAAAAGACGCACGGCCCTGATGATCGCGCGCCGGGACCGGCGACGCGCGAATTCCAGTCGAAGAGCGAGGTACTACAGACTGAAGGGGTCCTTCGACGATCCCCGGCCGCCGGTCGCGGTGAACGGATCCGTTTCCTCCGCCTTGCCGCCAAAGGGATCTCGCTTCTCGTCCTCTTCGGCGATCAGCTTGTCCACCGCCTTCTGGCAGTTCAGCATTTCCTCCGCCGCGCGGCCCGAATCGCGCAGGCTCAGATTGGCGACGACACGATCTTCGAACGTGATTTTCAGGCCGCGCTTCCGCACGAAGCCCGAGAGAAAGTCCGGTTCCGCCAGGTTGATGAAGAGAAACTTGCCACTCTCGTCGCCAGCGACTCTGGCGGATGCCGTCCAAGGCTCGCTTCGATCAAACTGGAAGGACAAATCGTAGTCCTTTCCTATTTCGATGGATTTCCAGTCATCGTTGCCGAACATCATGTAAAAGGGAAACTCGGAGCCCTTGGGGTGAAAGCCGAGCCGGAGGGTGACGCCGCCCTCGTATTCGGAGATGATGAAGCAAGAGCCCTCCATGGTGACATCAGAGGCTACCGTCCAGCCGTTGACGTCCTTCCATTTGATGATCTCGGACGGCTCCGCCGAAACCGTGCAGACGGATATGAGAAGGCTGGCTATCCCCAATGACAATCTACGCATGTAATGCCCCTGTTGTGCGCGCATCCTGTTGGTTTTTCACATCTCGGCGAGAGCGCTAATCGATTCACCCACGAGCTGCGAACCATGTGGATCGCCGCTCACTGTCGAGGAAGGCGGCATCCTTCCTCCTTCCGTAAAGATCACATGGCAAAGGGGTCCTTCGATGTTTCCTTTGCCCCACCCGCTGCAAACGGATCCTTGTCCGCAGCATTGCCGTCTGCTCCGGCAAAGGGATCGTTTTCCGCTTTCGCTGCCTCGCCAAAGGAATCGCGATCGGGCACGGGCAACAGGGCGTTCACCGCCTCTTGGCATTTGAACATCTCGCTTGCGGCCCTTCGCGAATCTTTCAGGCTGAGATTGGCAATCGCCCGGCCTCCGAACGAGACCTTTAGAAAATTCCTGCGGACGAAGTCGTCGATGAAATCGACATTGGAGAAATTGACGACAAGGTGTTTCAGGCCATCCGTCTGAAATCCGATCGCGGCGGCCGGCCAACGACGGCCCTGATCCAGTTGCATGGTGATATCATAGGATTTGTCGGCCTCGATCGATCGCCAGTCCGGGCTGCCAAAGGACACGAAAGCCATGTTCTCCGAGCCCCTCGGATAGAAGCCCATGCGCAGGATGATGTCGCCGTCATAACTGGTCGCGATGTAGCAGGAATCACCCATGGAAGGATCGGAAGCCACAAGCCAATTATTGACCTGCTTCCATGTCTTCGTGTTGGTTTCGACAGCTCCGGCAGTGTTTGCCGCGATCAGAAAACCTGCCAGCATCAATGACAGTTTATGCATGTAGAGCCCCCGTTTCCACCAGCCATACTGGTATGATTTGGGGCGGCTGTCGAGCCGTCGGCAGTGCATTCCAAACAACAATTCGGGCTTGCTGTTTTCCCCCGGAAGCGCCGGCTCTTGGACCGCTGCAACGATCGGAATCATCGCTCACCCTCCCCGCAATAACACCAGCAGTCGCTTCGCGGCGTCGGCGAAGGTTACGCCCAGCGCCGCTCCGCCGATGCCGATGACGCCGAGGGCGCCCATTCCCATCAGCTTCCATTTGCGAACGTCATCCGTCACCGGTTTCATCTCCGCCAGGTCCTCCTTGACCAGCGTCATCGCCCCCTCGAGCGTGCCCACCCGCTCGACAAGCTCATCCATGCGCCGGTGCATCGAGGTGCGGCTCGTATCGGACCGGTCTTCTGAGCGGCGGAAGTCCTCGCGCAGGTTCTTCACTTCGGCAATCAACGTCCCGAGCTGCTGGTGAACGCTCGCGTCAATCATTCTCGGTGCTCCCATGCCGGCCGCACTCGGCCCGCGTCCAGACAGCCGCGGCACAGAGACCGACAACTGTCCGGTCGATCTTGCGTTGGTCCGCGGGCGTGGCGCCGCGCGCACCCGCGAGATCAAGGCCGACGACGTTGCGAAGGCCCGTCACACTCGCCGGCTGCGAAATTCCACAGCCCGCCAGCACCAAGACAAGCATCGTAATCAATGCGCTTCCCGTGAGCGCGGTCCGCCGCTTCATTATTTTGCCTTTCGATTGATTGTCTCGCCGCTTCTGCGCCTTCCTTGCGAATTTCGAGGGCAGCCCACGCGATGGCGGCGAGCGCGAGCGCGCCGGCGAGGATCTTGATCCAGGGGACCATCAGCGCCTAAGCCCCAGCGCGTCGCGCACGGTTGGCATGGAGGAGATGGCGTAAACCGCAAAGCCGATGATCGCGGCCAAGATCGCGAGCTGTACCCGCCAGTCGAGCGCCACGAGATTGAGCTCCTTCAGAGCCGTGATGATCGTGCCTCCGGCGGTGAGCAACCACGTCCAAAACCGGGCGGATCGAGCGACCGCTTTGCGCCGCGGCACAGGCCGCGCCGCCGAAGCCTCGGCCGGCTGGTCTCTTCCTGTATCCCGGGAGCGAGCAGCGGTGAGCACCGCGCGAAGGACCGCCTCCACCTTTTCCGGCTCCACCAGTGCCTTGTTGAGGCCATCACCGGCGTAATAAGACTGTCCGCGCTTGACCGGCCGCCGCTCGCCGTCCGCGTCGGCGAGAACAGGCAGCGACGCCCATTCCATCGCCAGCCGCTTGCCAAACTCGGCGAGCCCAATCTCGCCGGTGATGAAAGCGGCGAAGCCGCGACGCTTCAGGAGGTGAAAGGCGAGCGGGTCCTGGAGATCGGGAGCGAAGAGATCCCTGCCGCTGATCGACGGGATTTCGTTGGCGAGACCGATCAGCGTTGCCCGCATAAACTGATAGCTGTCGATGATCCGCTGCCGCTCCTCCGGCGTATAGTGCTCCGCATCCTCGATCGTCATGGTGATGACCTCGCGATCCGGCGATTTTTCCATGAGGTACCGCGCCACCACCGCGCTTAGGCCTTTGAGCGGCGTGAAGGTGACGGCGACGGAGCCCCGCGTCGCATTGGTGCGGGTAATCCCCTCGAAATAGACGTCCTCGGGCGGCTCCTCGTCGAACCAGACATAGTCGACCGTGTTCGCCTGCCACTTGCCGCGCCCCTGCTCATAGGCCTTGAAGAGCAGCGTCGAAGCCCCGCCCGAGAGGTGCCGTACTGTCACGCTATCGAGCGCGCCGGAGGCACCGGAGCGCCGGGTTGTCGCGATGATCGCAGCTTTGGGAATGAAGCCCGTGCCCCAATCCTCTTCATTGAGCGGCGGACCTACGAGCAGCCGCTGCACGCCGTCGCGCGTCAGCTCGTAGGATTCCGAGCCCGCCAGCATTACGACCGGCTTTCCAAACCGCTTGCCCTGCCACCAGTCGGGATAGCGCCCCGTCAGATGCATCGCCGCTTCCGCCGCCCCCGCCAGCGTTTTGCCCAACTGATTGCCAGCCATGAACAGGCGCTCGCGAAAGGCCGCGCCCGCCAAATGAAACTCTCGCTGTTTGGCATAGGGCCGGTAGCGGTCGAGGATATTGGTCCGCTGCCGGCGGTCCAGTTCCTCCAGGAGCACCGCCTGTTCCCTCAGCAAAGCGGAAAGGCCGGGCGCAGGAGAGCGGCCGGATGAGCTGGGTAAACTGGTCATCCCGCGATCCGTCTTCCCATTTTCTGGAACCTTGGCGTAGCTGAAAGGGAGTGCGCCGCTTGTCCGTCTCCCCGCTCGCGGGGAGACGGTGGCCGGCAGGCCGGATGAGGGGCCGACCCTGGCGCCGATGCATTATCGCGGCCTTCGCGCGCCTGAAGAGACGCAGCACTTTAGGATAGCAATCGTCTTTACTGGACTGTGATCGGATAAGATCAATAATAGTCTCGCGATTTACCGCCGCGAACAGCTCACCGTCGCGGCGGCGCACCAGCGGGAGGCGCAAAACCATGATCGAAGGTCATTGCCACTGCAGGGCGGTACACATCACCGTCCCCGTCCGCCCCGAAACGCTCGGCGATTGCAACTGCTCGCTCTGCAGCCGGCTCGGCGCGCTCTGGGCCTACTATCCTTCCGACGAGGTCGCTGTCAGCGATCCGGAAAAAAAGCTGGTCGGCTATGTCCAAGGCGGCAAGACCCTGACCATGCATCACTGCGGCGTATGCGGCTGCACGACCCACTGGTCGCCGATTGGACGAAACTCTACGCGGATGGGCGTGAACATGCGCGTCTTCGACCGGGCTGTCTGGGAGGACATTCCGCACCGTCTGATCGATGGGGCGAGCTGGTGATTTCTACAGCGCCGTGCGTCTTTTCAGACGCACAAAGGTCGCTGTAGCACTTTGAATTGCTGCATGTTTTTATCCTTAAATCGGCTCCGATTTAAGGAAACATGCAGTAGGCCCGCCCGGAGCAGCGAAGAATTGCTCGTCGCCGCACACCACGCGTGCTCAGATGCAATGCGCTAGATTCTGCCCATCAGCAGCAGGACTAGCAGCACGATGACTAAGACGCCCAGAATGCCCGAGGGGCCGTAGCCCCAACTGGCTGAATACGGCCAGGCCGGAACGGCGCCGATCAGGAGCAGGATCAGAATAATCAGAAGAACGGTACCAAGCATATTACGATCCTCCACTGCACAATTCCTGCTTAAAGACAAAATCATGCAGCAATTCAAATTACTGCAGCGATTTTTGCGCGTCCTGAAAGAGGTGCTACGCTGCAGCGGATGTGGTTCATCCTCTACCGAATGCGAAAAGTCCGGATTGGTTCCGTTCCCATGCAACCCGCGCGTTCACGGCTCGACGGCGCTCGACCGTGAGGCACGCCTGAATCACGGGTCGGCGGCCGTCTTTCAAATTGTAACGTCGGGAACAGCCCGAAAGGGCAAGAGGCTGTTGTATGAGCATGTTCTCAGGCGTTTGAGAACATGCTAAATCTCTTGTTTTCAAAGGGGGAAAACCGATGCCGCGCATTGCAAATCTTTATTTCAAGACAGCCATTGTCTTTCTCATATTGGGCATATCCATCGGACTTCACATGTCGATCTCAGGGGATCACGGCGCCACCGGCGCCCACGCCCACGCCAACCTGCTCGGCTGGGTGACGATGGCAATCTTCGGCGGCTATCATGCGCTTAATCCGCGCAAGGCCGAGAGACGCTTGGCGATGATCCAATATGCCGTCTACACCTTCGGTGTCGCGGTGCTCATTCCGTCGCTCTATCTGATGCTGACGGGCAACGCGGCGATGGAGCCGATCGTCGCCCTCTCGTCGCTCATCGCCTTCGCCGGCGTTCTTCTGTTCGCCGTCATCATCTTCTCGAGCGGCGAGCGCGTCGTCTCAGCCAGCGTGGCACCGAGCCGCTGACGGCGACTACCGTTTCGCGCGCGGCGCTCGTTCTCGCCGCGCGCCTTTGCCTACGTTTTTCGCGTTGAGCAGCGGCCGTATCGCCGCGTCCAGCGTTCGGATCCGCTCGAGCAGCTGCTCGTCCGACAGTTCGTCCATGCCGCCGGCATTGACGTTGATGTCCTTTGGCAGGATCGAAGCAACAAGCTTCAGGTAGGTTTCCGGCTTCTCCTCGCGAATGCGGGCGACCACGCCCACCCCATGCGCCTCGAAATCCGCCTGCACCGCTTGGAGGAACGCGCGACCCAACCGGCTCCGCCCGCCCTTGCGTCCGCCGACGTCGTCGGATGGTGCGGCTTGCTCGGTCAACGCGGGTGATTGCGCCGGGCTTTCATCGTCCAGCATCAAGCCCTCCTCTCCGTCGCTATCGCCTGCTGCTGCACGGTTTCTTAAATCGGAACCGACTTAAAAATCATGCAGCAATTCAAGGCGTTGCAGCGAGCTTTATGCGTCTGAAACGCGGCACGGCGCTGTAGCGAAAACTTGCGCTGCTCGCGTGCACATAGGCATTATCGCCACCCATAATTGCGCCAGAATCCCGACTCAGATTGAATCGCAAACCGCAGTATCGAAGCCACAACGGCCGGATGCCTCATGAGGGAACGCGAACATGCTCAATCTTATCGCCGCGGCCTGCTTGATCGCCGCGTCGGCGCTTCCTGCCCTCGCTCAGGGGCAAAGCGGTGAGCCACGCTTTTCGTCAAGGCGTGGCTCCAAAAAGCCGACAACAGCTTTGAGCACACAACTGGCTGGTGCGATACCAGCTTCTCTGCTTACTTCCGATCGCCGAGCATATGATCGAACTGCGCGAGGTATCGAGGAGCAGCTATCGACTTTCCTTCAAAACCGCTCCTCCCGAGCCTGAACCCTGCTGGTGTTTGCCGACGCTTCCTTCGAAGTATGGCTCAGAACCGGAGGCCCTCGCGCTGCCACGCTCTACCACACACCCGCCGAACTGGGTGAAGTAGGCGTCACCGAATTCGGCACGCTCATCATTGTCGTCGAGGACCTGAACAAGCCAAAGCCGGAGACGTGGGGCTTTGTGCCGGTTAGCGCTTCGGGAGGCGAGCGATAACGTGCTCCGGCCGTAGGCGTCACAAGCGAGCAGTGCTATCTCACAGTACATGGCGGTGCAGTCAGTCATAGATCTGCTCCTGATTTACCTTCGCTTTGTCGGAGCCGCACAACCTATCGTACCGTTGCTTTGCGTCGCGTCGCGCTGCTCATCGAAGGCTTGAGATACGGGGCGGCCGGCGATGCTGCCATGGCTCGCGCGCAGCGCTAACTGGAGGCGCACACATCGCGGAGGCGTTCGACGCAAAGGCGCATCGCCGGCCGCATACGGCGCTGCGCATCCTTGGACGCGCACGGTCGCCGTAAGCTCGAATGAGAAAAAAAGAGGAAGAATGCCGCTGTCACTGAAGCCTGCAGCGCCACGGCTGAGAGGTAGCCTCCACCGATGATGAGGAAGACCGAAGCAGCCGCCGTATGAGGATAAAATTCCTATCCTTGATTTATGGAATAACGCAACCACCCCGATGGCGCAAGTGCCGCGCAAGGGTTAGAGGTTCGATTTCCGCTTTAGCCACAGAATTGTACCTCCATCCTGCTTTCCCTCCGATCGCGCCTCAGAGCGCGATTGGCGAACGTGTCGCCTGGCATGCCGTGGCGTCCCGTTTTGCAGCGGAACGCGCGGCTGGAGCAGCCGTCTTTGCGCCCTCCAGTCCTGTTGTACAAGCGTATATTATTAATCGCTTGCATAAGACATTGGCCTCTGCTTCAATCCGACAAGGTTGATGCTCAAAGGGCTGGGCGTAATTCGATTAAAAGATATCCCATGCAAAAAAGGCAATGGGCTGTTCTGGCATCACAGGGCCTACCGATGCCGGACCGCAGGCCGTGTCATGAGGGGAAAGAAGTTATTTTGAACAGCGGTAAAGGCCGCCATGCAAGGCGCGGCCCGCACTATTTTAGAACTGAAAACATAAGCTCATAGTCCGGCCCGAGCGCCGGGAACCCGAGAAGCCCTCGATGCATTGCCTTCGCGTGAGAAGGAGTTTTTGTCATGCGCAATCATTGGATTTATATCATCATCGGATTCATTGCCGGCGCCGGATTGTTCCTGACCACTGCTTGGCAGCGCACGCCGCCGGCCGAGCAGGTATCCGTAAAGCTCGAAAAGACCGATCGCCTGCCGGCCCCTGCCGTTCAGACGTCCTTCGCAATGGAGCGTTTCGGCCCAGCGCGCACGGTTGAATAGATCGCCGCACCGAAAGTTGCCGTAGGGCTCCTTGAATCGGAAAGGGGCCATACGGCCGTCCAAAGCAGTCACTGGGCCGTGCGTCTCAAAACCCACGGCCCGCAGCCTCCAGATCGTTAAAGAGTGAACCACGGCCGCTTGCGTCTTGCCTTTCGCCAGCGGATGCGCAAGTTACAGGCGCCGGCTCTCAACGCCGGCGCGACGATCGAGGAAGCTGCTTTGAACTCCGACAACAAGCCCGCCGCCACCATCACCGTCGAGAAGCGACTGAATGGACGCTGGGGCTTCGTGCTCACCAACCGCGGCGTGACGTATCCGGCGCAGGGTCAGTTCAGCACCCAGCTTGAGGCCCAAGCCGCCGCCCACGCCGCCATGAAGCTCTTGCAAAAGCGCTCCTGAAGCGGGGCAAGGAAAAGTGTAAAGCAGTTTTTCTCCAACGTATCCTCTCACTTATGCCCTATTCCGCGGTCGAATAACCGCGGTCCAAAGTGCAGGGCTCAGTCGTAGGGCGAATTGCACGCGCGCCGCGGGCCGTCAAAGGGCTGGAAGGTGTCATCGCTGGAGCGATACGATCTATAGCGATCGCGGCACCAGCGCGCATGCGCATTTCCGCCGGATAGGACCGTTTGCCGCTGACGCACGCGCACTCCGTCGATCGTGCCGGGCGCCGGCCCAAAAGTTGGGCCTGCGTCTATGCTGATGTCGGGGTTCAAGAAACGCGAGCCGTAGTTCGAGTTCCGCTGCAAGAACTGTTGATACTGTCGCTCGACAAAAAGCTCGTGCCTGTAGGTGCTTCCGCATTGACCGATGTTGCAGTTCTGGGCTTGAGCATGCGATGCGCTCGTAACCGCAGCCACAACGGCCAGGACGATGGTAGTTGGAATCTTCACTGACTTCACTTCCTTCTTTCAACGAAAGAATGACCCGTGCTCCACTATACACCATGCCATGCCCCATGCGGTGTCGCGCACGTTTTTGTGAGCGCGCGGATTGACCGGTGCACCAGAAAAACCTGACGCCGGCCTGAAGACGATTCATTGAGCGGCTGGGTGGCTTTAGGAAGCTCATGCACTGGAGCGCTACAGCGCCGTGCATCTTTCAGACGCACAAAGATCGCCATAGCGCTTTGAATTGCTGCATGTTTTTATCCTTAAATCGGTTCCGGCTTAAGGAAACATGCAGTGGTCAGAGCGCTCCAGCGTTCCTGTGCCCGTAATCACAGATATGGCGAGATGCACGGACGCCGCGGACCGTAATAGGGCTGGAACGTGTTGTCGTAAGCCCGATACGACCGGTAGCGGGAATAGCACCAGCTCGTATGCGAATTGCCGCCGTAACGGACCCTCGGCGGACCGTAGTAGGCCGGCGGGCCGTAGTACCTCGGCTGGCTCAGCAAGCCGCCGATGATCGCGCCGGCCGCAAATCCGCCGAGCGCTGCACCAAAGTCGTCATCGTCATCATCGCGGTGATATCTGTATCGGTTGTACCTATGGCGATTGTATGCGCGCCGGTTATAGCCCCGGTTAAATTCCCGGTTGTACCGATGACGACGGTTGAACCAGATCCACCGATCCCGCTCGCTGTCACCACTCCAACTGCGCGGATTGCCTCTGTATTGGACCTCCAAAACATCGGAAACCTGCGCTGTCGGAGCCGGAACAATCGGAAACGCCTGAGCCGGGGGAACGCCTGTCAGCGCCGTCGCCAGCGACAGGGCCATGATTGCTAGCCTCTTCATTTGGCTTCACCTTTTCCTTTCAAAAGGAACTCCTTCCCTTCAAAAACAGAATGGCTGAATCAGGCTTTTGTGCCAAGGCTTAAGCAGCAATCACGATTTGTTGATCGCTCTGCTGCGCCTTCCTTCCTGCCGCGAACTTCGTGCTTTACAGAGGATCCGAGCATCGCCGAGGCGCGGTACGCATTCCGCAGATATCACGAACAACTCGGCTGGAATCCGGCAGACACTCCATCGCTCCGATCTGGTCCTGACGACCGAGCACATCAAGCCAGACCCGGAAGATCGGAAAAAGTGCCTAACCGGCGCAAGGGGAGTTTCTTTTCCTCCTTCGGCTAGTTCGGCTCCAGTGCCCATTCATAAATCTGGCCCCAATGGCCAGATTTTCCATGAAGCACTCAAGAGCTGGCGGTCGAGGCGCCTGCCGAAGCGTACCGCATGTCCCACCTGAACGATGCCACCAAGGAAACTGCGCGCGAAGTCGTCGTTCGCAACGTTTCCCGAGATAGCAGCCTCTATACCGATGAAAGCCGCCTCTATGCGGTGGTCGGCAAGGAATATGCCGCCCGCAAGATGACGAAGCAATCCGCGAAAGAATACGCTCGTCGCGAGGGCGATGTTGTCATTCACTCCAATACGATCGAAAGCGTCTTCTCTGTCTTCAAGCGCGGGATGGTCGGCATCTATCAGCATTGCGGCGAGGCCCACCTTCACCGCTACCTCGCTGAATTTGATTTCAGGTATAACCGCCGCGCGGCTCTGAAAGTCTCAGACACAGAACGTGCCGAGGACCTGCTTCGCGGCGCTCGCGACAAGCGCCTTACCTATCGGCGGTTTAGCGAAGGCTCTTACGCCTCAGCAAAAGGCGCTGAAAATCCTGCGCAAAAGAAAGAAAAACCCCCGCCAGTAATATACTGCTCGGGGGTTTCAGGTCGCTTTTAACGGATGATTAATACATCTGGACCCGCCAGAACGAATCAGACACGCTCAGCCATTCTTTCTTGTGTTACCAGCACTTGAAGACTTGTATTAACCGCCGCTTGGGCGACCACAGTGACTCGGTTTGATAAGGGTAATAATGCACTATCAGGCGAATGGTTCAAGTCCCAATCGGCACAGCATAAAGGAGCCCTTAGATGGGAAACTTTCTCGTGTCGGTATGATCTCAACGGGCCTCGCCCCACTCACAACCAGATGGACCTTCATCTGAAGGCTTTGGGTCAAGCTTTCGTGCGTGGGAGGATTCTTGAAACTGTTTGGTATGTTGCGGGTCCAACAACGTCAGTTCAACTGCGCGCATACGTCCAACGAATCCTGAGTGACAATGATCTTCTGATCGTTGCCGAGGTATCAAACGCAGCATGGACGCAGCTCCTTGTTGATCAAGGCCAATTCAAAGCGAGCTTTGAGGCCAACCAGCGACGAGCCGTTGCTTAACTCTTAGGCGTTGTGCGGGGCTTGCCGCCGTCCTTCCCAGGCTTCGGCTTGGGAGGGGTTTTCGGTTCGGGCGGCGTCTTGAGCATCCGCTTCAAGACCTCGTCGCCCTTCTTCCCGTCTACCTTCTTATCGGTGTCTGACATGGCAGTTCTTTATGTTGATGAAGCCGGGGAAGAGGGCTTCAAGGATAGCAGTTCCGAATGGTTCATTTTAGGCGGGGCGCTACACTCCAACAACCAACTTAAGGAGTGCGTGGACTGCTACGACGCCTTTAAAGGCAAACGAAGGCAGGCCGAATGGCATTTCCACTTTCAAACCCGGTCACACGACGAGAGGCTAGGCTTCATTGAGGCTATTACAAAAGCCCCATACCAAGCGATGGCCGTTATGTTCCATAAGCCCTCAATAACGAAGCCAGAGAACTTCAAGAAGAAATACTACCTCTATTTCTATGCACTAAAATTCCTGCTCGAACGAGCTACGAAGTGGGCAGACCAGACGGCGAAGGAACCAATCCACCTGATGCTTTCATCGCGGAAGGGCCTGGACGAGGACAATCTGAAAAGCTACTTCAATCGAATCCGCACGAGCCCTTTTGTCCCAAAAGACGACATACTTTGGGATATCCTGCGTCATGAAGAAATCCACATAAAGCCAAACAAGGAATATCGAGGGCTTCAGGTGGCGGACTTAGTAGCCAGTTCCATCTTTAAAGCCGTTGAGAAATCCGAGTACGGAACACTGGAACCTCGTTACATTAAAGAGCTTAGACCCCTGTTTGAACGGGACCCGTACAAGGGCTTTCAAGCCACAACATTTTGGCCCGCGATTCCCTTTTTCCTCTCGACCGAGAGGATGCAGTGGCGGGAGATATGAGAAGGGCCGGAGTAAGACGCTCAGTGAAATCACTCTGCGTGACCCTCGCGGCCAGTCCCGCCCTTCTCCAAGATTCACAACAATGCCGGCCTGTCGCGAATCATTCTGCATTTCCCGCCTTGGTACATCAAGTATATAATTAGGATAAAATTCCTATGGTGGGTTAAAGGAATAATCCCCCTCCCCGTATTCGCGCAAGCCCTTGTCGAAAAGTAGGGCATTCAGTCCCCGTTTTAGCCACAGCAATTGTGCATCGGGCATCATTCGCAATCCCTCATAGTCCATGAAGCAGACGTTGAAGATCGTGGTCTTGACCTGCCGCCCCTCCTCGCATCCGAGCAGGACGCCTTCGAGCCGCATCATTGTGTTGGCGGCTTTCTTCGCCAGTCGGGCGCGCTCCTCGCTCGTCTCGCCGGCGTGCCCATTCACCCGGTCGAGCGTCTGGGCGCGCACGCTTGGGAAAGGAATGCCGGTCAGATGGTAGTAGCGCGCCATCGCCGCGGCGTAATCGTCGCCGGCTTCGCGCTGCTGCTCGGTGATCCGCCCATCGAGAAACAGGCGCCCAAGCGTATAGCCGGCAAAGGCGCTTTTGCTCTCCAGCCCGTGCATGCGCTTGCGCGCCGCAAGCGCAACTTCCATGGCCTCCTTCTCGCTTTCCTGCTTCGACCATTCCGGCTTGATTTTGCCGCAGGCGAAGCGCTCGGCGTTGACCTTGCGCGGGCGTCCAAGCTGCGCCTTGCGCTTGGCGCGCAATTTCTGGGCTTTGCTCATCATTTGGGAGATCCTTTTCAAGCGGGATGGGGAAAAGTGTGAAGCGGTTTTCCGTTCCCATCCCGCGTCAATCAAAGATCGGGATGAGGAAAAGTATGAAGCGGGTTTCGATGTGCGGCAGGACGACTGCACCAGATGAAATCAATCTCTCCGGCAAGCTCGCCAACCGATCGAAACGATTGGACTATCCGGCGACACGTCCGCCGTCGTCAGCCTCTCGGATGCCGCCGCTCTTTACTACCGCCAGCACCGTCGTGTGGTCGCGGCGAAAAGATGCGGCCGATGCGCGGCAGGGAGAGATCCCGGCGGCTTTCGTAGACCGCGCGCATGCAGGCGTGCCGGGGTTCTACCAGCCGGCGCTCGCGGCGCACGCTGATGATGTCCTCCCAACTCACCCCCGGAAAGTCCGCGAGCACGGTGGCAATGATCTCTTCGATCGGCGGTCTGTCGCCCTCCTGCTCGTCTTCGGCTTCATCGGCCCCACGCCCCGAAAGCAGCGCCTGTGCCTGCGCGAGCAGCCGCGCCTCAGCATCGGCAAGATCGATTTCCAGCGCCACGATCCGCCGCGTCTTCGCCGCATTGTCCGAAGCAAGCCCAGCCACCTGGCTCTCAAGTTCGGCGATTGCGGCCGATCGGCTTGCCGCAGCAGCGGCATGAACCAGCCGCTCGCGTACGGCCAGGTAGTGCCGGTGCTGTCTGTTCAGTTGCGAATGCTCCGTCATGATTGTCTCCCGCCTTCTCTTTAGCCCCGATCATCGTCGTGTGCGTTCCGCCTCGGCTCGCGATCTGCGTCGTTAGCCTGTTCGCCTTGTCGCCGGCCCGCTTTGTCGCCGTCTTCTCCCGGTGCGGCCGTCCGCCCGCGAACCGCTATCCGCTCGGCCGCCGGCCCATCGCTGACGACCGACTCCGTGAGTGGGACTGCATGCTTCGGCGACGGCTTCGCAGCGGCGACGTCCGCCCTCGCGGCGTCCGTCTGCCTGCGAAAACGAGCGAGAAGCGCTAGTACGCGAGCTTTGGCTTCCGGCGACACCGGCGCCCGCGTCATGGCAAGCAAGGTGCTCGCCTTCGCCCTCTCCCGCACCAGGTCTTCGCTCGCGCTCCTCGCTTCCAGCCGGGCGAGCGCTGCAAGTTCGGCGGGCACCGGCATCAAGCCGGGTTTCACGCCGGGTCTCACGCCGGCATATTCGCCACGCTTCAGCTTGACGATCGCCGCCGTCAGGCCGCAGGGCGGCACGTTCGAAAGCGCCAGCATGTACTCGCGCAGGAAATCGGCGGGTGCGATGCCGGCCGGCGCTGCCATGCCTCCGCGCTTCAGCGCCTCCAGGCATTCGGCCACGCGCTCCGCCCCTACCGGCGCCAGCCGTTCGGTAAGGCGCGCAATCTCGGCCGCATGAGCGGGAACCGCTTTTTCCTCCGCGTCCCTCATATCGGGCCTCGCCGAATCTCTGCCCGCTTGCCGCGCCGGTTCATGGTCAAAACTCAAGGGTCGTGCCGGTAAATTCGTCATCTCGTGATCGTCCCAATGCTCTATCCAGTTGCCGCTGCACGTCGTCCTGATGCTCCCTGAACCCGCCTCTCGGCACCGGCGGCGCGCGCCCGGCGTTGCGGATCCAGTTGCGCCAGGTCGCAGGCCAATCGAGCTTGACCGCATCGCGGCCCGCCTTCGCCGTCCAGTAATCGCGGAACTTCTCGAATTCCGCCTGCGCCTGGGCTCGATTGAAGCCCCTGTCGGCAGCGAAGCCCCAATCGGGCACGAAACCGTCCGGCAGCCGCGTCGCCCGCCGCTTACCCTCCCCTGGCCTATCCTCCCGTGATCGGGCCCCCAAATCGTTCGACCCGACCCCAGCGCCTTCGCCGCCCCTAGAGTCGTTTGGAGGGGTGGGATTAATTTCTTTAGGGGGTGCGGGGGACCTTTCCTTATACGGGAGGGGAGCGTCACAGTCTGTCACGACCTCCTCGCGCGCTGTCCCGTGACGGCGGCTGCTGGCGCACACGGTCGGAGGCCCGCCGCCGCTCGAGCGCGTCGATCGCCTGCTCCTCCGCCGCACGAACGGCGGAAAGAATCATCTCCGGCGTGGCACCTGCCGTCACCAGCGCTTCGACGATCGCCGAGATCCTCATGCCGCTGTTTCGCATTCTCTTCCTGCCTTCCTATAGGGCGTGACGCTTCGTCGCCGCGGCGCCGAAGCCGGCGGGCGATAATCACGTCGAATGTTCGAAAATTCGGAGCGGGTGACGGAGAACCGATGCGGCTCTCTAGCCGTACCCCCGCGTCTCAACTCTCTGAAACCGATCGCTTACGATTTGCAGCGATCGGGTCGGAAATCAGTCATCTGCCCCGCGCCAACGCGCGCCCGGGGCGCCAAGCCCTGCCGGCAGAGAGCGGCCAGCAGGGCTTCGCGCTGACCGCCGGGGAGGAGAACGGCGGTCAGTCTCATCCGGGTGGCGAAGGTGCAAAGCGTTTCCGCATCCCAAAGTTTGCGAACGAAGCGCCCTTCTCGCCTGCATCCGCGTCGGACGTCGATCGATTGATCTACCGGCCGCCGCCCTTTCCCTCCCGCACGCCAGGCAAGCCCTGGCGCACAGTTCCGCAATGCGAAGCAGAGCCCTTTGGCACGCGCTGTCGCCATAACCACAGGCAGGCGCCCGCGCGTCAACTCGCAACGCCCGCGCGGCGGCGCCGCCAAAAACATTGACAATGTCATCAACAGTCTTCATGTTATTATCCATGACACCATGAGTGTCGTGTTGTCAACATGATTTGTGTTGGATCCGCTGCTATGTTGCATGTCATGAGCGAGAAAGCTGAGAGATTGCGCCAGGCGCGCGTCAGGGCGGGTTACCGCTTTGCTTCCGATGCGGCGAACGCCCTTGGCGTTGTCGCCTCGACCTATCGTGCCCATGAGAACGGACAGAACGACTTTGAGCTTGACGAGGCCGAACTCTACGGTCGTAAGTTCGATGTCGACTCGGTATGGCTGATGAAGGGTACGGAACGCCACCCGGAGTCCCGCGTCAACGGCAGCGCGGCGCCCGGCTCCGGAACGAAGGAAATCATCCCGCCAAACGCCGAGGTTCGCGCCAACATTATCGGGGAAGGCGAGAAGATCCCCGTCTTCGGCCAGGCCGTCGGCGGGGTTGACGGTGAATTCCTTATGAATGGCAATGTGTTGTACGAAGTCATGGCGCCGCCGATCCTGTCGGATAAATCAGGTGCCTATGCGGTCTCTGTCTCCGGCGATTCCATGTACCCGCGCTACGAAGACGGCGAAGTCTGCTTCGTCGACCCAAGCCGCCGCGTCAAAAAGGGCGACTACGTAATCGCCCAGATCCGCCTCGAAGAAGGCGGGGCACCGCTGGCCTATGTGAAAAAATTCGTCCGCCACAACAGCGCCGAGCTGGTTCTCGAACAGTTCAATCCGCCGAAGGAGTTGCGCTTCGAAGCCCAGACGGTAGACAGCGTTCATTACATCGCCCTCGCCGGCAACGCCTGAGAGAGAAGCACGCGGCGTCCTGGAAGTCCCAAGATCTGGCTAGCGACTCGTCGCCCACCCTCATGGATCCAGCCGCGGTGCATCCGCACCGCGACCAACGCTTCGATGAGAATGAAGCCGAGAGCGAGGCGTCTCCCCCCGCGCCGCCGCACGGCGCTGGATTCCTGTGACAAACACCCAGGAATGACGGCGTTATAAGAAGACGCTGAGCTCAGCACCGACTCACGTGATGCTCTCTTAAAAAAACACGATGAGTGTCATCTCAACATTTAACATAGATCATGTTGACATCATTGCTGTTGAATGCGATGTTGCTTCCAACACAGACAACACGGAAGCACGTAACGCGGGCAAGCAGAACGCGCGGCTCAAAGGCAAAAGAAAGAACAGCGGCAGATGTCCATATCCCGCATCCAAATCAACCTCCACAGTCATGTCGACGAGCTTTTCTCCGCCAACTTCCTGCAATCGCGCGACCGGGAAAATCAGGAAGCGCTCAAGAGCTTTCTCTCCTCCACCTACTCCAGCCTCGCTTCGCTCGCCTGGCATCTTGGCGCCGACGGCGACGTCTTCCAGCGCGAAGCGGTGCCGGCGTCCGAACTGACCGACGACGCTTTTTTCGAGCTCAACCGCGAGCGTGAATTTTCCGGCCGAGGCGGCACCGATCGAAATCAGCGCCTGCTCGGCACTCTCGATCATCGCCAGCAGTTCGGTCAACAATCCGGAGAGGCGATCTGATGCGCGCCGAAACCTACGCCGTCGTCAACCTCGCTGCCTTGAATCTTATCGAGGCCGCCAGCGCCGCCTATTACGTGACCGAGAAGGAGGCGGCGGCTCGCCATGAGTTTCGCGCCCGCGAAATGCTGAAGAAGATTGCCTCGGCATTAGGCTATGAGGTCGCCGAAGTGGGGTGGCGGAATGGAGAGACCGGCGAACTGCCCGCAGCCGCACACGGGCAGGCGCCCTCCTCCGGGCTGAGACTCGTGTTCGGCCGATCCGTCGAATAGACGCTGCAACGAAACGTCGGCACGGGAACTGCACCGGCGCAGGGCGAAACGATGTTGCGCCACGTGCGCGGTGCTGTCAGGTTTACGCCACTACAGCGCCGTGCGTCTTTTCAGACGCACAAAGGTCGCTTTGAATTGCTGCATGGTTTTATCCTTAGATCGAAGGAACCATGCAAAAGCGCGACACAAGAGCAAACTGCCGCCCGGAACGGGATGCACGACGATGGAAGTCGCCGCCAGATCATACGAGAGGCTCACGCCGGCGGACCTCGAACGGATCGCATCTGTCGCGCTCGCGACGCTCGACGGGATCTTCGACCGCGCGCCCATCGCCGGTCTTTACCGCGACCGCCTGCTGCTGCTGACGCTCGCTCAAGGAAGTGCGCTCCATTATCTCGACGGCACGAACGGCCTCAAGGACATCGACGTCTGGGCATTCTTCGAAGGCGGTCTCACAAAACCGTTTCCGCACAGGAAGCGCTGGTGCGTCGACTTCGGCCCGTCCCGCTTCGGTCGACATCCGGACGATCCCGGCTATTCCGGCCGCCGGCTGGACCTGATGGGCCGTTCGATCGCCGTTGTGGGCGGCGAGACTTCTCAGGATGCGGTGCGCCGGTGGCTCGCCTCCCGCGCCACATCGGCAATCGAACTGCGAAAGAAGCCGATGTTCTGCCTGTTCCCGGCGGGAATTTTCGGCGAGCGGCTTAATTAGTCAACCAACTTCGCCTCCCCTGCCAAGCCGATTGACTCCCGCACAAAAGAGAACATAATAAGAACATTCATCGGTGACGTGCCGCCCATCGGACAATCGAACTGCAGTTTGGCTGTGGTAGAAAACACAGGAGAATTCGCCATGCGCTTGCCATGCGCGCTTCCGGAACCCCTTTCCCCGGAAGATCAGACCCTGGAAGAAGGGGACGAATTCGCTGCTGTCATGGCCTATCACAACGGCGACGCCGAGGCCGCCGTGCGCACGCTGCTCAAGGACTGCAAGCATCTGCGTGAGCAATTGGCGCTCGCCCAGATCTCCATGAGCCTCGGCTTCACCCGAGGCTGGTTACCGAGCTTTAATCGGCGATGACACGACCGCAATGGTTCCTCACTGCATGTTTCCTTAAATCGGAACCGGTTTAAGGACAAAAACCTGCAGCAATTCAAAGTGCTACAGCGACCTTTGTGCGTCTGAAAAGACGCACGGCGCTGTAGATCGGCACCAAATCAAAGTGCTGTAGCTTGTGTGTCTGAAAAGGCGCACTGCCCGCGGCGCAGTTACTCTTATGCAGCGGGCACGTTTCGCCTTCAGTCGTCGTCCGGCGGGCACGGCCATTTGGCGGGTGCCGATAGGCCTGCCGGCAGCTTCGTCGCGGCGTCGCCGCAGGCGAGATCGATCTGCTCCTGCTGAAGGCCCTTCGCGGCCGAGAGGTCCAGGCTCTCTATCCTCGTCAGGAACATGAAGGCACGGCTGAAGTCGATCGATCCCTCGAAGACCGCACCGCTCAGGTCGGCGCGCGCAAGATTTGCCATGGGAAACTGGGTTCCAGTCAGCACTGCCTTGTCGAAATTGGCGCGGCCGAGTTCCGCCTTCTCGAAATCGGCACCCATCAGGCGTGCGCCGGCGAACTCTGTGCGCTGCAATTCGGCACTGACGAAGGAGGCGTTTTCGGCGGAGATGCCGGAAAAATTGCCGCGATAGGCCTCGACCCTGGTGAAATTCGCCTTGTCCGCCTTGGCGCCGGCGAGCGAGGCACGGACCAGAGTCGCCTTTTCGAGATTGGCAGAAGCGAGGTTGGCGCCGCGCAGATCGGTGAGAGTGAAATCGGTATTGACCAGATTGGCCCCCTCGAGATCGCTGCCACCGAGCATGAGCTGCCGCTTGTTGCAATCATGCCAGTCGGTGCCAGCGGCAGACGAACTCTTGCAGTCGGCCGACTCGGCGGCGCTGCTGGTGAAGACCGAAGTCGCGAATACCAGGAGAAATGCCGCGGCACTGAGCGCAAGAGAATCCATTCCGCTCGAATCATTCCGCGTCTTGGAAGGCATCGTCATCTCGTCGCTGCCGGCACCTGAGCCGGCCCTCCCCATCTATGATCCTTCAGGCCGAACCGATGCGAAGAACTGTTCGGAATTCAACGCGTTATGGCGGCTCTGCTCATCTGAAAAGACGCGCAAAGATCGTCGCCGTCAATAGCCGATTTTTGAAATCCGGTCGTTAAAATCGCGGCACCGAGCAGGAGGAGAAAGGCTTCGCGGTTTGGGTTCCGCGTCCCGCCCTTCGACCTGCCAGAATCGATCGCGTTCGGAATTTGCACCGCTTCAGCGCAAGCCTTCCTGCATGGTTCCTTAAATCGAAACTACAGCGCCGTGCGTCTTTTCAGACGGACGAAGGTCGCCGTAGCACTTTGAATTGCTGCATGTTTTTATCCTTAAATCGGTTCCGATTTAAGAAACATGCAGCAGGGGAACCATGCAGGGATTCAAACCATTACAGCGACCTTTGTACGTCTGAAAGACGCACGCCGCTATAGTGACTAAGCCTCGACACCTTGAATGGCCGAAACCTGCCAATCGGCGCCGGGCCGGCGAAGGAAGGTCCAGAGCTCGACCGCTTCGGTCTGGCGGTCGGGATCGCCGCTAACGACGCGGCTGGTGGCGCGGTCGCGCATGACGTCGATGCTCTCGTAGCGCATGGCGACGGTCGCATAGTCGGTGCCGTCCTCGCGCCAAGCCTCGGCGACGTCGCCCTGGACGAGGTGCACGTCCCGGACATCGTTCTTAAGGCCCTTCGTCGCGTTTTCGCTGAGTTCCTCGGCGAGATAGGACATGGCTTCCGGCGTCGTCAGCCGGCGCAAGGTCGCGTAGTCCTCGGCGCCGTAGGCCGCCTGCACCTCCTTCAGCATCGCTTCGAAACGGTCGAGGTCGTGCTGGCCAATGCCGATTTCGTCGGTCTTGCCCGAGGCCGGGCCCGAGGCAGGGGCGGATGCGGACGAACGCGCGGAGGCCGAAGCCGCGGCGGCGGCACGGTCACCCTGCCCGCTCATTCCTTCGCCGATGCGTGGAATACGGAAGGAGGGCGAATCCGCAGCCATGGCGGAAGAGCGCGCCGATGCGGACGGCGCCGAATAGGCCGGGCGCTGACCGCGCCCGAAGAACCGCATCGCCAGCGAGATGACGAGGACGATTAGACCGAGTTGCAGCAGGAGACCGAGAAAGCCGATGCCGCCGCCGAGACCATGGCCGAGAAGCATGCCGATCAGGCCACCCATCATGAGACCGCCCAGCATCGAGCCCCCGAACCCGTTGAAGAAGCCCGGACGCGGATTCGTCGTCCGGTTCTGCGCCGCCGGGTTGGTCGCCGTCGAAGGCTCGGCATTCTGCCGCGGCGTCATCGTCCGGTCGATCGGCGCGGCATTCGTCGGCGCCGTGCGCGTCACCGGCGGCGCGAAAAACGTCCGGCTGCCGCGCGAGCCGAACCCACCGCCCGCCCGCCGCGCCTCGGCGACGTCCACCACAGTCAACATGACCATGAGGCCGACCGCCACCATTGCCAGAACTCGTCCAAAACGCTGCATTTTATCGGATCCCGTTGTCACTCCCGGCCGCGTAGGCCACCGAAGCCCATATAGAGCCTGACGCCGGGAAGTTTAAGAGCGCGGCGGTGGATTTTCGGCATAGACGACCGGCGAGGTCGACGGCGGCAAAAGCGTACAGCACGCATGCCGCCTTGACTCTCGCGCAAAATAACCTCGCTTACAGCCTGCGGAGAATGAAATAACCGACCGGTCGGCGAGCAAGATTTGGCATTTTCGGAAGAGATTCTCGACCGCAGCCGTCTTTCGGTTCCGCCCTCGTGTCTGAAGAGATAAAAAGCACTCGGCCGAAGCGCCCAGGATCAGAAGCCTTCAGCCCTGCAGAACAATACCAGAAGCTAAGCCCCTGTGAAATTACGGTTTTCTTCGCGAAATGCCACTTGCGAGCGGTTGTGAAACCGAATAACCAGCAGGCGCATTTCTTTGGGGCAATCATGCAAAATCAAAAAATTCGCCGGAAGCACTCCGGCTTTTCTCGCTTGCGCATTTGGTTGAGCACGGCGCGAGCAGTCATTGACAGCAGCTATGGTGAGGAGCGTCTGACCAACTTTCAGGCTCGCCTCGGTGGCAGGATGCCAACTGGAGAGGAAGCTAAGGATCTCATCCTTGCCGCTTGCGACAACAACTACTTTGAAAAGTTCGCGGTGAGCCTGCTTTCTTCAATAAGTGCTGTGCCGGGAACCCACGCTATACATCTCCACCTGCTGGATCCCTCGGAAGAAACGATCACGAGAGCAGAAGCGCTGCGCAAGAGCTACGCAAATGTGCGGCTCAGCTATACGATTGATTCATGCACAGACATCCACAGTTCAAACCCGACCGGTATCTACTACACCGCCGCGCGCTTCATTCTTGCGCCGCTGCTCCTTGAGAGAGGCGTAAAGCGGCTTTTCATCATTGATGTGGATTCGGTCATGAATAAATCGCCATGGCCGATCATCGACAACATGCCAGAGGACACCTCGGCGGGTTTCGTTTTTCGCCCAGAGAAGAGGCGACTCTGGCAAAAAATATTGGCGAACGCCGTGCTATTCGAAGCCGACGCCGTCTCTCAGCTCTTCACGAAGCGCCTCGCCAGAGCATTGCTGATGAATGTGTCTCGCCCGCAGGAATACTATGTAGATCAGATCATTCCGCATTATTTGATTGAACGTAGCGGTGCAGATACGCAATCGCGCATCAAGAGCCTGCCGACATCGTTGATGTCTCTTGAGTATGCCGAAGATGCTGCCTTTTGGACAGCGAAGGGAGCAGACAAGCACTCAGAGCAGTTCGCAATTGTTCAACGTGCTCAGTTGGTGGTTGCTCAAGCCGTCGCATGATCGATCAGCGCCGCAGTTGATTGCCGTCGCGCTGGCTTGCGTCAATGCGCTGCAGGATTTCTCTTGTCACCCGCATTTCGGCGGCATCGCTTGCCGCGTTTTTATGACGGAGCGGCCGTGCGCGTCCAATATCGTTTCCGATCCAGGTTTGATGACTGGTTGCCACGCATCGCCGACACCAATTCCATGGTGACACCGGAGACGCCAGGGCTCGGCAGGCGATGGCAGACGAATTCCGCCGTGCGGTTCAACAGGCAGTGAGGAATTGACCATGCCCAAAGCGCTCCATCTGTGCGGAGTTTAATGTCGCGTCGAGATCATCCGCGCGAATGAGTTTCCGAAGCCGGGGCAAACTCGGGCTGTGGCGACGATGTGCCGAATCCTCGAGAAGCATGGCGAGGGCCATTTGAGGCTCGTCGTCTCCACGCTGGCGGAGACCAAGGGCAATCAGGGCTTCATCAACGAGTACACTGCCTGGGCAACGTCGGATCTCCTCCTGGCTTGCTCAGAGTGGATCGAGGAAGACGCCTCCGATTGGTACCGAGCATGGGACAGCATCCCGCTCGGTGGGCTAATGTGGACCTGTCAGGAGCCTTACGGGATCGTCAAGCAGCGGTAGGCGCTTGCCGGCGCCATGTACGTTTTTGCTCGTGCATTACAGCAATGGCAGGCAGGCGAGTAAGGACAAAGCGCCCCGTCATCGTTCCGATCGCTCCGGAGCGAGAACGCGTTCGGTATACATCTGCTTGCTGAAGCTGTTCCGCACCTCCTCCTTCTGCTGCCGAATCATGCCAGGGATGAGAAACAGGTCGACCAGCAGCCATATAGCCGACGCGACAATGACTAGGCTCCCGATCCCGACGCCAGCCGTGGCGACACCAATCACGAGCAGGGCAAGGATGGCCACGCCGCTTCCGGTGCGCCCGATATAGAACCTGTGCGCTCCTAGACCGCCCAAGAATAACCATAGCAGGTAAGCAACGACGGTTGACTTCGCCTCGTTCGTCACCCACTGCTCGACGAGGATCTGTTCAGCAGTAGAAAGATTCGTGCTTGCCCCCAACGCACTATAACCGAGAGGCGGTAGCGTCGCACAGCGTTAGGTTGCGGTCAAGGTTAGGGGCCCCACCCAAACGGGTTACTGTGGGCCGATGGCTCCGGAGCGGGTCGCCGCCTCAGTAATAATGGCAGCTCCAGCGGCCGCACCAGTAGCGCGGATAGCGCGGCGCGGTTGCAACTGCCGCCGCCGCCAGCCCCACGGCCGCCGCGCCGACCAGCACCGCCGCCGCTGCCTGATTGTTGGCGGCCGTCCGCCGCTCGCGCTCGCCGTAAGTATAGAACATGCACCGCCGATGGTCATCGGAGCCTGCTTTGCCGAACATCTGGCACTTCTGATCGTCCGCGGTCACCCCAACGTTACCCGAACGCAAAAAGCATCAATGTTTTAGGTGAAGGTATCGCGGTAAGTCTTTGAAAAGATTGGTGGGTGATCACGGGCTCGAACCGTGGACCCGCTGATTAAGAGTCAGCTGCTCTACCAACTGAGCTAATCACCCGTCCAAAACCGCGTTGCTGCGGTCTGGAGGGGCGTATAATGGCGTTCGCTCGGCTTGTCCAGCACCCTTTTCAAAATTCTCGGGAAAAAATCAGACCGTCCTGCCGGCAGTCAGACGGCCAATTCCCCCTCGGCAATCTTCACCGCATGGCCGCCTATGCGGGCGGTGGCGATCTTGCTGCCGGCGATGTCGAGATGCAGGTGGATGAAGGAAGGGCGGCCCATCTCCACCCCTTGCTCGATCAGGATCGGGTGATGTCCGTCGACCAGTTCGTCGAAAAGGTTGATCGCACCGGAAAGTGCCGCTGCCGCCGCGCCGGTCGCGGGGTCTTCGGCAAGGCCCATCTCGGAAGAAAACATGCGGGCGTGGAAGCGGGCCATATGGTTGATGCCGCCGCGGCAATAGAGATAGGCGGCGGCGAGCCGGCCTTCCGCCAGCGGCGCCAGTTGCTCCCAGCGCTGCGGATCGAATTCCACGGCAGCCGCTGCGCCGACGTCGTGCAGCGGCACCATCACGAAGGGAACGCCCGCGCTCCAGAACGAGATCACATGGTTCTCGAAGCCGATCTGCGTCGTCTTGAGGCTCAGCGCGTCGGCGATCGCCTGCTTGTCGAAGCGCGCCTCCAGCCGGCTCGGCTTGCGTGGCAGGTCGAATTCGGCAAAGGTCGCCTCCCCCGGCTTCAGCCGCACCGCCGAGCGCACCGGGCCCACTTTCTCTTCCAGCACCTGCATCAGATCGAGCGCCTTGCCGGAATCACCGTAGAGCGCCTCGGCAATGGCCACGGCCGCCCCAACCGTCGGATGCCCGGCGAACGGCAGTTCAAATACCGGCGTGAAGATCCTGAGGCGGGCGGAATGCGCGGCACTCCCCGGCCGCTGCACGAAGACCGTCTCGGACAGGTTGAATTCCTGGGCGATCGCCTGCATGGCCCTGTCGCTTAAGCCCTCGCCGTCGAAAATCACCGCGAGAGGATTCCCCTCCAGACGCTTCTCGGTGAAGACGTCGTAGATCGCGTAGCGTCGTGGCATGCATGTCCCCTTGCCGGTCCAGCCCACCCTCGAAAGCGGAATAGAATTCCGAGAGATCAGGCGCATTTCAATGTCGGAGTCCCTCGCAATGGCGATGCGACACTCCGTTAGAAACCTTGCAATGCCATCGTGCGGGCGGCAAGGCAAAAAGCACAAAGCAGATTGAAGACAGCATTTCCGACTTCCCTCCCCCGCGCGTCCGGCAATCCCGAATGACCGATCCAATCCGTTGCAATCGCTTGAGATTAAATGCAATCTCCTGTTGCGATCAGAGCACTGCATGGTTCCTTAGATCCTAATCGATTTAAGGAAGACCACGCGGCGAGTGAAAAGCGCCGCAGCGATCTTGTGCGTCGGCAAAGACCCACGGCGCTGGAGTTCTGGTGCAACAAAGGGCATGAGGTTGGAGCTGGCTAATGAAGAAAACTGAGCGATTTTCGGTCATGCTGGCCATTTTTCTGGCTTCGGTCGCGGCAATGATGGTTCCCGCATTCTCCGACGACCTCTACGATAAATGCATCGCCAAAGTCTCTGACAACGCGAGCTTCGCGCAATGCGGAAGCCAGTGGGTGAAGCGCGAGGACGACAAGCTGAACGCCACCTGGAAGACCGTGTTTGCGGAGACGAGCGGCCAGACCAGAACCGACATGCTCGCCGAGCAGCGCCTCTGGAATGCCTACAAGGAAAGCGCCTGCGCCTTCTATGCAAACGGTGACTGGGGCCGCGAGGGACAGGTGCTGGATTTCCTCGCCTGCCGCGCCGGCGTGATCGCCGCGCGGACGAAGAACCTCGATGACTACGGCGCGTTCTTCAAGGGCGACAATTAGCACCGGATGGCAAGCCCGGAGGCCGTGCGCGGCCCATGCAATCTCCCGCTCATCCAGCCTGCTGCCCCGCCGATTGCAGACAGCAACAGCAGATGCGCCCACTGCATGTTTCCTTAAATCGGAGCCGATTCAAGGATAAAAACATGCAGCAATTCAAAGTGCTACAGCGACCTTTGTGCGTCTGAAAAGACGCACGGCGCTGTAGCATATTCTTGCGACTCATCGCAGAAGCCACGTCGCAACCCGTCGGCAGCTGCGGAAGAATGGGAAGCAGAGGATGGCGAGACAACGCAGGGTGACATGACGATCGAGACGATTTCGCGCCGTGGCATTCCCGCCGGGGTCTGGGCCCTCGGCTTCGTTTCGATGCTGATGGATATCTCCTCCGAGATGATCCACGCGCTGTTGCCCGTCTATATGGTCGCGGTGCTCGGCACCTCCACATTCGCCGTCGGCCTCATCGAGGGGATCGCCGAGGCGACCGCCTCGATCACCAAGGTCTTTTCCGGCGCGCTCAGCGACTGGCTCGGCAAGCGCAAATTGCTCGCCGCCCTCGGCTATGGTCTTGCGGCCCTCACCAAGCCGATCTTTCCGCTCGCCTCCTCCATCGAATGGCTGGTGGCGGCCCGTTTCGTCGACCGCGTCGGAAAGGGCATACGCGGCGCGCCGCGCGACGCGCTCGTCGCCGATCTCGCTCCGCCGCACCTGCGCGGGGCGAGCTTCGGCCTGCGCCAGTCGCTCGATACGATCGGCGCCTTCCTCGGTCCGCTCCTCGCCATCGGGCTGATGTGGCTGACTGCGGATCACTTTCAGACCGTGTTCTGGTTCGCCGTCATTCCGGCATTCCTCTCGGTCGGCGTGATCCTCCTTGCCGTTCGGGAGCCGGAGCGGCCGAAGGAGCTTCGCCGCGTCCGAATGCCGCTCCATCGCGATGAACTGCGGCGGCTCGGACCGGCCTATTGGTGGGTCGTCGCCGTCGCCGCCATCTTCACGCTCGCGCGCTTCAGCGAAGCCTTCCTTATCCTTCGCGCGCAATCGATCGGTCTCGCTCCGTCGCTCGTCCCGATCGTCCTGGTGGTCATGAGCCTCGCCTATTCGCTGTCCGCCTATCCGGCCGGCGTCCTCTCCGACCGCGTCGACCGCCTGACCCTGCTCGTGCTCGGCCTCGCCCTCCTGCTCCTCGCCGATATCGTTCTCGCGCTTGCGAGCGGCATCGCCGCCCTCGGCACAGGCGTCGTACTTTGGGGGCTCCACATGGGCTTCACGCAGGGCCTGCTCGCAACCTTGATCGCCGAGACCGCGCCGGCGGAACTGCGCGGAACCGCCTTCGGCATGTTCAACCTAGTCGGCGGCGTCGCACTGCTGCTTGCGAGCGTCCTCGCCGGCGCGCTCTGGGACATCGCCGGCCCTGAGGCAACCTTCCTCGCCGGCGCCACCTTTACAGCGCTGACCATCGCCGGGCTCTTTGCCATCCGGTCCCGATTGACGGGCGCGGGACGAGGAAAAGTGTAAAGCGGTTTTCCGCCCGCGTTCTGCGCCGTCAAAAATACTGTATCAGCGGCAAATGCCACACGGGGCAGTTCATGGGCGCGAAGCAGACTTCGAAGGCCCTTTCGGGCAACATCTCCGAAGGGTGGAGAGAGCGGAAGTCCAACGCAAACGCGCGGAATAGCCGCCTATGCAGCGGTCATCAGTGCCCAATCAGGCTCAGTTTCCATGTAAGGAAACTAATGTTGACTCCGTCGCCTCGCCCAAATAGTTTCCGTCGTGAGAAACTTTCATGAAAGGCTCTGCGATGGCTTTGACCCTTTATCTCCACCCGCTGGCGTCGTTCTGTCACAAGGTGCTGATCGCCCTTTACGAGAACGAAATCGATTTTCGCGCCGAGACCGTCGATCTGGGCGATCCTGGCTCCGCTGCGATGCTTTTGGAGAAATGGCCGATTGGCAAAATCCCTGTGCTGCACGACCATACCCGCGATCAAACGGTCCCGGAGACGAGCATCATCATCGAGTATTTGCAGCAACACTATCCCGGTCCTGTGGCGCTGCTTCCAGAAGGCGAGAATGCGAGGCTTGAGGCGCGGCTGTGGGACCGCTTCTTCGATCTTTATGTCAGTGCACCCGTGCAGAAGATCGTGACGGACCGGATACGCCCTGAGGACGGCAGAGACCCGATCGGAGTCGCAGACGCCCGTAAGACGCTGGATACCGCTTACGCGATGACCGACGCCCAAGTCGCGGCCACTCACTGGGCCACTGGCGACCAATTCACCATTGCCGATTGCGCCGCCGCGCCGGGCCTGTTTTTTGCCTCCATCGTTCATCCGTTCGGCAAGGGTCAGGTGCATCTAAGCCGCTATGTCGAGCGTCTTCTGGAGCGCCCGTCGGTGCGGCGGACGCTAACGGAGGCGCGACCCTACTTTTCGATATTCCCCTACCGCGACGCCATGCCGGAGCGGTTCCTTGAGCTTCAATCGTAAGGGAGACCTGCTTTGGAAGCCGCACCGCTTGATCGCATATTCACCGCTCTCGCCGACCCCGGCCGCCGGGCAATGGTGGAGCGCCTGTGCGCTCGCCCGGCATCGGTCAAGGAGCTGGCCGAACCCGTCGGAATGCGGCTGCCCTCTGCTCTGAAACATCTCAGGGTGCTCGAAGATGGGGGGATCGTCGTGTCGCGCAAGGCCGGCCGGGTACGAACATACGAGATCAGCCCAACCGCCTTCAGTATTATCAATGAATGGCTTGCTGAACGGCGGGCGGCCATCAATGCGGCCTTCGACCGTCTCGAGCGGGCCATTGCCGAATTTCCCGAGGAGAATGAAGAATGACAACGAGCCAACGCATCGAACATACCAGCTTTGTCGTTGAACGGGAGCTTTCGGCGAGCCCGAGGCATGCATTTCGTTTCTGGTCAGAGGCAGAACTGAAGGCCCGCTGGAGTGGCTGTCATCCCGATTGGCTCGTGCTGGAAGACAGGTTCGATTTTTCGGTGGGCGGTACGGAGGTGAAGCGGTGGCGCACGCCCGCGGGCGACGAGCAGACCTTCCACGCTCACTATCTCGACATCGTGCCTGAGCAGCGGATCATATACGCCTATGAAATGAGCTTCGCCGGCGCGCGGCTCTCCGCCTCGCTTGTGACGATCACTTTCAAGACGGTCGGACGCAAGACCAAAATGACCTTTACCGAGCAGGTCGCAATCCTCGCAGGAGGCAGGGCCGCAAGAGACCAACGGCTTGTGGGGACGGAGGAAGGCTTGGACCGGCTGGTCGAAGCGGTGGAAAGCGAGAGGGCAATCGTAAACTGACTGGGCCGTATCAGAGCGACAAGGATCAAGACCAGCAACATCTGCTTTGGGGCTCAATCGACTCGTTCACCACGATCGTTTCTGGCGGCTGCGATGGGTGGTTTTCTGCCCTACCTTGCCTCGCGAGCAACGCGAAAGAAGCGCCAATTCCGGACCTTGTCAGCGCCGTCGGGAAGGCCGAGTCTCGATCCCAAAGGCGACGCTGGCCGAGGCGCATGCCTAGCTGTGATTGATCGACGAGGTGAGCTGTAGAAGGCGACCATCCGCGCCCCGGGCGAGCCCTCCTACCCAGGCTTGTGACAAAGTCGATCGAGCACGTCTCGAAGCGCAGTGGCGGCTTGGTCACGCTCGTCAGCAGACATCAACTCGGGCTCAGCTTCTAGTCTGAGATGCGGCAGTTCGGTTCGAACGGGGCGCCGGGCAGCGACAAGATTGCCCTTCAGATCGATGACGCGATAGGTGGCGACCGGATAGGCGATCCCCTTGACGTGGATGTGCCCCAGTACGTCGCAGTCGATCATGTCCTTCACTTGCGCAAACGTCTCATAGGAAATGAGCACGGTCCCTGGCTGCGCCTCCTGCTCAAGACGTGAGGCGAGATTCACAGCGCCGCCGATTATCGTGTAGTCCATCCGGTCCTCGCTGCCGAAGTTGCCGACAGTGCAGTAGTCGGTGTGAATGCCGATGCGGCATTGCAGCGGTGTTTCAATTCCAATGTCGCGCCAGATTTCGGCAAGTTCGCTCATCCGCTTCTGCATGGTGAGAGCCATCCGAACACAGGCGAGCGCGTCCTCCTTGACGCCGCGAGTCTCCGGATCGCCGAAAAACATCACGATCGCATCGCCGACATACTTATCGATCGTCGCGCCGTGATCGGAAGCAATTTTCGACATTTCCGTCAGATAGTGGTTGAGGAGCTGGGTGAGAACCTCGGACTCCATTTTGTCACTGGCCTCGGTAAACCCGGCGATATCCGAGAAGCATATTGTCAGCTTCTTCCGCTGGCTGGCGATCCTGACGTCCTGACGTCCAGTGAATATCGAGTTGTACACCTGGGGCGCCAGGTATTTCGCCAGCTTGCTGGAAAGCGCCTCGAGAGCCGCGGATTTCTCGGCGAGGTTCTCCTCCCGTTGCTTCAGCTCGGTAATATCCGAGTAGACTGCGACGGTGCCGCCGCCGGTGATCCGCCGCTCGCTTATCATGATCCATCGCCCGTCGCCTCGCCGCTGCACCCAGGGTTCGCCAGGGTTGCGGTGCCGGGCGAGCCGCTCGGCGACCCATTCCTCGAACCGCCCCTCAGCATCCCTGATGTAGCCGCGCTCAGCGGATCGGCGAATGATGTGCTCGAATATCGTGCCGGGCGTCAGTTCGATCGCAAGGTCGCTGTAGAGCAGTTCGCGGTAGCGGCTATTGCTAAGGACAAGCCGGTCCTCCGCGTCGTAGAGAGCGAATCCCTCGGAGATGCTCTCGATGGCATCTATGAGGCGCTGGCGCGCTTCGGCGACCTCGCGCAGGTTCTTTTCCTCGATCTCGACTGCGGTGTCCCGAAAGAGCCTGAGCGCCTCGGCCATGCGGCCGATTTCGTCATGGCCCGCGGCAGGCAATGGCACATGAAGATTGCCGCCGGCGATCGCAAGCATGCTTTGGCTCACCCCTCCCAGACGGGCGAGGAGGCTACGGTCGACATAGAGCCAAACAACAAGAACGGAACTCAAGAGGCTGAGAAAGGCGGAGCCAAGGACAACTCCGGTCCCGTAGCGCTGGACGACCGCGGCTTCGAGACCGGACGCGGTGATCTCGCGGTCTGCCGCGGCGACCAGGCGATCGACGGCGGCGGTAAGACTACGCGACAGCTGATTGTTTTCAGCCAGAAGCTCCTCGCCCTGCGCCACGACGGCGAACTCGTCCTGTCGCGCCTTCGGAATGCTGTTTCCACCGTCGATCAGTGCCTTGAACTCGTTGACCCGCTGCTGGAAACGGCTTTGCAGCCTTTCGTCGATCTCGTTGGAGATCGTGTCGAGAACGGCGAGTGACCGGCGCAGCGGAAACAGAGTCAAGGCCAGATCGCCGGGCGTTGGCGCTTCCGCCGTGTTGACCAGCGCGTCGTCGACGGCCGAGATCTCCTGCTGCGCCTTCTGCTGCGGGATATAGGCCGCTATCGACTGGACCAGGTCGGCCGTCGCCTCCGCGCCTCGATCCGACGCGAGCGACGTGTCGGCTGTGACCGCCCGCCATTGCTGGAGTTTGGAATTCATCACGAGCATACCGGGCGCCAGAAGGCGCTGGCTTGCATTTGTCGTAGCCGACAGGCGGCGTAACAGTTCCTCTTTGCGCGCCACCACGGTGAGGCGGGCGGCGACAACATCGTTTAGGGCGTCGAGATTGCGCCGCAGACCAAGCACCGCAGCCTCGATCTCAGCCACCACCGCCGTGTTAGTCTTGGCGCCTTTGAGAGCGGCAAGCAGTTCCTCGAGGCGCGTCATCTCGGCCGCGATCGCAGCCGAGACCTCGTTGTGCTGAGCCTTGCTGGTCGAAGCAAGTACGGCGGGCGCACTGGCGGCGACCCGCTCGGCCTGGCGCGACAGCTGGAGAGACGCGAGCGCCGACGGCACACGCTCCTTGGTGATGCGCTCGACGACCTCCCCCACCTCGAGGAAGGCATAGAGAGCGGCGGCTGTCGCGAGCACCGCGAAGGTGCTGATACCAAAAAAAGCGAGCAACAGGCGGCCGCGTATGCCGAGACGCTTAACCATCGCGGCGACGCATTGATTCAGCTGGCGCGGCCAATAGGGTCTGCACAGATTGGCTCAAAGCGAACCGCCGGATCGGTGGTCCGTTACTCCAACGGCACGTATTCGCCACCCTTCCAGACATACCATACCCAACTCTGAACAGTGAGGTCGCCCTTGTTATCAAAGTCCACACGGCCCAACACAGTATCAAATTGATTGCCGCGCAGCGACGCAATCACGGCTTGGAGGTCTAGTGAGCCTGCCTTCTCGACCGCCTGCGACCAAGTCTGGGCGGCGCCGTAACTGTGCAGCGTCCAGGAATCGGGTTCGAAGTTCTCGGCTCGGAATCGTTCGACGACTTTGGCCGCTTCGGCGTTTCGACGCGGGTCGGGGACAAAGGTGAAGAGCGTGCCCTCGGCGGCCGGGCCGGCAATCAGGCCAAATGCCTCGGTCGCCTATCGTCACCCGAGATCAGTTGAACCGAGTAGCCCCGATCGCGCGCCGCGCGGACCATAAGCGCAGCCTCGGTATGATACCCGCCCATGTACAGCACGGCGATATCCGCCCCCTGTAACGTGCTGATCTCGGCCGAGTAGTCGTCTTTCCCGGGAGTGTAGCCTTCATAGATCGATTCGGTCACGCCCCGCTTGTTCAGCTGCTTTCTTGTCTCATCGGCGAGACCCTTCCCATACGTCGTGTTGTCGTGAAGGATCGCGATCTTCTTGTCGCTCCAATGATCGGCCAAGTAGTTGCCGGCCTCGAAGCCCTGCGCATCGTCGCGACTGCAGACGCGGAAAACGTTGGCGCGGCCTTGCTCGGTCAACATCGGATTGGTCGAGGATGGCGAAATCTGCAGAACTCCTGCTGCCTCGTACACCTTCGATGCCGGGATCGAGGCTCCAGAGCAGTAGTGCCCGACGACGAACACTACACCGTCAGCCACCAGTTTTTGGGCAGCAGCCACCGCTTGCTCGGGATCGCAGAAGTCGTCGACCGTGATGAGCCGCACCTGCTGGCCGAGGACGCCGCCCGCCGAATTGATGTCGGCCACAGCCACCTCTGCGCCGCGCTTCAATTGCGTGCCAGTCCATTCGAGCTTTCCGGTCATCGGGCCTGCGACCCCGATCAGCACCTCCGCCCGTGCAGGACAGCTAAGCGCGGCGGCCGCGAGCGCGACAACAGCAATCGTGACAATACGGTGCATGGATGCAACCCCAAGGGCCGTAGCTTACGCCAATCCCGTCAGCGCCGACAGTCCTTTTCCGCCAGCCTGGATATCTTGGCTGTTCCTACAGCGCACACGGTTCGTCGTTGATTAGCGTTCTACCTGGGTTTGGCATTTTCCTGCACGGGCTAGTTGGGAATCAGGATTCGCGATCTGGCCCTTTGCGGAGCGAAACTCTCGATGACGGGCTAAAGCCCTCGCTTGCTGAGTTTCTCAGCAAATCGGATTCTAAGCGGTTGTTCCCACCGCATGCTACGGGATGGATCGTCCCCTTTGCAGACGTCCCGGTCCCGACCAATGAAGGTCGCTTTCGGGTGCAAAGTTCGCGTTGGCGCACTTGTATCTGAACCGGCACGAAGCGCCATGAGCGGTCTTTCACCGGAGGCATTGAACGACCGGAGGCGGCCGATTTCGGCCATCACCCACTCAGAAAAAGCGCGCGGTCACTAGCTGTCGCTCTGCGGTAGACCGTCTGTGATTTCGTAGTAGTCGCCCTTGTCCCCGACGAATGTGTGTTTGGAGAGACGCAATCCGGTCGGGCCATCGAATAGACCCATCGAGACAGCCGTGAGCTGATAGCCATCAATCATGGGCTTCCAGAACAACGTCGAGCCGCACTCAGAACAGAATCCACGTTCGACCTTGTCGGACGATCGGTACCAACGGACGTGTTGCTCACCGCCGACTGAGAGCGCGTCGCGCCGAACATTCACAGCAGCGAGGACGTGGCCAGACTGTTTCCGACACATCCTGCAATGGCAAGCTTCAGGCTGATGTTCAATTGGGCCGGTGACCTCGACGCTCACACTGCCGCACAGGCACGTGCCCCTCAACATGGCATCTCTCCACATTTGACATCGCCGTCCTCGCTATTCGGCGGTACTCGTGATGGCAGTCAAATGTACGACTGGAATTGGCCAACCACGTGACGTTCGTGCTGTGTTTGGCGAAGGGCGAGCAACCCCGAACCGGACATTGGTGCCTTTCGTGACGAAGGTCCGCACGGGGTCGATTCCGGTCGTCGGCAAGGCGGTGAGAGGGAAAGAAAGGCCTTTGCCCCTCTCACGCCGACAGCGGCTTTATGCACCTGAAAAGACGCGCGGCGGCGTAATGGACACGGGCACTTGCCGTTGCTACTCTTCTCGGGCGGGATCAGGAAACATGGGAAGCGGTTTTCGGCGGTATCCCGCGGTTCACTTCTTGGATCGGGACGAGGAAAGTGCGAGCGGTTTCCGCCCGCATCCCGCGCCAACTGGACTTGGCGGCGCGGCGAGCGGATGGCGGCATCCAGTTCATCGCGCCCACAGCAGCGTGGGTCTTTCAAGACGCGCAAAGGTGGCTGCAACACTTTGGATAGGCGCATGGCTTTGAATCGGCTGCGATTTGAGGAGCCATGCAGCAGGATCGGGAGATTGGCGCATGAGGCGGCTGGCAGCGATCCTCGACGCGGATGTCGTCGGTTATAGCCGGCTGATGGGGCTTGACGAGGCCGGCACGTTCCGGGCGTGGAAGGCATGCCGGGGCGCTTTGATCACGCCTGCCGTCGCCAACCACGGCGGACGTATCGTCAAGCAGACTGGTGACGGCCTGCTTGCGGAATTCGCGAGCGTTACCGATGCGGTCGCCTGCGCAATGGCGATCCAGCATATGATGTCGCAACACAATGAGGGCGCGGAAACCGGGCGCATCGAGCTTCGCATCGGCATCCACCTCGGCGACATCATCGTCGATGAGGGCGACCTCCACGGAGACGGCGTCACGCTTGCTGCGCGCCTCCAGGAGATCGCGCCGCCGGGCGGTATCTGCGTTTCCCAGCAGGTCTACGACCTGATCGGGTCGAAACTCGATTTTCCCGCGCTCGACGTCGGCCGCCGCACGCTTGATGGTATTCACGGGCCGGTCCGCGTCTGGCGATGGCAGCCGGGCGAGACCGGTGAGCAGGTGGCCGCGGCCGCCCCCGATGATCGGCCTTTGCCGGATCACAAGCGTCCCTCGATCGCCGTGCTGCCCTTCATCAACATGTCGAGCGTCGACGAGCAGGAACATTTTTCCGACGGCTTCACGGAGGAGCTGATCGCCACGCTCGCCCGCTGCCGATGGCTGCGCGTTGTCGCCCGCAACTCATCCTTCACCTACAAGGGCAAGCCCGTGGACGTCCGCAAGGTCGCGGAGGACCTTGGCGTAAAATACGTGATCGAAGGCAGCATTCGCCGGGCGGGAAACCGCATCCGCATCACGGCGCAATTATTGAGCGGCGAGACCGGCATGCTCCTCTGGGCAGAACGATATGATCGGACGCTCGACGACGTCTTCGTGCTTCAGGACGAGATTGCCGGCCAGATCACCGGCACCGTCGGACCGGAGCTCGGCATCATCGAGTTTGCCGCCCTTCGCGGCCATACCGCCGCAGATATGGACGCCTGGAATATCTATCTGCAGGGGCTCTGGCACCTCTACAAGTTCAATCTCGACGACCTGAAGATCGCGAAGGGGCTCTTCGAGCGGGCAATCGGCCTCGAGCCGTCTTTCGCCCAGGCCCATGCGCGCCTTGCCTATGTCCACATCCAGCTCGGCTGGTATGGCCCGCTGGACGAGCGCGCCGAGCGCATCCGCGACGCCATCGACCTCGCCGGGCGGGCGATCGCCCTCGACGACCGCGAGCCCGCCGCGCATGTGGCGCTCGGCCGGGCCTTAGCGCTGAGCGGTGCGCCGGAGCGCGGCATCGAGCATCTGCGCAATGCGCTCAGGCTCGATCCGAGCTTTGCGCAGGGCCATTTCGCCCTCGGGCAGGCGCTCTGCTACGTCGAGCGTCCGGAAGAAGGCATTGCCGAAATCAACGAAGCGTTCCGGCTGAGCCCGCGCGATCCGCATCGCTGGACCTTCCACAACATGCTCGCGCTCGCCCATTACCAGTCGGGCCGGGTCGCGGAAGCCGCCGAAGCAGCGCGCACGTCGCTGCGCCAGGAAAACGTCACCTTCTGGCCGGCAATGGTGCTGGCGGCCGCACTTGGCGCCGAAGGCCGCACCGCCGAAGCGCGCGAAGCGGTCGAGGCCCTTCGCCGTTGGCGCCCCGATATGACCGCCGCGAAAGCACGGGCCGAATTCTATTTCGGCAGCGTGCCGGCCATGTCAGAAGATTTCGTCGACCGGTTCGTGGCCGATTTGCGCCGCGCCGGTCTCCCGGAATAGGCGCCGTTTCTAAGGCCGCACGGGAGCACCCCCTCCCCGCCTGCGGGGACAGGGCTGGGGCGAGGGGCGGACTACAATCCGGAACTACCGTTCGCGGCCCACACCACGTCCCCACCCTTCGATTATTGCAGCGTACGGCTCGACGCCGGCGCCGGCTGGCCGTTCATGACCTCGGGCTTTGTCGCGTCGCTGCTTGCACGCGCGCCATCGAGGCCCGTCGCCACGACGGACACGCGGAAGGTGCCGTCGAGATTGCGGTCGAAGATTGCGCCGACGACGATGTCGGCCTCGTCGTAGACTTCCTCGCGGATGCGGGTTGCCGCCTCGTCCACCTCGAACAGCGTCATGTCCATGCCGCCCGAGATCGAGACCAGCACGCCCTTGGCGCCGCGCATCGAGACCTCGTCGAGCAGCGGGTTGGCGATCGCCGCTTCCGCCGCCATCATCGCGCGGCTGTCGCCGGTCGCCTCGCCCGTCCCCATCATCGCCCGGCCCATGCCCTTCATCACCGTCTTCACGTCGGCGAAGTCGAGGTTCATCAGGCCTTCCTTGACGATAAGGTCGGTGATGCAGCTTACGCCGGAATAAAGCACCCGGTCGGCGATCATGAAGGCGTCGGCAAAGGTGGTCTTGGCATCGGCGATGCGGAAGAGGTTCTGGTTGGGGATGACGATCACCGTATCGGCACTTTCGCGCAGCCGCTCGATGCCCTGCTCCGCCGTCTGCATCCGCCGCTTGCCTTCGAAGCTGAAGGGCTTGGTGACGACAGCGACGGTCAGAATGCCGGCGCGCCGCGCGGCTTCCGCAATCACCGGTGCTGCCCCCGTGCCGGTGCCGCCGCCCATACCGGCGGTGACGAAGCACATATGCGTGCCGCCAAGGTGATCCATGATCTCGTCGATCGACTCTTGTGCGGCAGCGTGACCGATGTCCGGCAGCGAGCCCGCGCCGAGGCCTTCGGTGACGGCGGTGCCCAACTGTATCCGCCGCGCCGCGTTCGACATCGCAAGCGCCTGCGCATCCGTATTGGCTGCGATGAAATCCACCCCCTGCAGATTTTCGGCGATCATGTTGTTGATCGCGTTGCCGCCGCCGCCACCGACGCCGATGACAGTGATTTTCGGGCGCATCTCCGTGATGATCGGCTTCTTGTATTCTGTCATGGCTCTTCTCCTTGGGCAGTTCCCGTCAAAGCTTGTCCGTCCCCCGGAAACTGCGCTCGAAAGCGGGCGGGCGCGAATCAGGCACTCTCATTTTAGGAATTCAAAAAAGCCAGAGAGAAGGCAAGAGGGGCAAAAACAAGGCAAGTCCACAGCTACGTGCGTGAGCCGAAGAACGCTGCAGCATGGTAGGTACCGAAGACCGCCCCCTGTAAAGGAACAAGGATCATCGCTGTACGTTCAAGCCGCATATTCATCAGCGGAGGAGTAACTGCAATGGGTGTCGAACAAGCCCCGACGCCAAAGGGCAAGCGAGCCGCGCGCGACCTGCACAAGAGCGCCGCGAAAGAAGAGAAAAAGGTGGAAGCGCAGAAGGGATCTGATCTCGCCAAAGGCGCCAAACGCTTTGAAGAGCGTTCTAAAAGCTCGGACGGCAGGAGTGCAGGAGCGAAGCAGAAGCCAAAGCGGTAGCGTCCTGTTTCACCGCTCATCGGCCGTAGAGCAGAAATCGCTGCCATGCGGGCGATCTTCATGCGTCTGAAAAGACGCACGGCGCTGATGCAGCGGCAACGCCCTCGCTATCAGTCCTTCTCGGATGCGGGTGCGGTGTAGCGCCGGCGCACGGCTTCGGCCAGCCTTTGGCGGCTCTCGGCGGGCGAGAGCGAACGATCCTCTTCGATCCCTGCGGCTTCCTGCGCCAGGTCCGGGTCACCGATGCGCTCTTCGAACCACTTCGAGTAGTCGCCGGCCCGCAGATGGTACTCCCAGGTCTCGTCATCGATCCCTTCGGCGATCTGCAGGAAGATGATCAAATTGTGGGCGCGCAACTTCATTTTGTTCTCCGGACCGCGGAAATAGAAGCTGGCCTCCTCACCGAGATGCCCTTCGGCATATTTCCGCGTGTGCCGCTTGTGAACCTGCCGGGGTTTTTCGACCCGGATGCGCCGCACGCGCGCATCGCTCGAGCGCCGCCACAAAAGAACCTCGTCGTCTTCCAGCGGCTCATCCAGGCCGTCTGGTGTCACTTCGCCGACCGCCCCGCAAACCGTCTCGATCACTTCGCGCGCCCTGGGCCCGAGCGCTGCAACTGCGGTCACGGCCGCGAGCGCATTGGGCGAGACGGAATCCGGATGAACGGTGATCATGATCGTTCCCGAGATATCGTTCGAAAGCGCCAGCGAGGCACTGTCGCGCGATGCGGGCATGAGGTGGTGGGCCTCATCGATAATCAGCCAGTGCGGTCTGCCCTTTCTGGCGCGAAGTGCCGACAGGCCCGACATCAGTTCGGCAAAAAACGCGGGCCGCTCCTTGAGTTCGAAGCCGAGCGCACTGACCACGACGTTGTCGTCCGGATTGGCGAGGAGTTCCAGCACCTCTCTGTCCGTCGGCGTAACCGAGCTGCTGCCCACGGTTACGGCGCCTTCGAGACCTTCATAGTCGCCTTCCGGATCGAAGACGCAGAACTGGCAACGCCGCTCGCGAAATCGCTCCGAAAGGGCGGTTGCGAGCGTCGATTTGCCGATGCCGGAGCTTCCGGCGATCAACAGCACATCGGAAGGTCCGATTTCGACGGGCCCTTCGTCATCCTCGCCGATCGGCACCAGGTGACGTGCATTGGCGCAGAACGCATAGTCGCGCTCGATAACCTGCGAGATCAGTTCCTCGACGCCAGCGCCCCGCGCGCCTTCAAGCACGAAGTCGGCCGTATCTTTCAGCGCCGGCAAAGCGTTCGCGACCGCAGCGCCGCAACCACACATCCTCAAGAGCGCGTGGTCGTTCTCCGCGTCGCCGACAGCGACCACGTTCAGAAAGGAAAGCTGCATCTCCTTGAGCGCTGATTTCAGACCGGTTGCCTTGTTGACGCCGCTTGGAAGCACCATGACCGCGCCCTTGTTGAAAATGATCTCGAGTTCGAGGCCGAGTTCGTTGATCGCCTCGAGGGCCGCCGTTTGATGAGGCTCCCAGGTGGCCACGATGGAGCGGCCGACCGATATCCTGTCGACGCCCTTCTGCCTGAGGCGCTCGACGAAAGCCGGCGGCGGCGACGGCGCGAGCGGCCGCTCCTCCTCGCTATCGGGCGAATAGAGCAAGGCGCCATTCTCGGCGACAACCTTGTCGAACAGGGCAGTGTGGGGAAAGACGCGCTTGAGATCGGGCAACTCGCGTCCGGTAACGAGCAGCAGCTTGCGGCCGGTCTCCTTCAGTCTTTTCAACGCTTCCAGACTTTCCGGGCTGACGGCGCCGTGATCGGCCAGAGTGCCATCATAGTCTGTCGCAAGGGCCATGAAATACATGAGCTGCCGCCTCCGGTGCAGGCTGTTCCCGTCCTGGACAGGGGAACGTGCGAGCCTAAGGCTGGTTCCCGCAGGACGCGCGGGACATCACATTTGATCGGGTATCGGGAGCCGAAGCGGTGGAGGTCTTGCACTACTGCATGTTTCCTTAAATCGGAGCCGATTTAAGGATAAAAACATGCAGCAGGTCAAAGTGCTACAGCGACCTTTGCGCGTCTGATAAGACGCGCGGCGCTGTAGATCACGATGATTTTAGGTCGAATCGACCTAAAATCATAAAGCGTGATCGATTCTAACGAGTTAGCGCGGGATGCGGGCGGAAAACCGCGCACACTTTTCCTCATCCCGCGCTAAACTCGCGGTGCGGACCGACCCACATGGCCGGCCCGGTGGCCTCCCGCACTCACGCATTCCAGCTCGGCCGGCTCCTGACCCGCTCGTTCCAGCGGTGGACATTTTCAAGCGATGCCGGGATCTCCATGCCGAAGACTTCGCCGAGCCAGCCGCAGACCGCGGCGGTGATGTCGGCGACCGAGAAGTCGTCGCCCGCGAGATAGGGCCGGCCGTCGGCAAGTTCGCGGTCGAGCCAGGCCCATTTCTTCGGTACGGCCTGACGCTCGGTCTCGGCAAAGGCCGGGAACTGCACGAGCCGGTCCTTGAAGAAGGCATCGGAATGCAGGGCGACATTGCCGATCGTGCCGAGGAGTTCGAACTCGGCGCGGCGGTTCCACATCTCGACCTTGGCGCGGCCGACGGCATCGGCTCCGAAGAGCGGCGGCTCGGGATGCGTCTCCTCGAGGTAGCGGCAGATCGCGACGCTTTCGGTGATGATCGTGCCGTCGTCGAGCTCCAGCACCGGAATCTGCCCGAGCGAGTTGAGCTTCAGAAATTCCGGCGTCTTGTGCTCGCCTTTGGCGAAATCGATCTCCACCATCGGCAGTTCGACCCCCTTCTCCGCCATGAAGATGCGCACCCGATAGGAACTGGGACCCATGCCCTGATAGAGTTTCATGATCTCCTCCTTGTTTTGCATGACAGTGTCTCGGCACGCATAGTGGCAGGAGTGATTGCGATAAACAACCGGTTTCTTTTCGGGTGCATTTTCGGATGAACGTGTCCCGCCGCCACCCGGTCTTCACTCCCCTCAAAGCCGCCAGCCACCGCTGATGATGAAGGGCACCTCTGCCCCGGCGCCGATCGCCACGCTGCTATAGGCCTTCAGCCGCTGCCCACCCGGAAACGAGAGGTCCAGTGCGAAGCGCTCACCCTCGAAGACGCAAGAAGAGACCCGCATCGTGATGCCGTCGGCGCCGCGGTGCACCTGTTCCGGGCGGATGAGCACGTCTGCAAGCACCCGTCCTTCGATCGACGCGCCCTTCCTGCGGGCGAGGTCGAGCGCCTGGCGCAAGGCCGGCCAGCCGAGCTGGCGTTCCGCGCCCTCCGGCAGCGGCAGCCCCAGGATGCTGCCGCGGCCGATCAAGCCGCCGACCACGCAGCCCGCCGGCCGTGCATAGATCTCCGCCGGCGACGCCACTTGCAGCAGTCGTCCTTCCGACATCACCGCCACGTCCGTTGCGAGCGCCATCGCCTCCGCCTGGTCATGCGTCACATAGATCATCGTCGCGCCAGAGCGCTCGTGAAAGGCGCGGAAGGTCTCCTCCATCGCCTTGCGCAAATGCTGGTCGAGATTGGCGAGCGGCTCGTCGAGCAGCACAACGTCCGGCGACGTCACAAGGCAGCGCGCCAGCGCCACGCGCTGCCGCTGCCCGCCGGAAAGTGCGGCCGGCCGCCGCTCGGCAAAGTCAGTGAGCTTGACCAGCGCCAGCGCCTCGCCGACGCGGGTCCGCCAGGCTTCGCCGGAAATGCCGCGCACCTTCAAGGGATAGCCGACATTTTCCGCGACCGTCATATGCGGCCAGAGCGCATAGGACTGGAACACCATCGCCATGTTGCGTTTTTCCGGCGGCAGCGCCCGGCCGGCATCCGCAAGCCGCCGCTCGCCGAAATGGATCGAGCCATCCGTCGGCTGCTCGAAGCCGGCGATCATCCGGAGCACCGTCGTCTTGCCGCAGCCGGAGGGGCCGAGGAGCGCCAGGAAACCCTGCTTGCGCACGGCGAGCGAGACGTCGGAAACGGCCGCCCGCCCGCTGCCGAAATCCTTGGTCAAATGATTGAGGATCAGTTGCGCCACGGCAGCACGCCCTCCGGCAGGTATTTGGCGAAATATTCGAGCGCCGCCATCAGCGCGATCACCAGGATGACGACGAGCACGGAGAGTGCCGAGGCGAGATCGGACGAACCGCTGTCGTCGAGATTGAAGATCGCGACGCCGAGCGTCTGCGTGCCCGCCGACCAGAGCAGCGCCGAGACCGTCAGTTCGTTCGCCGCAATCAGGAACACGAGGATGACGGAAGCTCCCGCGGCGGGCGCGACAAGCGGCAGCAGCACGTCGCGCATGCGGTGGAAAAAGCCCGCGCCTGCAAGCCTTGCTGCCTCTTCGAGCGAGGGGTCCATCTGCAGAAAGGCGCTCATCACCGGCTTCAGGCTGACGGCGAGGAAAGACGAGAAATAAGCGACGAGAATGATCCAGATCGTGCCGTAGAGCGAAAGGCCGATCAGCGGCAGCGGCGCGGCGAAGGTGAGAATGAAAGCGACGGCAAGCACGATGCCGGGCAGCGCATAGGGGATCTCGATCAGGATCGCGAGGAAATTGGCGAGCGCGCCGCGCCGACGGGTGAGCAGATAGCCCGCCGGCACCGTGATAGCGAGCAGCCCGATCGCCGCGGCCGAGGCGAGGAAGAGCGAATTGCCGAGCGCGGTCAGCGTCACCGACTGGCGGAAGAGGATTTCGCCATAGGCCTTGAGCGAGATGGTCTCAAAATTCAGCGGCACGCCATAGGCCGGCACCAGCGAGCTCGCGACGAGCGCCAGAAGCGGCGCCGCAAGCACCAGCGCAAGGATCACCCAGAGCAGCGCCTCGGCGACGATCCGCAAGCGCCCGAGCGAGAAGGCGGCACTCGCGCCGGAAAGGATGAGGCGATAATCCCGCCCGGCAAGCGCCCGCTGCTGCAGGAGAAGGCCGGAGGCGGAGATCAGCGCGATCAGCGTCGAGAGCATGGCGATCTCGCCGAAGGTGGCGGCGCCGAAGCTCGCGAGCCGGCTGAAGATCAAGGTCGGCAGCGTCTCGATCGAGGCGGGAATGCCGAGGATTGCCGGAATGCCGAAATTGCCGATGCCGGAGACGAAAGCGATCGCAGCACCCGCGACGAGTCCGGGCACCCCAAGCGGCAGCACGATATCGCGAAAGACGCGGAAAGGTGACGCGCCCGAAAGCCGCGCCGCCTCGACGCCATCGCGCGGTATCGCCGCCAGTCCGGCTTTCACCGCCAGGAAGACGAGCGGCGCATGCTGCACTCCAAGGAGAAGCGCAATGCCGGAAAGCGAATAGAGCGGCTGCGGGCTACCGAGCGGCGGCGCCAGCCCGAGCGTCTTCAAGAGCGGGCTCGCCGGGCCGGACATCTCCACCCAGGCAAGCGCCGTCACCTGCGGCGGGATCATCATCGGCAGCATGAAGGCGAAGCTCAGGATGAGCTTGCCGCGAATATCGGTGAGCGCGACGGCGAAGGCGAAGAGCGCGCCGAGGACCAGCGACACCCCCGTCCCGCCCGCCGCCGTCAGCAATGTGTTGCGGAGCGCCGCGAAGGTGGCGGGCTCGAAGAGCACTTGAGCCCCCTCGCCCTCGGTAAGCCCACTAAAACCGGCCCAGCCAAGGCGGATGAGTGGCAGCACCGAGAGCAGGAAGACGGCGCCGAGCACGAACGGCATGAGCCAGCCGGGCTCGCCGCCGGTCGGCGAAGACCGCCTTCCCCCGCGCTTGAACTTCCACCAGCGGGACTTGCCTTCCCTTGCGGAAGCCTGCGCCGGCGGCTCCAGGCCGCGCAATGTCCGTGTCAGTGCCGCCGGCAGCCTGTCGTCTTCGGACGAATGCGGCTGAAGCGGCCGGGCCTCCCGCCCCGCGCCGCCTGCTCCATTGCCACCGCGATGCCCCGGCCGGTCAGAATGCCGGCTGCGGGCGATCTCATCCGCGCGTGTCATGCGGCGGTCAATTGGTGCCGAAGATGCCGGAGAATGTCTTCAGATCCGCCTCGGAATTCTTCACCGCCGCGGCCGCATCGACCGGCAGCACCTTGATCGTCTCGCGGGCGGGATAGCCTTCCGGCAGCGCCACGCCTTCGCGGGCCGGGATATAGCCCATCTTCACCGCCAGCTTCTGGCCTTCCTCGGACAGGAGAAAATCGACGAATTGCTTCGCCGCTTCGGCGTTCTTCGCGGTCTTCAGAATGCCGACCGGCTCGGTGACGGCGGAAACGCCCTCGGCCGGGAAGACGAATTCCACCGGCGCACCCCTCGCCTTCTCGCGGATCGCCATGAAATCGACCACCATGCCATAGGCCTTCTCGCCGGTCGCGACCGCCTTCAACACGCCGCCATTGCCGCCGGCGGCCGTCGCGCCGTTTTCGGCAAGCGCCTTGTAAAAGTCCCAGCCGAGGCCGGAAATGCCGGCAAGCGTCTGCGCATGGATCAGCGCCGCCCCGGAGGTGAGCGGGCTCGGCATGGTCACGAGCCCCTTCGCTTGCGGTTTCGCGAGATCCTGCCAGCCGGTGGCCTTCATCGGAGCCGACGTGTTGTAGATGATGCCGGTGGTGATCATCTTGGTCGAATAATAGGCGCCGTCGGCATCATGAAGCGCGGCGTCGTAAGCGGCCGCCTCTGGCGACTTATAGGCGAGAAGCTCCCCCGCCTCCTTCAGCCGCTGCATCGTCACCGTATCGGCAATCAGCAGCACATCCGCCACCGGATTGCCCGCCTCGATCTCGGCCATTAACTTGGCCATGATCTTCGTCGTCCCCTCCCGCACCCACTCGACCTCGACCCCCGGATGCGCCGCCTCAAACCCATCCACCGTCGCCTGCGCATCCTCATTCGGCTGGCTGGTGTAAAGGATGAGGTTTTCGGCGTAAGCGGCGGTGGAGAGGAGACCGGCAACGAGCGCGGCGGTGATGGCGGAGAGAAGCGGTTTCATGGGGTGGCCCTCGGTGGGAGAAAGATGGCGCCGAGGGATAGAGGGGGTGTTTTACAGGGGTGTGACAGGGGGAGGCGCGGAGTCAGCTTTGCGGCAGTTGCGGTCATTGCTAACGGCTCTTATCGCTTAGCCGAACCGAACTGAGCAGATCGTCGACACCATTTTCTCAGCATTTGCCAACACCAGGTTATCCGCGATATTGGCTATCGCGACCAGTGCCTCTTCTTCTGTCCATCCGTAAGCGACGGCGGCCGCAACGAAATGCTGCACGGCAAGCTCCCATGCATGCTCGCAGAACAAGAACTGGCCCTCATCATCGCATTCAGACGGTGGTGGTGCTGATTAGCGCTGGACGGTTTCCAGTGGAGGGGAGGCGACGTTTATGTTCCGCAATTATAGATTGCATTCGACCCCTCTCGGGAAACAAGAAGTTGACGTGGCCGCCGCTCTGGTCTATGAGAGAGCATCGATACTTTGTTTGCCGATATTTGTTTTTGCTGCGCCTTGCGCGTCTCTTGACGAACTTCCTTCTCTCAAAAGTCGAAACCCCGCTGCGCGTCGCCCAGCGGTGATCAATGTTGCTAAGAAAGGGTTCGTTATGACCACTGGCACAGTTAAATGGTTCAATTCCACCAAGGGCTTCGGCTTCATTCAGCCTGACGACGGCAGCGCCGATGTGTTCGTTCACATCTCTGCTGTTGAACGCGCAGGCATGAATTCGATTGTCGAAGGTCAGAAACTCGGCTTCGAGCTCGAGCGCGACAACAAGTCGGGCAAGATGTCCGCAGGCCAGCTCCGCGCTGCCTGACGCTTTTCGCCGCTGATGACCACGGATGTACTGGCATGGCGGCAAGACGTTCGAAAGGGTCAGGCGCATGTCTGGCCTTTTTCGGTTCAAGGCGTCGAGAGCTGGCGTGAGGTAAACCTCTCGCTGCTTGGAAGGCGAGCACGACCTTCCCGACCAAACCATATCAAAGGGAACAACGATTGAGACACCCGAGCGACAACGGCTTTGCCGAACGACGCAATGCCGCGGCAGATGCAAAGCGCCAGCTTCTGGCAAAATTTGCATCCGCTCCGAAGGCGACCGACCCTGAAATCCAGGAAAAACGGGCTGCTCGTGAAGCGGTTAGCCGTGCCAGGGATGCCCGTCGCGCCGAGCGCGAAGCGCTGAAGGTAGCCGAGAATGAGCGGGTCTTGGCAGAAGCCGCTGCGTTGGCGGCGGCTGCCGACGCCGAGGAAAGGGCGGAAGCGGAAGCCCGCCAGGTAGAAATTGCCAATCGGGTCTCGCGCGTCGTGGCGGACGAGGCGGCCCGCAAGGCCGAACGCGACCGCCGCTATGCGGCCCGCAAGGCCCGTCAGGCGTAATACTTCAACACCTGCGCCCAATCCCACGGGCGCAGGTGTTGCCCTAGCAGATGATCGTGGGCGGGGGCCATTACGATCTTCTGCCGGTGCTGCGGTGGCTCACCGGCAACACCGGCATCCATCACGTGCATCATCTGTTCAGCACGGATTCCTTACTACCGCCTACGGGAAGTGCTGCGCGACCACCCGCAACTCGCCGGCATCGGCCGTATCACCCTCTGGGACAGCCTCAAGTGCGTCAGGCTCGTGCTTTGGGACGACCGGCGCCGGAGCCTGGTTTCATTCCACGACGCCGCTGGCGGGGGCGCTTGCTCCTGAACGGCGTTCCTTTCCGGGATCGCTGTGCCGCTCCCGTACTGAAGATCGACGAAAGACGAAGACATGATTGAATTGACGCCAACCCAGATCCGGGGTCTGAAGCTCGCCAAGGACGGTGATGTCTATCCCCAGGACGGGAAGAGGTGGACGCACCTGAATGCCCAGGTCACCTATGCAAAACACGACCGGTTCAAGGAGCGGCCGCAGAAGATCAAGTTCCTGAGTGCCGCAACTCTCAACGACCTGCGCGAGCACAGCCTTGTGAAAGCGCTGAATACGAATGTTCCGCCCGAGGCGTCGGCTCACGGCATCACCATGGCCGGCAAGATCCTACTTCTGAAGATCAAGTAATCCGGCCAGCCTTTCGCTGGACAGAGCTCCACGCCGGGACCGCTTCTACCGTTTCGGCCTAGCATCTGGGACGTTCGACTATCCTGCGAGGCTTCCGACTTCATCGCCTATACTCCTCTCGGGCATCGCTAGCTGAATTGAGACCTAACGGCAGTTGGCATGCCAAGGAACTACTCGACCCGGGCGCTGACATTGGGAGCATTCCAGCGTCACCGCCTGCTTCCAAATAGTACCTGGATTTGGAGTTGCTCGGAAATTTGGCCTCGCCGAAGGCGACGGCCCTCGTTGCGTAATGTGCGAGGCGGAGAAGTGGGATTCGTCCCAGCCGAGAAATTGACCGAGCCAAGCGCTGCACTCAACGGACGCTGCGGGTAGACCGTCAGGTCGTCGGCAGTGACAATCGCAGTCGCAGCGCTATCGGCAGCTTTGGGCCAGCAGCGGACTAGCTTGCCCTCAACCTCTCTTGCCGCCCCCATTCACCCCGCAAACCCGCCCCCATCCAAAAACCGCTGCTCCTCCTCCGTCATCGTCCGCCCCAAAATTCCGTTCCGGTGCGGGAAGCGGCCGAAGCGGTGGATGATGGCGTGATGGCCTTTGGCGTGGGAAAGGCTCGGCTCGCCGAGGCGTCGGGCGAGTTCGACCGATCGCTCCTGGTCTGCGAGGTTTTCCGAATGGCCGAAGGGGAGATAGAAGAAGAGCTGCAGGTCGGCCGGTCCTTTGAGATCGTAGCCGGCATCGATCGCGGCGCGCGCGATGCCGAGCGCCAGGGCGTCGGTCTCGTACATGCGCGGCGTGCCGCGAAAGGCGTTGCGCGGAAATTGATCGAGGAGAAGAAGCAGCGCCAGCATCTTTTCCGGCGAAGCGGTCCAATTCAAAAGCTCGCCGCGCGCCGCCGCCTCGTGGGCAGCGAGGAAGCGCTCGCGAAAGGCACAGTCGAATTCGGGCTCCTTGGCAAACCAGCGCATAGGTCCCGCCTCGCGCCAGAAGCCGACGACGGCCGCCGCTTCGTCCGGCGCGGCAAGCGCTTCGCGGAGCCGCATGTTGAAGGCCGGATCGGCCGGCGCCGGCGCGTGGCTTTGCTCGGCTGCTTGCAGGCTGCGGATCGCCAGGGATTCGATGTACCAGGTGAGATCGCTCATGTGTTCCTCCACTTGGTTGCGGGGAGACCGCGCGGCCTCGCCCGTCGCAGAGAGAACCTACGTTTTTGCTGATGCTGAATGAAGTGATATGATTTCAGCATTATGCTGAATGAAATCGATCTCTCCCGCGCCGATCTCAACCTGCTGGTGCTGTTCGAAACGGTGCTGGACGAGAGGAATGTCGGCCGCGCCGCCGAAAGGCTGAACCTCTCCGCTTCCGCCGTCAGCCACGGTCTCGGCCGCTTGCGGCGGCTGCTCAACGATCCGCTTTTCCTGAAGACGCCGAAGGGCGTGGTGCCGACCGAGCGCGCCAAGGAGCTGGCGGCGCCGATCGGCGATATTCTGGCGCGGGTGAGAAGCGCCATCTCCACCGCCGAGCCCTTCGATCCGGCGCGTTCCCGCCGCCGCTTCACCATCGGCACGGCCGACGGTTTCTCGGTGTTCCTGCCGCCGCTGCTCGACGAAATCGCCCGCAACGCGCCAGGCATCGATCTCGTCGTGCGGCACATGCAGATGGAGACGTCGCTTTCCGATCTCGACGAGCGGCTGATCGATGTGGCGATCGCCCCGTTCTACGAGCTGCCGGCCCGCTTCGCCGCGCAAACGCTTTACGACGAGGAATTCGTGGCGGCGGCGCGGATCGGCCACGCTTTCCTGAAAAATCCGACGCTCGAGAATTATTGCCGCATGCAGCACCTGCTCGTCGCGCCCAGAGGCGATCCCTCGGGCATCGTCGATCAACTGCTCGAAAGCCGCGGCCTTTCCCGTCGGGTGGCCTTGGCCGTGCCGAATTTCATGCTGGCGCTCGATCTCGTCGCCAAGACGGAGCTCGTCTGCGTGCTGCCAAAACGCTTCGTCGAGATGCATGCCGAGCGCTACGCCGTCGCCACGGTAAGGCTGCCGGTCGGCCTCGGCGTCAGCACCATCCAGCTGGTGGCGCCGAAGGCGGCGCTGATGGACGCCGGCCTCGTCTGGCTCTTCGAGGTGCTCGGGCGGACTGCATGTTTCCTTAAATCGGGACCGATCCAAGGGTAAAGACATGCAGCAATTCAAAGTGCTACAGCGACCTTTGTGCGTCTGAAAAGATGAACGGCGCTGTAGGAAACAGGTCCTTGCCAAAGCCAGTCAGCGCACCGCGCTCACCACATGCGCCCGGATCCGCTCCTCGATCATCCCGCTCCCGAACCGCCGCGTGAGCGCCTCGGCCGCGGCCTCCGTCACCGCTGCCAGTGCTGAGGCATCGCGCTCCTCGATCTCGTTTCGGATCGGCGTTCCCTGGCAAAAGGCGGTGGCCGCATCGGAAGCGCTGGCGGGGCCGGTTTTCTTCTCCAGCGTTTCGAGTGTGATGTCGCTAAAGCCGGCGGCCTCGAGGTCGGCACGGATCGTCTCCGGGTCGGCATAGCCGTGCGGCACGCGACGGATGAAACGCGGCGGGTTTTCCGGAAAGCGCGCCTCCAGCACCTCGGCCACCGTCTCGGGCACCTCGTTCGCCTCGATCCGGTCCCAGACGTTGATGAGGAAATGCCCGCCCGGCTTCAAGACACGGTGGGCCTCGCGGTAGCCCTTCACCCGGTCGGGGAAAAACATCACGCCGAACTGGCAGAGGACGACATCGAAGCTTTCATCGTCGAAGGGCAGTGCCAGCGCATCGGCCTGCTGCCAAACGATCCGCTCCTCGCCGCCCTGCTTTGCGGCGGCGATGTCCAGCATCGGCTGATTGAGGTCGGTGACGACGAACTGCGCCTCAGGATCGAGCAGCGGTGCCAGCGCGCGGGTGACGACGCCCGTGCCGGCGGCGATTTCGAGCACGTCGAGGGGGTTGAGCCGAGCCACCCGCTCGGCAAGATCACGGGCAAAACCCTCGAAGATCAGCGGCACCAGCAGCCGCTCGTAGATCTCCGGTATCGCACCGGCAAAGAGCTTGTCCTTTTCCGCCATGGCGTTCCCCTCCCGTTAAAACAACTGCCCGCAGCGTCAGCCAACAAGCTACGCTGGAGACGAGCTTCACCATACACCCATTTTTGGTTGCACGCGCACGATACCGCATTCACCGGTCTTTAATGAGATTTCTCTTACTCTGGGGCGTTCGAACAGATGCAGTTGGCATCACTTCAGCCGCATGAGCGCGGGTCGAACGAAACAAACCTCTGCCGTCCGCTATCTTGATCTGAGCTCCCTACTGACGCGTTCCTGTCCGATTACCGTCTTGGCCGCAATGGCTGTGACGCTTCCTGTGAAAGGCGCTGCACCATGGCAATAGCAAGCCCATCCCCGAAACAAGTTGCGCAGCAGATCCGCAGGGATCTCTATTACAATGCGTTTGCCACGCTGGAGCGAATGCAGATTGATGCTTCTCCGATCAACTATGAGTTGATGTGCGAAATCATCAGCGGCAACAATCCGGAGCTTCGGGAGAAATTTGCCCGCCTTGGCAAGGACATCACGGAGGAGGACCTCGACGTCCTCGCGCGCATCTATCTGCCGCATCACTTCGGCAAGTCGATCCACGACGAGTCGGCAGACCGCATCCAGAGCGAATTGACGACATTGAAGGCGTCGCTGCAATCGGGTCAAACTTCGCTCTCCAGCTATACCAGCATGCTGGGTCAGGCGACCGGCAGTTTCTCGTCGATTGATCCAACAGACATGAAGAAGATCCAATCCCAGCTCCAGGCCATCCGGCAGGCGACCGAGATCCAGCAGTCGAAGAGCACCGAGATATTGGAAAGCGTTTCGACGCAAATGTCGGCATTCGCCGCCATTGCGAGCGACCTCGATGAATTCGAGCGGATGAAGTTCACGCATATTGCCACGAAGCTCGCCAATCGGCGGGGCTTCAACAAGAAGCTCGCCGACCTTTATGGCGGAGAGCGTTATCCCGACGGCGCATCGCTCATCCTGTGCAATCTCCTGGTGCTTGAGCCCTTCGAGAGAAAGGAGCTCCTCAAGGTCAAGGAAGCGATCCTGCAGCGCCTCGGACCTCTGGTATCGCAGACTGTTCAGGCTACGGATTGCGCAGCGTGGCTTGACCGGCCACAGGTCGGCATCATCGTCTCGACCAGCGCCGAGGCGGAAATCCGGCGGATTGCGGAGCAAGTTCGAAACAGTTGCCTGCGTGTATTCAACAGTCAGCGACAGGGAATGCCGGTGGTCGCGGCCCGTTTCGGATGCAGCACCACCTATGAAGCCGATACCGCATTCGACCTTGTCAACAATGCCGAGAAGGCCCTGGAAATAGCCACGGAGACAGCGGACGACAAAGTTGTCTTCTTCGCCAACAGCGAAGCGGGCGGCGCGCGCAAGGACTGGATGCTCTACAGGAGATGAACGTCCGGAAATATACAAGCACCTCAAAGTGCTACGGCAACCTCCGCCTTGGCTGGTAGGGGACACGCCCTGGCAGCGGGATGAGGAGTTCCGCCCGCGCCCCGCGTCTCACCTATGAGGAACGATCACATTTATGATCTAGCCCTCACCGGTAGCCCGTCGCGTCCGCTTGCCTGCCCGCATCCATCACCTCGTCCATGTAGCGCCAGCAGTCCGGCCGGGAGCCGTCGAGGTCGGTAAAGCCGTAGACTTGGGCAAGCCCGCCGCTCGAAAGCGACTGGCCGTTCCAGCGGGCCTTTTCCGGATCGGCGGCAAGTGCCGCCACGGCGCGGCCGATGAAGCGCGGGCTTTCGGAGATGACGAAATGCGGCTGATGCGCGGTGGCGTCGCGCCAGTTTTCCTCGGTCACGCCAAAGGCTTCCAGCATCATTTCCGAGCGCAACCAGCCGGGCGTGAGCGACACGGCGGTGGCGCCGTGGGGTGCGAGGTCCTTCGCATGCGCCCAGCCCATGCGGTTTGCCGAGACCTTGGCGAGATCGTAGAAGGGCGAAAGCCGGTAGTGTTCAGCATTGTATTCGGCCGTCCCGTCCGTCACCTCGATCATCAATCCGCCTCGCCGCTCGATCAGCAGCGGCAGCGCGTGATGCGCGGTGATCAGATGCGTGTCGATCGCGAGCCTCAGGATCTTGAGGCCGTTTTCGAGATTGTGGTCCCAGACCGGCTTGTTCCACTCGAAGAGCTTCTCTCCGCCCCAGATGTCGTTGACGAGAATATCGAGCCGGCCCTCCTCGCGGCGGATACGCTCGACGAGCGCCCTCACCTCCTCCGGCTTCAGGTGATCCACCTGCACGGCGATCCCCTTACCGCCCGCCGCGGTCACCAGCTCCGCCGTCTCCTCGATCGTCTCCGGCCGCTGATAGTCCGATTGCTGAGTGCGCGTGGTGCGGCCGGTGACATAGACCGTCGCGCCCGCCGCGCCGAGCTCCACCGCGATCCCGCGGCCAGCGCCGCGCGTTGCCCCGGCGACCAGCGCCACTTTGCCTTCAAGCGACATGGTTCTTCTCCCTGAAAAATACTCTGGCCTTATTTCCGTCCGCTATATATAAACGCTTATTCGGTTATAAATAAAGGTGGAAAATGCCCCGGCCAAAAACTCTCGCCGATGAAGAGGTGCTCGACGCGGCGCTCGCGATCATGCGCAAGAGCGGTCCGGAAGGCTTGACCTTCGCGGCGCTCTCCGCCGGCTGCGGCCTTTCCGCCTCCACATTGGTGCAGCGCTTCGAGACCAAGGCCCGGCTGATCCAGGCAGCGCAGCTGCAGGCCTGGGACCGGCTCGACCGGCTGACGGCGGAGCTTGCCGCCACCGCGCCCAAGACGCCACAAGGCGCCATCGCCCTGCTCGTCGGCCTTTCCGGCGATTATGGCGGCATCGAATCCTATGCGGATGATCTCCTGATCCTGCGCGAAGATCTGCGCGATCCCGCCTTGCGTGCCCGCGGCGCCGCCTGGCGTGATGTGCTCTCGGCGGCGATCGAGCGGCGCTTTGCGCGAGTGCCGGGGGCTCCTTCCGGCATCGGCCTGCTGATGGCCGCGCAGTGGCAGGGCGCGCTGCTCTGGTGGAGCTTCGACCCGCGCGTGCCGGTCACGGAGTTCGTCAAGCAAAGCCTCGAACGCTTCGTCGCCGCCCTGGTGCCGGGAGCTGCTGCCGTTGCTGGCTGACGATGATGTTGGTGGAGCGAGATGCGGGCGGAAATGCTCGCCGTCGGTCCCCTTCGCAGCATTCTCGCCGAAAAGAATTCCCCTTCTTCCTCGCCGATCGCGCCCTATAGTCATAGCCTAACTGCAACGACTGCTTCGGGCCAGAAGCCGGGAATGCCATATGGCGCTTACGCTTTATCTCCATCCGCTTGCCTCCTTCTGCCACAAGGTGCTGATCGCGCTTTACGAGAACGGCACGCCTTTCGAGGCAAAGCTCGTGGATCTGGCGGACGCGGATGAACATGCCCGCTTCCTCGATGTCTGGCCGGTCGGCAAGATCCCGGTGCTGCGCGACAGCGACCGCGACAGGACGGTGCCGGAGACCTCAATCATCATCGAATATCTCGACCGATACTATCCGGGCCCAACGCCGCTGATCCCACGCGATGAGATCTTGGCGCTCGAAGCGCGGCTCTGGGACCGGTTCTTCGACCTCTATGTCCAGGTGCCGATGCAGAAGATCGTCACCGATACGCTGCGTGCCTCCGGCGAGAACGACCGGCGCGGCGTCACCGATGCGCATGCGGCGCTCGCCACGGCCTACGATCTCGCCGAACGGCAGCTCAAGGACAAGCGCTTTGCGATCGGCGAGAGCTTGACCATCGCCGATTGTTCCACCGCCCCCGCCCTCTTCTATGCCGGCATCGTCCTGCCTTTCGATGGCACGCATCCGCACCTCGCCGCCTATTTCGAGCGGCTTCTCGAGCGCCCTTCCTTCCAGCGCACGCTCTCCGAGGCGCGGCCTTATTTCCCGCTGTTTCCCTATAAGGATGCGATTCCCGCGCGGTTTCTTTGAGAGCCGGTCGCACCCGCTTGCCGCTTGCTTTCGTCCCTTCACCCGCTACCCTTTGTGCCGACCAATCAGGGAAGGATCGAGACAATGGAATATCGCCTGCTCGGCCGCTCCGGCCTCAAAATCTCGACGCTCACCATGGGAACGATGACGATCGGCGGCGGCGGCAAGTTCGCAGAGGTCGGCAATGTCGGGCTTGAGGACGCCCGCCGTTATGTCGATCTCTGCCTCGATGCCGGCGTCAACCTGATCGACACCGCCAATATCTATTCGACCGGCGCCTCGGAGGAGATCATCGGCGAAGTCCTCGGCGGCAAGCGCAAGAACGGCGTCCTCGTCGCCACCAAGGCGCGCTTCTCCATGGGCCCGGGCCCAAACGAAGGCGGACTTTCGCGCCATCACCTGATCAGCGAATGCGAGGCGAGTCTTCGCCGGCTGAAGACCGACGTGATCGATCTCTACCAGGTGCATGAATGGGACGGCCAGACGCCGCTCGAGGAAACGATGGAAACGCTCGACACACTCGTGCGGCAAGGCAAGGTGCGTTATATCGGCTGCTCCAACTATTCGGGCTGGCACATCATGAAGGCGCTCGGTATCAGCGCGCTCGAACACCGCCAGCGCTTCGTCAGCCAGCAGATCCACTATACGCTGGAGGCCCGCGAGGCCGAATACGAGCTGATCCCGATCTCGATCGACCAGGGCCTCGGCATTCTCGTCTGGAGCCCGCTCGCCGGCGGTCTGCTCTCCGGCAAGCACCGGAAAAATCAGACGCCGGAAGGCAGCCGCCAGCTCGCCGGCTGGAACGAGCCGCCGATCCGCGACGAGGAGCGGCTGTGGAAGATCGTCGACATGCTGGTGGCAATCGCGAGCGAGCGCAACGTTTCCGCCGCGCAGGTGGCGATCGCCTGGCTGATCGGCCGCAAGGCGGTCACCTCCGTCATCATCGGCGGGCGCACGGAGGCGCAGTTCCGCGACAACCTCGCCGCAGCACACCTCAAGCTTACCGACGAGGAACGGGAACTGCTCGACGCCGTGAGCTTGCCGCCGGTCATCTACCCCTATTGGCACCAGCTCTGGACCGCCAAGGACCGGCTCGGCGAAGCCGACCTCTCGCTGCTCGGACCGCATGTTTGAGCTGAGTGGCCGTTTATTCACCCGGTGGACTGCCGTCAGTTCGAGTGAGTCGTTCCTGGCTGACGCTGCTGCCCTGCCGGGCATCTCCCTACAAGGGGAGATTGGGCCAGAAGCACCGATCTGGCGCGGGATGAGGAAAAGTGTGCGCGGTTTTCCGCCCGCATCCCGCGCTAACTTATTAGAATCGATCACGTTCATGATTTTAGGTCGATCCGACCTAAAATCATCGTGATATGGCTGTTCCGAAGATCATACGCCGAAACCACCACACCCATCGATCGGAGCGAACATAGCCGATTGAGCGAGACGTCGCCGCTCGCCAATCTCCCCCTTTGTGGGGGAGATGCCCGGCAGGGCAGAGGGGGGTTTTAGCGAGAACCGGCTTTTGGCGAGGTGCTTTACTGCCGTACCGCGCCGACTACCGTCTCGCCGAAGATCGCGCGTTGAAGGGGTGCCGCGAGCGTTTCCGCATAGGGCGTGGCGATATGGTGGCGATCGCGGAAGGTCAGTTTTCCGTCGATCACCGCAGGGCAAGTCGTCTTGTTGCAGAAGAGATCGAGGGCATCGACGTAGGAGGCATTCGCCACCTCGGAAACGACCTTTCTCTCCGCCGCCGGGATCGTCTCCTCCACCGCTTCGCCGCGCGGCGTGTCGCAAACGCTGGTGCTTCTCTCCTGCCACAGGGCGCGCGCCACACATTTGTCGAGGTAGGATTTGTGTAACGGCACATCGCGAAGCAGAACGACATCGCTGCCGGCGCTTTCCAGTGTCTCGATCGACCGCTTGATACCCGCCGCCCAGTCCCGCACATCGATCTGGTGGCTGGATATGTAGTTGATGTCATTTCTGACATAGCTGGACGAATATTGTGAAAGGATCACGACATCCGGCTTCAGCGATGCGATCTCGCGGAACACCAGGCTCCTCCACTGGTCGCACTCGGCATAGTTTCTCATCAGCACCGAGTTCCAGGTCGAGACGCTTGCCGCCGAGCATGACGACTTGAGATAGGTAACGAGCCGCCATCCGTTGTTTTCGACGATTTTCTTGAGCGGCGTCGACCAGTGATCGGCATGGGAATCGCCGAAGAGGACGATGGTCTTTTTCGGATTGGCGGCGCCGAATTCACAGGCTTTCGGCTGGACCTCCTCCTTTTCGAGCACGCAGGTCGAATCGAACTCCCGCGCCGCCGATTTACGTTCAGCGCTTTGGAGGATGACGCGTTGTGACGAATCGAGGCTGTAAGTCGCCAAGGCGGCGCTGCCGGAGGCGAGCGTCGCGCCTGTCGCCGTGAGCAGCGCTGCCAGCCCCAGCGACCGGCTTGTCTTCGCCGCCAGCCAGCCGTTGTGGCGTATCGGGTTCTCAATGAAGTGATAGCTGAAGAGCGACAGGGCGAGTGTGACTGCGAGACAAAGAAGCCGATCCGTGATGGTCAGCTCCGGGTTTAGGATCCCGGCATAAACGATGACCGGCCAGTGCCAGAGATAGAGGGAATAGGAGAGCTTCCCGATCTGTTGCAACGGCTGCAAGGCGAGCACGGACCTCGGCCCGGCGCGGCCCTCATGCGCACCGCTGAGAAGCACCATCACCGTTCCTAGAACCGGCACCAACGCAATGGTCCCGGGGAACGGTATTTCTTCCGTCACGGTCAGGTAACCGGCTGCAATCGCGCCGAGCCCCAGCCAGCCCATGGCGGGCGAAAAGCGAAAGCGCCTTGCCCATTCCTGTGGAAAGGCCATCGAGGCGAGGCCTCCGAAGGCGAATTCCCATGCTCTGAATGGCGAGAAATAGAAGGCCCAGGGCTGGGATATGGCAGTCATTCGCCAAGAAGCAGCGAAGGAAATCGCGGCAACAACGGCGAGAAGAACGAAAAAACCGCGCTTGCCCGGACGAAACCGCGCAAAGAGCAGAAGAAGTGCTGGCCAGACCAGATAGAATTGCTCCTCGACCGATAGAGACCAGAAATGGATGAAAGGGTTGTTCGACGCGTCCGAGGCAAAATAGTCGACGGCCCAGCGGATGAGCCACAGATTGATGATGTAAGCGGAGGCGAAAAGCGATCCCTTGGAATAAAACTGCTGTTCGGACGGCGAAAGAATGAAGTAGCCAAAAAGCAGCGTCGTCAGGATGACGAAGAGCGAGGCCGGAAGCAGGCGGCGAGCGCGCCGGGCGTAAAAGCGCCAGAGATTGACGGTGCCGCTCTTCGCAATTTCCTGCTGCAGGTGGCGGGTAATCAGATAGCCCGATATGACGAAGAATATATCGACGCCGACGAAGCCGCCGGGCAATCCGGTCATTCCGAAGTGGAAGGCGACGACACCGGAAACTGCCAGGGCGCGCAGCCCTTCGATGTCCGGACGGAAGGTTCCTGGGGCTGCTTGTATACTCATACCGCTGATTGCATGTCTCTCAGGCGCCCCAGTTATTCATCGCACGAACAATCTCGAAGGCAAAGCTTTTTTTAACGTGATGCAGCATTCTTTGCTGCAACGCAGCACATTTTGGAAAGGTGATCCTGGCCGAGAATATGGCGGTAATAAGGGTCTTTTCTCGATTTCTTCCCCATCAGTGCAGGCTCTGTCGCCCGTTTCCGGCCGCTAACCTCTTTCGCGCAGATCGACAATGGCCGTCGAGCACCGCCGGCGCTGGCCGACGGAAGTACAATCCAGAATTGAACATAAACAATACCGCCCCTCCGGAAATTAAGGGGCTGGCGCGCGCGGCGTGGGCATTGCCAAAAAAGAAAAAAGGCGCGTCCATGGGCATGGCGCGCCTTTTTTATCGCGATTGACAGCGACGGCTTACGCCGCCAGTGCCGCCTGGTCGCGGATCAGGTCCCCGAGCCGGCGGATGCCCTCGTCGATCATTTCGTCGTTGGCGCAGGAGAAACTCAAACGCAGCGTGTTTTCGCCGGAACCGTCCGCGAAGAAGGCGCGGCCCGGCACAAAGGCGACCTTGGCGGTCTGGATCGACTTCGCCAGCAATTCGGCGCCGTCCGTGCCCTTCGGCAGCGTCACCCAGACGAACATCCCGCCTTCCGGCTTGGTCCAGCTCACACCTGCCGGCATGTATTTTTCGAGCGCCGCCAGCATGGCGCTGCGGCGGTGCTTGTAGACCCTCTGGATCTTCGCCACCTGCTGGTCGAAACCGCGCTTGGCGACGGTGCAGATTGCCATCTGGTTGATCGTCGAGGAATGCAGATCCGCCGCCTGCTTCATCAGCACCAGTTTGCGGATTACCGGTGCGGCGGCGCAGACCCAGCCGACGCGAAGGCCCGGCGCCAGCGTCTTGGAGAAGCTGCCGCAATAGATCGTGCGCGTATTTTCGATGTCGCCCTTGCGGGCAATCTCCAGCGCCAGGATCGGCGGGATCGCCTCCCCGTCATAACGCAGCGACTGGTATGCCGCGTCCTCGATGACGGCGATGTCGAGCTCTTCGGCAAGCGCAAGCACGCGCTCGCGGCCGGCGCGGTCCACCGTCTCGCCCGTGGGGTTGGCGAAATCGGCCGAAAGATAGGCGAACTTGACCCGGCCGCCTGCCTCGGCCGCCGTCTGGACGTAGGCTTCCGGCGTGCGGTTGCCGGAGGGGTTCAACTGATCGTAGGTCGGCTCATAGGCGTTGAAGGCCTGCAGTGCACCGAGGTAGGTCGGCCAGGTGACGAGCGCCGTATCATTCGGCGACAGGAACAGCTTGCCGAGATAGTCGAGCCCCTGCTGCGAACCGGAGGTGATGAAGATATTGTCGATTGTCGCCGGAATGCCGAGATCTGCCATCTGTTTGGCGAGCCATTCGCGAAGCGGGCGATAGCCTTCGCTGACTGAATATTGCAGCGCGGCGCTGACGGATGGTCCGCCGAAGATTTCGGCATAGGCCTCTTTGAACTCGACATCCGGGAAAAGCGCGGGATCGGGAATGCCGCCGGCAAAGGAGATGATGTCCGGACGGTCGAGCAGTTTCAGAAGTTCACGGATTTCCGAGGCCTTCATCCGGCTCGAACGCGTCGCAAAAATGCTTTCCCAATCCAGCATGGCGGTTTCCTCGAGATTATTGGCGCGGGATCAGTGAAAGCCGTTTCCGCTCTATCCCGCCTTTCATTTTCAATTTTGAGGGACAGGATCACGCCGGCGAATTTATGTCAATATTATTGACCTATACCGCGCCGTTTTTGCCGCGTCGATAGCGGTATGGCGACAGGAACAGGCCCTCGCCCGCTCCTGGCTCCGAATGCGGGAAGCTGCGATCAGTTGCTGACAAATGCTGCGGCAACCGGCGCAACATGCGGCCAAACCTCGACGGCGCCGCGATAGATCATGTCGAGCGAGACGTAGAGGATGATCGCCAGACCGACATAGGCGATCCAATGGTAGCGACCGAGCAGCCGGGCAATGAAGCTCGCTGCGACGCCCATCATCGCGATCGAAAGAACGAGGCCGAAGACAAGAATCGACGGATGCTCGCGGGCGGCACCGGCAACCGCAAGCACGTTGTCGAGCGACATCGAGACGTCGGCGACGACGATCTGAGTTGCCGCCTGGGAAAACGTCTTTCTCGGGGCATTCGCTGCCTCGGCGCCTGCGATGGCGAGTTCATCGTGCCCGCCGGCGCGTAGCTCGCGCCACATCTTCCAGCAGACCCAGAGCAGGAGGAGCCCGCCGGCAAGCAAAAGCCCGATAATCGCGAGAAGCTGGACCGTAAAGATCGCAAGCACGATGCGAAGGACGGTGGCGGCAAGAATGCCGACCAGGATCGCCTTCTTTCTCTGCTCGATGGGCAGGCCGGCTGCGGCAAGACCGATAACGATGGCGTTGTCGCCGGCAAGCACGAGGTCGATGACAATGACCTGCATAAGCGCCAGCAACCCGGCGTAGCTAAAGATGTCCATATGCGATAGTCCCCTTGAATGCCCGGGCGCGGGCGACGGTTAACGCATAGTCATCCCCGGCCGTCGGATCAAGATCGCATGTGAGATCGTCAACGGTTCAGTCTCTTGCACATGCTGCAGGGCTCTCATCCAGGCGCTAATCCCCCGCCCCGTCTTCCGCGGTCAGCACGTGCGCTTCCCACTCGTCCCTCGGAATTTCAGTCCCAACCGAAAATTCAAACATGGCGACGCTCTTAATATCAGGTGCAACCTCGCATCTATATCTGATGTTGTACCAGTTTCCTTTGCTGCGAAGCGCGCCGCCAACGGCTTCGAGCACACGCCCGGCCAGGATCGTATCCGCCATGGCGTAGGCCACCAGAAAATCGGGCTCGAACTCGGCCTTCCAGTGATGAACCTGTTCCATTGCCTCGACATTGCAGAGCTGCACAATGCGCTCGCCGGTCGCCAGTTGCCACAATCCCTCGCGCGCTTTCTTGCTCCGGGGATCGGCCAATACCTTTGCGGAAAAGAACTGCGTCGCCCGGACCATCGCCGCCGGTTGGCGCGTCGTTTCGCTTCCTGACGATTGTGGCTGCGGCTCAGGTTCCTTCTTGATCGGTTCGGCTGGCTGAGAGGTGGCAGGCGGCTCGCTCGGCCTTTCGGCGATTGGAGGTGTCGCCGGCGTCTCGATTTGCTGAGGAGCAAGAAGCTCGACGGAAATCGCCTCTTCCTGCGGAGGGGGCAAACGACGCACGATCGGAAGGAGCGCCAACGACATGCCGGCGATCACATGCAGAGCGAGCGCTATTGCATGGTTCCTTAAATCGGAACGATTTAAGGATAAAACCATGCAGCAACTTAAAGCCTTACAGCGACCTTTGTGCGTCTGAAAAGACGCACGGCGCTGTAGTGCAATGCTCCACCAAGTCGTCCTCGGGTCCCGCCTATTCGTCTTCGTCCGCATTATGAAGCGACTATGCCGGCCGCCTTCCGGTCGACCGGGAAGATCTCGCAATGCACATGGCCAGGAACGAGCACGGCACGACATTGCCAGCGAACTGTTTTCATGGAAGCTTTCGGTAAAGGGAACACCCACATCTGATGTCGCGAAAGTTGCACAACCATGCGTTCGCAACAAGACTCCAGAGGAGAGCCGCAGGGAGGAACGACCTATGCCGGAAGCCGAGGGCGATGAGACCGCCCTCTTCTACCGCGACAATGCCGCAACCTATGCGAACCGTGGCCGAAACGCGCCGACGGTGCGGCTCGATAAATTCCTCGCACGGCTGAAACCCGGCGCCTCCGTGCTAGAGCTCGGCTGCGGCGGAGGGCAGGACAGCGCCTACATGCTCACCAAGGGCTTCGAGGTGACGCCGACCGATGGCTCGCCGGAACTGGCAGCGGAAGCCACGCGCCTGCTCAACCGAAAGGTCGAGGTCGTCCGATTTGAAGACCTTTGCTGGCGCGAGGCATTTGACGGCGTCTGGGCCGAGGCCTGCCTGCTGCATGTGCCGCGCGCCGATCTGCCGGGCGTGCTCGCCCGCATCCGCGACGCTCTCAAAGGCGGCGGCGTATTTCATGCCAGCTTCAAGGCAGGCGAAGCGGAAGGCCGCGACGGTCTCGGACGTTACTACAACTATCCCTCGCGCGACTGGCTGATGCGGCTGTTCGAAGATGCAGGCTGGATGGAGATCGCAATGAACGAAGCGGATGGTGGCGGCTATGACGGCAAGCCAACCCGCTGGCTGCATGTGGCGGCTGTCAAGCCGAGTTCACGCTGAGCGAAGTCATGATAAGGCCGGATGCCGATCCGGTCCGTTATGCCGCCAACCCTTTAAACCTCTCAGGCCTCACCCTCGTCAAAATAGGCGCAGACCAGCAAGAAGCAGATCGCGGCCAGGATCAGGAAATCGAAGAGAGCGAAGTGCTGCAGAATTGTCGTCATTAACGCTTCCTCCTGCCACCAAATACATCTCAGCACGATTTGGTTTCATTCGGAAGAAAAATCGCAAAGTATTCTTTGGAATCACATAAGCCTGGAGCCCAGAATGCTTTGCGATGCACAATTTTACTGTTGCGCTGCAATACACTGGTGCGACAACTCACGGTCACCTACCCTGCAGACACGCCGATCCATCCCGCCATCAATGCCGCGCGCTGCGGCGGCCTAGAGTGATCCAACGAAGCCCAGCGGCGATCGCCAAACCGAGCAGCGGCCAGGCCGCCCAGAACTCGCCATGCCAGGAAAGAAGATTGACGGCGACAACGATCAATCCAGCAACGCCAAGTGCAGCAAGGCCGCGATCGATCCGCGTGGTCGTCCGTATCCAGCGGAGCGCCGCCAGCACTGCAAGGGCGAGCAGAGGCCAGACGGCCCAGAACTCGCCGCTCCAAGAAAGAACGTTTATGGCGACAATACCCGCCGCGATCACGACAAGAACGGCGAGCGGGCGGCCGTTTGCGCCCGACGATCGCGCGCGTGTCTCGGCGACCGCGTCAGCGCGTTCACCAGAAGAACCCTGTCGGCCCCAGGCGGCGGCGCGATCTGTCGGCATGGCCGCGTTTTCGGCAGCGCCGATCCGAACCGCATAGCTCGGAACGCCCTCTTCGATGTTCTTCACTTGGAGTTGCCCCAGAAATTCGAAACCGACAGCCACCTTGTTCCGGACCTGGTCGTAGACCGTGCTGGAGATCACGATTCCGCCCGCAGGCGCCGAGCTTTGCAGCCGGGCGGCGATATTGACGCCGTCGCCGTAGATATCGTCGCCGTCGGCGATGACGTCGCCGAGATTGATACCGATGCGAAAGAGCATCCGCGCCTCGCTCGGGCGCTCGGCGTTCAAGCCGGCGAGTTCGTTCTGGACGTCGACCGCCGCCCTCACCGCCTCGACAACACTCGGAAACTCGGCGATCAGCCCATCGCCCCAGGTGTTGACGACGCGACCGCCATGCGCCTCGATCAGCCGTCCCATGGCATCCCGGTAGAGCCTTAAGGTCGCAAGCGTACCCTCTTCGTCCGCTCCCATGAGACGCGAATAGTCCTGGACGTCAGCACAGAATATCGTCGTCAGCTTACGATGCAGTTCCGACATCGCTTATCCTCGCTGCTTTGACGTGCCGTGCAGAGGGTACTGCAGCGCCGTGCGTCTTTCAGACGCACAAAGGGTCGCTGCAGCACTTTGAACTGCGGCAGGTTTTATCCTTAAATCGGAACCGATTTAAGGAACCATGCAGTGGGCCCAGAACATACAGGCTCCTGCACAGTTCTCAAGGCATGACACAACCGGAATGCGCTGCTCTATTGCGCTTCCCACGACCTCACCCCCAGGCGGCACGACGCAAGCCCTTCCGTCCTTCGTAATGCCGTTTGCTCGGAGAAACCCGCCGGTTGACTTCGATCGGTTCGGGCCTAGGTAGCGCTCGGTCATCGCGCAGTCCCAATCGATCCCAGGAGAGAATAAGCCATGCACTACAGAACACTTGGTCGCACCGGTCTGCAGATCTCCGAAATCGGCTACGGCGCCTGGGGCATCGGCAATAGCGGCTGGCGAGGCGCAAACGATGACGAATCGGTGCGCGCGCTGAACCGGGCCATCGATCTCGGCCTGAATTTCATCGATACAGCGCTCGGCTACGGAGATGGCCACAGCGAACGGCTCGTCGGCAAACTGCTCCGCGAGCGTTCCGAGACGATCTACGTCGCGACGAAGATCCCGCCGAAGAACAGGCTGTGGCCGGCGCGGCGCGGCACGCCCGTCGAGGAGGGGTTCCCCGCCGATCACGTCATCGCCTCTACCGAAACCAGCCTGCGCAACCTCGGCGTCGAGACCATCGACGTACAGCAGTTCCATGTCTGGTCGGACGAATGGGTCGGTGTCGGCGATTGGCAGCCGGCGATCGAGCGGCTGAAGCGCGACGGCAAGATCCGGTTTTTCGGCGTGTCGATCAACGACTACGAGCCGGACAACGCCCTTCAGCTGATCGAAACCGGCGTGGTCGACAGCGTTCAGGTGATCTACAATATCTTCGAGCAAAGCCCCGAAGAGCGCCTGTTTCCAGCCTGCTTGCACCACAACATCGGAGTCATCGCCCGGGTGCCGCTCGACGAAGGCGGTCTTACCGGGCAGATCCGCGCCGACTCCGTGTTCCCCGAGGGGGATTTCCGCGCCAATTACTTTCGCGGCGAGCGCAAGCGGGAGGTCGAGGAGCGCGTGCGAGCCATCGTCGCGGACCTGGACATTGCTCCGGAGGCCCTGGCCGAAACGGCGCTTCGCTTCGTTCTCAGCCACCCGGCCGTGTCGACGGTCATTCCCGGGATGCGGTCCGTCCGCAACGTCGAGCGCAATTGCACCATCGGCGGCGGGCGCGGCTTGGGCGACCAGAAGCTCGCGGCGCTGCGTGCCCACAGATGGCCGCGCAACTTCTACCGCGACTAAAAGGTGTCATTCACATCACGCGCTTAACGCGAGGGCTTTAATTCCTCGCCTTTATCTGGTATCGCTTCGACGCGAAGAGCGTTGCTGCGTCGGGGTTCTATTTTGCCGTCGTAAATTCCGGTCTCATCCATTTTCACCCGTGCGTCGGACAGCAATTGCTGTCCGCGCATGATCATGTTCGTTGGGTGGTGGTCTGAGACCGGTTTGGCATTGTCAGAATGTGCCATGCGCAGCCCATCGCGTCTCAGCTCTTCAGCCACCCGAAACAACGCCACACCGTGTCCCCTGAGGGGATTCTCCGACCGCCGCCTCGGCGAACTTCCGAACGGAAGACCGAGACGGCATGTGCACTCTTCTTCGGGTCCGATGGACCATCATCCCTCGAACTGCCCCCGAGCCGCGGCTCCCTTGCAGCGGTTGCGGAGGCCCAAGGCCCTTCCAATCGAGCGGTAAAATCAGGCTCAATGCCAATGGCAGAAAGCTCGACGCCTGGCTCATCTACAAATGCGCGACCTGCGACCGGACCTGGAACCGGCCGATTTTCGAGCGCCAGAATGTTCGCGACCTCGACCAGGCGACATTGCAAGCGCTGCAATCGAATGATCCCGACTGGATACGCGCCCAGGCGTTCGATCTCGGCGCTCTCCGGTGGAAAACGCAAACTGTTGACGAAACCACCGATGTCGAACTTCGCAAAAGGCTGTTGAGCGAAGAGGACGGCTGGACCGCACTGCGGATCGAACTCGCGGTGCCGCTGACGACCAGCCTGCGCCTCGACCGCCTGCTCGCGCGCGAACTCGGCGTCTCACGCTCGAAGCTTCAAGAGGCCTATGAAGAGAGAAAGCTGCGAACCGATCCACCGCATCGGGGCATCCTGCGCAGGCGGATCAAGGACGGCACGCATGTGACGATCGATCTTTCCACCGAACTCGAAGACCGCTCGAAATGGAGAGCCGCAGTAACCGAAGGAAGCGATCGGGGATGGCTTTTTCGGAAGTGACGGTCAGACTTTTGATGAGCCGGTAGTTGGCCGGCCGGCGTTTGCCGGCCAGCGCTCCTGCCGCACACGTTACACGCGTCTTCTTCAAACCCAACTTACCTTTACGGAACGGAAGCGCTTTTCGGCGGTTTGGACGCCGTACGTGCCAAGGAAAATCTGTCTGAAACTTTGGAGGTTCTCGATGTTGAAAAAGGTGTTGATCGCGGCTGCCATGTCCGGAGCCTTTGCAAGCCCTCTGTTCGCCCAGGCCGATATCGTCTGCGATCAGGCGGCGATGACAAAATTGGAAACCGACGTCGGCCAGATCACGGACGCAATGAAGAAGGACTATGCCGAGAAGGAACTCGCTGCGGCCAAACAGGCCCTGGCGGCGAATGACACGGACACGTGCAAGACGCACATGTCGAACGCCATGAAGGGCAACGACCCGATGTAAATGGCCGGACCGACGGGCTGCGGGGCGATCATTTGGCTTCACCTTCACCGCCTGCCGCAGCCTTCGACGGACGTCCGTCGCCCCCGAGCTACAGCGTAGTGCGTCTTTTCAGACGCACAAAGGTCGCTGTAGAACTTTGAATTGCTGCATGTTTCCTTAAATCGGAACCGATTTAAGGAAACATGCAGCAGGTGCGGCGGGCGCCTCGCGACGACTTGGGAATCGGCCTCCCGCCTCCCGCGAGAACAAGAAAGCCGAGGCAAAGCCCCGGCTCTCTTCATGCGTCGCTACAGCGCCGCGCGTCTTTTTCAGACGCGCAAAAGTCGCTGTAACCCTTTGACTAAATGCCTGATTTTATCCCTAAATCGGCTACGGTTTAAGGAATTATGCAGGCTTAGTTCTTCGCCTTGTCGACCAGCTTGTTCTTGCCGATCCAGGGCATCATGCCGCGGAGCTTGGCGCCCACTTCCTCGATCTGGTGAGCGTCGTTTACGCGGCGGATGCCCTTGAAGCGGGCAGCACCCGAGCGGTACTCCTGCATCCATTCCGAGGTGAACTTGCCGGTCTGGATGTCTTTCAGCACGCGCTTCATCTCGGCCTTGGTTTCTTCGGTGATGATGCGCGGACCGGTGACGTATTCGCCCCACTCGGCCGTGTTCGAGATCGAGTAGTTCATGTTGGCGATGCCGCCTTCATAGATCAGGTCGACGATCAGCTTCACTTCGTGGAGGCACTCGAAATAGGCCATTTCCGGTGCATAACCGGCTTCGACCAGCGTTTCGAAACCGGCGCGGATCAGCTCGACCAGACCGCCGCAGAGAACGACCTGCTCGCCGAAGAGGTCGGTTTCGCACTCTTCCTTGAAGTTGGTTTCGATGATGCCCGAGCGGCCGCCGCCGACGCCGCAGGCGTAGGAGAGCGCGAGATCGAGAGCGTTTCCGGAAGCGTCCTGGTGAACGGCAACGAGGCAGGGAACGCCGCCCCCCTTCTGGTATTCGCCGCGTACCGTATGGCCTGGGCCCTTCGGCGCGATCATCACGACGTCGACCGAAGCCTTCGGCTCGATCAGGCCGAAGTGGACGTTGAGGCCGTGGGCGAAGGCGATCGCCGCGCCATCGCGGATGTTGCCGGCGATCTCTGCCTTGTAGATGTCGGCCTGTAGCTCGTCCGGGGTCGCCATCATCATCAGGTCGGCCCAGGCCGCAGCTTCGGCAACCGTCATCACCTTGAAGCCGTCGGCTTCGGCTTTCTTCGCCGTGGCGGAGCCCGACTTCAGCGCGATGGCGACGTTCTGCGCGCCGGAATCCTTGAGATTCAGCGCATGGGCGCGGCCCTGTGAGCCGTAGCCGATGATGGCGACTTTCTTCGCCTTGATGAGGTTGAGATCGGCATCACGATCGTAATAGACGCGCATTGAATTTTCCTTCCCTTGGCTCGTCTGTTGTTCCCTTGGAAGACCCTAAGCCGCATACCCGGAAGGATTATGCGTCGCTGACAAGGTCCACCGCTACTCTTTCGTGCCGTAGAGCGTAAGAAAGGCATCGACTGCCCGCTCTGCCCTGCGGCTGAATTCCTTCTTCATTCCGCTCGCCTCTTCGCCGAGCAGCATCCGCAAATGCCAGTCGGAGACGACGAGCCCGTAGAGCGCGCCATAGGCCTCCTCCGCATCCTCGAAGGCGAGCAGCCCCGCCTTGCGCCCCGCTTCGAGCAGGGCTGCGGCTCTGCGGCCGATCTGCCGGCGTCCGCGCTCCTGCAACATATGGCCGAGCTTCGAACCCTCGCGGCTCGCCTGGCCGATCGCCAGCCGGTTGAGCGCCAGCGACACGTCGCCCGCAAGCACATCGAGCAGCTCCTTGGCGAAGGCGACCAGATGCCGGCGCAGGCTCGCAGCATTCAGCGCCTCGGCCGAAACGTCGAGCGTCCTGACCTTGCTCGCCTGGAAGCCGATCATCGCCGAAAGCAGCCCGTCGCGATCGCCGAACCACTTGTAGAGACTTTCCTTGGAGCAATTCGCAGCGCGCGCGACGCCCGCCGTCGTCAGCGCCTTCTCGCCGCCGTCGACGAGCAGCCTGAGCGCCTGCTCGAGCACGACTCCCTGACGCTCCGTCAGGCCGCTCTCGGCACTTGCCTCTCTGCTCTCCAAGACGCTCTGCACTCGCTCCGCCGCTCCATCAGTACCGTACGGTACGGTTCGCATGTTCTAGTGCGAAGGCGGAGCAGCGTCAAGTGCGGCCACGAGAATTTTCGGAAGCTGAGAGGATGCTGTTATGACGTGGAGAAAGCACCGAGAGCCAACGCCGCAGTCCGATCATGAATCGAGCGACGATCGACGCCGGGCGCATCAATGCATATCTCAGCCTCATGCTTGCGCCCTGAGTCAGAGCACTCGCACAAAAAGACGTAGTGCCCAACCGTAGGTCCGAGCGGCTCGAAGGCACATCTCGGCAGGTATTCAGTCAGCCATTCGGAACATGGTTCGGACGGTGCTTCGAGGTCCGCTCCCCCGACAGTGATGACGACGGGCACGCGTATCTCTCTGAGACTCTCGGGCGTTAGGCCGCGTACGGTTGGTGCCGGTGCGCAAAGGAGCGCGGCTTTAATCCTGGCGTCCTTGTAGGATAACGACTGCCGCGCCCAGGAGGCGCGGAAGACGGCGCTTGTCTCAAGCAAAGGGCCGATTTTTGTTGCAAGGTCCGGAAATTCCCGCGGGCCGCTGCCCCAAGGCTGATCTCCCGCCCAGTCGAGAAACAGCGAAGTATCCGTGATCGCGCCCAGCAGCGAGAGAACGGTGTAGCCACCGAGCGAAAAGCCTGCCGCAAAGATATGGTCGAGATCGAGCCTTTCCGCAAAAGGCCCCTCGAGGACAATGCGATCCATCAAAACCGTGAGGTCACGCGAACGCTCCCACCAGCACAGGAAGCCTTCCGGGCGGTAGGGTTCCGTAGCCGTGTTGCCGTGGTGATCGACGCCGACTGCCACGAAGCCTTGCCTCGCCAGGCGCTGGCCGAGCCAGCCGAGCCCGGCGGCGGTTCCTCCCGTACCATGCGACAGCGGCACAACCGGATACAGGTCGCGGCGCCCTCCTAGGCGCGCATTGTCTATCACCTCGCCCGCGATGAACGAGGAGCCCGCTTGCGAGTTGGAACGAAAGTCTTTTTCAGCGTCATCGTCAGTTGGATACCATGCCGACCAAGCAATGGGCCGAGAGCCATTGCCGGTCCAGTTCGGCCGGCTGCCGTCCTCTATTTTGCCCTTCGTGAAACCAACTCTAAGCATGGTCTGCCCTCATTGAAGAGACACTACCGCCAGTCGCGCACCGCGGCCTCTATGAACGTCGCCACCGCCGCGACGCTCGGCACGCGTGCCCTTTCGGGATGGATCATCAGATAGACCGGACGATCCGCTACGCCTGCCGGTTCGTCTACGACCTCATACCGGGGATCTCGCCTTGCGGACAACTCGGGCAACATGACCTCGGCGCCGAGCGCGAGCGCTGCCTCGATCAGGATTTCCAGCTTGTCGGCGGTCAACGCTGCCCGCGCGTTCGGCCTTGCCCGGTCGAGCGCCAGCATTTCGGGGAGATGCGCAAGGGCGGCACCGTAGCGCACGACGGGATGTTCGCCCGACGGCAGTCCCGCCGGCCGGCAGAGGCGAAAGCGGATATCTCCCAGTCTCTTGATCCGCGTCGAATCCTCAGCCGTTCGGCCCAGACGAACCGCGATGTCGGTCTCCCGCCGCTCAAAGCTCAGTGGCTGATCGTCCGCCACCAGATCGAGCGTGATACCGGGATGGCTGCGTTCGAGTCCGCCGAGCGCCGGCGCAAGAATGCGGGCGAGCACGAAGCCGACGCTGGTCACGCGCACATGGCCCTTCAGTTCCGCCGTTGCCCGCCTCAACGCCGCCATCGACAGCGCCGCCTCCTCCGATATCGTTCGCAGCCGGTCGAGCACCCTCGCGAGGATCGGCGTCGGCGCAAGCCGCCCGCCGATCCGGTCGAACAGAGCCGCGCCGATCCGCCGCTCCAATGCCGCAAGGCGGCGGGCGGCCGTCGTCTGGTCGACCCCGAGCGAGCGTGCGGCCGCGCTCAGCGTCCTACCGCGAACGATATGGTCGAGCAATTCAAGATCGCCCCAGCTCTCTGCATTCATGCAGGCTCATCTCCGAAAAATTCGGATTAATCTGCGCCGGCGCAATGCATAAGGTCAAGGCTCCTGTCACCTATGGAGTTCCCATGACGACCACCACCCTCTCCGCGACCACTGCTGCGACATACCCGGCCACCCTCTTTTCCCTCGCCGGCCGCGAACCGGTACCGCCGGCACTTTCCGAGGCGACGCTGATCCTTATCGACTACCAGAACGAATATCTCGCGGGGCCGCTCGCGCTCGTCGGCGCGGAGGCTGCCGTCGAGCGTGCCCGCGCCCTGCTCGCCGCCGCCCGGCGGGCCGGAACGAGGATCGTCCACGTCGCCCATAAGGGCGCCCCCGGTAGCTTCTTCGACCGCGCCGCCGAAAGGGGCGCCTTCATCGATACGCTCGCGCCGCTTCCAACCGAAGCGATCGTCGAAAAGCCGCGCCCGAATGCCTTCTCCGGCACCGCACTTGCCGATCTCGTCGGCCCCCCTGGCGCAAAGATCGCCGGCGCGAAGATCATCATCGCCGGTTTCATGACACACAATTGCGTATCCTCGACGGCGCGTGCAGCACTCGATCTCGGCTATGAGATCACCATCGCCGGCGACGCCTGCGCCACCCGCGACCTGCCGTTTGCGACGGGCATCGTCAGCGCGCGCGACCTGCACGTGGCGGAACTCGCAGCACTCGCCGATCGCCATGCCTGTGTCACCGATGTCGCGGCGCTCATCGAGCCGCGCCGCTGATTTCGATCGTGCGCTCCGGGGGCGGGACCTAAGCTGCTGGCCGAAATAGGCTTTCCGCCTCGGGCGGAGCCCGCCACACCGTCCTGCCGTGCCCTCCCCGGCGCACATTACAAAAATATAATGATCTCAATGCTTTTCGCCGGTCGCGTTCACCTTTATTTTAATGACACGCATCGCCCGATCGGGGAGCAAGCTGAGCACGCGCATGGGAAAAACGGCCCAGACGAGGGAAGACGTGACGGCGCGCAGTTTGGCGCCGCCCAATGTGACCGTCATTCCTGCGCCGGCGCCGCCTCGAAAGAGGCGCCGCTCGCGCCTTTGGGTCGCCGCCCCCGTCATCCTCGCCGTCCTCGGCGGAGGCTATTACGCCTGGAGCCAATACGGCTCGCAGCCGGCCGCGACGATGATCACGGAGGTCGTCACGCGCGCCGATATCGAAAGCAGCGTGACTGCCGTCGGCACTCTCCACGCGATCAAATCCGTCGACGCCGGCGCTCAGGTGTCTGGTCAGTTAAAGTCGCTGCATGTCCAGATCGGCGAGAAGGTCGAGCAGAATCAGCTTGTCGCCGAGATCGATCCGGCCACCATCGAGAACAGGATCGAGATCGACCAGGCCGAACTCGCCAATCTCGAGGCGCAGCTCGTGTCGAAAAAGGCGCAGCTCGTTCTGAAACAGGCGAATATCGAGCGTCAGCGCAATCTGGTCGCCAGCAACAGCGTCTCGCAATCGACGCTTGAGCAGGCCGTGGCCGACCATGTGGCGGCGAGCGCCGACGTGCACGCGATCGAGGCGCAGATCCGCAAGCAGCAGGCGGCGCTTGCCGGCGACAAGGTCGATCTCGGCTACACCAAGATCTATGCGCCGATGGCCGGCACGATCGTCGCCAACCCTGCCAAGGAAGGCCAGACGCTCAACGCCAATCAGACCGCGCCGACGATCGTCACCATTGCCGATCTTTCGACGATGACGGTCAAGGCCCAGGTCTCCGAGGCCGATGTCGGCAAGCTGAAGATCGGCATGGACGCCTATTTCTCCCTCCTCGGTCAGCCGGGCAGACGCTTCACCGGCAAGTTGCGCCAGATCGAGCCGATGCCGGACACGGCAAACAACGTCGTCCTCTATTACGCCCTCTTCGATGTTCCGAACCCGACCGGCGAACTGATGATGTCGATGAGCGCGCAGGTCTTCTTCGTTCAAGCCGCCGCCAAGAACGTGCTCGTCGTCCCGAGCGCAGCGATCAAAACCAGTGGCGAGCGCGCGCCGGGCACACCGGCGAAAACGGAAGTGACGGTCGTGACGCCTTCGGGCGCGACGGAAACCCGTGAGGTCGAGGTCGGTATCCGCAACCGCGTCAGCGCCGAAATCGTCAACGGCCTCGAGGAAGGCGAGCGCGTCGTCGTCGATACGGCCTCGGCTTCCACCGGCAACAGCGTGCGAAACACCCGCTCACTCCGCGGCCTGCGCATGCCGCGGATGTTCTGAGCACGCCGATGGCCGCCCTCATCTCGCTCAAGGATCTCAGCAAGACATTTTTCAACGGCGATCTTGCGGTCGAGGTCTTGCACAATATCTCGCTCGACATAGAGGCCGGCGAATTCGTCGCGATCATCGGCCAGTCCGGCTCGGGCAAATCGACGCTGATGAACATTCTCGGCTGCCTCGATCAGCCGACCTCGGGCGACTACCTGATCGACGGCGAAAACGTCGCCGGTTTTAATGGCAACGAGCTCGCGGCGCTGCGCCGCCGCACCTTCGGCTTCGTCTTCCAGGCCTACAATCTGATCCCGACCGCGAGCGCGCAGGAGAACGTCGAAGTGCCCGCGGTCTATGCCGGCGTGTCCGCACAGGACCGGCATGAGCGCGCGCAGGCGCTTCTCGAATCCCTGAAGCTCGGCGACCGGCTCGATCATCGGCCAAGCCAGCTTTCCGGCGGCCAGCAGCAGCGCGTCTCGATTGCACGCGCCCTGATGAACGGCGGCCGCGTCATCCTTGCCGACGAGCCGACCGGCGCGCTCGACAGCCAGAGCGGCGAGGAGGTGTTGGCGCTCCTGCGCGAAATGAACGAGGACGGCCACACGGTGATCGTGATCACCCACTCGCGGGAGGTCGCCGAACAGGCTGACCGGCTGATCGAGATCCGCGACGGGCGCATCATTGCCGACCGCACGAAGAAGGGCCGCGCCAATCCGGACGCGGCGGTCGGCCTCGCCCAGCGCACGCGCGAGGGTTTCGCCGCGATTGCGGATGTCTCCGAAGCGGTGAAGATGGCGATGCGGGCGCTGCGCGCCAATCTCTTCCGCACGATCCTGACGCTGCTCGGCATCGTCATCGGCGTCGGCTCGGTCGTCGCCATGCTGGCGATCGGCACCGGTGCGCAGGATTTCGTGCTCAGCCGCATTTCCTCGATGGGCTCAGATCTTCTGCTGGTGCGCCCGAGCATGGCCAATTTCCGCGGCAGCGCGGGAGGAAGCAACGTGACGCTGGTGCCCGCCGATGCCGACGCAATTCTCGGAGTGCCGAATGTCGCCTTCGCCGTGCCGGAAATGACCACGACGGTGACGCTCCGGCGCGGCAATATCGACTATCAGACGACGGCCAACGGCACGGCGCCGCAATTCACCGAGGCGAAATCCTGGAGCATCGGCCGCGGCGAGTTCATTAACCGCAACGACATGGAAGGCTATGCGCCCGTCGCCGTTCTCGGCCAGACCGTGGTCAAAACCCTGTTTGCGGACGGCTCCGATCCGATCGGCCAATACGTCCTCGTCAACAAGATCCCCTTCCAGGTGATCGGCGTTATGAGCGAAAAGGGCGCGACCGCCGGCGGCAACGATCAGGACGACGTCGTGCTCGTGCCGCTCACCACAGGCAGCATGCGCATCTTCGGCCAGCGCAATATCCGCACCATCACCATCAAGGTCGAGGACGCCTCGGCGATCGACCTGACGCAGGAGCGGATACAGGCGTTGCTCAACGAACGCCACAAGAGGGAGGATACGCAGATCACCAACATGTCGTCGGTGCGCGAGGCCTTCACCGACACATCGAACACGTTGAAACTCTTCCTCGGCTCGGTCGCGGCGATTTCGCTGCTGGTCGGCGGCATCGGCGTCATGAACATCATGCTGGTGAGTGTCAGCGAGCGAACCCGCGAGATCGGCGTGCGCATGGCGACAGGAGCCCGCCAGCGCGACATCCTCGTTCAGTTCCTCGTGGAGGCGCTGGTCGTCTCTGCGATCGGCGGCGCGATCGGTGTCATTGCGGGCCTCGGAACCGGCGCTCTCGCAAAGTCCTTCGGCATGCCGGTGAGCTTCACTGGCGGGCCGGTGGCCCTCGCCTTTGCCTGCGCATTCCTCACGGGCTTGCTCTTCGGCTACCTGCCCGCCAGAAACGCGTCGCGGCTGCAGCCGGCGGTGGCGCTGAGCGCCGACTAGAGCGGGATGAGGAAAAGTGCGCGCGGCTTCCCGCCCGCGTCCCGCTCTATTTATTAGAAACGATCACGTGACGTGGGCGCGAACGCACGCTACAGCGCCGTCCGCTCGAGGCGGGACGGCGGCCCTCAGATTTCCAGCGCGCCCTCGATCAGTTCCCAGCGCTTGCCGTTCGACTGCGACTGGCGTGCGAAATAGTTATAGGGCGTGCGGGACCAGTCCCTGACGGAATTGGTCAGATTGTCCAGCACGAGGTCGCCTTCACTGGTGCGGACAGTGAGCACGGTGTGGCCCTCCCCACGATAGCGGGCAACCGTCAGCAACAGTGCGGAAGCCGGCCAGCCGCGCTTCAGGAGCTCGCGCTTTTTGAGAATCGCGAAATCCTCGCAGTCTCCATAGGCCGTCGGTACGCGCCAGTCGTCGTCTCTGCCGACGGTAACCAGGTCGCTGCGCTCCTTGATGCGCGCATTAACGGTGCTGTTGACCTGCTTGAGCTCGCTGATCTTCTCCGGACGCAGGGCGACCGTCTTCTTGCCACCGCCCGTGCTGCACAATGTTGGTTCGCGGACACAGAATGAAGCGAAAGCCGGCGGCGCGAACGCCTTGCCGGCAGTCTTCATGGTTGTACCCGCATGCGCGGCGCCAGGGGCCGCAATAAGCAACAAAAAGACTGTCCGCGCGATGAAGCGTTTCATGAGATTCCCCCGATGGTGGGCTTAAAGTCCCCGATCCGACGTAAAGACTAACTAGTACGGATTAATCCGGGGTTGATTAGCTCTAAATAGGGCATTGTTGTGGCGTTCTACTAATATTTCGTAAATTGACCACCTATAATTTTAAGTAGATCATCGAAATATTTCCTAAGTTTATATTCTTATGGAGTTGATCAATGAAAAGTATTAATAAATCAATCTTCAGAACCTTCTTCATTCTCTCGACGGCATCGATAGCAGCCGTGGTCGTTACGCCGGACGCAAAGGCAGTACAGCGTCAGCGCTTGACTGCGGCTCAATGCAGTCCCTTGACGCAAAACAACTTTGCAGCGTGCTGCGTTGCAATAAATCGTATGACAATTCTCACCCCTGCACAGATCAAAATGTGTCCGCCGCTGACAACGGCGACCATAGGCGTGACCGTTGGCATACGTGATCGCAGTGATTCCACCGCCACTCGAGGCGGCGGTCGCGGCGGCAACAACGGCAACAACAGCAACAACGGCGGCGGTGGCGGCGGTGGCGGCGGCGGCGGTGGTGGTGGCGGCGGTAGTGGCGGCGGCGGTGGCGGTGGCGGTGGCGGCGGCGGTGGCGGTGGTGGTGGCGGCGGCGGCGGTGGCGGCGGCGGTGGCGGCGGCGGCGGCGACAATGGCGGCGGTGGCGGCGGTGGCGGCGGCGGCGGTGACAATGGCGGCGGCGGCGACAATGGTGGTGGCGGCGGTGGCGGCGGCGGTGGCGACAATGGCGGTGGCGGCGGTGGCGGCGGTGACAATGGCGGCGGCGGCGGCGACAATGGTGGTGGCGGCGGTGGCGGCGGCGGTGGCGACAATGGCGGTGGCGGCGGTGGCGGCGGTGGCGGTGGCGGCGGTGGCGGCGGTGGCGGCGGCGACGATGGCAGCAGCGGTGGCGGCGACAGTGGCGGCGGCGGCGACAATGGCGGTGGCGGCGGCGACAGTGGCGGCGGCGGTGACAATGGCGGCGGCGGCGGCGACAGTGGCGGCGGCGGCGACAGTGGCGGCAGCGGTGGCAGCGACAGTGGCGGCAGCGGCGATGGCGATAGCGGCTCCAGGGGCGACGGCGGCAAGGGTGGCGATCGTCGTGATTGAAGCCAAAGCGGAATAGAAACTCAGAAACTACCAAGCTGCTTATTCAAGTCATGCACCGGAGCAGCAATCTGGAGGGCGGTCCCGCAGGCACCGCCCTCTCCTTTGTGGACGTTGCTCCGTAACCCCTCATGATTCCTTCGGAACCGTCTGAAAAGACGCACGGCGCTCGAGGAGCAACTCGGAACTATAGCGCCGTGCGTCTTTTCCGACGCACAAATGGTCGCTGTAGCACTTTGAATTGCTGCATGTTTTTACCCTTAAATCGGTTCCGGTTTAAGGAAGCATGCAGTAACGGCGCCGCTCGTCTCCGCTTCGGCGCCCTCGTTGGCGCGAGCGAAATACCCCGCAACGGACGAGATGGCAACGCTGACAACTTTTCAGCAACTCCTCGCCCCGATAATGCCCTCGCAATCGAGGACCGAATCGGATGGCCAAAGGCAGCACAAAGAGACGAAAGCGCAGCACGAGCCGGAAGGCTAGTCGGGGCGGCATGGCCCCGTGGTATCTGGCCGCCGCCGTCATTGTCGGCGGTATTGTCGCCTATGATCACCGGGGGCAAATCCACCATCTGCCCGGCGCGCCGGAAGTGATGGCGCTGCTTTCTCCGGCAGAGAAAGAGAAGAAGGTAAGAGCCGTGAGTGTGCCCGTCCGTCCGAGGGAACATACGGGCTCAATCGCGAGAAAGCCCGCCTTGGCTCCACCGGCACCCATCGAACGGCCGATGGACCAGCCGGCGGAGCAACCGGCCGCGCGGCTCGCCGACAGCAGCACCTTTTATTTCTGCGGCATTCGTCACGACAATTGCGTGATCGACGGCGACACTTTCCTCTTCAACGGCGAAAGAATCCTCATCGCCGATATCGACGCGCCCGAAACCAAGCGGGCGAAATGCGACGAGGAGCGCTCGCGCGGCTCCTACGCCAAGACCCGGCTTCGGGAACTGCTGAACGCCGGCAAGTTCACCCTCGTTGCATCAAAGGACAGAGCGGGTGACGACGAAGCCGGCAAACCGCGCCTCGTCGTGAGAGACGGACGATCGCTCGGCGATGTCCTCGTCGCAGAGGGTCTCGTGAGAAAACGGATCGGCCGGCCCTTCTCGTGGTGCGGTCGGTCCACTACGGCGCCACGCGTCTATTGAGACGCGCAAAGGCCGCTGTAAGTCGGTTCCGATCTACTGCATGGTTCCTTAAGTCGGAACCGATCTAAGGTAAAACCATGTAGCAGTTTACAGTGTTACAGCGACCTTTATGCGTCTGAAAAGACGCGCGGCACTGGAAGGAATTATGCAGGCCCGCGTCTCGGATTAACCCGTGTGGCAGGAATCGTTCTCAGCCGTGGCTCGCGTGATCGGCAAGCACCTCCCCGATCACCCGACGCGATTTTTCCACTTCGAGCGGATCGGTGCCCGGCATTTCGCCGGCGACGATCAGCGCCTTCCACAAAGTCCAGCCGCGGCCACGCGCCCAGCTTGCCCTGTCGAGAGGAAGCGATGCGCGAAATGCCTCCCGGCTCCCTCCCTTGAACATCGTCCAGGCGATCGACAGGTCGCAAGCCGGATCGCCGACAGCCGATGTGCCGAAGTCGATGACCGCATTCAGGCGGCCGTTTTCGACCAGAAGGTTGCCGGAGCTGACATCGCCGTGGAACCAGACGGGGGAGCCGGTCCATGTCGCGGCAAGCGCCGCCTCCCACACGGCACGCGCCGCATCGGTATCGATCTTGCCCTCGAGCGCCTCGAGAGCCCAGCGGGTCTCATGGTCGTAGACCGTCAACGATCCGCCGCGGAAGAAATTGTGCACGCCCGGCGGCGGCCCGCCATCCGCGTCGATCCGCTGCAGTGCGGCCAGGAATTCGGCAAGCGTCGTGGCAAACGCTGTCAGGTCGGCGACAGGCGCATGCGTCGCGATCTCGCCTTCGCGCCATTGGTAGACCGACCAATGCCAGGGATAATCCTCGTCCGGGCGGCCCATCGCCAGCGGAACGGGAATGGGAAGCGGCAGAAGTGGCGCGAGTTGCGGCAGCCAGCGCTGTTCCTTTTCCACCTGTAGCGCATAGGAGGCAGCGCTCGGCAGCCGCACGGTCATCCGTTCGCCGAGATGAAAGGTCCTGTTATCCCAGCCGCCGAACTTGACCGGCTTCACGGGCAGCTCCGCCCATTGCGGAAACTGCGCGGCAATCAACCGCCTAACGAGAGGCGTGTCGATATCGAGCTTGGTGGAGGATAGCGGGGGCATCACAACAATCGCTTTTCCAGTGCGGATCGCGCCGAGCTTGCACCAGAAACCTCAATTCGTGCAACCGCACCGATTATTTACGAGAGCAATCGTCTCTATCCTTCGACGCGCATCGTCTCCTTCTGCGTGATCAGGCGGGCGCTGTGCTGGCCGCTCAAATAGGTCCAAAGCCAGCTCCAGGCGACCGCGAAACGGCTGCGGGTGCCGATCAGGAAGTAGATATGGGCGATGCCCCAGATCCACCAGGCAAGCCCGCCCTTGAGCTTCACCCTGCCGAAATCGATGATTGCCGCACGCTTGCCGATGGTCGCAAGGCTTCCCTGGTGGCGATAGCGGAATGCTCCCGGTGCCGGCCTGCCCGCAAGCCGCGCGCGGATCACCCGGGCGACGAAGGCGCCCTGCTGCTTGGCGGCGGGGGCGATGCCGGGGACCGGTTTGCCGTCCTCCTGTTTGACCGAGGCGGTGTCGCCGATGACGAAGGTTTCCGGATGGCCCGGCGCCGTCAGGTCTTTCTCCACCAGCGCGCGGCCGGCACGATCCGCCTCGATGCCGAGCCATCTGGCGGCGGGCGAAGCCTGGACGCCGGCCGCCCAGACGAGCGTGCAACTTGGCAAGAAAGCGTCGCCGATTGCCACGCCCGCCTCGGTGCAATCGGTGACGGGCGTTCCCGTCAGCACTTCGACGCCAAGCTTTTCCAGCTCGCGGTGGGCATAGGCGGAAAGCGCTTCGGTGAAGGCGGGAAGGATGCGCGGTCCCGCCTCGACGAGCACGACCCGCGCCTTGCGTGTGTCGATCCGGCGGAACTCGTCCGGCAGCGTGCGATGCGCCATTTCGGCGATGATGCCGGCAAGCTCGACCCCGGTCGGCCCCGCCCCGATCACCGTGAACGTCAGCAGCGCGTCACGCTTGGCCGGGTCTTCTTCCAGCTCCGCCTGCTCGAAGGCGAGCAGCACGCGGCGGCGAATGGTCGTCGCATCCTCCAGCGTCTTTAGCCCCGGCGCCACTGGCGCCCATTCGTCATGGCCGAAATAGGCATGCGTTGCGCCGGTCGCCAGCACCAGCGTGTCATAAGCAATCGCTCGGCCGTTCGTCAGCGTCACGGTCTTAATGGCCGTGTCGACGCCCATGACTTCGCCAAGCAGCGTCGTCACCTCCGGCCGGTCGCGATAGAGATTGCGAATCGGCCAGGCGATTTCGGAGGTCGCGAGGATCGTGGTGGCGACCTGATAGAGCAGCGGCTGGAAAAGATGGTGGTTGCGCCGGTCGATCAGCGTCACCCGGACCGGTGCACCCTTGAGATCGTTGACGAGCTGCAGCCCGCCAAATCCGCCACCGACAACGACGACATGATGTTTTTCCTGCATCGCTTTCCGCCTTGTTCGTTGAGGAGAACTGTCTGCTTCGACCGCGCCGTGGGCAAGCGCTCCTTCGGCATGGCTGCGTTGCGTTTGCGCAGACTTCTACGGATCGCGCTTTACTCCGCGTAGCCGACCGGCACCGCCGTGCCGCTTTTCAAGACCTCCATCGAGATCGAGGCGGAAACGTCGAAAAGCTCCACCTTGCGCACGATCTGCTTATAGACCACGTCATAATGCTCGACCCGCGGCAGAACGACCTTGACGATATAGTCGTAATTGCCGGTCAGCCGATGCGCTTCGACGATCTCCGGAATGTCGCTGATCGCGCGGCGGAATTTTTCGATCCACTCATCAGAGTGGTGCGCGGTCTTGATGAGCGCGAAGACCGTTGTCGGCACCCCCATCTTCTCCCGGTCGAGCACGACGATGCGCCGCGCGACGTAACCCGCCTCCTCCAGCCGCTGAATGCGCCGTGAACAGGCCGAAAGCGACAGGTTCACACGCTCGGCCAGATCGCTCATCGCCACGCTCGCATCCTCTTGAAGAAGCGTCAGCAGCTTCCGGTCTCTCTCATCCAGCACGCCCGTAACTCCCCGCTAGCTGCCTCACTCGCGCCTTAGGTTTGCATCATTCACCATAAACGTGCAAAACTTTGGCGCAAAGCGCTTCAAACTCACTCATCAAAGCAAACGAATCCGGCGGAAGCCGGGCCATAATCCTATCAATGGAACGGGATCAGAAGGTGGCAACGCGCCTTTCTTCCACAGCGCGCTGACACCTGATCCACAACAAGGGAACGAGACGATGGAAATGCGCAAGATCGGCCTTATCGGCGGCATGAGCTTCGAAAGCTCGGCGGTCTATTATCGGATGGTCAATGAAGCCGTGCGCGAGCGCCTGGGGGCGCTGCATTCGGCGGAAGTGCTGCTGCATTCCGTCGATTTCCAGAAGATCGTCGACCTGCAGAAGGCCGGCCGCTGGGATGAAGCGGCCCGGCGCCTTTCCGATGTCGCCCGCGGGCTCAAGGCCGGCGGAGCTGATTGCGTGCTGATCTGCACCAACACCATGCACCTGATCGCCGATGCGGTCGCGGCTTCGGTCGACGTGCCGCTGATCAACATCATCGACGAGACGGCTCTCCGCCTCAAGGCCGCCGGCCGCCGGCAGCCGCTGCTGCTCGCCACCCGCTATACGATGGAACATGGCTTCTATGCCGAGCGAATGAAGACGCACGGCATCGACCTGATGGTGCCGGACGCCGACGGCCGCACGCTGACCCACAACGTCATCTTCGACGAGCTCTGCGCCGGCAAGGTCTTGGATCGCTCGCGCGAGGCGCTGATCGCGCTGATCGAAAAGGCGAAGGCCGAGGGCGCGGACGCTGTCATTCTGGGCTGCACGGAAATCTGCCTGATCCTCGACCCGACGAATCTACCACTGCCGGGCTTCGATTCCACCGCCATCCACGCCAAGGCCGCGGTCGAGTTCGCGCTTGGCGGCGGGACGGTCAGTCGCGCGGCTTGACCGAACGATAACGCTGACCGCAGGCAAAATAGCGCCCGCGCCGCGGGCGTTCTCAAATGCAATGGCGCGACCGCGGTCGAAATCCCGCGCACGACGCCGGCAGGTCGATGCTGCGGCCGGCCGCGCCCTATCGGCGCTGATACATCAGCCCCATCGCAGCACCGAGAGCAATGCCGATAGTGATCCCGAGTGGAACGTTATCGAGCGCGGATCCTATGGCCGCGCCAACACCGATGCCGATTGCAATACCAATTGCCATGAGCGTCGCGATACCACAGGCATGTGGCGACAATCCGCCTATGGCACCTCGTCATACTCCGCCCGCGCTTTCTGAATCGCCTCGTGGTTTTCGAGCGACCAGTCGACGAAGAGCTTGAGCAGGGTGAGGAACGACCGGCCGAGATCGGTGAGGCTGTATTCGACGCTCGGCGGCTGCGTCGGATAGACGGTGCGGTTCAGATAGCCGTCGCGCTGCAGGTCGCGCAGCGTCTGCGTCAGCATGCGCTGGGAAATGTCGGGGATCAGCCGGCGCAACTGCGAGAAGCGCAAGGGCCCGTCGGCAAGCGACAGGATCATCAGCGAATTCCACTTGCCGCCGATATTGTCCATCACGTCGCGCACCGGACAATTGCCCATGTCCATCGGCACGCCGCAGACGATTGCCACCCGCTTGCCTTTCACAGCGCCCGTCGCCTTGTTCATGGCGGTACCCTTTCCGTAACCACAGCAGAAAAAACTGCCTCCTTTACAGCTCTTAGCAGATTACGGGATAAGAGCAACTCTCAAAAAGAGACCAGCATTCGACGTGAGCCCGCATACGGCGGACGAGGCTGGAAAGCGAAAGTGAAAGGAAAGATCATGTCCGAAACATTGCTCGTGACCGGCGCCGCAGGCCAGCTTGGCAGGCTGGTGCTCGATGCGCTTCTCGCCTCCGGCAAGACCAAGCCGGCCGATATCATCGCCACCAGCCGCGACACCTCAAAGCTCGCCGACTACGCCGCCAAGGGCGTCATCACCCGCGCCGCCGACTTCGACGATCCGGCCTCGCTCGAAAAGGCCTTCGCCGGCGCCGACCGTATCCTCATCATCTCGACCGATGCTCTGGACCAGCCGGGAAAACGCCTGAGGCAGCATCTCAACGCCGTCGCAGCCGCCAGGAAGGCGGGCGCCAAGCACATCCTCTACACCTCGATGCCGAGCCCGGAGACTTCCGTGATCCCCTTCGCTCCCGATCATCTCGAAACGGAGAACGCTATAAAGGCGACCGGCATTCCTTACACGATCCTGAGGAACGGCTGGTACATGGAAAATCTCTTCATGGCGCTACCGCATGCGCTTCACACCGGGCAATGGTTCTCCTCCTCCGGCCAGGGCCGCCTCGCCCACCTCGCCCGCAGCGATGCCGCCGCGGCGGCTGCCGCAGCGCTGCAGTCCGGCTCGACGGAAAGCCGCACCTATACGCTGACCGGTGCTGAACTGCGCTCGACCGAGGAGATCGCTACGCTCGTCGCCGAGGCGACCGGCAAGAAACTCGATGTCGTGCACATCTCCGACGAAGCGCTTGCCGGCGGTCTCGAGGGCGCTGGCCTGCCCGAGTTCCTGATCCCGATCGTCGTCTCCTTCGACAGCAACACCCGCGACGGCCATATCGGCATGGTGACCGCCCACGTAACGGCCTTGACCGGCAAGACCCCCGTCGGTCTCCCCGCCTTCCTCGAGGCGAACAAGGCCGCCCTCATCCAATAATCTGAAGCGAAACAGCGATCGCAAAACGAAGGGCCTGGCGGTGAATGCCGGGCCCTTCTGCTTGTATCGGCTCCTTTGAAGCGTATCATCAATCGGTCCGACGCCCGCATGTTTCCCTAAATCGGCGCCGATTTAAGGATAAAAACATGCAGCAATTCCAAGTGCTACAGCGGCCTTTGTGCGTCTGAAAGAGGCACGGCGGCGCCGGCCGCCCTGTCGCCTCAGGGCACCGCCATCATGGAGATGCACAAGCTCGCTTGGAGGAAAGACGATGATGCCGCCGATCGACTTTTGGTTCTCGATAGGAACCGCCTACACGTATTTTGCCGTCATGCGGCTGCCCGAGATTGCCGCAGAAGCCGAGGTGGAATTTCGCTGGCGTCCCTTCGACATACGCGCAATCATGATCGAGATGAACGATGTCCCATTCGCCAGCCAGCCGGTGAAGGCCGCCTATATGTGGCGCGACCTCGAGCGGCGCGCCGCGAAGGTCGGCTTGCCGCTGAGATTGCCGATCCCTTACCCCCTTGCCGAGTTCGAACAGGCAAACCGCGTCGCGGTGATCGCCGCCAGGGAAGGCTGGTGCCAGCCCTATGCTATAGCCACCTACCGCCGCTGGTTCGTCGACCGGGAACCTGCCGGCAGCGAGCCGAATCTCTCGGCCAGTATCCGGGAAGCGGGGCAGGAGCCCGCCCGTGTCCTGGAACTGGCGAACTCCGAAGGTGGCATTCAGGCCCTTGATGCTGCAACCCGCGAAGCGAAGGAACTCGGCATCTTCGGCTCACCGTCCTTCGTCATCGATGGAGAGCTGTTCTGGGGGTATGATCGCCTGCAGGACGCGATCGACTGGCAGCGCAACCTCGATCACGCGACCCCAGGTTGAGCTTCGGCCCTACAGCGCCGTGCGTCTTGTTTTACCCTTAAGCCGGCGCCGATTGAGGAACATGCAGCAGGGCGCCGCGCTCAAGATTTTGCGATCGTTTTCGGCCCCTCCGGTGCTGGCGCAGCCGACCTTCGGACAACCCTGCCCTCCTCGGCCTTGTAGAAGAACTGGCTTGCGACCAGCCAGCCCTTCAGCGGCCTGAGCGGCGGAATACAGGTTAGCAGCATGAAGGGACCGGTGATGAGCAGATGCACCCAGAGGGGCGCGTTGTATTGCACCTCCAGCCAGACGCCGAGAAGCACGCTTGGCACGCAGGCGAAACAGATGACGAAGAAGGCGGGACCATCGGCGGGGTCGGCGAAGGAATAATCCAATCCGCAGACCTGGCACTCCCGTCGCAATTTCAGGAATCCTTCGAACAGATGTCCCTGGCCGCAACGGGGGCAGCGACCGCGTAACCCCGTCTGTAACGGCGAAAGGGGCGGCCAATCCTGATGTGAAGACATCGTTTTTCCTTTCAGAGGCGTTCGGACACGCATATCCGCAACAATTCGGAACATGCTCTCTTGAGCGCCGCACCTTTTCTCCAAACAGAGGAAAACATACAAAACATACAGCGTCAAATAATTGTATGCATATTCGCCTGCGACAATTGCGCCCGAAGACAGGCCCTGAAAGGCTGAGACCCTGAAAAGCTGGGACTGGCCCTGACGGACAAACCGCCTGCAGTCCTCTCGCCTTAAATTACAAGGTTCAACGCAGCCGGCGACTGAGCGAGCAGGTCGGCAATGACACGGAGGCTGCGCTGCAGCTCGGTCCGCGTCTCCGCGGCGCCGAGACCTAGCCGCACCGCCTCGGGCGGAGCAGAAAGCGCGAAGGCATCGCTTGCGACGACGGCGATTCCGGCTGTCCACAGCCGGGCCGTGAACTCGCCGCGCGCCCACTCAAGCGGCAGCTTGAGCCAGAGGTGAAAGCCCTCGCGATCAGCAAGGAGGTGAGTTGCGGGCAGGCTCTCGGCCGCGATCTGCTGGCGCACGCCGGTTTCGGTGCGAATGGCGGCGAGCACCGCCTCCGCCGTACCATTCTCGATCCAGCACGTGGCAATTGCCGCCGAAAGCGGCGAGGCCATTCCGGCGGTGGCGCGAACCGCGCTCTCGAGGCGAACGGACCTCGTGGAGTCCGGCACGACGAGATAGGCGATCCGAAGCGCCGGCGACAGGCACTTGGCAAGGCCGGCTACGTGATAGACGAGATCGGGGGCAAGCGCGGCGAGCGGCGGCAGCGGGCTCGCCGGCAGCGCGCCATAGGCATCGTCCTCGATGATCGCGACGCCGTGCCTGCGGGCGATTGCCACGATCGCCTCCCGGCGCTCCAGCGGCAGCGTCGCAGAGGTCGGATTGTGAAGCGTCGGATTGCAGTAAAGCGCCTTTGGCCGACGCGCGAGGCAGACCGCCTCGAACGCGTCGGGCAGGAGGCCCTTCTCGTCCATCGCAACGCCGAGGACTTCAATGCCGAGATGGGCGGCAAGTGACCGGAGACCCGGATAGGTCAGCGCCTCGGCGCAGATGCTGCCGCCCCCCGCCGCAAGCACGCTAAGGGTCGCAAGCAGCGCCCCTTGCGCTCCCGGACAGACCAGCACCCGGTCGGCCGGGATATCGCCGAGCCGCGGCTTTAGCCAGTTGGCGCCCGCAACCCTGTCCCGCCGGGCGCCGCCAGCCGCCTGATAGCGCATCAGCAGGCCTAAGCCCTGTTCGTCCTGCAAGGCGCCGATGTCGTCCCACATCCTCGTTGCAAGCGCCGGATCATCGAAAAGCGGCGGCAGGTTCATGCTCATGTCGACGAGCCCGCCCGAGGATGATCCGCCGGCGCTCCCGCGGCGCGCCCTCACATAGGTGCCCTGCCCGACCCGGCCCTCGATCAACCCGCGGCGGCGCGCTTCGTTATAGGCACGGCTGATGGTGGTGAAATCGATGCTGAGTGCAGCCGCAAGCGCCCGCTGCGGCGGCAGGCGTGCTCCATCCTGTAGCCGTCCGGCCGCAATGTCTGCGGCGATCTCGTCGGCGATCGCCAGATAGAGCGGTCCGCTCGCCTTGCGAAGCGCGGGCACCCAGGAAAGGCTCGCGCCATTCTTCTTCATCGACGAATCCCATTTAGGTAATGTATGGATATTGCATGGATGAAGGGGCATCGCAAGCAGCGACGCGCAACGAGTCGGAAGTGCGGGAGCCCGGCCTCTTTCAGCGTTCGCGTGAAATCAAGCCGCGATGTCTCTCATCCGGCCGGGAGGCCTCTTTTCGTTGTTGCCACTTTTGCCCCTACACCGCCTCGCCGCAGGCACGGCGGAAGCGGCGTACCGTTTCGGCCATGCCGTATTCGAGCGCATCGGCCGTCAGGCCATGGCCGATCGAGACTTCGGCAAGCGCCGGGATGTGGCTGGCCAAGAGCGGCAGATTGGCAACCGTCAAGTCATGGCCGGCATTCACGGCAAGGCCGAGCCCGATCGCGATCTCCGCCGTACGTCCGAGTTCGGCGGCGATCCGCTCGGCCTTTTCCTGATCGTCGTAGCAGCCGCCATAGGGCCCGGTGTAAAGCTCGATCCGGTCCGCACCGGTCTCCCTCGCAATCTTGAGCGCTTCCGGGTTCGGATCGCCATCGGCGAAGAGCGATACACGAAAACCCTTTTTCTTGAGCCGTCCGACCACATTGCCGAGCAGATTGTGGTTCTTGCGGAAGTCCCAGCCGTGATCGGAAGTCGCCTGCGCCGGATCGTCCGGCACCAGCGTCACCTGCTCCGGCTCGTGCCGCTCGACAAGCTCCAGAAACGCCTCGTTCGGAAAACCCTCCATATTGAATTCCGCTTCGGGAAATTCATCGTCGATGAGGTCGCGGATCGGCTGGAGGTCGGAAAAGCGGATGTGGCGCTGGTCGGGGCGCGGGTGGACGGTCAGCCCGCTCGCCCCCGCCTGAAGCGCGATGCGGCCGAGACCGGTTACGGACGGCCAGGGAAGGTCGCGCCGGTTGCGCAGCATTGCGACAGCATTGAGATTCACGGACAGTTTTGCCGGCATATCGGAACTTTCGGAGAGGCGGCCCAAGGTTGTACCAAGGAGCGTATCATGACGTTGCCGCAGTTCTACCGCAGATTTTGCAAAACCGGAATCACCCTTGCCGGGTTTTGCTCGGTCGTTTTGACACCGCCGATTTATGTTGATATCAACGTTAATAGTTCACCGAAACAGGATGAGGCGCCAAGCGCCGAAACCGAGAGGAGAGCCATCATGACAACGCAAGCCACACTCACGCCCGCAAAGGAACTGGCGGCAAAGAATCGCGCCCGCTTTCCCAATGAGAGCGCCGAGTATCGACAGGCGCGCAACGCGCTTCTTGCCGAGGAGATCGAACTCAGACGCCACATCGAGCGGGTGGCGGAACGGCGCCGGCAATTGCCGCCGGGCGGTGAAGTGACGAAAGATTACCGGTTCGAAGGCGAAAACGGGCCGGTTGCCCTTGCCGATCTCTTCGGCGACAAGGACACGCTGATCATCTACAGCTACATGTTCGGCCCTGAGCGCGAGAAGCCCTGCCCCATGTGCACCTCACTGATGGCATCCTGGGAAGGCAAGGTGCCGGACATCGAGCAACGCGTGGCGCTTGCCATGGTCGCCCGCTCGCCGATCGAGCGGCTGGTCGCGGCCAAGAAGGCGCGAGGCTGGAGGCAGTTGAAGGTCTACTCCGACAGCGACGGCAGCTTTACGCGCGACTATGTCAGCGCCGACGATGCCGACGTTCCCGCCTACACGGTCTTTACCCGCCGGGACGGCACGATCCGGCATTTCTGGAGCGCCGAAATGAGCAGCGAGATGGCCGATCCCGGACAAGACCCCCGCGACGCGCCGGATCCGGACCCGCTATGGACCCTGCTCGACACCACGCCCGAAGGCCGCGGCGCCAACTGGTATCCAAAACTCGAATATCCCAGCGCCGGCTAGCCTACAGCGCCGTGCGGGTTCCGGTTTAAGGAACCATGCAGTGGCTGGATGGGATCGCGGCAAAGCATTCGCGGTCTGTGGCAAAGCGGTCAATCTCATCAAAGCTTTGTGCTTTAGCGCCTGCCGCCAATCCCCTCTCCTCGCCTGCGGCGAGAGCGGGTTGGCGGCAAGCCGCGCCCCCACCTGCGACGGCGAATGGCGACCCCTCGCCGAATCGATCCAATTTCGCATCTTCTTTAGGAAAAGCTGACATTTTTTGTCTTCAAACCTGACAACCACCATTATTGGGCCTAAGTTTCGAATCAGGTTAAAGTTGCTTATTTTCGAAAACCGTCATTTGTTCCGGCACGCTGCCGCATCTTTCGGAGCCACATCGATGACGCCAGCCGAAAGGCCCTGTGAGGAGACGATCCGGCTTGCGCTCGGCCGGATTCTTGACAGCAAGGACTTTCAACGCTCGGAGCGTCTGCGCGGTTTCCTCGCCTATGTGGTCGAAAAGGAATTGGCCGGCGAAGGCTCCCAGTTGAAGGGATACACGATCGCCGTCGATGTTTTCGGGCGCAGTCCGACCTTCAACGCCGACAGCGATCCACTCGTGCGTGTCCATGCCGGAAAGCTGCGCAAGCTGCTAAAGGCCTTTTACGAGGCAGAAGGTGTAGACGAGGAATGGCAGATCACCATTCCGAAGGGAACTTACGTCCCGGAATACCGACGATTGAGCCCGCGGACCTCCGGCAATATGGGTCCCTCGGCCGACCAGACCGGCGGGAGCCGTCGCGGGCGCCGGCCTTCATGGCAACCCGCCCCCCTCTCCTCGCCCTGGGCCGTGCTGAGTGTTCTGCCGCTTCTCCTTTTTGCGCCTCTGCCATCGCCGGAAATGACGCTCCATATCGACGCGGAGGCCAAGCTGGTCAACGGGTCGATGGCCGCCCTCCGGGAGCTTCCATCCGTCAGCGTGAGGGTGATCGGCCCGGAGCACGAAGACACCAAGCGTTTCGCAGCGATGCTGCGCGAGGCCGCGCTCGGCCACAAGACACTTGCCCGGGCAAGCGCGGCCAACGACAGGCACACACCGGCCGCCAGTCAGGCACTGACATTTTCGATCACGCTCGCCTGGCATGACGCGCCGGCGCCCGGCATCCGCATCACCCTTTGGCACGAGGGCGAAGGCATCCCCTTACGGCATGATTTCATCGCGGCGGACCGGCTCGCGAGCGAACCCGACATTCTTTACGAGAGCACTTCGCTTGCCGCACAGCTTTTTGCGCTCGACGGCGAGATCTACGCCCATGCTGCCCTCGAAGGCGTCCAAAGCGCGCTGATGCAATGCATGTCGGCAACCGCGCGCTACCGAAAGCTGCTGACACGCGGCAGCTTCCAAGAGGCCCTCGAGTGCCAGCAGAAGCTCGGACCTCTTAACGGCGACGAACCATTCTTCATCATATCCGCCGACAGTCCGCTCAAGGTCATCGGTCACTGAGGTGGAGCAAGTAGAAATGTCTTTCCGCCCGCAATAACTATTTTCCGCCCTACCCAGCTTCGCCCATCCAGCGCGGACCAGAGCAGGACCCGCAGTGGTCTGCCCCCGTCCGCATCGCTTCAAACAACGACTGAGGAGAGAATGATGACCACTCGCAGATCGGTACTCAAGGGAACGCTGTCCCTCATGCTGGCCGCCACGGCCATGACGACGCTCGCGCCGCTCGGCGCGGTCGCGAAGGCGCCGCAAATCAAGTCGCAGGCTCCGGGCTACTATCGCATCATGCTGGGCGACTTCGAGATCACCGCGCTTTCCGACGGAACGGTCAAGTTCCCAGTCGAATCGTTTTATGTCGGCCCCAAGGACGAGATTGCTGCGCTGCTCAACAAGGCATTCCTCGAGTCGCCGGTCGAGCTGTCGATCAATGCCTTTCTGGTCAACACGAATGACCGGCTGGTGCTTATCGATTCCGGCAGCGGTGGCTTCTTCGGCCCGACACTCGGCAAGCTCGTTCCCAACCTCGTCGCCGCCGGCTACCAGCCGGAGCAGATCGACGACGTCATCCTCACCCATGCCCATGTGGATCACCTGGGCGGCCTCGTTGCCGGGGAAAAGATCGTCTTTCCCAACGCGACGGTTCACCTGAACCAGCGCGATGCCGATTTCTGGCTGAGCTCTGCCAACCGCGACGCCGCACCGGAGGCGAAAAAGGACTTCTTCTCGATGGCCGTGCAGGCGCTTGCGCCTTACCGCGACGCCGGCCGGCTGAAAACCTTTGCCGACGGGACCGAGCCGGTGCCGGGCTTCAAGACGATCCTGCGTGCCGGCCATACTCCCGGCCATAGCGCGGTCGCCATCGAGAGCAAGGGCCAGAAGCTCGTATTCTGGGGCGACATCACCCACGGCGATGTCGTGCAGTTTGACGAGCCGGACGTGACGATCGGCTTCGACGAGGACCCGGCCGCGGCTGCAAGCGCGCGCGATGCTGCCTTCGCTGAGGCGGTCAAGGAGGGATACCTCGTTGCCGGCGCGCATACGCGTTTCCCCGGCATCGGCCATGTCGGCACGGACAGCGACAACTTCGATTGGGTACCGCTGAACTATAGCGCGACGCTCTGATCCGCGGTTCTCAGCGCCGCGCCCCTTCCGGACGCGGCGCCGAAACGCATTTGCCCGCGACATTGAGGGGTGTTCATTTCGGTGATTCGCGCTTACCGTGAACATGTGCGTTGGATTTTATGCCTGGTTGCTCAAGGGAGCACCGCACGTTCACGCGAACGCGCAAACAAGCTCCGGCTCGTCGACGTTGCACCCGCTTAAGGCTGCGATGATCGCTTAAGGGCCAGCACATTGGTCTGCAGTATCCGTGCCTTGCGCATGGTGTGCCTCACGGACAACAGGTATCGGCGGTTGCGGTCTGATGGATCGCAGTACGTCTAATCGTGCGAACGGGGGGCTTTGAATGTCGCAGGATTCAAGGAAGCACGCCGGCCTCGGGGAAGCGCCTGACCCTGTCGGCTTTCTGCCGAGGCTGTCGATTCCTTACCATGGCTCGCAGGACCGGCTCGCGATTGCCGAGATGGCGGAGGCCTTCGGCGTGACCCACCGCACGCTTCATTTCTACGAGGAGAAGGGGTTGCTGCGGGCAGCGCGCCTCGGGCCGATGCGCGTCTACGGCGAGGCACATATCCGCCGCATGGCGGTGATCAATGCCTGCCGGGAAATCGACATGCCGATCGCCGCGATCCAGGAACTGATGGCGGCCCTTAACGAGGCGGAAAGCCAGGCGGAGGCCGACCGCCTGTTTCTTGCCGCGCTGCAGTCGCGCCGCCGCGAGCTCGCCGCGCAACAATCCATCCTGCGCCGGCAGATGCAGCGGATCGCCGAGCTCCTGGAATCCGGATCGGCCGATGACGACGATGATCCGATCGCTGCCGCCGGGAATGTTCACCTCTCGCCGATCGAAGCCGAATGCCTCGGCTTCATGGCCGAAGGCTACCCCGCCGCGCGCATCGCTCGACTGATGGACATGGAACTGACCGCCGCGCTGACGCTCGAATCCGGCATCATCCGCAAATTCGATGCCCACAACCGCTTCCAGGCCGTCGCCAAGGCCGGGCTGGCGGGCATGATCGCATCGGAATAGATGCCGAGCGGGAACGTGAGGCCGCCGCTCTGAGGTCCGCAGCCTTGGATCACGGCTGACACGACTTGTTGCCATTGGTGATCAGTGATTGTACGGCCGGAGAGTTGTCTTCATCCATAGGCAGCAGTAGTATTTACTGGCAGCTGTGAACGTCTTCGTCGACAGGCTGCATGTTTTGCCATTGAGCTGCTTCTGACCGAACAGAAGAACCTCTCGTATTTCGAGGGGCCATACTCAGAAGCTTATTTTCGTCCGACGCCGCTCAGTGGCGCCTCCGCCGATCTGTATTGAATACGAACGGATATATTGGGAGGAAAAAATGAGCAATCGCACGATAACTCTGATTCTCGCAGGCGGTCTCGCCCTGTCCGGCTGTGCCGGGACACCCCAGAGAGTAGCGGGAACCAATCCCGAATTCGGCTGCATCGCCGGAAGTGTCGGCGGCGCAGTCCTTGGCGGCTTAGTCGGCGCTACCATCGGCTCCGGAACCGGCCAGCTCGTGGCGGTAGGCACCGGCGTCGCGCTCGGCGGTGCAGCCGGCACCGTCTTGACCTGCAGGTGATTTGAGAAGGAACCCGGATGATGGAAAGATTGGTTTTGGCTGCGGCATTCGCGCTCAGCCAGGTTGCTTTCGCCCTTGCGCAGGATCAATCCGCTGCAATGTACCAGGGGCAGATGGACCACCTCGACAGCAACAAGAACGGCGCGGTCGACCGATCCGAATACCAGGCCTTCATGACGACGGCCTTCGCGAACCTGGACAAGAACAAGGACGGCAGCCTGCGCTCCGACGAGGTGGCGCAGGTTCTGAACACGCAGCAATTTGCAGCCACCGACGCCAACCGCGACCGCAAGATCAGCCAGAACGAGTTCATGAACAGAGTGATGGCAGACTTCAGGACGGCCGACCGCAGCGGCGACGGCAGCCTGCAATAGCAATAGCTCACGCGGGTCCTTGCTCGCGTCTGATCCTTTAGCCGGCCTACCGCCTGACTTTTCTGCCGGATGGAGCAGAAGCATGGGCGCGGCAAAGCCCGAGCGCCAATACCTCTGGCGCCTGCGGACGCGCAGTCGAGGTGGGGGTAGTGCATGCAATTGCGCGCCCCTTTTTCGCTTAATGCTAAATCGGAGCGTGGGGCGATGAGCATCCCTTCTCGCTCTCACCTAAGACGTTGCAACCATTCTCCGAAGAAAATCTTCGAAGCTCTCCCCGGTCCGGCCCGACACGACCTCGAAATCGGGGGAGACACCGGTGTAGCGCCCCTCGGAAATGGATTTGCACAGGCTCGAAAAGGCATGCGGCCATGGATCCGCCATTTCCGCCCAGGCCCGCTGCAGGTAGTCCGCCGGCGAACAGGAAACGTAGTGCAACGGCATGTCGAAAACGCTGCTCGCGATCTCGGCGATCTCCTCGAACGAATATGCTTTCGGCCCGGTCAGCGTATAGATTTTGCTGCCGCTGCTGTTTGAAGCGACGAGTGTTGCGAGCGCCTCCGCCACGTCGTCGCGCGAGATCGGGGCGACACGCGCGGTCCCCACCGGCAGCGACAGTTCCCCGCTTGCGAATGCCGGCTGGAGCCAATTCGCAAGAATGAGATCGGCATAAAGGCCGCACCGCACTATCGTCCACTCCACTCCGGAGCCGAGCAGCCGGCGTTCGGCGTCCCTATAGACCGGCGTGAAATAGAAGTTCGACGCTTCGTCGATATCGGTAATACTCGTGAAGACCACGTGCCGGACGCCGGCGGACGCCGCCGCCTCGATGACATTGGCGTGGTGGCGCATCACGGCGCGTGCATCGCCATCGCTGGCGACGAAGACAAGCCGGTCAACGCCTTGAAAGGCCCGTTCGAGCTTCGCCCGGTCGTCGTAATTGGCGATCCGTATAGTAAAGCCGGCGGTTTGGACCTGCGTTGCCCTGGCGAGACTGCGCACCATCCCTGAGACGGCATGGCCCCGCTCGGAAAGCCGCCGCAACACGGCGCCGCCGACATAACCCGAGGCTCCCGTTACAAGGATCATGGCCGCTCTCTCGACGAGATCATCTTCTCACGGCGCTACTGCATGTTCTTAATCGGACCGATTTAAGAACATGCAGCGTTCAGAGTGTTACAGCGACCCTTGTGAGTCTGAAAAGACGCAAGGAGCTGCGTCGCCGCCGGCACCGACATTATCGCCGCATGAGGCCGCGTTGCAAACATACTCCCTCAGTCGCGATACCGCTGCGGCGCCAGCGCCATCGTTTGCGCATAGGTCAGCGGCGAACGGTTACCTGGCATGTTCTCGTCCAGCACCAATGTCTTGATGTCGTCGGAGCGGACGTCAACGGCTATGACAGACTTGAGCTTGTCGATCTGCCAGACGGCGTAGCCAAGTTCAGGGACATATCCGCAATCACACCCGCACTCGCCGCCGAGAATTTCTCGCGGCTCTGTGGGCAAAAACATAATCTGCGGCTTAGGTAATTTGTAGCAATGGCCTTCGTAGGCGTAGCCGTATATTACTCCAATACTCTTCAGATACTCTCCATCATCTCCGCAGCAACTATCTTTAATATTGACATGCACAGGCAATGAACAAACTTCGGAACCTATAAATAAAGCTAACGTAACTTTTTCCCCTTTGGCGCCAATAATTGTGTCAGACAGGTATTCGGCAAAGACTTTCTTGACAGCCATTGCTGCTTCTTTATTATCAGTCCCCGTAGCGGTCTTGTTTGATAGCGCGGCTTCTAGCCGCTCATCGATTTCCCTCTCACTAATCGTGAATATCGGCCGGCAAGCAGCCGGCCGGCCATATAATCGCACCTCGCCAGGACGATACGAGGCGTATTCTGGGTCAGGCAATGTGCCTGGAGGTATACCGGCGCCGACGCCGGGATTTCGACAACAATCGCTCATTTCTCCCTCCTTTATGACTCACCTTGAACCGATGATCTCACGCCACACAAAATTGGTTTCCAGTCGTTCGGCCGCCGCGCCGTCCGCCTTGGCGATGATGGCACTCGCTGCCTGCGCCAGGGTCAACGTGTTTGGGTCAAGCGTCCGCAGCGAGAGGGCAAGCGCCTGCCCGATCGCATCACGCGCTTCCGTCAGTGCCCGCTTAAAAATGAGCGGCTTGACCCTGAAAGCCTCCGCCGTCGCCTGACGAAACCGGTCGAATTCGTCCCGGGCCAGGTCTCGAAGATCGAAATCCAGAAGGCTACTGTCCGCGCAGCCATTCGCGACCAGATCGCGATGATAAAGATCGACGATACTGTCAAAAATGGCTCCAACGAAGGGAAGCGCACGATCGTGCACTTCGCGAGTCACAGCGGACATTTGCCGGAAATTGGTAGCAACGCGGATCTGGGTCTCGGGACTCGTTTCAGCAAACCGGTTCAGTTCGTTATAGAGCAGCAGATTGCCTTTCGTTCGCCGAAGAAGCCGATCGATCGCGGAATCGAAATGCAGGAACGAAATGAGCGACACAGCGTCCGAAAAGGCCTCGGAGAACGAGAAGAAATCGTCGTCGCGCGATATCCCACTTGGAACACCTGTCTCGGACAGCATTATGAGGTGCCCAACTTCGTGAGCGATCGTATCAAAATTCAGTGCGTAAGGCCGTTTGATGCCACCGATGCCGGAACAGCCCAGTTCCAGAAAACCGTAGCCCGCCTGTGCGTTGTCCCAATCTACGAAAGCGACGATTTCGAGCCTTGGAAACGTCTGATCGAAGAACCACCGGATCGGTCGGCCGAGATAACTCCGCCAGATGTCGAGAACGAAACGCACGCAGGCGTAGGCGTGAACGGCTAGAAATGGCCGTGAGGCTGGATCCAGGTTGTCGAAATGGCGGTCCGGGCCCGGCCTTGCCGGCGGGCGCCTTGCCCCGTCGAACGGCGGAAACCGGTTGAAACCATATGGCTGCTTATCGTAAACAGCATCCACCACATACATCGTCGGGTCACTGGGGCCCGCACCGATTTCATCGCGTGCTATCGACAGCCAGACCCGATCCGGCTGTTCATATCCGGGAATGAAGGGAGGTTGCGGGAATATCCAGAAGCGCGTGCCTAGGCGCACGTCGCCGGATTCGAGGGCATCGTCCCGAAGCAGACGCATCGAACAATTGCCTCCCCCGATTAGAAATCCGGCAATTACGGATTCAATTTATAAGTGTTCACTAAATTTGAGTCAATGCCGCTCGCCTCCAAGTCCCTGAGGAAGGTGTTCGTTGCGATCCAGCGATCGGGCACGCACCCGCTGCCCCGGTCCAAAAGCCCCGGCGCGCCCCTTAGCGCAAGAAGCGCATCACGCCTTTTCTGCCCTATGATTTCCTTCCGTAAGTCCTCTGAACTGTCTTCCCGCCACCCAGCAGCCCGCAAGACGGCATCGATAGTGCGCTCGCGAAAATTCATATTTCGCGCCATTGTTGTGAGTTGGTCACGCTCGCCGGGCGTGATGATGTTGCGCCGCATCAGGGCCGAAAACGTCCGCTGCAGATCGATGTGCGAATCCGTCAACGGAAGAAAGCCGAGTTGCGGCGGTCCCGAATGGACGGCCACCGCATCGTCCGGAGCCAGGGCGGGATGAGGAAAAGTGTGCAACGGTTTTCCGCCCGCATCCCGCCCCAGAGCAAGCCGCCAGCGACGGTACCATCTGTAGATCAGGCCGACACCGATCATGCCGAACCCATCGAGTTCCGCCGCCCGGAGAGCGCCCATGCTGGCAGCCCCGATCACGACGATCCCTTGCGCCATCGCCCAGAGGATTTCCTTGTGCCGGACGGCGGGCCTGTCTTCGAATTGGCCGTCGATCAGCACCATCGCACGTGGCCGGAAAGCATGGGCAGCAAGCAGTATGTCGCCCTGCGCAGCCGGCTGCAGATAAATGGCATCGAGAACCGCCTCTGCCTCGGCGAGACGCAGTGTCGGGCCAAGAAACACCAGGATCGGAGCTTGTTTGTTCGTATCGGTCATCGGCTCACCGCAGTACGAAAAAGGGAGACGCGCCAGGAAGGATGGTTCTCACGCATTGCACGCCGGTTTCGCGATCAGCTCCCACCGGCACGGCCAGTATCGGCCCGAGCCGCGCGGATATCACCCTGTCCATCAGTGCGCCGAGATCGGCGACGGCTGCCGATTGAGCTGCTGTCGCGGGCCTTGCCGACGCATTATCGAGAATAAGTCGGCGGGCGTTGGTAACCACGGCATCCGTGCTCCTTCTGTAATGCAGCCTGGTCTGATCGTCACGAGCGCCCGAGATCGCGCCTGCCCGCGCCGAGAGCGCTTCCAGCATTGCGCTCGATGCTGCAGCGGCAAGGCTCGGGCCTGCCGCATAGCCCTCCGTCGGCAGGGCCAGGATCGGCTCACCTGGACCTGTCTCTATCGTCTGACACCAGACCACGCGGACATTTGCTGGCGAAGGGGCCAGCCACAGGGCAAAGGATATCCCGCAGGCACTGGCAACGGAGAGGATGTAATCAACCCGGTCGCCCAAGCCGGTGGGGGCAATCCGCATTCGGTCGAAGAAGCCGTGGGTGGCAAAAGCGCGCGCGAGGGCATCGCGTTCCAAGCATTCCAACAGGCCATGTAGGAACGCGCCATAGCCATTCATGTGGCAGGCGAGCCCCGTGGTCGTACGCATGAACAAGCCATCACCAGCCGGCGGCGGATCGGTGTAACAGGTATGCACCAGTTCCAGGGGAACCGGTTGCGTGCAGCCCGTCGCAACGTCGACACCGGTAATCCAGGGTATCCTCCTTGCCCGCCATCGCGCCCGGCGATCCGGCAGCAGGAAATTTTCAAATAGGCCCTCGGCGATTTCGAGTTCATCGGCCGTGGCAAGAAACGTCCGCTCCGGCGGAATGGCTTCGGCATAGTAGCGCTCGAGCGACTCCATGATCGCCCCTATCGCCGCCTCCGCTTTCGTCAGGCCTCGCCCCAAAGACGTGACTTCGGAAAATGCGTCGGGTCGAACGGCCTGGACGACCGGCAGGCCGATCCGGTCAAGCCCCGTCAGGTCACCGAGGCGGGTTATCAGCGCACGGCGACAGAGTGGCAGAGTCGCGGAGAGAGCGCGTTCGATATCTTCGGCGCCAGGATGATGTGAGAGCGACGCGTACAGACCCGAGAGAATGGAGGCATGAAGATCGGCGAGAGCGCTGCCAGCCGCTCCCGGAGCGTTCGTCTTCCTGCCTTCGGCTTCACCGGTCGAGGACAACACCAAGCTCCTGCATCGAATGCCTGGCTCGCGTCAGCAGGGCCGTTGCGCCCTGGCCTTCGGCGATCTCGATAGCAGAGCGCAAGTCTGCAGCAACCGCGTCCTCGTTCGCCCCGGCCTGCGCATGAAGGATGGCGCGACAGCGATGCAACTCCGCCAGCCAGTAGGCGTGGCCGGTCTCCTCGGCTTTTTCGATCGCTTCGTTCGCAACATCGATCGCAGACTCCAACTTGCCGGCACGCCCTAGCAACGCGGCATGCATGCAAAGATAGATCGGCAGGTCGGCGACGGCCCCGAGGTCTCGCAGGAGCAGCAGCCCATCTTGGAACCTCTTATGTCCGCTCGCGAGACTGCCGCGATGCGCCTCCGCCCAGCCTCCAAAGAGAAGCGACAGCCCGGACAGGGATTGCATTTCGTGCTTCTTGGCAAAACTCGCCATTCGCTCCGAAACGTTGATAAGCCGTTCAAAGTCCTCGCGATAAAAGGCCGAGACAGCTTCCGTATCGAGCGAATGCGCCTTGCTGGGCGCATGCGATATTCGGTCAACAAAAGTGATCATTTTGGAAAGCGCCGCGTCCGATGCTTTCGTCTGCCCCGTCAACCACAAGGAAAGCGACAGTTGACCGAGAGCGCAGACCTTCGCGTCGTGTCCGCCGAACTCCGTCCGGCTTTTCTTCGCCGCCTGCTCGTTATAGAGCGCCAGGCCGGCTTCAATGGCGTCCTTGGTCTCCCGGTGCCGGCCGAGGTTGAAATCGATGGCCCAGATGCAATGATTGACCTGAAGTTGAATTTCCGGATCATCGGCCTTCGCCAGCATGGCCTGCACTTCCAGGGCACGGTCGTGCATGACGTGAAAGTCCGACCCCGTGAGCCACCAGCCCCAATAGATCGGAAACCATTTGGACTGATCCTCCATCGGCTGCCGGCGGGCAATTTCCACGCCGTCTTCATAGAGCTTGCGGGCGGGCGGCGAGTTCAGCCCGACCAGTCCGGTCAGGATTGGTCCCAGTGCCGTAAGCGCCGAAAGCTGCAACGGCTCGACCGTATGCCCATCGCCCACTTGGTCGCAAAGTGCCAGGGCATGTTCGAGGTAGTGTCGCGCTTCGATCATCGCCGACCGGCTCGAATTCTCCTTTCCGGCCAGTATGAACAACTCGATCGCCTCTTTCAGAAGCCCTGCCCGCTCCGCGTGCTCGGCGAGCGCGCCGACATCGATCCAGGGAGCGATCCCGCGATTTTCGCGCACTGCAGCAAAGAGCCGCCGGTGCAACATCTGCCGCTGTTTCCGCAACAGGGCCTTGTAGATCGTCTCCTGGATCAGCACATGCCGAAAACCATAGGCGACGCGCCCGGGCGCCCTGATCCGCATCAGGAATCCCGTCTCGCAGAGCATAACCGCAGCACTCGCGAGCGCCTTCTTTCCGAAATCGGGTAACAGGGCCCGTAGCACCGGCAAATTGACATGCGTGCCGGCGACCGCCGCCGCTCGCGCCACCTCCCTTGCGGAGCCTAGGTGCTGGAGGCGGGCGTTCAATATGGCCTCGAACGCCGAAATCTGAGTAGGTTTGATGCTTTCCGACAGGCTTGTGGCGTCGGATCCGACATTTTCCGACACCCACTGGCAGATTTCCTCGATGAAGAGCGGAACGCCGCCGGATATTCTCTCCGTCACGTCGAAGAGCTCGGGAAGCATGGCCCGGCGATGCTCCGGCCACCTCGCCTCGATCGCCAATCTCGTCTCGTCGCGATCGAGGGGACGCAGCGACAGGCGCGTCGGATCGACAGCGTCCAGCCAATCCGAGCGAAAGCCGAGGCGCGAGGTTACGACGAGCAGAACGGGAAATTGGTGGATGACCCGCGCGGCCTCGCCAAGCAGGTCCTCGGACGTGGGATCGATCCAGTGTATGTCCTCGACCGCCACCACTACCGGGCCGTTTCGACAGACGGCTTCGAGAGCGCGAAATACGGCGCCGCGGGCCTTCTCGCGGATCATCTTCGGATCGTCGTGCGACAGGCGCTCATTTCGCCCTTGCGCCCCAAGGAGATAGGTGAAGAGGTCGATGACCTCCGGGTCGCTGATGCCGTTGCGCTGGAACACTGTCGCCACCGTGGCAGCCGTCAGGCCCAGTTGCCCGCCGCCCCTCGACATTGCGCCGGGAAAACTGTGCATCAAAGGGTGAAGCGTCGAGCGAAAGCCGCCGGGCAGGCATTGGAAAAAAAACAGCTTCGATCGCCTGTCACGCGTCTTTCTGCGGATTTCCCGCAGCAGGCGCGACTTGCCGATCCCTGCCTGTCCTTCGATCAGGAGCAGCGCTCCACGACCGTCGAGAACGCCGTCCCAGCATTGGGCAATCGAATTGAGCTCGCGTTCGCGATCGATGAGCGGACCGCCGAGTCTTCCGAAGGCATAGAACCGGTCAACCTCCATCCGGTGGCCGAGCGCGCGCCAAACCTTTTCGGGCTCGGAGAAACCTTTGAGCACCTTGCTGCCTTGAAACACGAAGGCATGCGAGCGGCCCGCCAGATTTCGCGTGTCCTCGGACACCAGAACGCTGTTCGGCGCGGCGATCCCCTCGATCCGAGTGGCCATCGCGAGGGCGGCCCCGGTGACCGGCTCCTGAGTCCCGTTCTCTTCCGGTGCCTCGCGGACGAGAGCGATGGATGTCGCGATCCCGACGCGAACACACAAATCGTCGCGTCCCGCTTCTCGACCGACGCGCTTGCAGCCCTCGATGATCTTCAGCCCCGCCCGGATCGCGAGCGAGGCCGCGTCCTTCGCATCGAGTTCGATCGGAAAGAGCGCGACCCCGCCGTCGCCGGCCTCGTGCTGCATGACGCCCGAATGCGAGGTTATCGATTGTTTCGCAGCTCGCTGGAAGGCGGACATCAGGTCCTGATAATCCTCGATATCCATCACCTGCATGAGATCGGTCGACCCGACCAGATCGTAGCAAAGGGCGGTTACGATACGCCGCTCGCCGCCAGGCACGGATGAGCGGCCGGGGCGCTGTGCACGCTTGCCCGCTCCTCGTGGTGTGTTGATCCGGCTTTCGCGCAGCATGCACCACTCCCGCCGTCAGTGCGGTCCTCTTCTGACGCGCAAATTCAGTCTAAGTAATTCCTCTTCCGCCTAATTGTTAAAACCGATGTTAGAAGAGGCATGCAGGGGAATATCGTGACCGCACCGCGCCCGTTCAGAAAGTTCTAACATAGGTGGGAAGCTGACCGTCGGATGAGCGAATGTCAATCGGCAGCAAGTTGCAACGCCCGCAGCCGTTCGACCTCCGCTTCCACTACAATAGATCGCAGAGTGCGCCCCGCTTCTTCTCCGCGCCCGCGGCGGCGGGCTGCGGTGTCAACACGCCTGGGCACTGGATTGTTGCACGAATTGAGCGCAACCTTGAATGAGGGCGACGCAGTTCCCGGAATTGGGTCAGCCAGCGCTTCGGTCGAATGAACGCTCGGCATCCAGCTTGGGTCAGGAGGGGTCCATGGCAGGCGCTCCCACGAAATATTGCGATCTGGTCATGAAAGGCGGCATTACCAGCGGCATCGTCTATCCGCATGCCGCTCTGGCGATTTCGAAAGACTATCGTTTCAAGAATATCGGCGGCACGTCTGCAGGGGCGATTGCGGCCGCCGCCTGCGCTGCGTCGGCGGTAGGCGACCGGCGTAAGCATGCGAAGGCGGCAATCGCCTATCCCGAAAGCCGCGTCGGTTTCGAGGGTTTGCGGGAGGTTGCAAAGGACCTTGCCTCGCCCGGTTTCATCTACGGCCTCTTCCAGCCCGCCGCCGGCGCGAGTCGGGCTTATCGGCTGATCGTCACCCTGGCAGGCAATACGGGCACGATGCGCAAGATGCTGGCGCTTCTCTCCGCCGTGGTGCTGATCGCGCCCATCGAAATGCTCCTGCTGCTGGCCGCGCTGCTGAGCCTCGGCTACGCCGTCGGAGGCCAGACGGGCGTGGCGGCCGCCGCCCTTCCGGCGATGATCTGCGCCTATCTCGGCGGCACCATCTTCGGGTTGTTCCGCGTTGCCCACGTGATGCGACGCAATTTTCTCGGATTGTGCACCGGTATGCCGCGCAAACGCCTGTTCCGGCGGCGGAAGGCGGCCTTGACCGATTCGCTGCACGAGACGTTGCAGACGCTTTCCGGCCAAGACGCCGACCAGCCGCTGACCTTCGGGGACCTCTGGAACGCCGAGCGCTACCCGAACGAGCCCGATTCCGAGCACGCTATCACCCTGAAAATGATCACGACGGGCGTTTCCCATCAGGAACCGCGCAGTCTGCCGTTCGAAAGCGGGCTCTTCTGGTTTCGGCGCGAGGAATTCGAAGCGCTGTTCCCGAAAGCTCTCGTCGACTGGATGGTGGCGAAGGCCGGAGAGCCGGTCACCGTCGATGGCAGCGACTACTACCGCCTGCCGCACGGGCCGGACATGCCGGTTCTGGTCGCCACCCGCATGAGCCTCAGCTTTCCCCTCCTGATCAGTGCCGTGCCGCTGTACGAGCCGTCCTGGCCACAGCGACCGGCGGGCGTAGCTCCCCAACCGCCCGCCGATGAAAACGCTGCGCCGGAAGAACCCGAGCAGCAGACCGTGATCGAAAGCACCGAGGCTTTGACGACAGGCGGCAGAAGGCAAAGGGCGAGACCCACGGGCTTTCGCATTTGCTGGTTCTCCGACGGCGGCATCAGCAGCAACTTCCCGATCCACCTCTTCGACCGCGCGCTGCCGCGCTGGCCCACCTTTGCCATCAACCTCGTCTACCCCGGCACCGCCGATGCCGGTACACGGCCGGATGTCTTCCTGCCGGAGGACAACAATCAGGGCTGGCAGCGGCACTACCAGCCGATCGCGCATCCTTCCGCGCTCCGCGAACTCTCCGGCTTCCTCTTCGGCATCGTCGCAACCATGCAGAACTGGCGCGATCTCCTGCAGTCGCGTGCACCAGGCCATCGCGAACGCATCGTGCATGTATCTCTGACGCCTCAGGAAGGCGGCATGAACCTCGACATGCCGAAGGAAATGCTTGCCGCCGTATCGCGCAAAGGCATAGAGGCCGGCGAGGCCTTCGCGCGCTTCTCCTTCGAGAACCACTACTGGATCCGCTGGCGCAATCTCGCCTCCGCGCTCCAGCGGTATACGGTCGATATCGCTGAAAGCGACGCCTACCAGCCGAAGATTTCGGACTACGCAGAGGCGTATGACCTCCCCCGGGACGCAACGGCGACGCCACCATCCTACCGCTTCAGGAGCAAGGCGGAGCGCGACGAGGCGGAAAGGCTTTTCGAGAAGCTCGCCGCCGAGGGCGGGACCTGGAGCGATCAAGGGCCGGACCTGACGAAGACGGCGCCGAAACCGCTGCCGCAAATGCAGATCATGCCGATCTATTAGAGCAGATGAGACAGGCGAGTGGCCCTCATCCGGCCTGCCGGCCGCCTTCTCCCGGCAGGCGGGGCGAAGGTGACCCGCAGCAAGCGCCGGTGTTCAAAGCTCCCTCTCCCAGCCTGCGGAGAGAGGGGTGGGTAGGGCCTCAACTACAGCGCCGTGCGTTTTTTCAGACGCACAAAGGTCGCTGTAGAACTTTGAATTGCTGTATGTTTTCATCCTTAAATCGGTTCCGATTTAAGGAAAGATGCAGGAGGCAGCCCGGCGCATCAATAGAGCCCGTCGCGCGTGCCCGTGTCGACGATCGCTTGCATCTCCTCGACCGTCTCCGCCAGCTTTGCATGGGCAATCAGCATCTCCGCAAAGGATGGCAGGCGGCTGATATCGGGCCAGGCCTGCGGTTGCCACATGTTCGAGCGGACCATGCATTTCGGACAATGGGAAAGTACGTGAGAAATTTCGACGACCAGTGTTCCGGGCGCTTGCCGTTGACGATCGTCGCCTCATGCAATTCGGCATCGCGAACGATGAGCGCTTTACCGGCCATCCGAAGCGTATGGGTAACGCCCGGGATGAGGAAAATCAGTCCGACGTTGGGATTGCCAAGAACATTGCGCAAAGTATCCAGCCGGCGATTGCCGGGCCGGTCCGGAATTGCGACGGTCTTCTCGTCCAACACCTTGACGAAGCCGGCGGGATCACCCTTCGGAGAAACGTCGAGCAGGCCATCGGCGCCGACCGATGCGACGAAGACAAAAGGCGAATGGGCGATGAAATGGCGAGCCTGTTCGTCAATCGTGCGCAAGACCTTGGCAATCGACCGTTCCGACGGCGGACCCAGCACCGTCCGCAACTGCTCCTCGCTCGTGACGATGTCTCGAAAACGATGCCGGAGACCGCTCCCGTCGTGCTGCATGGTACCCGCTCCTCTCGCGTCGCCTCACTATGCCGCAACGCGTTGTGCCACCGCAATCCCGGGGAACGGCAACTTTTCCTTGTGGACGCGGCACCTGCCTCCGCTATAGTCGATCGCCGTCACAGCGACCGTTGCGCATTTGGAAAGACGCGCGGTGCTCCTCAAGAGGAACGAAAACAATGCCGTCGACCGGGTTGCTGATCACCTTTCTCATCACCACCGCCATTTTCGCCTATATTCCGGGGCCGGCCATGCTCTATGCAGCGGCCCAGACAATGGCGCGCGGCCGCTGGTCCGGCCTGATGGCCACCCTCGGTATTCATATCGGCGGCTATGCGCACGTCGCCGCTTCCGCTGCGGGACTTTCCGTCCTCTTTCACGCTGTGCCCACACTCTATCTCGCCGTCAAATTGACCGGTGCCGCCTATCTCATCTGGCTCGGCATTTCCGTGTTCCGCGCCAAGGCGCAAGGACACATCGCTCTGCCCGAAGTCCAGGCGAAATCCGGCCAGCGCGCCTTGCTCGAAAGCATCATCGTCGAGGTTTTAAATCCCAAGACTGCGATCTTCTTCGTCGCCTTCCTGCCGCAGTTCATCGACGCCTCCGCGGCGCTTCCGGTCTGGGCCCAGTTCGTGGTTCTCGGAACGATCGTCAACCTGATGTTCTCGTCGGCGGACATTCTCTGCGTCGTGCTTGCAGGCGCGCTGATATCGAAGCTGAAGCGCTCAACGCGCGCCCAACGCCTCGTTCAGCGCGCCGGCGGCGCGGCCCTCGTCGGCTTGGGCGCCCATCTCGCCTTGCAGAAGGGCTAAGGCGGCGAATTTTAACCCGACAATCGTCAATCGCTCAGTTGCGCACCTCGCGACGATGTAGCGGAAATGACGCCGGAGAGAATGCTGCCGTTGTGCTGCGTGCTACCACTGACCCTTCTCGCGTAGGCGCAATATGCCGCACCGAGCCGCGCCGCAATGCCGTCGATGAGCGAGGCACGCGAAACCGTCACTCGGGCGGCAGCGGAATGAGTGGCCAGTTCGTGGTGATACCGGCTTGCACCGGGCGTTCCAGATAGGTCGAGAGAACCACAAAGCTTCGCGTACCCCTGACGCCCGGCAGAACGTAAAGCTGCGACAGAAATTGCTCCATTGCCTGCGCGTTCGCCGTCCGCACCTTCAACACGACGCAGGTATCGCCGGCGACTGAGTGTATCTCTTCCACTTCCGGAAAGGCCTTTAGCTTCATCATGCGCTGGCTCTTCCCCCAGCCATCGGCATCAACGTGGACGAAGGCCAGAAAGGGTTTTCCGACCGACGTCGCGTCGATGCGGGCCGCCGTCCCGATCAGCGCGCCCGCGGCCTTGAGGCGCTTGACGCGCTCATGCACTGCCGGGGCGGAGAGCCCGACGGCCTGCCCGATTTCCGCGTAGGTCAAGCGTGCATCCTCGGTCAGCGCTCCTAATATCTTTCGGTCGAAAGCATCCAGCGACCGGGCAGGCCTGTCGTTTAGCTGAACATCCTCTGTTTTTGAATTCATTCGGCAAATCCCCCCTTTTTCTAATTTTCATATCATGATTTTAGAACATTACGAAAGGATGTTCACCATGAACGCTATCCCGAAAAACCCTACCGACGGAATCTATGCCGCCACGGCAGACTACGTGCATGCGATGGAAGTGACCGATCTCCGACGGCTGCTCTTCCTCAGCGGCACGATGGGGCTCGACGAGAATGGAAATGCTCCCGAGCGGCTCGAAGATCAGCTCGCTTTGATCTGGTCGAATATCCGGCGAATACTGGCCGAAGCGGATATGACCGCCGACAACATCGTTCGAGTGACGAGCTACCTTCGAGACCGAAGTTTTGCGGAGGCCAACCAGAACGCACGTCTGGAAGCGCTTGGGATAAGGCGTGTCCCGACCACTGCCCTGGTCGTCGAAACTCTGGAGGCCGATTGGCTTGTGGAGATTGAAGTCATCGCCGCCGCCTGACAAGGCCGGCAGCGTCACGGCAGCCCACTAGAGCGCCGCGCGTCTTATCAGACGCGCAAAGGACGCTGTAGCACCTTGAATTTCTGCACGTTTTTATCCTTAAGTCGGCTACGATTTAAGGAACACGCTTTAGGCGCGAAGATCACCGCACGATTGTCAGCCGCTCGGCCGCGCGGGTGATGCCGGTGTAAAGCCAGCGTTCGCGCGTGTCGCGGAAGGCCCAGCTCTCGTCGAAGAGGACGACGTTGTTCCATTGCGAGCCCTGCGCCTTGTGTACCGTCAGCGCATAGCCATAGTCGAACTCGTCGTAGCGCTTGCGGGTGGACCAGGGGATTTCGCCCTCGACATCCTCGAAGGCCGCCTTCAACAGCTTGATCTTCGCCGCACCGCGATCCATGTCGTCGTCTTCCGGACGGATCATCAGGTTGATCCCCGGCTTCACCGTTTCTTTCGACGAGCTCATCACCTGCCAGAGCGAGCCGTTCAGGAGCCCCTTGGCAGGATCGTTGCGCAGGCAGACGAGCTTGTCGCCGGACTGCGGATATTCGCTGCTAAAACCTTTCAGCTCGCGCAGACGCTGGTTGTAGCGCCGCCGCGTCCGGTTGGTGCCGACGAGCACCTGATCGGCTTCCAGAACCAGCGGCTGCGTCACCTCGTTCTTGGAAATGACCTGCGCCGTGCCGTAGTCGCCCTGCATGATTTCCTTGCCCTCGCGCACATGCATGGCGAGCTGGATGATCGGGTTGTCCCGTGCCTGGCGATGGATATCGGTCAGGAGATAGTCCGGCTCCTGATTGGTAAAATAGCCGCCACCAGAAACCGGCGGCAATTGGCCGGGGTCGCCGAGCACGAGGATCGGCGTGCCGAAGCTCATCAGGTCCTTGCCGAGCGCCTCGTCCACCATCGAGCATTCGTCGACGATGATTAGCGCCGCCTTGGCGACCGGGCTCTGGCGATTGATCGAAAACATCGGCGCGATCGAGGTCTTGCCGGTTTGCTCGTCGGAAACCTCCTCCTCGCCGCGCGGCCGATAGATCAAGGAATGGATCGTCTTGGCGTTGCTGGCTCCTTTGGAGCGCAGCACCTGCGCCGCCTTGCCGGTGAAGGCGGCAAAGAGCACCTCGCCGTCCACATGCTCGGCGAAATGCCGGGCAAGCGTCGTCTTGCCCGTTCCGGCGTAGCCGAACAGGCGGAAGAGCGGCGATCGGCCTTCCTTCAACCAGCGTGATACGGCCCTCAGGGCCTCGTCCTGTTGCGGAGCGAATTGCATGACCCGCAGTGTCAGGATTCGGGCGCGCCGCGCAAGTCCGGATTTCCTTGTTCAAGCAACACTCCCGGGATACATGGCCCAAAGCCCATTTTTGTTCCGAGCGACAGCGGTTGCGCAAAATCTTCTACCGCTCCGAGGCCATCAATCGGTCTCAAGCGCTGTGTCTTGAGGTCCATTCTCTCGGCGAAGCAGCTCGATCATTTTTTTGCACTGCACCTTGAACCGGCACGGCCAGTGCTGGTAACCAGACTGTGGCTGCATACAGTGTGCACGCGCGCCGATGCTGCCATGCCTTCCTTGCCGGAAAATGCCTCCGGAGAATGCCCCGGGAGAATGTCCTTGAAACCGGAACAGCCCGCAACGCCGACGCCGCTGGAGCATGCCGGTTTGGGGCGCCTGTCGCCGGTGTGGCAATGGTGCCTGCTCGCCGCCCTCTCCGTGGTTTTCGCCGCCGTCCTGGAAGCGGCGGGAATTCCTGCGGGCCTGCTGATGGGGCCGATGCTCGCCGGCGCGGTGATTGGCATGAACGGCGGCACCATCCGGCTGCCGCGGCAATTGGTCTTCTGCGTGCAGTTCGTCCTGGCGATGATGATCGCGGCGTCGATGAGCCCGGCCCTGCTCGTGACGTTTTCCGGAAACTGGCCGCTTTTCCTCGCCGTCATTCTCTCCGTCATCGGCGTCAGCACACTTAGCGGCTGGATCATCACCCGGATGCGTATCCTGCCCGGCACCACCGCGATCTGGGGCTCCTCGGCCGGCGCCGCCTCCACCATGCTCTTGATGGCCGATGCCTACGGCGCCGATGCGCGGCTCGTCGCCTTCATGCAATATCTGCGCGTCGTCTTCGTCGCCAGCGCCGCGACGATGATCGCTCATCTCTGGGTAAGCGGCGCAGAGGCCGAGACCCCGACCCGCTGGTTTGCGCCGATCGCCGGCCTTCCCTTCCTGGCGACGCTCGCGGTCGGCATCCTCGGTGGCTTCCTCGGCAAGGTGCTGCGCGTGCCCGCCGGCGCCTTCCTCGTACCCTTTGCCATCGGCTCGGCGCTCAATATCACCGGCGCGCTGACGATCGAACTGCCGCAATGGCTACTGGCGCTTTCCTTCGCCATGCTTGGCTGGAATATCGGCCTCGGCTTTACACGAACGATCCTGACGCATGCGCGCCGCGCGCTGGTGCCGACGGTGATCTCAATTCTCGTGCTGATGTCCTTTTCCGGGCTCCTGGCGCTGCTCCTGATCAAGGCGGCCGGCATCGATCCGCTGACAGCCTATCTCGCCACCAGCCCCGGCGGCCTCGACTCGATCGCCGTCATCGCCGCCTCCAGCAATGTCGACCTCTCCTTCGTCATGGCGCTGCAGACCGCCCGGCTGCTGATCATTACCCTGATCGGCCCGGCGCTCGCCCGTTTCGTCGCCGACCGAGTTTAAGGCCATTCCACCCTAACCCTGGAAGATCGGCGTTCCCGCGGCGCGTCCGCCCGTGAATGAACTGCGCAGCACACAAACGATCGAAGAATCCTACAGCGCCGTGCGTCTTTTCAGACGCACAAAGTTCGCTGTAGCACTTTGAATTGCTGCATGTTTTTATCCTTAAATCCGGCTGCGATTTAAGGAAACATGCAGTAAGCGAAGTCGGCGCCCTCGTTCCTGCCGCAACCAGCACGAGCGGGGCGGGGAATAAATCCTCCCCCTCCCGTGTCTCATCCGAAGACGCTGAAATCCTGAGGAGGAATGTCCCATGAGAATGCTTCCATTAGCCATTGCCGTCTCCTTTGCCGCAACGGCCACGGCGTTCGCCGCGCCGCCGGTCAAGACCGTCGAGAGCGAAAAAGGCCCCGTTCTCGCCGCCGCGAACGGCATGACGCTTTACACCTACAGGGACGACCAGAAGGGCGTTTCCAGCTGCTATGATGCCTGCGCAAAGAACTGGCCGCCCTTCATGGTCGAAGGCAATGCTACCGCCGAAGGCGCCTATTCGATCGTCGAGCGAAAGGACGGCAGCAAACAATGGGCAAAGGACGGCATGCCGCTTTATTTCTGGGTGAAGGACAAGAAGATGGGCGACATTACCGGTGACGGTGTGAAGGGCGAATGGGATGTCGCACGGCCGTAACGGTCCGGACATGAGCGCGGGGGCTGAGGCGCCCGCGCCCGATGCTTTTGAAGAAGACGTCCTGGCCCTGGTGCCGGCGCTGCGGCGCTACTCGCGCAGCCTCGTGCGCTCCGATCCCGACGGCGAGGATCTGCTGCAGGATTGCGTCGAGAAGGTGCTGGCGCGCCGCGCGCAATGGCGCGGAGTGAACCTGCGCGCCTGGGCCTTCACCATCATGATCAATCTCTATCGCAACCGCCACCGCCACAGCGCGCAGCACCCTGAAGTGGAGTTCGACGATGCACTCGGTCTCGTTGCCGAGGAAGCGGACACGGACCCGTTGGAGCGGCTGCGCCTCGAGCGAGCGCTTGCAAGGCTTTCGGCCGACAATCGCGCTGTGCTGATGCTCGTGGTGATCGAGGGCTACCGCTATCAGGACGTGGCCGAGATGATGGCGATCCCGATCGGCACGGTGATGTCGCGCCTGTCGCGGGCGCGTCGCCAGCTTGCCGAAGCGATGAAGGATGACAATGTAATCGCGTTGCGGAGACCGAAATGACGGATGAATTCAACACCGTCTCCGAAGATGAGCTCCACGCCTATGTCGATGGCCATCTGAGCCAGCCGGAACGGGGGCGCATCGAAGCCTGGCTGGAGAGGCATCCGGCCCGGGCGGAGGAGGTGCGTCAGTGGCAGGCGCAGACGGCGGCGCTGAAGCAGCACTTTGCGCCCTATGCCCGCAGCGACGAGGGCGATCGCTCGCTGATTTCGGCACGCCGGGCGACGGTCGCAGGCGCCGCGCCCTCCTCCCTCATGCTTCGCCGTATTGTCGCCGGCCTTCTGATCTTTGCTGCAGGCGCTCTTGCCGGCTTCTACGGGCCGCGCCTCGTCGCGCCGGAACCTGCCGTCGTGGCAGACGGCGCCAGCGACTCCCTGCCCCGCCAGGCGCAATCGGCCTTCCTCGTCTACGCAAGCGAGGTGCGCCACCCGGTCGAAGTCGGCGCCGACCAGCAGGCGCATCTGGCAACCTGGCTCGGCAAGCGGCTCGACTATGCATTTAAGATCCCCGATCTCTCCCGGCTCGGCTTCTCGCTCGTCGGCGGCAGGCTGGTGCCGGTCAGCGGCAAGGCCGGCGCCATGCTGATGTATCAGGACGAGAGCGGCCAGCGCCTGACCGTGCTCCTCGGCCGCAACCCGGGAAACCGCGAGACGAGCTTCCGCGTCGACAGTCGTAGCGGCATCGAGACCTTCTACTGGATCGATGAGGAACTCGGCTATGCCGTCACCGGCGAGGTGCCGCGTGACCTGCTGCAGAAGATCGCCAACGAATGCTACCGCCAATTCGAGGGGCCGACAGCCTCGTAGGCGTGTGCCACCGTCCCCTCCCTCACCGCATCGGATCGTTCTCGATGACGATCGGCTTGCCGTGGGGCGTGGCCTCCGCTGCGCGCTGCCAGCTTTGGGTGAGCGCTTCGAGCGCCGGCCCGGAGGTGATGGAAAGCTCCGTCACCAGGCGGCTGAGTGCCGCCAGCCAGCAGTCGTAATAGTCGCTGCCGTCCGCCTTGCGGCCGGGCTTGTAGAGTTCGGCCGAAAGCGCTTCGGCCCATTCGCTCCAGGAAAACACGCCCTGCTCATGGAGCCGGACCGTCATCGCGAAGGCGGCCGCCTGCCAGGGTTCGGCAAAGACGGGATCGCGTTCCGGCGATTTCGGCAGGTCGGCCGACGCGACAAGCGGCGATCTCGTCTTAGACGCGCTCAAGATAGCTCTCCCAGGCATCGATCGAGACGGTCAGTGTCGGATCCGCACTCTCGCCCCAGATCTCGCTGGCGCTAAACACCACCGTATAGAGCCATTGCGGATTCTCGCCCTCACCGTGAGCGTTATCGTCCGGAAAGACGAAGCTGCCCTGCACCGCTTCCACCACGCCCACCTTGGCGCGCGCATAGCGCGGCAGGCGCGTATGGGTTTCCGGATGGAAATTCCTGGTGCGGACGGTTTCGCCGGCGACAAAACGCGGCGGCGCGTCGACCGCCCGGTCGCAAGGCCCGCCTCTTGCAAGCGCGCCCGCCACCATATCGGCCTTGAGCACGCGCTTCGGCTCACGCCCTTTTTCGAGCATCTGGCCGCCGTCGAGCTCGGCTTGCGTCACGAAGCCGTGCCGCTTCAGAAGCTTTTCCAGCGCCCGGATCCAGATCTCATAGTAGCTTGCCGCAAGATAGGTCGCCGGCGGCAGGGTTTCGCGCGCATGCCGGCTCTCGTCGATCGTCCAGGCACCGAAGGCGCCGCAAGAGAGCGTGATACCGAGCGCCCGCTTCTCCCATTCGGCGTGGAAACAGGGCTCGTCCTTTTCCGGCGCGACCGGCCCAAGGCCGTGCTGGCCGCCGAGATCATGCGGCCCGTTCATCGTGCGCCCACCGGCGAGAGAGCAAGCCCGGTGCCGATCATCGCGTCGCGGGTAACGAGATTGGCAAGAGCGTTCTCGTCGAAACCGTCCGTGCCTTCAGGCCGCTCCGGCACGACGAGATAGCGCAGCTCCGCCGTTGAATCCCACACGCGGATCTTCTTCTCGGCCGGCAGCTCGAGCCCGAACTCGGCAAGCACGCCGCGCGGATCGATGACGGCGCGCGAGCGGTAAGCCGGCGCCTTGTACCAGACCGGCGGCAGGCCGAGCACCGCCCAGGGATAGCAGGAGCACAGCGTGCAGACGATGAGGTTATGCGTATCGGGCGTGTTGAACACCGCTCGCATGTGCTCGCCCTGCCGCCCGGTGAAGCCGAGGCTTGCGATCGCCGCGGTCGCGTCGCGCTTCAGCCAGTCGGCGAACTCCGGATCGCTCCAGGCCTTGGCAACGACGCGCGCGCCGTTCCTTGGGCCCACCTTCGTCTCGTAGGTCTCGACGATCGCGTCGATCGCCGCCGGATCGATCAGCCCCTTTTCCGTCAGCACCGTCTCCAGCGCCTTCACTCGCGCTTCCATATCGGTGAAGTGGTTGTCGTGATGGTGATGATCGTGACCTTCGCCATGGCCATGATGATGCTCTGACATTCCGTGGCTCCTCTGCCGGAAAGGCGACCATTCTTAAGCACTACTGCATGTATCCTTAAATCGTAGCCGATTTAAGGATAAAAACATGCAGCAATTCAAAGTGCTACAGCGACCTTTGTGCGTCTGAAAAGACGCACGGCGCTGTAAAGCGCTATTGCGTCTTTTCGACCATGCCGCGCCGCTTACTTGAGCATCGGCCAGAGGCTGACGACGAGCAGCACCGCCATGGTGATGTTGAACCATTTGAGCCGTGAAGGCTCTGAGAGCCACAGCCTGAGAGCCGAGCCGAAGCCCGCCCAGGTGGAGACGCTCGGCAGGTTGACGAGCGCGAAGACAAGACCGACGACAAGGACACTCAGCAGATAGCTGTCGCTGCTCGTGTAGGTGGCCATGGCCGAAACCGCCATCACCCAAGCTTTCGGGTTGACCCATTGGAATGCAGCCGCCTGCAGAAACGTCATCGGCGCAGCGCTCGCTCTGCCTTCGGCGAGCGAGCGCGAGGTGCCGATCTTCCAGGCGATCCAGACGAGATAGGCACCGCCGGCAAATTTCAGCGTCGTGTAGATGAGCGGCACGGAGTGAAGCAGCGCGCCGAGCCCGAGACCGACGGCAATGAGAAGAACGAAGAAACCGCCGCCGATGCCGAGCATGTGCGGGATGGTGCGCACGAAGCCGAAATTCACGCCGGAGGCGAAAAGCATCATATTATTCGGCCCCGGCGTGATTGAGGTCGTGAAGGCAAACAGGAACAGCGCCGAAAGCGTATCCAGTTGCATGGATTCCTCCGAAAGCCGCGCCGCCGGATGCGGAGCGCGATAAGTTTCTTTTTGTCCTATGCTACAGCGACCTTTGTGCGTCTGAAAAGACACACGGTGTGGCAGGACAGATAGGTCAACGTAGCTGACCCATATCCGATGACCAGCCAATTCTTGTCATGGTGACAAAACGAGTTTGGCAGCGGGCGCCTCGGCGGGATCTACTGCATGTTTCCTTAAATCGTAGCCGATTTAAGGATAAAAACATGCAGCAATTCAAGGCGCTACAGCGTCCTTTGCGCGTCTGATAAGACGCGCGGCGCTGTAGGTCACCGTAACAATGTGAATTGCTGCATGGTTTCCTCAAAATCGGTTCCGAACCATGCAGTAGACCCGCAGCTCCCAGAAGACGAACATGGCCAATATTCGCGAGGGCTTTCCCGAGGCGCATTCCGGACGGCGACCTGGAGAACGGCAGCAGCGTACTTGAGGTATGTCGACCAGTCATTCACGACGCAGACGCGCCGTGGCTGGATTCCTGTGACGAGCACAGGAATGAGGGTGATGGGGCGGCACCCCACTGCATGGTTTTTTAAATCGGAACCGATTGGGACAAAACCATGCCGCAAGTCAAAGTGCTACAGCGACTTTATGCGTCTGAAAAGACTCACTGCGGTGTAGTCATTTGCGCTTTCGGGCAGCCTTCTTCTTTTCCGGCGCAGCCTCGGCGTTTGCCGCCTCGGCAGCTTCCTTTTCCAGCCTCAACTGTTTGAGACGTGCGGTCTTTTTCAAGCGCGCGGCCGCCTCCTGTTCGATGATCGCGCGCGACGCCAGCGTCGCCTGGTCGGCGCGATCAGTCGGATTCTTCTTTTCAGGCTTGAACAGGCGATTGCCTCCAGTATCCCGCATGCCGAGTTCTCCTTTCCTGCAGCGCGCGCCAGTTAGGAGCGCGAAAAACCCTACTGCATGGTTCCTAAAATCGGAACTGATCTAAGGATGAATCATACAGCAATTCAAAGCGTTACGGCGACTTTTGTGCGTCTTGGAGGACGCACGGCGTTGTAACCATCGGCCGAAGCGCAAAATAAAAAAGGCCGGGCGAACCCGACCTTCCTCATCACCTCAACCTGCCAGTGCCAGTACATCCGTGGTCAAAGGCTGGGAGATGACAATCTCGTTGCATACGAGCTTGAGCATTACGCTCAGAGCGCGCGCAGGTTTTCCGCGGACGTCTTGCCCGAGCGGCGGTCCTGGGTGACCTCGTAGCTTACCTTCTGGCCGTCCTTGAGTGTGGACAGGCCGGCGCGCTCAACCGCCGAGATATGGACGAACACGTCATTCGTGCCGTCGTCCGGCTGGATAAAGCCGAAGCCCTTGGTGCTATTGAACCATTTTACCGTTCCAGAAGCCACACTGATATCCTTTCAATCGCTCATGGAAAAACAACACCGCGTTTCCACGATGTATTACAACCGATTTTGTCAGGATTTTCGTGACGATGCGCCGAAGCGCAGAAACAAATATCGTCGATCAATATCGATAAACCCCTATTTAGTCCAGGATTGTGGTTCTTACAAGGCATCATCTATTTTTCTTTTTCCCCTTGGGTATCTGACGAGGCGATCGGAGGAACTCACGCGCAGCAGAGGTCCGCCCTCTTCCGCGCAATGGACATTTTGCGAGGAAATTTTAAATCTTTGAATATCGATCAACCGCAGGACCAATCCCAATGCATGACCAGATCCCGACCATCACCTTTCCGGACGGACGCAAGATTCCCGCGCTCGGCCAGGGCACCTGGCGGATGGGCGAAAACCGGACGAAGGCGGCGGAGGAAGTCCGCAGCCTGCAGTCCGGCCTCGACCTCGGCATGACCCTGATCGATACTGCGGAAATGTACGGCAGCGGCGCTTCCGAGCGTATCGTCGGAGAAGCGATCAAGGGCCGCCGCGATGAGGCCTTCGTCGTCAGCAAAGTGCTCCCCTCCAACGCCAGCCGTTCAGGCACCATCGCCGCCTGCGAGCGCAGTCTCAAAAATCTCGGCACCGACGATCTCGATCTCTACCTCCTGCACTGGCGCGGCGGTTATCCGCTTGCCGACACCGTCGCCGCCTTCGAGGAGTTAAAAAAGGCCGGCAAGATCCGCGCCTGGGGCGTCTCGAACTTCGATGTCGATGACATGGAGGAACTGGAAACGGTGGCGGACGGCGGAAACGCCGCGACCAACCAGGTACTTTATAATCTTGCCCGCCGCGGCATCGAATATGACCTTCTGCCCTGGTGCCGCGACCGCGGCATGCCGATTATGGCCTATTCGCCTCTCGACGAGGGCCGTCTGCTCCACAATGCCGACCTGATTCACATCGCCAAGGCGCATCAGGCAACGCCTGCGCAGATAGCGCTTGCCTTCCTCAAGAGCCGGTCGGGTGTCATTTCCATTCCGAAGACCGGCTCCGCCGAGCGCGCCCGGGAAAACCGCGACGCCATGGACATCCATCTGACGGCGGAAAATTTGGCCGAACTCGACCGCCTCTTCCCGCCGCCTCGACGCAAGACTCGGCTGGAGGTTATCTAGAGCATCCCGCTTTCAAGCGGAACCGCTGGAAGCGGACAAGATGCTCTAGAATCTAGAGTGCTAGAGCGTCCTTTGTGCGTTCACTTGAACGCACGGCGCTCTAGAACGGAAACGCTGCCGTATCAGGGCGCTCATCCGCCTGCCGGCACCTTCTCCCGCACACGGGGCGCTACTGCATGTTTCCTTAAATCGGAGCCGATTTAAGGAAAAAACATGCGGCAATTCAAAGTGCTACAGCGACCTTTGTGCGTCTGAAGAGACGCACGGCGCTATAGGGTGAGAGTAAACGCCCACCTCCCCGGTCAGCTACCCACCCGTTCACATCCCCTGCGGGCCACGGTTCATCGCGGCGATGCCGGTGCGGCAGACCTCGATCAATCCGAGCGGCTTCATGATGGCGATGAACTGCTCGATCTTAGAGGGCTTGCCGGTGATCTCGAAGACGAAGTGCTCGATATTGGCGTCGATCACCGCAGCACGGAACGCATCCGCCAACCGCAATGCCTCCACCCGGTGATCGCCGGAGCCATGCACCTTGACGAGCGCCAGTTCGCGCTCGATCGGCCGGTCATGGCCGAGGCCTGCGGCGCGCACCGTAAGGTCAACGACACGATGCACCGGCACCAGCCGTTCGAGCTGGTTCTTGATCTGCTCGAGCACATGCGGCGTGCCACGCGTGACGATGGTGATGCGCGACAGATGCGCCTCATGCTCGGTCTCGGAAACCGTCAGGCTCTCGATGTTATAGCCGCGGCCGGAAAAGAGCCCGATGACGCGGGCGAGCACGCCCGGCTCGTTGTCGACGAGAACGGAGAGCGTATGCGTTTCCGCAAGCTCCGTCTCCTTGGCGATGAAATAGGCGGAGCCGGTCGGCTGAAGATGTGCGCTCATTCTATTGTTCCTACCTTTTCATCAAACGAGCTGGCGGCCCTTGGCATCGATCGCGTTGGCGACCGCCTCGTCCGTCGCTTCGTCGGGCAACAGCATTTCGTTATGCGCCTTGCCGGACGGGATCATCGGGAAGCAGTTGGCGAGATTGGCAACGCGGCAATCGAAGATGACCGGCGCCGGCGTGTCGATCATCCGACGGATCGCATCGTCCAGTTCGCCAGGCTTTTCGCAGCGGATGCCGACGCCGCCATAGGCTTCGGCAAGTTTGACGAAATCCGGCATTGCTTCCGTATAGGAATGCGACAGGCGATTGCCGTGGAGAAGCTGCTGCCACTGCCGGACCATGCCCATATACTGGTTGTTCAGGATGAAGATCTTGACCGGCAAACCGTGTTGAACCGCGCAGGACATTTCCTGAATGCACATCTGGATCGAGGCATCACCGGCAATGTCGATGACCAGGCTCTCCGGATGCGCGACCTGGACGCCAATGGCGGCCGGGAAGCCGTAGCCCATCGTACCGAGGCCGCCCGAGGTCATCCAGCGGTTCGGCTGCTCGAAACCGTAGAACTGCGCCGCCCACATCTGGTGCTGGCCGACCTCCGTGGTGATGTAGGTGTCGCGCTCCCTGGTAAGTTCGTAGAGCCGCTGGATCGCATATTGCGGCATGATGACGTCGTCGCTCGGCAAATAGGCGAGCGAATTGCGGCCCCGCCATTTGGCAATATTGGCCCACCAATCGTCAAGACGCGTCTTGTCGACGGTTTTTGCAGCCGCGCGCCACAGGCGAACCATGTCTTCGAGAACGGTCGCGACATCGCCAAGGATCGGAACATCGGCGCGGACGTTCTTGTTGATCGAGGACGGGTCGATATCGATGTGGATCTTCTTCGAGTTCGGCGAGAAGGCGTTGAGCCGACCGGTGATGCGGTCGTCGAAGCGTGCGCCGATGCAGACCATGACGTCGCAGTCATGCATCGCCATATTCGCCTCGTAGGTGCCGTGCATGCCGAGCATGCCGAGCCAGTTCTTGCCCGAGGCCGGATAGGCGCCGAGGCCCATCAGCGTCGAGGTGATCGGAAAGCCCGTGAGTTCGACCAGTTCGCGCAGGAAATGCGAAGCCTGCGGTCCGGAATTGACGACGCCGCCGCCGGAATAGATGACCGGCTGGCGCGCCGCCTTCATCAGTGCGACTGCTTCCTCGATCTTCTTCAAGTCGCCCTGCGTCTTCGGCTGATAGCTCTTTTGGGTCGGAACGGCGGAAGGCGGCGTATAGGTGCCGGTCGCGAACTGGATGTCCTTCGGAACATCGACGACGACCGGGCCGGGACGGCCGGACTGCGCGACGCGGAAGGCCTCATGGATGATGCGCGCGAGGTCGTTGACGTCCTTAACCAGCCAATTGTGCTTGGTGCAGGGCCGCGTGATACCGACCGTGTCGCACTCCTGGAAAGCGTCCGAGCCGATCAGCGCCGTTGGGACCTGGCCGGAGATGCAGACGAGCGGGATCGAGTCCATCAGCGCGTCCTGCAGCGGCGTAACCGCGTTGGTCGCTCCCGGCCCGGAGGTGACGAGCATGACGCCGACCTTGCCGGTGGAGCGGGCATAGCCTTCGGCCATATGGCCGGCGCCCTGTTCATGGCGGACGAGGATGTGCTGTATGTCTTCCTGCTGAAAGATCTCGTCATAGATCGGAAGCACGGCGCCACCCGGATAGCCGAAGATATGCTCGACGCCATTGTCTTTCAGTGCCTGGAGAACGATCTCCGCGCCTGTCATCTGGTTTTCAGTTCCGCTCATTGGCCTGCTTCCGTCCCTTTTCAAGGTTTGGGTGAATAGCTTGTTTGGGGGCATAAAAAAAGGCCCCGTCAGGAGCCTCGTTCAGCGCATGGGTGGCTACCGCCGGATGGTTACACCATCCTGCCCATGCGCCGTCCCACCACAAGAATAACCGCGAAATTTTTCATGGGGCGATTTGATAAACAGAAATCCGTGGCCCGTCAACGCCGATTTGGCAGCGCAACGCCTTCGCTTACCGCTGGAATTTGCCGTTTGGCGCCAGGGCCGTGCGATTCGCCTCCTCTTTGACGGCGTGTTAGAGTTGCAATGTCCATTAGGGGAGATAAAAAATGGCGACAAGCGTGAAAGAGCTGATGGCTGCCGCGAACGCAGCCGTGCCAAAGATTACGCCTGCGGAGGCCCGCAAAATGGCCGCCCAACAGAACGCCCTTATTGTTGATGTCCGCGACACCACCGAACTTCAGGCGACTGGAAAGATAAGCGGCGCCCTCCATGTCCCACGTGGCATGCTGGAGTTCCGCGCGGATTCAGAAACGCCATACCACGACAAGTCCTTCGCGAAGGATCGACCGATCATCCTATACTGCGCATCTGGTGGCCGGTCGGCACTCAGTGGCAAAACCCTTAAGGATCTCGGATACGAGAAGGTATACAATCTCGGAGCCTTCAAGGACTGGACCGAAGCCGGTGGCGAGGTCCAATCCATTTGATACGGTCGACGCTGGCCCGTAAATCGGCGGCAACACGGGCCAGCTTGTCGTGGCGTCTCAATGCGTGGGTTTGATTCAATCGACAATCATCGTAATCCATGAACCAAGGCAAAACACGAGCTACACCACACCCTGCAACCAGTTATTAAGTTCCGTTCGATACCCTGCGGCGCTATTCGCCGAGGTGCTGCGTTGCTCAACAATGAACTTCATTCCGCGAGCCGTGCCGGGGAGCAGGATCGCCGCGACGGCATGAAGCCGGGTAACCGCTTCCTCGGCCGGGTCGTTGCCTGCGGCGGCTCGGGCGCGACCATCGCTGCGGTCGCCGAGCATGGCGAGACCTCGCTCACCGAGCTCTGGTCGGTCGGCCGGCTGATCTCGATCTCCGTCGGGAGAAACCGCGTCGTCGCCCTCGTCCAATCCATGCAGACCGCCTCCAATGAATGGGGCGAGGAGGCGGACAATACCTTCCGCATCGAAGTCGAGCTGATGGGCGAGGTCCATGTCGGCCCGGACGGGCGGGAGGAATTTTCCGCCGGCATCAGCCAATATCCCTATCTCGGCGCCATCGCCCACCGTATCCGCGCCACCGACCTCGCCCGCATCTATGATTCCGGACAGTTGGACAGTTGCGTCATCGGCAAGCTGACCCAGGACGAAAGCCTCGACGCCACCATTCATGTGCCCTCGATGCTCGCCAAGCACTTCGCCATCGTCGGCACGACCGGCGTCGGCAAGTCGACCGCGGTCACGCTGCTCCTGAACAAGGCGATCGCCGCCGATCCGAAGCTGCGCGTCCTGATCCTCGACCCGCACAACGAATTCGCCGCCGCCTTTCCGGACCATGCGGTGGTCATCGAGACGGATACGCTCGACCTGCCCTTCTGGTTCTTCCGCCTGGAAGAACTGGCCGAGGTCATCTTCCGCGGCCGGCCGGCCGTACCGGAGGAAATCGACATTCTGCGCGACGTCATTCCGGATGCGAAGAAGGCCTTCAAGGGCGGCGAATCCGGGCTGATGCGCCGCCAGACCGAGAAGAGCTCTATCACCGCGGATACGCCCGTGCCCTATCGCATCGCCGACCTGCTGGCGATGATCGACGAACGGATCGGCCGGCTGGAAGGCCGCCATGAAAAGCCGCACCTGCGCTCGCTCAAGGTCAGGATCGTGTCCGCGATCAACGACCCGCGTTACCATTTCATGTTCTCCTCGAACACCATCACCGACACGATCCAGGATACGATCGCCCGGATCTTCCGCATTCCCGGCGAAGGCCGGCCGATCGCCACTTTCGAGCTCGCAGGCATTCCCTCGGAAGTCGTCAATTCGGTCGCCTCGGTGCTTTGCCGCATGGCTTTCGAAATAGGCCTCTGGAGCAATGGCGGCATCCATATGCTGGTCGTCTGCGAGGAGGCCCACCGCTACGTGCCCGCCGACCCGGCGCTCGGCTTCCTTCCGACGCGCCAGGCAATCGCCCGCATCGCCAAGGAAGGGCGCAAATACGGAGTGTCGCTCGGCATCATCACCCAGCGCCCCGGCGAACTTGATCCGACGATCCTGTCCCAATGCTCGACCGTCTTCGCCATGCGGCTCGCCAACGACCGGGACCAGGAAATTATCCGCTCGGCCATCTCCAATTCGTCGATTTCGACCACGAGCTTTCTCTCCTCGATCGGCAACGGCGAGGCGATCGCCTTCGGCGAAGCCGTAGCTGTGCCGATGCGCATGCGTTTCACAAGGATCGAGGAGGCACGCCTGCCCCGCGCCCACGGCATCACCGATCGGGTCGACGAGGACGCCCCGCCCACCGTCGATCTCCGCTCGATCGTCAGCCGCATGCGCGCCATGAACGGACCGGACATCTCCAACTTCCAGCAAAGCTACCTGGCTGCGCAGAGTGCCCAGCCGGCCGGCCCTGACGACGGCGGCTGGAGCGAGCCGAACTCCGATGCCGAACCGGCGGAAGCTGCGGGCTTTCAGGAGCCGCCCTTCGAGCCCTATCGTCCCGATATGCTTCCGCGCCCGCTCGAGGCCGTCAATCCGCAACTCGAACGCTTCAACCAGATCCGCGAGCAGATCCTCTCCGGCAAGCCGGAAAGGGAAATCCAGGCACAGCCGAATCCGGATTTCGCGAAGCCCGCCGGCGAGCCGCGCCGCGGGGAATCGCTGCGCGAAAGCCTGCTCAAGCGCCCGCTCGGCAGCCTCATCCGCAAGTAGGGGTACGGACTGCCGAGACGTTCGCTCCCGCGGCCCAGTCATCTCTTGCGCCAAGGCGTGCTCGCGCTCATGGCCTCGGCGCGCTCATTCCTGTGCCTGTCATAGGAATCCAGCCACGGCGCATCCGCGCCGCGAATGACTCCCGTTCGAAACATCATCGCCCGAACGGAACTCCGCTGTGCAATCGTGAGTTGACATTGCCGTCACACAGGCGAATCCTTCCTATTGTAACCTCGAGGAATAGTGAGCAGCGGAGCACGTCGAAGGTGCATCGACCCAGGGACTAGCGGCGACAGATTCGGGAGGAACATATGTCCGTCTTGTCGACCATGCCTCCACGCAAGCTCAGAATTTTTGCCTTCGATCCGAGCATGGGACGGCGCCATCAGACGCTGCCGCTCAACGAGGTGATCGTTGCCATCCCCTGGGAAATGGACAAGCTCGAACCCGGCGTGCCTTTTGTCGGCCCGGTCGGAGAATATGTCGAGGTGATCGATTACGATCCGTCACTCGATCTCGTCTACGCGCCGATCAATCTCCACGATCCACGCCTGCTCGCCGACAACGGTTTGAGGCCGGCCGCGTGGAACCCGCAGTTCCACCAGCAGATGACCTATGCCGTGGCGATGAACACGATCGTCAACTTCGAGAGCGCGCTCGGCCGTGTCGCGCTCTGGGCGCCGCGCGACCACGACGAGGACGGCCGGTGGATCAACCCGCAATATGTGCAGCGCCTGCGCATCTACCCGCATGCGCTGCGCGATGCCAATGCCTATTACAGCCCCGAAAAGAAGGCGCTGCTCTTCGGCTATTTCGAGGCCGGCGAAGGCCAGTCGGGAGCGCCGGCCGGCACCGTCATTTTCACCTGCCTCTCGCATGACATCATCGCCCACGAGACCTCGCACGCCCTGCTTGACGGCATGCATCCCCGCTTCAGCGAGGCGACCAATCCGGACGTGCTCGCACTACATGAGGCCTTCGCCGATATCGTCGCGATCTTTCAGCATTTCTCCTTCGCGGACGTGCTGAAGGACCAGATCGCCCGCACGCGCGGCGATCTCGAGAGCCAGAATCTGCTCGGCCAGCTCGCCCAGGAATTCGGTAAGGTGCTCGGGCGCGGAGCGGCACTGCGCGATGCGCTCGGCGGCGAGAAGGACGGCATCTGGCGCGCCCATGAACCGGATCCGAAGGTGCTGCGCGAAACGCAAGAGGTGCATGCTCGCGGTGCCATTCTGGTCGCCGCCGTCTTCCGGGCGTTTCTGTCGATCTACCGCTCGCGCATTGCCGATCTTCTGCGGATCGCATCGAGCGGCACTGGCATTCTACCCGAAGGGGAACTCCATCCCGATCTTGTGAACCGGCTGGCCCAGGAGGCGTCGAAATCGGCCCGGCATATCCTGCAGATGTGCATTCGTGCGCTCGATTATTGCCCGCCGGTCGACGTCACCTTCGGAGACTATCTGCGCGCCATCATCACGGCCGACCACGATCTCTATCCGGAGGATGAGCACCATTATCGGGTCGCCTTGATGGAGGCCTTTCTCGCCTGGGGCATCGTTCCGCGCGAAATGCCGATCGTCTCCGTCGAGACGTTGCTCTGGCCGACGATGCGCGACGCCGCTGCCGACTACAAGGCCGGCGCTCCCGACCTCGCCGGCCTCAAAAGCGATCTCGGCTATCTGCTCTCCCGCCCGCTGGAGATGATCGACGAGTTGAAGACGCGCGGCGATTTCCACGATCGTGAGGGACAGAAGTTTCTGGACGGTCTGGACCGGACGGCGCGGGAAATCTTCGAGGAAATGAACAAGGCCATGGGCAACCGTCTGCCGGAGAAGGCCAATCGATCGAAACCCTCCCTCCGCGAAATTCTCGCGCGCAACCTTCTCGAACTCGGGCTGGAGGCAGACCGCAAGGTGGAGTGGCTGGCACGCGACCTCTACGGCCGGCTGTTCTGGGGGCTCATCACCGAACCCAAGAATGCTCCCCTTCGGGACATCATCCGCATTCGCACGGATGCCGATGCACCGGCGACGGTCCGGCGCAGCAGGATCGTGACGGGTCCGGCCATCGAGGTCCATAGCGTGCGGATGGCCGCCCGCCGCGGCAACCGCGATCAGATGGAGCGCGAATATGTTGTCGAGCTGACGCAGACCCGCGACGGCTATCTGGACCCGAAAAAGCAGGAGGCGGCGGACAAGGGAAACCCGCCCGGCGGCCCTCATGATTTCTATTTTCGCCGCGGCTGCACGCTGCTGATCGATGCCGATACCTTCGAGATCAGGCGCGTGATTCGGACGGCGGGCGATATTTGCGATGATGCCGAACTGGAGCGCATGCGCGCATTTCTGACGCGACAGGCAAAGACCCGCCAAAATGCCTTTACGGCAAGCGGTGCCAGGCCCGTCCGACCGGAAGTGTTCGCTCATCTCCACCGGCATGGGAGCTAGCTCGAACGTGAGCTGAGGAGACGGCAATGCCCAGAATGCAGGCACCCGAGTCCGGCATAACGGTGCGCATGTACCGCCAGGGCCACGGCGATTGCTTTCTGCTGGCGATGCGCAAGACGGACGGCAGCGCGTTTTACACGCTGATTGATTGCGGTCTCTGGACCAATTCCGAGATCAAGCCGGGCCAGACGATGGACAAGATCATCGCGGACATCGCCGAGGCCACCGGCAACCGACTGGACATCGTACTCGTGACGCACGAGCATATGGACCACGTCAACGGCTTTGCGGAAAAGGATCCCGCAACGCGCAGGCCGTGCTTCGACGCGATCGAGATCGGCGAGCTCTGGCTCTCCTGGACCGAGGATGAGGAGGACGAATTCGCCAACGGCCTTCGCGAGCACTTCCACGACACGCTTCTTGCCCTGATGGGCGCAGACGAGCGGCTGGAGCGCGCCGGGCTCGCCATCGACTCGCCGAAGCGCGCCATGCTGCGTGATCTTCTCTCGTTCGAAACCGGGGAGGACGCCGCCGACGGGCTGCGCGAGCGCCTAAAAGAGATCAGGCGGCGCCATCCGGCGCTGTCGGCACGCGAGCAGGCTGTGCTCGCGATCGAGGGGATCACCAACAAACGGGCGATCAAGTATTTGCGCGACAGGATCGATGGCGATCCCGTCTTCCTGCGGCCTGAGCACGAACCCTATCCGCTGAAGGGCGTCGAAGGTGTCCGTGTCTATGCCCTCGGGCCGCCCCGGGACGCCGAACTGCTGCTTTCGCTCGAACCGCGTGGCGAGGAGGCGTTCGGCCTATCGGCCGATGACCCGACGCGCAGCCTGCTTGCGGCGACCACGGACGATCCGGAAAATTCCGGTCGCAGCTTCGATCCGCGCTTCGGCATCCCCAGAAAGGAGATCGAGAAGGGCCGCGACCGGTTTTTGAAGACGTTCTTTGCCGAGCATTACGGGCCCAAGGGCAAGCGCGGCGCTGCGGAGACCTGGCGACAGATCGACACGGACTGGCTTGCCGGTTCAGAGTCCTTGGCGCTCAGATTGAACAACGAAGTCAACAACACCAGCCTCGTCGTTGCGATAGAGCTGACCGAGACCGGCAAGGTCCTGCTCTTCACCGGCGACGCGCAGCGGGGAAGCTGGATTTCCTGGTCGCCGCTGAAATGGACCGTTGCCGGCAGGCTTGTCACGGCTCGCGAGCTTCTCGGCCGCACCATATTCTACAAGGCCGGCCATCACGGCAGCCACAATGCGACGCTCGACGGCAGCGTCGATGCCGACTACGCCAACATATCCTGGCTGGCGAAGGACGCCTTTAGGAATGATTTCGTCGCCGTCATCCCAGCGAATACGCGCTGGGCGAACGAAAAGAAGGAGTGGGAGCACCCGCGAGCTTCCATCGAGGCCAGGCTGAAACAGAAGGCCCGTGGCCGCGTTTTCCGCAGCGACATCGACCACATTGAAAAGCCCGAGGATGTCAGCGACACCGAGTGGCAGAAATTCAATCGGGTCGAGACCGACCTCTTCTTCGAATACACCATCCCGGATACGCTCGCGTGACGATGCTCTGCGGTTCCTTAAATCGGCTCGGATTCAGCGATAACCATGCAGCCGCCGTTATGCGCCTGAAGAGACGCGTGGTGCTGCAGGAGAGAGATCATGGTGAAGAGCGTCAAACCTTTCCTCATGTTTACCGGCGAGGCCGAAGCGGCCATGAATATCTATCTCTCGCTCTTTCCGAAGGCCGAGATCATCAGCATCGACCGCTACGGCCGAGGAGAAGCAGGCGCCGAGGGCTCCGTCCGGCAGGCGCTTCTCTCGATTGCCGGCGAGACCATCATGTGCATCGACAGTCCGGTGAAGCATGACTTCGGCTTCACGCCCTCCTTCTCTCTCTTCGTCGAGTGCGACAGTGAGGAAGAGCTTGAACGCCTCGCTTCGGCGCTTGCGGAAGGCGGAAAAGAACTTATGCCACGCGGCAATTATGGTTTCAGCCGCGAGTTCGCCTGGGTCAGCGACCGGTACGGCATCTCTTGGCAGCTGAACCTGGCGTAAAGGGCCGCAGATGCCGATCAGTTGACGTCGCGGAACCGGCATCGGCGACAGACGTTTTGATCGGGGGTGTAATTCGGGAAGAGGATCATGGAAGAAACTCTGCGGCGCTTCTTCGAGCGATACGAAAGCATGGCCAATCGGGTGCTTGCCAACGAAATGGACGTCGGCGAGACGACCTTTGCCTTCGCCTCGGAGTTCATCGCCGCTTCGCCCGCCGGCGTCATGGCGGGAAAGAACGACGACAGCCTGAAAGTCTCCATGGCGAAGGGTTATGCCCGCTATCGTGAGATCGGCACGAAGGAACTGAGAATCCGCAAGATCGCGATCACGCCGATCGACGCGCTGCATTTCCTCGTTCGGGTCAACTGGCGCTCGCTCTATGATCTGCAGGACAGGCCCGATCTCACCATCGACTTCGAGGTCCATTATCTCCTTCAGGTCCGCGACGGCGAGCCGAAGATCTTCGGCTGGGTGAGCGGCGATGAAGAGGCGGTGCTGAAAGAGCACGGCATCGGTTGAGTACGCAGAACAACCGACTCCCGCCCTCGCCGTTCGAGTGAAGTATTGCGTCAGTGGCGCGCGCCTGTTCGGCTGCTGTGGGGCAGCGAACCGTCTGCGCGGACAGCGCCGTGCGTCTTTTCAGACGCACAAAGGTCGCTGTAGGACTTTGAATTGCTGCATGTTTTTTTCCTTAAATCGGCTCCGATTTAAGGAAACATGCAGTAGGAGAGCGGCGGGAGCGCAGCGTAGTGGCCATCATGTTGCGTTTTCGCGGTCCCGCCTAAGCGACCGCATCCGGGTTCTCCACGCGTTGCCAGCTTTCGTCGAGTTGGTTACGGAACCAGGTCATCTGGCGCTTGGCATATTGCCGGGTCGCCGCCGCACCGGCGGCGATCATCTCCGCCTCGCTCATCTCACCCTTCAGCATCGCCGCGATCTGCTGGACACCAATCGCCTTCATTACCGGCATGTCGGGCGAGAGATTGAGCGCCAGGAGCGCCCGCACCTCCTCGACCGCGCCGCTTGCGAGCATCGTCTCGAAACGCCGTTCGATGCGGCGGTGCAGCAGAGCGCGCTCCGGCTGGACGACGATTTTCTGCGCGCGCTCCGGATCCACAACTACTGGACCGCGGCTCTCCCGATAAAAACCAATAGGCTTGCCGGTCGCCTCGATCACCTCGAGCGCCCGGACGATCCGCTGCCCGTCGCCGGGCCGCAACTCTGCGGCGGTCTCTGGATCGCGCAAGGCAAGCTCCGCATGGAGCGGTTCGGGGCCCTCCTCCTTCAGCCGTGCGCGCAGGCGATCGCGGATAGCTGACGGAATCTCCGGCATGTTCGAAAGGCCTCCCGTCAGCGCCTTGAAATAAAGGCCGGTGCCGCCGACGAAGACCGGCAAACGCCCCTCTTCGCGCAATCTCGTCACGACGGCCTCCGCCTCTCGCAGCCATGCCCCGGTGGAATAGGGTGCTCCCGCCGGCACATGGCCGAAGAGCAGGTGCTCGATGCCGCCCATCTCCGCTTCATCCGGCCGGGCGGTCAGGACCTTCAGCGTGTCGTAAACCTGCATGCTGTCGGCATTGATCACCACGCCGCCGTGCTTCCGCGCCAACTTCACCGCGAGTGCGGACTTGCCGCTCGCGGTCGGCCCGGTTATCAGGATCGCGTCCATATCTTTTTCAAGGTTTCGCATCATGGCTTTCGTTGCCACGCTTATCGCCAATCCGTCAAATCCTGTCCTGACGCCAGCATTGGCGGAGGCGGCAGCGGCGGCCGTGAAGGCGTCCGGGCTCTACTGGCTGGCGGATGGGATTGCCTGCGACATCGCGCTCACGGAAGGCACCGATCCGGGCGCCGCCGAGGCGCGGCTGCGCGCCGAAGTGGACGGCGCCGCCATCGATGTCGCCGTGCAGGACGCCGAGAGCCGTCGCAAGAAGTTCCTGATCGCCGACATGGACTCGACCATGATCGGCCAGGAATGTATCGACGAGCTCGCCGCGGAAGTGGGCCTCAAGGAGAAGGTCGCGGCGATCACCGCGCGCGCAATGAATGGCGAGATCGCCTTCGAGCCGGCATTGGTCGAACGCGTCGCGCTGTTGAAGGGCCTGCCCGCGGCGGTTATCGACGAAGTGATCGCCAAGCGCATCACTTTGACGCCCGGCGGCCTCGTACTGATCGCTACGATGAAGGCGAAGGGCCACTACACGGCGCTCGTTTCCGGCGGCTTCACGGTGTTCACCAATCCGATCGCCGCAAGGCTCGGCTTTCACGAGAACCGCGCCAACATACTGATCGAAGAGGGCGGAATGCTGACCGGCGAAGTCGTGAGGCCGATCCTCGGCAAGCAGGCCAAGGTCGATGCGCTTATCGACATCTCCGAACGGCTTGGCATCTCGACGGCCGACACGATCGCGGTCGGCGACGGCGCCAACGATCTCGGCATGCTGCAGCTTGCCGGCAGTGGCGTGGCGCTGCACGCCAAGCCTGTCGTCGCCGAGCAGGCAAAGATCCGGATTGATCATGGCGACCTGACCGCCGTCCTGTACCTCCAGGGTTATCGCAAGACGGATTTCGTCACATGATCATTCGCGAAACCGGCAGGCTGCGCATCCGCGGCTGGAAGCACGGCGACCGCGATCTCTTTGCCGAGATCAACAGCGATCCGGAGGTGATGGAGTTCTTTCCGTTTCGCCGCAGCCGCGCCGAGGCCGATGCACTGCTTGATCGCATCGGCCGCGGCATCAGCGAAACCGGCCTTGGTTTCTTTGCCCTTGCTCTCAAAGACACCGACGCACCGATCGGCTTCTGTGGCCTCGCCCACACCGATCTCGAACCGCATCTGCCCGATGGCACCGTCGAGATCGGCTGGCGTCTCGCCGTGCCCTACTGGGGCAAGGGTTACGTGACAGAGGCGGCGCTGACGCTTCTCGATTACGGCTTCACGGAACGGAAGCTTTGCGAAATCATCTCTTTCGCCGTCCCGGCAAACACCCGCTCCACAGCGGTGATGAAGCGCATCGGCATGCGGCCGGACCCCGCCCGCGACTTCGACCACCCGCGCGTGCCCGACGCCCACCCGCACCTGAAACGCCACGTGCTCTATGCAATGACTGCTGACGAGTGGAAGCGTCAGAGGGCGAAGCAAGATTTCTCACGCCGCGGACACGGCGCGTCGGCGCCGCGAAGTGACTCTACGGTCTTTGAATGACTCGCCGCCGTTCCCCACAAGTCGGCTCTGGCGTGCGCCTTGCTATTCCATCCGCACGGTGACGAAGCGCAGTTCGCCGGTCTTGTTGGCGATCATCAGAAGCGCGTTGCGGCGGCCGTCGCCCTTGAGTGCCTCGACGCGCGCCGTGACATCGTCCGGCGAGTCCATCGCTTCCTGTCCAACCTCGACGATCACGTCGCCGGGCGCCACGCGGCGTTCGGCTGCGGCCGAATTCGGCTGAACCTCGGTCACGACAACCCCTTTGACGTCATCCGCGATGCCGAAGCTCTTGCGGCGCTCGGTGTCGAGCACGGCGAGCTTCATGCCGAGCACCATGTCGCTGGCAGGAAGCTTGGCCGCCGGCGGCTCGGTCGGCTTGGTCGCGTCGCCGTTCGGTTGCTGCCCGGGCTGCACAGTTGCGAGCTGTTCGCCATCCTCGAGCCGGCCGAGCGTGACGCGAACGGTCTGCTCCTTGCCGTCGCGAATGATGATCACATCGACCGCTTTGCCCACCGGGCTCTCGCCGACCGCGAGCATGAGATCGCGCATCTCGACGATATCCGTTCCGTCGAACCGAGTGATGATATCGCCCGCCTTGATCTCGCCGCGGGCGATCGGACCGCCCTCGATAATGCCGGAAACGAGCGCGCCGTGCGGAGCCTCCATCTTCAGGCTTTCGGCGATATCGTCGGTGACCGGCTGGATGCGTACGCCGAGCCAGCCGCGCCGCGTCTCGCCGAATTCCTTGAGCTGATTGACGACATTCATCGCGAGCTCCGTCGGCACGGCGAAGCCGATCCCGACCGACATGCCGGTCTGCGAGAGGATCGCTGTATTGATGCCGATTACTTCGCCCTGCATGTTGAAGAGTGGCCCGCCCGAATTGCCGCGGTTAATGGCAGCATCGGTCTGGATGAAACTGTCGTAGGGCCCGGCGTTGATGTTGCGGCCGCGCGCCGAGACGACGCCGACGGAAACCGAGACGCCGAGGCCGAACGGGTTGCCGACCACCATCACCCAATCGCCGATCCTGATCCTGCGCGAGTCGCCGAAGGAAACGGCCTTGAGTGGTTTCTTCGGTTCGACTTTCAGCAGCGCAAGATCGGTCTTGGTGTCGGTGCCGACCAGCTTCGCCTTCAGTTTGGTGCCATCGGAAAGATTGACCTCGATGTCGTCGGCATCCTGGATGACGTGGTTGTTGGTGACGATGAAGCCAGTCGGATCGATGATGAAGCCGGAACCGAGCGAATTGACCGTGCGCGGACGGCCGCCCTCGCCCTGCCCGTTGAAGAATTCGTCGAAGAACTCCTGGTGCGGCGATCCCTCCGGCACCTGGGGCATCGGCGCGTTGTCGTCGCCGCCCTTGACGTTCTGCGAAATGGAAATGTTGACGACGGCGTCGAGAAGCCCCTCGGCGAGATCGGCGACAGATGGCGGGCCGGCAGCCGGCTGAGATGTTGCCGTCTCGGCAAGCGCGGTATTGGAAAGTATCAGTGCCGTCGCGGCCGTCAGCATCAGGCCGCGGAAGAATTCGGGTCGTTTCGACAAGTCGCTAGGCTCCTATCATTCCTCTGCATCACGCCGATCCGGACTGTGGCAATCCGGGATCGTGGGCGTGATCTGTTCCATTCGCTGCGGCGGATTTCCGCCACTCTCACCGTGCGCGCGGAGCCCGCACAGCGATCGATCTTCCCTTCAAGATACGGCGGAATTCCGGAGCGTCCAAACACGATTTTCTGATCGGCTCTACTGCACAATTCCTTGGCTCGGATCAGGCTGAGGGATCCGAGCCAATCGCGCACCCGGAGAGCGGATGGCGTTCAGGCGGTGATCTCGTGCCCATGCTCCTTCAGCGCCTGCACGGCCTTCTCGAGGTCGGATCCGGCGACGAAAACATAATCGGTGCTGAAGGTAGAATTGGCGAAAACGCCTACACCCGCCGCCGAAAGCGGCCGGAGCACCGACGACAGGACGCCCGGTACGTCGAAGCTGAAATGCTGTTCGATACGGAAGCAACGCCAGCCGAGCGAACTCTGCACACTCGACGGAACGCGGGCGGCACGACAGACGAGCGTCATTTCCTCCCGCGAACTGGATACTGTCCAGAACCCCGGCCCCGGCAGCCACTCCGGAATAGCGGATCCGACATTCAGGCGGGTAATGGCATATTCGGCATCGACCAGCCGGATCAGCAGTTTATGTGGCATTTCGCATTATCCTCGAAGCAACCAAACAAGCCCGACGCCAACGGCCACCGATGTGAGTCCGGCCAGTCGGAGCTGACGCTCCGGGACATACGGCAAACGCTTCGCCAATTCTACCAAAACCAAAGGGGCCAGTGCGTACACCAGCCCCTCGATGATCAGGAAAAAAGCGAACCCGGTCAGAAAATCGGACATCGTCCGCTCAATCTCCGGTAGCAGGCGCTGTCGGTGCAGGCGCCGGAGCCGGAGTTTGTGCCGGTTGCTCCGCCCCATTCGCACTGTTGAAATAACGGAAGAATTCCGAATGCGGCGACAAGACCACGGTTGTGTCCGCACTGCCGATCGCCTGCGTATAGGCCGACATCGAGCGGTAGAACTCGAAAAATCCGGGATCGCGCGTGAAGGCATCGGCGAAGATGCCCGTCCGCTGGGCTTCGCCCTCACCGCGAAGGATTTCCGAATCACGTTGCGCTTCGGCGACGATCTCGACCACCTGGCGGTCGGCGATCGCGCGGCGGCGCTGACCCTCTTCATTGCCGCGTGCGCGGATCAGTTCTGCTTCCGCCAGACGCTCGGCCTTCATGCGGTCGTAGGTCTGTTGCGAAACTTCCTGGGTGAGGTCCGTCCGGCGAATGCGCACGTCCTCGATGTTGAGGCCGAGCGATTCCGCGTCGGTCTTGAGGTCCGCTCGGACCTCGCGCATCATCGATGCGCGCTCGTCCGAGAGCGCCGCCTCGAAGCCTCTCAGGCCGTAGACACGCCGCAGCGAAGCGTCGAGACGGGTTCTGAGCCGCGCTTCGGCCGATTCCCGGTCGCCGGAAACCGTTTCGCGGAAGCGGCGGGGATCGGCGATCTTGTAGACCACGAAGGCATCGACCTCGTAGAACTTGCCGCCGGAAACCTGCACGCGAATGTTGTCGAGATCGAAGCGAAGGGCCTGGTCTTCGACATATTGGACGCGGTCGGCGTCCATGAAGGCGAAGGGCAGTTTGAAATAGAGCCCCGGCTGCGTCTTCACGTCGCGGATCTCGCCGAAGCGCACGACGATCGCCTGCTGACGCTCGTTGACGACGAAGACCGATGAATAAACGATCACCAGCACTGCGGCGATGACGATCAGGATGATAGAGCTGCGATTGTTGATCATTGTGCGCCTCCCGACTGCGACGACGGCCTGCCGATTTCAGTGAGCGGCAGATAGGGCAATACGCCCTGGCCGTTCTTCTCGTCGAGAATGACCTTCTTCGATTTGCCGAGAACACCCTGCATCGTCTCGAGATAAAGCCGCTTGCGCGTCACATCCGGAGCCTTTGAATATGCGTCATAGACGGAGATGAAGCGCTGCGCCTCGCCCTCCGCTTCCTTGACAACGCGGTCCTTGTAGGCAGCGGCCTCTTCGCGGATCTGCGCACCCTGGCCACGCGCCTTGCCGAGCACCTGGTTGGCATATTGGTTGGCTTCCTCGACGAAGCGGTCCTCGTCCTGCTCGGCGCGTTGCACCTCGTCGAAGGCATCGGCGACTTCGCGCGGCGGCGCTGCGTCCTCGATCGCCACCGTGTTCACCGAAACGCCGGAGCCATAGGCATCCATCGTCGCCTGAATCGTGTTCTTGACGTCGGCGGCGATCGCCTGGCGATTGTCGCGGAAGATGTCCTGCGCCGGACGGCGGCCGACGACCTCGCGCATGGCGCTTTCGGCTACACGCTGCAGCGTGTCGGAGGGGTTCTCGACGTTGAAGAGATAGGCCTTCGGATCGGTAACCGAGAAGAGCACGGAGAACTGCACGTTGACGATGTTCTGGTCGCCGCTGAGCATCAATCCGGCATTCGACTGGCCCGTGCGGCCGCCGATATTCTGCTGCTGCTCCGTCACCTTGACGATCTCGACGGTTTCGAGCGGCCAGAAGTGATAGTGCAGGCCGGGCATGGAGATTTCCTCCTTCGGCTTGCCGAAGCGCATTTCGACGCCGCGTTCATCCGGTTGAACGGTGTAGATCGAATTGAGCAGCAGGAAACCGACGATCAGGAGACCGATGATGGCTAAGACGCCGCCGTTGAAGCCGCCCGGAACCACATTTTTCAACTGGTCCTGACCGCGCCTTATGATCTCCTCGAGATCCGGCGGGCCGCCCCTGCCGCCGCGCGGCCGGTTGGGCCCTTGGCCCCATGGCCCCTGATTGCCGCCGCCGCCCCACGGGCCACCGCCGCCGCCATTCTGATTGCTCCAGGGCATCAAAACCTCTCTTCAAAGAAAATTCTCTCGCTGAACGCCCCGCAGGCATGCGGCCGGTCACGATGTGAACCCGTTATAGGTATCACATGCATTGCTTTCAACGCGATACGACCGAGTTCACCGTAAATGGGTTAAAATAGTTGCGAGACACGCCATCGGACCAGCCAAGCGCAGCCGGGAGGTGGGGAATGCGCTCATGTCTCGCGCTCGGCGGGTGTTCGGCGTCGCCGCCAGGTGATGAAATGCATCGCGTGGCTGTCCTTCTCGCCGCGCGGCAGATCCTCCTCGAAAACCTTCTCGAAGACGGCCGGGTCGATTTGCGGAAAGCGTGTATCGCCGTCCACCTCCGCCTGCACCTCGGTCACATGCAGCACGTCGGCAAGGTCGATCGACTGGCGGTAGATCTCGCCGCCGCCGATGATGCAGATCTCGTCGGCGCCGATCGCCGCCGCATGTTCCCGCGCCATTTCCAGCGCTCCCTGCAGCGACGGCGCGACCTCGGCTCCTTGCGCCTCGAAACCGGGGGTGCGGCTGATGACGACATTCGGCCGGCCGGGCAGCGGCCTCCCGATCGAGGCCCAGGTCTTCCGGCCCATGACGACCGGTTTGCCGATCGTCAGCGCTTTGAACCGCTTGAGATCGGTCGAAAGCCGCCATGGCAGGTCGCCTCCGCGTCCGATCACGCCGTTCTTCGCGACCGCGACGACGATGACGATCTTAGGTTCGGCTTTTGCTTCAGCCTTCGCTTCAGTCATGGAAACCACTCGGCTTGCTGTCAATTTCGCGCGCCCGGACGAGCGCGGCGCGGTCGGTGACGACGCGGATATAGCGGTCGATGACCTCGCTTTCCGGCAGGATCTTGCGCATCCATTGCAATGCGCTTGCGAGCAGCAGGTCGGCAGCACTCATCCTCTCGCCGAGCAGATAGGTCTGTCGGGTGAGGACGTCGATCACATGCGCGCACATCTCGGTGTAGAGCCTCGCCAGTGCCGGGTTGTTGACCGTCACACCGGAAATATGCGCAAGCGCCGTCGGCTCGATGACACCGGCATAATAGGCGAGCCACGAGAGATAGGCGCCGCGCTCGGGATGACCCGGCGGCCGGCCAAGGCTGCAGTCGGGATAGAGATCGGTCAGATATTGCACGACCGCTGCCGACTCCCAGACCAGAGCTCCATCGTGCAGGAGCGCCGGCACTTGCTTGTGCGGATGCGGGTTGTTTTCGTCCGGTCCGCCCGACCCATCCCAGCGGCGGATATTGACATAGCGGATCTCGTATTCGGCGCCGAGTTCCTCGAGCAGCCAAATGATCCGCGACGAGCGCGACAACGGCGCATGGATCAGCGTTAGCATTGGAAACCTCCCCGTCTTCGCCGGCGCAGGCCGGCTTTCCCGAAGCGTACCGCCGGCTGTCGAAGCCGTGATGCTCCAGTTCGTTATGTGCAGAACATATCGGCCGTACGCGATAATTCCACCCGGACGCCGGATATCGAGCCTCTTTCAGACCCGCACCCGCTCCCTACAGCGCCGTGCGTCTTTTCAGACGCACAAAGATCGCTGTAAAACTTTGAATTGCTGCATGTTTTCATCCTTAAATCGGTTCCGACTTAAGGAAACATGCAGTAGCAGTGCTAAACGGCCACCGGCGCCTTGATATGTGAATCAGCTTCGTAGCCGACGAGCCTAAAGTCCTCGAACTTAAAGGAGAATATATCCTTCACCGCCGGATTGATCTCCATCTTCGGCAGGGCTTTCGGCGTCCTCTTCAGTTGCAGCCCCGCCTGTTCGAAATGGTTGTGGTAGATATGTGCGTCGCCGAGAGTATGGACGAAATCGCCCGGCTTCAGCTCCGTGACCTGCGCCACCATCATCGTCAGCAGCGCATAGGATGCGATGTTGAAGGGTACGCCGAGAAAGATGTCGGCGGATCGCTGATAAAGCTGGCAGGAGAGCTTTCCGTCCGCCACATAGAATTGAAAGAGGCAATGGCAGGGCGGCAGCGCCATCTCGTCCACAAGCGCGGGATTCCATGCCGAAACGATGTGACGGCGGGAATTCGGATTGGTTTTTAAGCCTTCGATAAGCGCCGCGATCTGGTCGACATGGCCGCCGTCCGGGGCCGGCCATGACCGCCACTGATAACCGTAGACGGGACCGAGCTCGCCCGTCTCGTCCGCCCATTCATCCCAGATGCTGACGCCGTTCTCCTTCAGATAGGCGATATTCGTATCGCCCTTTAGAAACCATAGGAGCTCGTAGATGATCGAGCGCAGATGCAGCTTCTTGGTGGTCAGCACCGGAAAACCTTCCGACAGATCGAAGCGCATCTGATAGCCGAAGACGGAGCGCGTGCCGGTGCCGGTACGGTCGCCGCGGTCGGTCCCCGTCGTCATCACATGGTCGAGGAGTTCGAGATATTGCCGCATGGTCCTTCGCCGCCGATTCGCCTGTCCCATGAAAATAGGACGAAGCGCGCGGCGAACCAATGGCGAACGAAAGTTTTCCCGCACTTTGGCTGTCAGCAAAACGCGACTGGAGCGTTGTCGGCGGAAGGCTTGAAACATTGCTGAGAGGAAGCCGCTGGCCTCTCTTACGTATTTGACGGAAACTGACGTCCCCATAAACCGGAGCCTGTCGCTTGAAAGCTGCCTCTGTCCGCGTTTTTGTGTTCGGCACATTGAAGGAAGGCTTTCCACTGCATCGGCGAGGCCTGGCCCAGGCGAAATTCATCGGGCTCTACCAGACGGACAGGAGCTATCCGATGCTGATTGCCGGACCTTGGTTCGTCCCTATGATGTTCTATGAGCCGGGCGTCGGATTTCGCGTCAGCGGCGAGTTATATGAGATCGATTCCGCAAAACTTAGGCAACTCGACCGCCTGGAGTCGACCGGGCGGCCCGGCAATTTCCGGAAGCTTATCCGTATAGTGCCGGCAAGGCCCGGTCCGAGTTGCCAGGCGTTCGCCTATTTCAAAGCCCGATTCCTGGCAGTTCCCGCCCATTCGGGGTATCTCGCTTCCTATCATGACAGGCGCTTCATCCCGCCGTGGCGCCGACCCGCCGTTTGACCGGCCAGGAGCGTTCCGTGACGCGCATGATGACTCCGACCGCTGTTCCCGTACCGGAGTAGCAACCGGTCATTTCGACGGCCGGCGGTTGGCCGCATGATCCTGGTATTGCTCGGTTTTCACCGACTTTGCGTCAAGACCGCGCGCCTTCGAATGCTGAGCCTTGTCGCGATTGGAAAGGACGTCGTGTTCTCCGACCACTCCTTCCTTCATTTGCGTCCGCGCACCGCTGCCGGTGCCCTTACCCTTGTCGGGCTTGCCCATGTTCGTTCGACTGGCGTGAGCCATGGTCATCTCCTTCGCTATTTCTGGAAAGGCGTGCTCCGCAGCAAGTATAGGCTGACGGCAAATGCCTGAGCCTGAACAACTCAGCTACCAGAGCCCTTATGGTGCCTGCTTTCCTGATTTGTGCCCTGCGTGGCGCCACGCTCGTCCGAGTTCTCCGCATCACCACGCTCGACGTCCAGTTTCTGTCCCTTGCGATAAGCCTTCCGCAAGGCATCGGAACGCTGGAGATCAGCTTCCGCATCGAAGTCCTTGCCTGCGTTGGACGTATTCTCGCGGCGTTGAAGCACGCGCTGCTGCTGTTCATGCGTCTTCTTGCCGACCATTGTCGTTTCTCCTACTTGTTCGTTCGACCTCGTTGGTTGGGATTCGCGCCGCCCTGCACCGTGGCGTCGTTGTCCACGTCGCCCTCGATCGTGTTGTCACGCTTCAGGCGTTCATAGTCGCCCGGGCCGCGAATACCCCTAGAACGGCCGATTCCGGGATCCTGTTTCAGGTCCTTGTCACTCGGACGCCGTGTCTTCGGATGTTTGGACGATGTCATCGGACTTCCCTTCCCTATTCTGCCGATCTCGCCTGCCGCTCGGGTCGCGGCTCGGCGCATGTCCTCTGGTTTAACCGATCTCGGCGGTGAATGTTCCGAGATGGCGGGCGTCTCGCAGCGGTGATGCACATCCCTCGCGGAGTTTGCGTTTTGCCCGGTCGCGCAAGCGGCATGTCAGCGCCCGCGAGCACGTTTATCCGCTATCGCGGAAACAATCTTCGCCGATTGCGGTTAGGCCGTGTGAAGACGGTATCGACTTGAAACTGCCAGGGAGGGTGTGACCATGAGCGCGACAGGCCTCGACGTTTTCGACAAGACCCTGCAAACCACCAATATCTGGCTCGGTGAAATCATGGAGCAACACGGGCCGGATCGGAAACTGGCCTGGCACATGCTGAGCGTGGTGCTGCGGGCACTGCGCGATCGACTTCCTCCCGAAGTGGCCGCCCATCTCGGCGCAGAGCTTCCGCTCCTCGTGCGCGGCGCCTATTACGACCAGTTCCGCCCCTTCCATCGACCGGAAAAGGCGACCCGTTCGGTCGACGAATTTCTCGCCATTATCGCGGACGGATTGAAGGACAGCCGCCCGGTCAATCCTGCCGAGGCCGCAAAATCGGTATTTCGGGTTCTGGCGCGGCATATCGACCTCGGCCAGTCGGCAAAGGTGCGCGACACCTTACCGAAAGAGATTCGTGCTCTGTGGCCGGACAGCGTCGGCGCAAGCGAATAGATCACAAGCGTCAACGGAAAAGGATGGGCTTCTTCCGCCTATCCTTTTCCAAAATGGGGCAGGGATCAACGGCCTCGGGCGAGATTACCGCGAACCCAAGGCACTGCCTCGCAAGCCTGAGGGTGAATCAGATCGCCTGGAGCTTTCCGAGCTCCTTGGCCACCAGATAATAAAAGGTGACGCGGGACTTGGAGCGGTCCTCCGCCATGGCCTTTGCCGTGGCGGCAATTGCAACGTCCGCCTCCGCGCCTCCGATACCGAGCTTCTTCTCGCACCATTTTTCCCTGACGCGCTCTAGTTCCTTCGGGTCCGTGGCCGAGACGAGGGCGGAATCCTTATTGCGAAGGGCAATGCCGAGATGGCGGACGATCTTGTTGACAACTGCTTCGTCGGCGCCGCTGTCGTATTTCTGCACGTCTGCGAGATAATCAGTCATGATGCCTCCACTAGATCACAGGCCGCCGCTCTCCTCGCGAGTTGCGTGCAGCAGGCGGAGTTTTTCACGCTTTTCGGGTATGTCAAGCGTTTCGAGGGCGATCGTGCAAGCGGTGCCGGGTCCGTCATTTTCCTCTTCCGGGCCCCTTTTCTTGGGTGCGGGAAAGACCTATATGACACCTGCCGTCTTCGGGCGGCTATGGCAATAAACGGGCGATGCAATAAACCCATTGGACCCGGGGGCGGTACCCGGCGCCTCCACCAAAAACCGGCCGCAGTGGTTTCAGGCCGGCTTTTGATGGGGGCGAAATAGGATCGACAAGGGTGTAAAGATCGACTTTTTGCCCGGCATTGTACCACCGTTATCGGGCTAAACTAGTAGTTGCAAACGACAACTATGCTGAAGCACGTCTCGCTGCCTAACGGCGGTGCGACACTTCAAATCAAGTCCTTCCGGGTAGCACCGTAAGGCGGGGTCCGAAGGCACCTGGCAACAGAAGCCTTCACCTTCTCCCCTGTCGTGAAATGGTCTATAGATGCCTCAATAATTGACTCGTCATAAATGGGCGGGCAATGAAGGAGCATATCGACGGCGCCACACCTCACCTCGGCGCAAACGTCGCTACAGCGCCTTAAGTTGCTGCATGATTTTACAAATCGATTCCGGTTCGGCGAATCGTGCGGTAGAGTGAGTTTGAAGATAGACGGGGATTTTATGGGCCAGGACCACATACGCTACGACATTTTGGCGCAGGACGCGCTTCGCGGCGTCATTCGCAAGGTTTTGGCCGAGGTCGCCGCAACGGGTCATCTGCCCGGCGACCACCATTTCTTCATCACTTTCCTCACCGGCGCGCCGGGCGTTCGCATCTCGCAGCACCTGAAGGCAAAATACCCCGAACAGATGACGATCGTCGTCCAGCACCAGTTCTGGGAGCTGAAGGTTTCCGAGATCGCCTTTGAGATCGGCCTGTCCTTCTCCGACACCCCCGAGAAACTGGTAATCCCGTTCAACGCGGTCCGCGGCTTCTACGATCCTTCCGTCAACTTCGAGCTGGAGTTCGACGTGGCCGCCAGCGAGGATGAAGAGGCGGAATCGGCGGAGATCACCGCCTATCCGGTCAGCGAAACCGATGACGAGCCTGCCGAGAAGAGCAACGAGAAGTCTGGCGAGCAGAAGAACGGGGGCGGCTCCGTCGTCTCTCTCGACTCCTTCCGCAAGAAAAATTGAGCGGCAGGGAGACGCGGATATGACCGGCGACGTCGTCAATCTGCGCCAGTTCCGCAAGCGGCAGTCCCGCGCCGACAAGGAAAGGCGAGCCGAACAGAACCGCATCTCCTTCGGCCGCACCAAGGCGGAAAAATCCCTGACCAGCGCCTTGAACGAAAAGGCAGCGAAGACCCTCGATCAAGGCCAGCTAGAGACGCAGCCCGCCAAAGCTTCCGGCGAAGCCCCGCAGGACGGGGAAAAGACCTGATCCGCTGCACTACAGCGCCGTGCGTCGTTTCAGACGCACAAAGATCGCTGTAGTACTTTGATTTGCTGCATATTTTTGTCCTTAAATCGCCTCCGGTTTAACAAAACATGCAGCGGGAAACGATTCCGCCGCAAGGACTTGAAGCGGTTTGCGGATTCGCAATGCCAGCCGCCTGATTCGATTTGTGAGGACACGGATGATCGTCAAGCATTCGGCGACATTGCACGGACACCGCACCAGCTTTTCGCTTGAAGAGCCGTTCTGGCAGGAGCTGAAGTCGATCGCCAGAAGCCGCAACATGCCGCTTGCCCGGCTGATCGCCGAGGTCGACGACGGGCGCGGCACGGACGGAAACCTTTCCTCTGCCCTGCGGGTCTATGTGCTCGCCTGGGTCAAAGCGCACGCGGAAGGCGGCCGGCACTCCATATAGGGCAGGATGAGAAAAACGTGCGCGACCTTCGGCCCCGCATCCCCGTCTCAACCTGTTAGAATCGGCTGTAATCATCGTGGTTTCGGAGCGGGATCAGCCGTGTTTCCGCCCTTCACCCGGCCCTCTCCGACAGGCGGGAAGAGGGCGTTTTGCCATCGGCGCTTGCCGCTTGTCTCCTTCGCCCCGTCGAAACTGGGAAGGTAGCCGGCAGGCGGATGAGGGCCCGATGCGGGCAACAACCGCTCACTTCACCCGTCGGTCAGAGCGTTCATTGCACCGTGATGTCAGGCAGCATGTCGAAATTCAGGCCCTGCCCCGTCGGGCCGGAATTCTGGCCCGTTGCACTGCCACCGGACGGCGGCAGTTCGTCGCCGCGCTGCGGTGGGTTCGCAGGCATTTGCCGTTGCCCCTCGTGGCGAGGCGGAAGCTGCCGAAGCCGCAGGCGCAATTCCTCGGCCGCACGCCGCTCTGCGGCTGCCCTCGCCTCTGCCTCCGCCTTCATGCGCGCCGCCTCGGCGGCGGCGGCCTGGCGTCGACGCTCCTCGGCGATCGCCCTCAGCCGTTCGGTCTCCCGCTCGACAGCGCGCGCCTTGTAGAGTGCGACCTCGCGGCGCAGACGCTGCTTCTCCAGGACATTCGCCTGCAGCGTCTCGACGCGGCGCCGCTCCCGCTCGAAAGCCCTGAGCGATAAGAAGTTCGACAGGTCGGTGACGTCGACCGTCACGCCCGGTGCGGCGAGAAGCCCGGCATAGCCGAACTGCACCCGCGGCTCGGCTCCGGCAAGCGCGTCCTCGCCCGGCCGGAAGGTCAGATCTATGGTGCCGCTCATACGCCCCGCCGGAAGATCGAACGAAGCCTCGGCGGAAAACGCGGCATTGCCGTCGCCCGCCGCCACGTTCTGTACCCTGACCGTTCCGCCGGCGATGCTGAAAGGCACTTTGACGGCGCCGACAACCGATTGCCCGGTGAAGAGCACATTTTCCGCCGCTTTGCGGATCGCATCCGGCGAAATTTCCGTCTTCAGCGCATCGGCTGCCGCCATGAGCTGCGGCAGCGCCGCAGTGTTGATGCCGTTGAGCGTCACGCCGTTGAATGTCGCCGTTCCTGAGCCACTCACCGAATGCGCCATCGTCTCCGGCGTCGCACCCGATGCTTCCATGGCAACCGCCAGGTCGAATTTGCCCGTCGCCGCCGGTCCGCTCCCTCGCGCCCATCCGGCGGCCGCCAGATCGCCGCCCTTGAGGTCGATACGCGAGCGCAGGAAGCCCGAGCCATTGGCATTGCCAAGCTGCAGCCGCCCTTCGAGCTTGCCCCCGAGCCAGTCTCCGGTTGCCTCGCTAAGCGCAAGCTCGTCGCCTTTCCACTCGAGCTTCCCGGCAAAGTCGGTCACGGCGCCGTAGACGCCCGGCCAGAAGCGCTTCGCCTTCACGTTTAGAGCGACGTCGAGACCGGTCCAGGCCGGCTGCGCGACCGGTGCCATCGAAAGTCCGCCGATCGAAGCGTCCCGGACCTGCCCGAGGACGCCCTCGCCGAGCCACTCGAGGTCGAGCGTGTCGAGCGCGAGTTCGCCTTCCGCCTTGCCTGGCACCTTGCGGTCGATCGAGAGCTCGCCGGCAAAGCCGTTCTGGTCGACCTTGCCCTCGGCAGCAGAGATGGCGATCCTCTCGGGATCGGCCGCGATGTCGGCCGTAAGCGTCACCGGCAATCCGCTGCCCATCTGCGGCAGGGCGATCCCCTGCAACAGCAGGTACGGTTCGAAATCCTCCGTCTGCAGCGTCAGCTTCCCTTGCCCTTCGAGATAGTGCTCACGTGAGAGATCGAATTCACCCTTGGCGGCAAGCGACGTCTCTTCGGTCGTGAAGGTCAGCGCGCCATTCGCCTTCGATCCGTCCGTGCTTTGCAGCTTGACGGCGAGGATGCCGTTGTCGTCCGCATCGAAGGGCAGCGGGTCGAGCCCGGCCTGTCCGATGAGAACCGGCGTCTGCCCATTTTCAAGCGTCGCTTCCAGCAGCATGCCCTTGCCGGCGAGCGCCTGGGCGATGTCGGGCGCCTGGTAGCTGGCTGCGATCTTGCTGCCGTTGGCGGTGCCGATGACGCCGAATGTGACGGGCGCATTGCCGTCCTTGCTTCCGGCCGTCAACGTCACGTCGAAGGCGGCATCCGAGTAATAAGGCCCGGCTTTGATGAGCCGCTCCAGCGCCGGATGGGCAACCGCATGCCGCCCGATCATTTCGAGAAAGGGCGTGAGCTCGTTGGCGGCGAGCTTCATTTTCGCCGAGACCACCGGCTTTTCGAACCCGCCGCTCATCCGGCCGGAGAAAGCGAGCTGGGCGCCGGAAAGCGCGCCGATCGCCACCCGCTCCGCCTGCAATTGCCCATTCTTGATAGTAAGCACCGCCTGCACGTCGCGCGCCTCCTCGCCAAAGGCGGAAAACGCGTCGGCCGAGAGGTCGGCGGCGATGGCGTGTTGCAGCAGCGTCCCGGTGGAGGCGTCGCCGGCGACGAGACCGGCGAGCGCCTGGAGCGCCTCCAGATCGATGCGGTTGCCCTTGAGCTGCAGCGAAAGGCTCGGCTGCTGATCTGCAAAGGACTGGCGCTCGATCCTGCCCTTGAGCGTCGCAGGGCCGGCCGCCACTTCCAGGCTTTCGAACTGTTGCAGCGTATCCGTCAGATTGACGGTTGCAGCGAAGCCGGCCGTTTTCAGCTTGCGGATAGCCGGATCGACCGATCCCGCCAGCCAGTTGGCCAATCCCGAGGGCTGGTTCGAGGCAATGACGATGTCGCCGCGGAAAGTGCGCTGGCCCTTGAGGTTCAGCCGGCCCTTCGCTTCCAGTTGCGTTCGGCCAGGCAGCAGCGCCACGGCGTTGTCGACCACCCAGCCGGCTCCGTCGGGCTTCACATCGAGGCGCACGTCGCGGACGGTGGTGTCGCCGATGACGATTGCCGGAAGCTTCAAGCTCGCGCGGCCGGGCACCTGGGGAATCGGAATGTCGGCGGCGATCGCCATCATCGCTTCCACCCGCTGGCGCAGCGATATCGCCGGGTCGCGGCCAGTCTTGCCGTCCCGGCCGGAATTGCCGATGCGGCTGACATCGATCTGCTGACCGTCGGCGATCAGCAGGAACCTCTGGTCCTTGCCGGTGTCGAGCGTTGCCTCGCCGGTGACGATATAGGGATCGTCCGGCGGGCCGACTTCGAAGTGATATTCCGGCACGCGGATGCTCTCGTTGGTGAGCTGGAATTCGCCGTTGATGCGCAGGCCACCGCCGGTCTTCGCTTCCTCCGCCGGCCGATTTTCCGTGAGCGTGAAGCGCCCGCCATAGACCGGCCTGAAATCGACCACCTTGAGATCGCCCTCAAGCTCCACGCCGAAGGGCCGCTTGTCCGGCGTGAGCCGCGCCCGAAGGCTGAGTGCCCCCTCTTCGTTCACCTCGTTGCTCGAAAAGGAGAAGCTGCCCGCTTCGCCGTCGAGCACTGCGCGACCCTCGATTTTCCAAGGACCGGCAAGCGTGCGCGCCGAAAGGTCGGCGGAAAGATCACTGATCCGCCGCGTGCGGCCAGTCTGTTCGTCGACGAACTCGATTTCGCCATCGGCGATCTCGACGTTTTCGAGCATCACCGTCTTCGCCGGTATCGCCGCCCGCGGTCCGCGCGCCCAATCGAGCGTGCCGTCCGGCTGCAGCCGAATCCGCGCCCTAGGCTGTTCAAGCCGCATGTCGAAGATCAGCGCTTCGCCGCTGAGGAACGGCGCGAGCTCCGCGCTCATCGAGAATTGCGCGACCTGGATCAGCGGCACGCCGCCGTCCGCCGACCCGACGCGCACGTCTTTGAGCGTCACCGTTGGGAATGGAATGAGCCGCGCGTCGACGCTGCCGTGCACGACAACCGGCTTGCCCATGATGCGGCTCGCCTCACGCTCGAAGTCCTTCCGGAAGTCGGTCCAGTCGATGAACAACGGTGCAATCAGCGCCGCAAAGAGCGCGACAACCAACAGGCCGCCGATGGTAACCAGAATTCGCGCCAGCACCGTGTCACATTCCCATCAGTTTCATTCGCCCCTGTTGGCGGAATTAAGCCATCCGTCAGCGTCAGGCAAAGATCTTGCCCGGGTTGAAGATATTGTCCGGATCGAGCGCGCCCTTGATCTGCCGCATCAGATCCAGTGCATCGCCGAGTTCGGCCGCGAGAAAAGGCATCTTGCCCTGGCCGATCCCGTGTTCGCCCGTGCAGGTGCCGTCCATCGACAGTGCCCGCGCATTCAGCCGCTCGACGAAGGCCTCCGCCCGCGCCACATCGGCAGCGTCCTTATCGTCGAAAAGCAGCCCGACGTGAAAATTGCCGTCGCCGGCGTGGCCGACGATCGGTGCGATCAATCCATGCTCGGCAATGTCCTCGTGCGTCGCCGCCACGCAGTCGGCAAGCCGCGAGATCGGCACGCAGACATCCGTCGACAGGATCGCGCCTCCGGGCATCAGGCTCTTCTGCGCCCAATAGGCATTGTGCCGCGCCTTCCAGAGCCGCGCCCGTTCTTCCGGATTGGTCGTCCAGATGAAACCTGTAGAACCGAATTCCGACGCTATTTCGGCGAATTGGCGCGATTGCAGCTCGACGCTGTCGGCGCTGCCGTGAAACTCGACGAAGAGCGTCGGGATCTCCTCATAACTCAGGCCGGAATAGGAGTTGCAAGCCTTCATCTGGAGCGCATCGAGCAGCTCGATCCGGGCCACGGGAATGCCGGACTGGATCGTCAGGATAACCGCATTGCAGGCGTCTTCAATCGTCGGGAACGGGCAGACGCCGCCGGAGATCACCTCCGGTATGCCCTGCAGGCGCAGCGTGACCGAGGTGATGATGCCGAGCGTGCCTTCAGCCCCGACGAAAAGCCGCGTCAGGTCATAGCCGGCCGAGGATTTGCGCGCCCGGTGGGCGGTTTTGATCTCGCGGCCGCCGGCAACGACGGCGGTTAGCGCAAGCACGTTGTCCTTCATGGTGCCGTAGCGCACGGCATTGGTGCCGGAAGCGCGCGTCGAGGTCATGCCACCGATCGAGGCGTTCGCGCCCGGGTCGATCGGAAAGAACAGTCCGGTATCACGCAGATAGGTGTTCAACTCTTCGCGCGTCACGCCCGGCTCGACGGTGCAATCCAGATCTTCGGCGTTGACGGCAAGCACGCGGTTCATCCGCATCATGTCGACCGAAATGCCGCCGAAGGGCGCGTTGACGTGGCCTTCGAGAGAGGAGCCCGTGGCGAAGGGAATGAGCGGCACCCGGTGCGCACCGGCGATCTCGACGATCTCACGCACCTCGGCGGCATTCTCGGGAAAAACGACCGCGTCCGGCAATTGCGCGGGAATGTAGGTTGTCGTGTGGGCATGCTGGGCGCGGATCGCCTCGCCTGTCTGGAACCGATCTCCGAAGCGGGCCGCAAGAAGCGCCTTGACCGCCACGATGCCGCTCTCGTTCCTTGCTCCGGCCCTGATTGCCTTCAATGCCACAAAAACCCTTTCCACGTCCCCCGTGCACCCATGGGCGCCCGAAAACCGCCATAACATTTTGAACTCCCGGACAATTTATCCTCAATTCGATCCCGAATTAAGGAATTATGCCCGCCTCGGGATGAGGAAAATGCGCCCTGCCTTCTGCTCGCATCCCGCTCCAAACTCTTGCAGCCTGCAACACTTTCAACACTGCATGGTTCCTTTACTCGATCGCGGCTTAGGGAACCATGCAGTAGAACCGCCCACAACGACCTGGCATCCGCTTGGCCAAGGCCATCGTGATCCTGCAGCATCCTCCCGGAGCGCGCTCAAGCGAATGCAACGCCTGAGCAGGACCGAGTGGGAAGCGCTTACAATTCAAGGCGCTACTGTGCAAATCGGAATCAATTTGTCCAGAAGTTCACGTCATCTCCAGGGCCAGAACCCGCGCGAAATCGCCGCGGGTGATACCCGCTTGTCACAAAGTCCGGCCGCTGACTACCCGCGATGCGCGTGCGGCCGTCAGCAAGAGCGGATAGTGCAGCTTTTGTTTGCGGCATCGGCTATCATGCCTGAAAACGGGAGAATGTCGAATGTTCGGCCTGCTCGCTTTGGTCACCGCGTCCATCTTCTTCGGCGCCGCGATTTATATCAATGTCGCCGAGCAACCGGCGAGATTGCACCTCGATGATCGCGCCGCGCTCGCGCAGTGGGTCCCGGCCTATCGGCGGGGCTTCGAGATGCAGGCGTCTCTCGCCATCATTTCCGGCCTCCTCGGCGCCGCGGCATGGTGGTGGACGGGCAATCCGCTCTGGGGCCTCGGGGCGGCGGTCATCATCCTGAACTGGCCCTACACGTTGCTCATCATCATGCCGGTCAACAACCGCCTGGAAGCAACCGCGCCGGACCAGGCGAACGAGGAAACCCGCGGCCTTCTTGCGCGCTGGGGCCGGCTGCACGCGGGCAGGAGCGCCCTCGGCGCGATCGCGGCCGCCATTTATCTGATTGCCGCTGCTCGCGGGATTTGAGCAACGGCGGGGCGCAACCCCGCTGACCGAGCACGAAGCAACGCCCACCCCGCTCGCGGATGCCCCGCAGCCTATCCGCTTCTCTCCATCCGAGCTGAGCCACGAGCCTCGCTGCGCCAGCTCACGCTTTCGCAGTGCGGAATCGATTTTGTATACAAAATAGAACATCAATGTTGACAATCATGTACTTTAGGATTTCCTTAACCTATCCGCATCGCGAGAGCGCGCCGGATGCAACGGATGGGGAGTGAGATGATCAACAGACGCTCGACATTGAAATCGCTGGCGCTCGGCGCCGTGTCATTCCTGGCAATCGCAGCGGGAGGAGCCTTTTCCGCGCAGGCTGAGAACAAGGAGCTCAAGATCGGTTTCGTCGGTGTTACCAGCGGCCCTGCCGCGGCCTGGGGCACGTCCAATGTGCGTTCGATGCAGACGCGCGCCGACTGGCTGAACGAGACCGGCGGCGTGAAGATTGGCGACGACACCTACAACATCCGCATTGTTACCTTCGACGACCAGAAGGATCCCAAGCGCGCCATCGCCGGCATGGAAAAGATGGCCCAGGAAGGCATTCACTATGTCGTCGGGCCGAATGTCGACGACGGCGCCGCTGCCGTCCGGCCCGTGGCCGAATCCAAGGGGATCATCTATTTCCCCTACGCCTTCCCGAAACCACTCTATACGCCGCCGGCCTCGAATGCGGTGCTCGGCATGGTCGCCAACTATCAGTCCGGACCAGCAATCTATAAATATCTCAAGGAAAACAAAGGCGTGAAGAAGGTTGCCTTCGTCGCCGCCAACGAATCCGATCCGCTGAGCCAGCGCGACAGCGGCGTTGCCGCCGCCAAGGAACTCGGGCTCGAAGTGGTGGCAGAGACCGATACCTACCAGACCGACACCCGCGACTTCACGCCGGTCCTCACACCTATCGTCCAGTTGAAGCCGGATCTGCTCGTCCTTTCCGGGGTCGCCCCGGCCAATGCGCCGCTCCTCATCCGCGCGGCGCGCGAACTCGGCTATGAGGGCCTGATCTCGGCCGAGACTGCGCAGGACGCGACTGTCTTGCAGGAGGGTGCCGGCGAACTCGCCAACGGCTTCATATCGGTCGGCGGCGCCTCGACGCCGGAAATCCGCACGCCGCTGATGGAGGAGTTCATAGATCGCTACACCAAGAAGTTCGGCGAGTACAATGACGAGTCCAACACCAAGGTCTATGCGCTCGAATACATTATCGAAACGCTGAAGGCGAACCCGAAGGCGATCGACAATGTCGAGGAATTCAAGAAGACCATGGACACCTTCTCGGCGCCCAATCCCTACGCCAAGGACAGCACGCTGAAATATGTCGGCATGACCTCCTTCGGTCAGAAGCGGCAACTCTCCGTCCCGATGGTGGTGACCGAATTCAAGGATGGCGAATTCCAGACGCTGTTCGTCGGCGAAGTGGACTGACGTTCGCTTGGTGACGAAGCAAGGGGCGCGGCCGAATGCAAGACCGCACGTCTTCTGACCGCGCTCCGACAGGATCAATCGAGGTTCGGGAGTGAACCGAACCTCCACACCGCTGGATCCGCCGCCATGGAACAGGTGATTGCCAACGGGCTTTATGTCGGCGCCCAGTACGCGTTGATCGCGCTCGGGCTGACGCTGATCTTCGCCCTTATGAACGTGCTCAATTTCGCGCACGGGCAGATGTATGTGCTGGGCGGCTTCGTGACCTACTCGGTTTACGGCCAGCTCAAGCTGCCCTTCGTCGTCGCGCTGATCTGCTCGGGGGTGACGCTCGCGGTCGTCGGAGCGCTTCTGGAAAAGTTTCTCTTCCGGCCGGTAATCCGCCGCAGCAAGCGCGAGGAAAGCACGATGCTGCTCGCAGCCGCGACGGCGTTTTTCCTCGATGCGGTCATACTGCTGCTCTTTGGCGAGAAGCAGCGCGGCGTGCCGAAGATCATCAGCGGCGTCTTCGTTTCCGACCGGGTGATCCTGCCCTACGATCGCATCGTGGTCGGCGTCGTCGCGATCCTGATGATCGCCGCCTTCATGCTCTTCATGCAGTACAGCAAGCCCGGTCGCGCCATGCGGGCGCTGGCGCAGGACCGCGTCGCCGCCCAGTTGATGGGCGTCAAGGTCGAGCGCTATTCGATGATCGGCTTCGCGCTCGGGGCCATGCTTGCCGGTGTCGTCGGCGGGTTGCTCGTCAGCATCACCGGCGTCAATTCCGGCATCGGCGGACCGATATCGATCAAGGCCTTCCTGATGGTGATGATCGGCGGCGCCGGCGTCGTCGGCGGCGCGATCGCCGGCGGCTTCATTCTCGGCATGATGGAATCGGTCGGCCTTACCGTGCTGCGCGAATATGGCGACATAACCTACCTCGTCATCTTCGCATTGCTGATGATCTTCCTGAGCATCCGCCCGCATGGGCTGATGGGCAAACCCTGGGGCTGATGCGATGCGCAAGTCATCGACCACCGCTATCAAGATCGCCTCGTCAGCCCTTTTTCTCTTGGTGCTGCTCGTGGGTGTCCCGCTGCTGATCGCCGCTACGGGGCGAAGCGACCTCTATTACACGCTGACATCGGTGGCGCTGCTCAGCATTATCAGCGCCGGCGTGTGGATCACCTTCTATATCGGCCGCATCAATATCGGCCAGGGCGCCTATGCCCTGATGGGCGGCTATGTCTCGGCCATCCTGGTCATGAACTACGGCGTGTCGTTTTGGCTGACCCTGCCAGTAGCGGGCCTCTTCTGCGCCGCCGCGAGCGTGCTCATCGGCGTGCCGATTCTGCGCCTGCGCGGCGTCTATTTCGCGATGGTCACATTGGTACTGACGGAGGTCGCCCGCCTCCTAGCGCTTGCCCTGCCGATCACCAACGGCGCCAGTGGCATTGTCAGCATTCCACTGCCGTCCGGCATCAGCTTCTTCGGCCTTACACTCATTCCGGATTTTGCGACGCTGGCCAATCCCCGGCTCGCCTTCTACATAGCCTCCGTCCTGCTGATGGCGCTCTGTTTCCTCGGGCTCTATCGGCTGGCGCACTCGCGCATCGGGCAGCTCTGCCAATCGCTGCAGCAGAACGAGGAACTCGCCTCATCGATCGGCGTCAACATCGGCTATCTCCGTGTCATCGCCTATGCGCTGTCGTCCTTCCTCGGCGGCGTCGGCGGAGCCATGTTCGCCTCGATCTCCCAATCGATTTATCCGTCGAGCTTCACCGTCGCCGACTCGGTCAATTTCATGCTCAACTGCTTCCTCGGCGGACTCGGCTACGTGCTCGGGCCGATGCTCGGCACTTTCGTGCTCTATTTCGGCTGGGACCTCCTGTTCCAGACGGGCGAATTCCAGCTTCTGATCTTCTCGACCGTGCTGATCGTGCTGATGCTGATCCTGCCCAATGGCCTCCTGAGCCTGGCACTGCCCCGCAAGAGGAGCCTTTAGCGATGCCGGACATCCTGGAAATCGTCGGGCTCACCAAGCGCTTCGGCGGCCTTATCGCGGTCAACGACGTCTCGTTCTCTGTCCGCGAGCGCGAGATCCTATCGGTGATCGGACCGAACGGCGCGGGCAAGTCGACCTTGTTCAAGCTGATCTCGTCCTTCCTCAGGCCGACCGACGGCGAGGTGCGCTTCAAGGGAGAGCGCATCTCCGGGCTTGCGCCGCATATCACCGCCCGCAAGGGCGTGGTGCGAACTTTCCAGGAAACGACGATCTTCAAGGATATGACCGTGCGCGACAATGTCGTGACGGCCCATCACCTGCGCTCGCGCGCCAGCCTCGCCGGTTTCTATTTCGGCAGTGCCGCCGCGCGGAGCGACCTCGACGCTTTCGGCACGTCGGCGGACGAGATTCTTGCCTTCCTTGGATTGGAGCCGATGCGCGGCGAGGTCGCCAGCACCCTGCCCCACGGCCATCTGCGCGCCCTCGGCATTGCGATTGCGCTTGCTACCGATCCTTCCGTCATCCTGCTCGACGAACCTTTCGCCGGGATGAACCGCGACGAAACCCGGCGCGCGGTCGAGATCGTGCGGAGGCTGCGCGAACGCGGCATCACGGTGCTGCTGGTCGAGCATGACATGCCGGCCGTCATGAACATTTCCGACCGCATCGTCGTGCTCAACTTCGGCCAGAAGATCGCCGAGGGCATACCGGCGGAAATCCAGCAGAACCCCAAGGTCATCGAAGCCTATCTCGGCGCCGAAGACGAATCGATCGGATTGTAGGCCATGGAACCACTGCTGAAATTCGAGGGTGTCGAGCTCTACTACGATCATGTTTACGCCCTGAAGGGCGTCTCGATCGAAGTCCATGAAGGCGAGACCGTCGCGCTGATCGGCGCCAACGGGGCGGGCAAGTCGTCGATTCTCCGCGCCATCACCGGCCTTAAAAAGATCCGCAGCGGCGAGATTCGCTACCGCGGCAAGCGTATCGACGGCATTGGCGCGGACGAGATCGTCCGCATGGGCATCTCGATGGTGCCCGAGGCGCGCCGCGTCTTCCCCTTCATGACCGTTCGCGACAACCTGCTGATGGGCGCCTTCACCCGCAGCGACAAGGTCGAAGTCCAGCAAAGCATGGACATGGTGCTGACCCGCTTCCCGCGTCTCAAGGAGCGTTATTCCCAGCAGGCCGGGACGATGAGCGGCGGCGAGCAACAGATGCTCGTGATCGGCCGGGCGCTGATGGCGCGGCCCCGCCTGCTGCTGCTCGATGAACCGTCGCTCGGGATCGCCCCGAAGCTGGTGCAGGATATCGCCCGCTCGATCGTGGCGATCAATCGCGACGAAAAGGTCAGCGTCCTACTTGTCGAGCAGAACTCACGCATGGCGCTGCGCATCTCTAAGCGGGCCTATGCGCTGACCACCGGCGTGGTGGCGCTCAGCGGCAATTCGTCGGAGCTGCTGACCGACGAACGGGTCAGGCATCTCTATCTCGGCGGAGAATTCTAGGCGGGCTCACATGCGCATACTCGTCATAAACCCGAACACGACGGCTTCGATGACCGGCAAGATCGGCACGGCCGCGCAGATCGCGGCGTCGCCGGCGACGCAAATCGTGGCGGTCAATCCGCAGGACGGACCGCCGAGCATCGAGGGGTATTTCGACGAGGTCTTCGTCGTGCCGGGAATCATCGCGGAAATGGCAAAGGCGGGCGCGGTGGATGCCTATGTGATCGCCTGTTTCGACGACACGGGCCTCGACGCGGCTCGCTGCGCCGCGGAGGCGCCGGTGATCGGCATCGGCGAAGCCGCCTTCCATCTCGCCACTCTCGTCGCCGGCAAATTCAGCGTCGTCACGACCCTTGCGCGCTCAGTACCGGCAATCGAGCACAATCTCGTAAAATACGGCCTCGCCTCCCGCTGCGCCAAGGTTCGCGCCTCCGATGTCGCCGTGCTCGACCTCGAATTGCCGGGCTCCGACGCCCGCAGCAAAGTTTCCGCCGAAATCGCCCGCGCGATTACCGAGGACAAGGCGGAAGCGATCGTGCTCGGCTGCGCGGGCATGGCCGATCTCGCCCACGCGCTCTCGCTCGAGCATGGCGTGCCGGTACTCGATGGTGTCGCCTGCGCGGTCCGGCTTGCGGAAACGGTTGCGGCGCTCGGCCTTAAAACATCGAAGGTCGGCGGCTATGCCGCGCCGCTTGCTAAGCGATTTGCCGGATATTACGCGCCCTGGTCTCCGCCGATCGGCACGGGCATGCCGCGCACTCCCTAGCGCGCGCACCGGATGGCGGGGCGGATTGACCGGAGGGCGCCGCCTATGAGAATTCATGGGCTTCGAACAGGCCCCGGAGCGTTTCGGCAAGCGGGCACGGCAAGGGCGAGCGCGCCGGAAACGATGAACATGTTGACGACACTTAGGCCTGACAACGATAGCAAAAAGCCGGCGGCGCGGTGGTCGCCGATCTATCATGGGTTGAGGGACGCGATCGTCAGCCACCGCCTGACACCGGGTACGAAACTGCCGGAGGATGAGCTCGCGTCGATCTACGCGGTGAGCCGCACGGTCATCCGTGCCGCGCTCCAGGCGCTCTCTCACGATTGGCTCGTGCGGCTCGAGCCCAACCGCGGCGCCTTCGTTGCACAACCGTCGACGAAGGAGGCGCGCGAGGTCTTCGAAGCTCGCGCCCTGATCGAGCCGAGGGTTGCAGCCCTTGCCGCCAAGGTCGCAAAGCCCGAGGACCTGACGCTGCTGCGCGGCCATCTCGAAAGGGAGCACGAGGCGCTCCACGCCGGCCGCGACAGCGATGCGATCATGCTCTCCGCCATGTTCCATGTGGGTATCGCCGAAATCGCCGATCAAGCGGTGCTGACCGGCTTCGTCCGCGATCTCGTCTCTCACTCATCGCTGATCATCGCGCTCTATTGGAGGCGGCGCGACACCACCTGTGAAAGTCACGCGCACCACGCTTTGGTCGATGCCATCGAGACTGGCGATCCGGACAAGGCAGCGCAACTGATGAAGGATCACCTGGCCGATCTGCTATCGGGCCTCGACCTCAACCGCACGGAAAGAAGGCTGGAAAACCTCGCGGACATCCTGCGCTGATATTGCGATGCTTCGGTCGCCTCTTCAGATTTCGAGCGCGGCCGCCGCGTCCATTTCCTCGTGCAGCTTGCGTTCCTCGTCCGCATGCGGCTTGGTGAAGCGGGCGATGACGAGATAGGCGACCGGCGTCAGATAGAGCGTCACGATCACCGCGAGCCCTAACCCGCCGACGAGCACCCAGCCGAGCGCGATGCGCGCTTCCGCCCCGGCGCCGCTTGCGAGCACCAGCGGCAAGGCGCCAACGACGGTGGCGATCATCGTCATCATGACCGGCCGCAACCGGATATTGGCGGCATTTTCGATGGCGCTGCGCACATCCTGGCCGCGGTCGCGCAACTGATTGGCGAATTCGACGATCAGGATGCCGTTCTTCGCCATGATGCCGACCAGCATCACGAGGCCGATCTGGCTGTAGATGTTCAGCGTATTGCCGGTGACAATCATCGCGAAGACGGCGCAGGCGAGGCCGAGCGGCACGGTCGACATGATGATCAGGCCGCTGATGAAGCTTTCGAACTGCGCCGCAAGCACCAGGAAGATGATCACGATCGCGAAGCCGAAGGTGACGAAGAGGCCGCTCGCGTTCTCGTCAAGCGTCGCCGCTTCCGCCAGCGGCATCACGCGCGAGCCCGGCGGCAGCAGCGGCTCCGCCATCTCCTCCACCATCGACAGCGCCTCGCCAAGTGCCAGATCCGATTTCAGGCCGGCCGAGAGCGAGACGGCACGGAGCTGCGATTCGCGCGAAAGCTGCGGCGCCACGGCCTTTTCCTCGATCGTGGCTATGGAGGACATCGGCACGATCCGGCCGTCGCCCGCCTTGACGAAGATGTTCTGCAGGTCGGTCGGGTCGTTGAGCGGGGCCGTCGAGGAGAGCAGCTTGACCGGATAGGCCTCGCCCTCCACGAAGATATCGACGACGCTGCTGCCATCGAGCATCGCCTGAAGCGCCCAGGAGAGACCGCTGATATCGACGCCGAGATCCGAAGCCCGCTCGCGGTCGATCGTCACAGACAATTGCGCCTGGTTGGCCTCATAGTTCAGCCGCACGTTTTCGAAGCGGCCGGTGTCTTCGATCGCACGCAAGAGCTTTGCCGCCGCGTCGCCGAGCTTCGTATAATCGTTGCCGACGAGCGCGACCTGCAGACCACTGCCGGCGCCACGAATACCAAGGCTGTTCGACTGGATAGTGAAAGCACGGACGGAGGGGACAGCCGCCGTCACCTTGTTGATGTCGGCGACGACCTGGCTCTGGCTGCGCTCGCGCTGCTCCCATGGCGCGAGCGTCAGCACCATGAAGCCGCTGTTGGCCGAGCCGCCCTGGCCGGAAATGGAAAAGACGTTGCTGATCTCGCCGGCTTTCACCAGCGGTTGCAGCCCCTCCTCGATCCGGCGCATCTGCGCCTGCGTATATTCGAGCGAGACGCCCTGCGGCGCGTTGATCCTGAGCATCACCTGCGACCGGTCCTCATTCGGCGTCAGCTCGGATTTCAGCGTCAGGAATGCCCCCGCACCCGCCGCGGTAAAGAAGGCGGCAACCACGAAGACGATGAGCGGCGCGTTGAGGCAGGCGCGAAGCGTCGTGCGATAGAAGGCGGAGGCCCGCGCACCGAAGCGCCGCATCACGCCCTGATGGGCGTGGGCTTCCGTCGTCAGCAGCCGCGAGGCGAGCATCGGGCAGAGTGTCAGCGACACGAAGGACGAGAGCAGAATCGAGAACGCGAGCACAAAGCCGAATTCGCGGAAAAGCCCGCCCGTCTGCCCCGGCAGGAACGAGAGCGGCACGAAGACGGCGGCAAGCGTCGCCGTCGTCGCCAGAACCGCGAAGAAAACCTCGAGCGTACCGTGCACGGCGGCAGCCCGCGGCCCGAGCCCCTCCGCACGGCGGCGCACGATGTTTTCCAGCACCACGATGGCGTCGTCCACCACGAGGCCGGTCGCAAGCACGATCGCGAGCAACGTCAGAATGTTGATCGAGAAGCCGGCGAGATAGATCGCCGCCACCGTCCCGATCAGCGAGATCGGCATCGTGATCGTCGGAATGAGGGTCGCCCGCCAATCGAGCAGGAAGAGATAGATGACGAATGTGACGATGAAGACGGCGACGCCGAGCGCGATCTCCACCTCGTGGATCGCGCCGTTGATGAAAACCGCATCGTCGCTGGTGATCTTGAGTTCGGTTCCCGGCGGCAGGATGTCCGAGGAGATCGTGTCGATCACCTTGCGCACGCCCTCGGAAATATCGACGGTGTTGGATTGGGCCTGGCGGATGATGCCGAGGCCAATGCCCTGACGGCCGTTCGAGCGCAGCGCCGACGTACCGGTATCCGGACCGAGCGTCACGGTCGCAATATCGCGAAGCCGCACATTGTTGCCGAGAATGAGATTTTCGAACTGCTCGGGCGTCTGCAGGTCTGCCGTCGCCCGAACCGAAATGTCCTGGCTGGCGCTCGTCAGCGAACCCGCTGGCACGTCGTAGGAAGCATTGGCGAGTGCCTCGCGAAGATTGGCGGCCGTGAGGCCGCGCCCGGCGAGCTTCGCCTGGTTCACGTCGATGCGGAAGATCTTCTCCTGGTCGCCGTAGACACTCACGTCGGCAACGCCTTCGACCGCCGCCAGTCGATCGCTGATCTCGTTTTCAACGAGCAGCGTCATGTCTTCCATCGTCATCGTGTCGGAGGTGAGCGCCAGGCGCATGATCGGTTGGCTATCGGAATCCGCCTTCACGATTCGCGGCTCGTCGGCATCCTCCGGCAGTTGCCCGGCGACCCGGCCCAACGCGTCACGGATATCGTTCGCCGCCTGGCCGATATCGGTCGCGTCAGAGAATTCGAGCGTCACGCGGCTGCGCTCGAAGGAGGAGGACGAGGAAATAGCCTTCATCCCCTGAACACGCGAGACGGCACCCTCGATCACCGAGGTGACCTCACGGTCGATCGTTTCAGGTGAAGCGCCGTCGAATTGCGTCGTCACCGAAATGACAGGCTGGTCGACCTGCGGCAATTCGCGGATTTCGACGCCGTTCCAGGCGGCGAGCCCGGCAACCACGATGAGCGTGTTGACCACCAGAGCGAAGATCGGCCGGCGAATGAACAGCGCGGTGAACCCGGTCTTTCCGCCCTGCCCTCCACTTGGGTGATGCCCCCCCATGCCGATATTCATTGCGCGTCCCCCGCCACCTTCTGCTCAGGGTCGGTCCGCGTTTCACCGGCGACGCGCACCGCGCCGCCGTCACGCAACCGCTGCACGCCCTCCGTCACGACATTATCGCCTTCGGCGAGTTCCGCATCGACAAGAACCTTGTCGGGGTTGCGCTGGATGATCTTGATCGGCACGCGCTCGCTCTTGTCGCCCTTGACTCGCCAGATATAGGACCCCTCGGAACTCCATTGGACCGCGAGCGGATCGACGGTCGGATAGCGGTCGCCGTCGAAGGTCATGGTGACGGAGAAGGACATGCCGGCGCGCAGCATGTCGTCCGGGTTTTCGAGCCGCGCACGGACCCGAAGCGTACGGCTCGCCTGGTCCAGACGGTTGTCGATCGCATGGATGACACCGTCAAGCTGGCCGCCGGGCTGCGCGATCGCGCTCGCCGTCACCGGCTGGCCGACGAAAATCTTGCTGGCAAAGCGTTCCGGCACCCAGAAATCGACGAGAATCTCCGAGCGGTCGTCAACGACGGCAATCGGCGTCGACGTGGTGACGTAATCGCCGACATTGACAGTGATGATGCCGACGATGCCCTTCGATGGTGCGATGATGTTACGCCGCTTGAGATCGAGCTCGGCGGCCCTCAGCGCCAGCTCGGCCGCCTGCAATGCGATCTCGGCATCGCGCACTTCGACCGCCGTCACCGCGCGCGCCGTGCTGAGATTGCGGTAGCGCTCGACCTTTTCCCGAGCGCTGTCGCGTGTCAGCTTGGCCTGCTGCGCCACGACCTTCTGATCCTCGCTGTCGAGCCGTGCGATCACTTGGCCTTCGGCGATCTTGTCGCCGGACTTGACGAGGATCTCGGTGAGGTTGCCGGTTGCCGCAGGTGTCACGGTTACGGAATGGATCGCCTCGCCGTTGCCGATGGCGTTGAGCCTGTCGTTGACGACGGCGCTCGCGGAGGGCTTGACGACAACCAGCGTCGCACCGCCAAAACCGCCTCCACTGCCGCCGTTGCGCTGTCTGCCCCCCTCTCCCTCGCCGCTCTGTGGCTTGGACAATGCATCGATCAGGGGGTGCGAGACCCCGATCGCCGCCAGCGTTTCGCCCGCTCCCGGCGCAAAGCGCACCCAGGCGGCGGCCCCCACGGCGAGGACAACGACGCTGACCGCCAGCTGCTTCCAAAGGCGCATTCATGTCTCCAAATAAAAAAAGCGCTCCAGCGCGGCGTCTGCCGGCGGAACGTTCCGATTTGCCCTGAGTATCGTTAGTTGCGCGCGTTCGGGCAATCTCGGAATGCCATCATTACGCAATTGTAATAAAAGCGAATTTGTTGGCGGCATGATGGCGCCTGTGATCGACTCCGAATTCCATGGTTTCAGCAGAGAAGCGATGTTTACAGGGTTCCCGGCTCGTCTATTCTGCTTTCCCTCTGGCCAGCATTTCCGAACGGTTCCGACATTGAACTCATATAAGGAGAAGCACAATGTGCGATGCGTGCGTTATGGAATCGGTAAAGCAGCGGATGCTGTCGCGGCGCGGTTTCTTCCGCGCGGCCGCCGCCGGAACGGCGGGCATGGCCGTCGCCGGATTGGGCGTGGCACCGCCGGCGCTTGCCACCGGTCACAGCAGCGTCACCGACCTCACCCATGAACTTCACGAGGAGTTTCCGACTTACTTCGGTCAACAGCAGTTCTTCCGCGAACAGAAGTTCAAATATGCCGAACACAAGCTCAACCTCTACGAACTCCGGGTGAACGAGCATACCGGCACGCATGTCGATGCACCCTTGCATTTCTCGGCCGACGGCCTGTCGGTCGCCGAACTGCCCGTCGAGAAGCTCGTGGTGCCGCTCTGCGTCGTCGACATCCGCGAGAAGGCATCCGCCAACCCGGACGCGCAGGTGACGCCGGAGGACATCAAGGCATGGGTCTCCGCCAATGGCGATATTCCGGAGAATGCTTGCGTCGCCATGCTCTCCGGCTGGGCCGCCCATGTCGGCACGGACAAGTTCCGAAGCGCCGACGCCGAAGGCAAGCTGCACTTTTCGGGTTTCCACGTCGAGACTGCCAAGTTTCTGCTCGAAGAGACCAAGGCGGCCGGCATCGCCGTCGATACGCTGTCACTCGACCATGGCCCCTCGCCCGATTTCGCCACCCATAATGCCTGGCTGCCGGAGGGCCGTTGGGGCCTGGAGGCCGCCGCCAATCTCGACAAGCTGCCGGCGAAAGGCGCCACTCTGGTTCTCGGCGCGCCAAAACACCGCGGCGGCACCGGCGGGCCGGCTCGCGTCTTCGCGCTGGTCTGATATCGAGATTCATTTGGGATGCGTCGTTCGGCGCATCCGGCCGGATGACCCATGCATGTTTCCTTAGATCGGAGCCGAATTTAAGGATAAAAACATGCAGCAATTCAAAGTGCTACAGCGACCTTTGTGCGTCTGAAAAGACGCATGGCGCTGCAGTTCGACAGGAGAAACGATGAGCACTGTGACCCCGCCCGGCGACCCGGAAAGCAACCCTCGCGTAAAAGCCGTGTTCAATGATATCCGCGCCACCCGGAAATCGGATTTCATCAACAACATGTGGCCTTGGCTCGCCTTCGATCCGGACCTGCTCGAACGCACCTGGCAAGAGGTCAAGGCGGTCATGGCGACGCCTTCGGCGCTCGATCCGCTGGTGAAGGAAATGCTCTATATCGCGGTTTCCGTCACCAATGGATGCGGCTATTGCATCCATTCGCACACGGCTTCCGCCAAGGCCAAAGGCATGACCGAGGCCGAGCATGCCGATCTGCTGCGCGTCATCTCGCTTGCCGCCAAGACCAACCAATTGGCCACGGCGCTACAGGTTCCGGTCGATCCCGCGTTCGACGCGACCGGCGGACCATAGGGTTTCGGAAACCACCGGCGGGAAAACGCCTGTCTTTCCACAGGCTTGTCCCGATCGGTAAAGAATCCGGAATAAAAGAAGAACATCCTTTCTGGCCTTTCGGTCCCGAATCACTACATTGGGCCGCATGAGCAAAGGTTTTGACGACATTCCCTTCTTCGACGAGGAGCCGGCGCCGCGCAAGCCCGCGCCTGCCGGCGGCGGCATCGCCGCGCGCGCCATGGCCGCCCGCGACAAGGCTCAACGGCCGGACTATCTCGCCGGCCTCAATCCGGAGCAGACGGAAGCCGTCGAAACGCTCGAAGGTCCGGTGCTCGTGCTCGCCGGCGCCGGCACCGGCAAGACCCGCGTGCTGACCACCCGCATCGCCCATATTCTTTCCACCGGCCGTGCCTACCCCTCGCAGATCCTCGCCGTCACCTTCACCAACAAGGCCGCACGCGAGATGAAGGAGCGCATCGGCGTGCTCGTCGGCCATGCGGTCGAAGGCATGCCCTGGCTCGGCACCTTCCACTCGATCGGCGTCAAGCTCCTGCGCCGCCACGCCGAGCTCGTCGGGTTGAGGTCCAATTTCACCATTCTCGATACCGACGACGTCGTGCGGCTGATCAAGCAGCTCATCCAGGCCGAAGGGCTCGACGACAAGCGCTGGCCCGCCAAACAATTCGCCGGCATGATCGACACCTGGAAGAACAAGGGCCTCGATCCCTCGCAGATTCCCGAGGGCGATGCCCGCGCCTTCGCCAACGGCAAGGGCCGCGAGCTCTACGCGGCCTATCAGAACCGGCTGCTGACGCTCAACGCCTGCGACTTCGGCGATCTCCTGCTGCACCCGATCCGGATGTTCCGCGCCAATCCGGACGTCCTGAAGGACTATCACGATAAGTTCCGCTACATCCTCGTCGACGAGTACCAGGACACCAACACCGCGCAATATATGTGGCTGCGGCTGCTGGCGCAGCGGCCTCGCTCGTCAGAGCGAACTGGCGCAGGAAATCCGGGCGAATCCCGAGCCAGCGAAGGCTGGCCGGACGACGTTTCGTCCGCCCCCGCGGAGCGCAGCCGCTCAAGCGGCGACAGCGTGAGCGCAAACAAACAGCAGCAGATAAACATCTGCTGCGTCGGCGACGACGATCAGTCGATCTATGGCTGGCGCGGCGCCGAGGTGGACAACATTCTCCGTTTCGAGAAGGACTTCCCCGGCGCCAAGGTCATAAAACTCGAGCGCAACTATCGCTCGACCGAGCACATCCTCGGCACCGCCGCCCACCTGATCGCCCATAACGAGGGTCGTCTCGGCAAGACGCTGTTCACCGAGCGCACCAACCCGGACGACGAGAAGGTGCATGTGCACGCCGCCTGGGACTCCGAAGAGGAAGCCCGCGCCATCGGCGAGGAGATCGAGCAGCTTCAGCGGGGCAAGCACAATCTCAACGACATGGCGATTCTGGTGCGCGCCTCGTTCCAGATGCGCGAATTCGAAGACCGTTTCGTCACGCTCGGTCTTAACTACCGCGTCATCGGCGGCCCGCGCTTCTACGAACGGCTCGAAATCCGCGATGCCATGGCCTATTTCCGCCTCGTCTGTCAGCCCGCCGACGACCTGGCCTTCGAGCGTATCGTCAACACGCCGAAGCGGGGTTTGGGCGACACCACGGTTCGCACCCTGCACGACTATGCCCGCGCCCGCGACATCCCCATGCTTTCCGCCGCTGCCGAAATCATCGAGACCGACGAATTGAAGCCGAAGGCGCGCAAGGCGCTCTTCGACGTCGTCACCGATTTCCGGCGCTGGCAGACGCTGCTCGAAACGACGCCGCATACGGAACTCGCCGAGCAGATCCTCGACGAGAGCGGCTACACAGCCATGTGGCAGGCCGACAAATCGGCCGAAGCGCCGGGGCGCCTGGAAAACCTGAAAGAACTCATCCGCTCGATGGAGGCGTTCGAGTCGATGCGCGGGTTTCTGGAACACGTCGCGCTCGTCATGGATGCCGAACAGAACGAGGATCTCGACGCCGTTTCGATCATGACACTGCATTCGGCCAAGGGCCTGGAATTCGACACCGTGTTCCTGCCGGGCTGGGAGGAAGGCCTCTTCCCCCATCAGCGTTCGCTCGACGAAGGCGGCCGAGCCGGCCTCGAGGAAGAGCGCCGCCTCGCCTATGTCGGCATCACCCGCGCCAAGCACCGCTGCCATATCTGGTTCGTCTCGAACCGCCGCATTCATGGGCTCTGGCAATCGACGCTGCCCTCGCGCTTCCTCGACGAACTGCCGATCGATCATGTGGAAGTGGCCGAACAGGAAGTCTCCTACGGCGGTTACGGCCGCGGCGGCTATGGCCAGTCGCGCTTCGACAAGGCCGATCCTTTCGAGAACTCCTATCAGACACCAGGCTGGAAACGCGCGCAGCAGCACCGCTCGGAGGCGACCCGCGACAATTGGGGCACCCGCTCCGGCCACGCTATCGAACGGATCGGCTACGGCGAATCAGGCCCGCGCACCCGCACCATCGACGGCGAACTGGTCGCCAAATCGACGACCGCCGAACCCTCACGCTTCAACGTCGGCGACCGCGTCTTCCACATCAAGTTCGGCAACGGCAACATCGCCGCCATCGAAGGCAACAAGCTGACGATCGATTTCGATCGCGCGGGTCAGAAGCGGGTGCTGGACGGGTTTGTGGAGCGCGTGTGATTGCAGCACGAGCCGGCGGACGATTACCGGCGGTAACGGCAGTCGCCCCCTCCCCTAAGCGGCGGAGAAAGAAAAATCAACGGCTTAGGCGAAGGCCAAACGTTAGATTTTGCAGAGAGGGGTCCATTAGCGGCCTCACATCGAGTCGCACTCCACTCAAAACATCTTTCGGTACATCACGAACCCCGACTTCTCCGCCACCTGGTCGTATAGCCGCATCGCGGTGTGGTTCGTCTCATGCGTCAGCCAATAGACCCGCGGCGAACCGGCCGACCTCGCCCGCTCATAGACACCCTCGATCAGCGCCCGGCCCACGCCCTTGCCGCGAGCGGCCTCGCTGGTGAAAAGGTCCTGGAGATAGCAGTTCGGCTGGATCGAGGTCGTGCTGCGGTGCAAAATGTAGTGCGTGAGGCCGATCAGCCGGCCGTCGCTTTCGGCGACCAGCGCATGCATCGGCTCATAGGTATCGAAGAAGCGCGACCAGGTCATCCTGGTGATGTCCGGGTCGAGCGCGGTTTCGCCCGAGCGGCCGTAGAAGGCATTGTAGCCATCCCAGAGCGGCAGCCATTGTTCATAGTCGGTGCGGCTTATCGGGCGAATGGAGAAAGCTTCGCTCATTTTTCAAATCCTGGGCTGAAAGAGATTTTTGCAAGTGTGGCGGGCGGCGAGGCGCGCGCGGGCGAAGGTTACCCCATTGCTCCGACAATTTCTTCCACCTGGCAGAGGATCGCATCGCCCATGAAGGCGATATTGTCCAGCGACCGCTCGGCCGCCTCGTGATGTCCCGGCCCGCAGGCGTCACGGAGAACGATCGGGACGAGGCCGAGGTCGGCGCCATGGCGTACGGTCGGGTCGATGCCGATCTCGGTGGCGATGCCACAGATCGCAAAGGAGGTCAGCCCAAGATCGCGCAGGATGATCGAAAGCGGCGTTCCCTCGAAGGCCGAGAAGGTGATCTTGTCGAGGATCGCTTCGCTTTCCCGCGGCGCAAGTTCGGGCACGATTTCGAAGCCGGGCGTGCCGCGCAGGAACCACGGCTTGACCGCGTCCGGATCATCAGTTCGCTGCCAGGCCATCGCCTGGCGCAGTTGGAATGCGCCCATGAGTTCGCGCGGCATCGACATGTGGCGAAGAAAAATGACCGGATAGCCGCCTTGCCGGGCAGCCTCGACGGCCTTCAGGACCTTCGCTGCGATCTCGGCTCCGTCCTTGACCTGCCGCACGATGCCGACCTGCATATCATAGACGATGAGCGCCATCCGGTCCGGACGGCAGAAATCTGCCAGGTTTTTGCCGATGTGTCGCGTAGCCGCCATTTGCCCCCTCCTCCGATTTTGGACCAACATGTGGCGCCACATGCACAAAATCAATGGCGGGAGAGGGCTCTTTCTCGCGCGAAGCGTCAGCCGAGGACGTTGCGGCCGTCGTCTCCGCTCGCGCGCTTCAGAAGCGCGACCACCTCGGCGTCCGTGGTCTGGTCGAAATCGTCATAGTAGATGCTGACCGCGTGGAAGGGCTCGGGGCTTGCAAGGCAGACGATCCGGTCGACCTCGCGGCCAAGGCTTGCGATCGCGCTCGGTGGTGCGACCGGAACGGCGAGCATCAGCGCCGCCGCGCCGGCCTGCCGCAGCGCCTGGATCGCGGCCTTGGCAGTGCCACCCGTCGCGATGCCGTCATCGACGACAATGACGTTGCGCCCCTTTGACGAAATGCGCGGTCGGTCGCCGAGGTAAAGCGCGCGGCGGCGCGCGAGTTCGAGCCGCTGCCGCTCCGTCTCCTCCTTCAGGTAGGTCTCCGGCGGGCGCACCAGACGTATCGCTTCGTCATTCAGCACAAGTTGCGGCTCATCGCTGTCAACGAGCGCGCCAAGGCCGAATTCTGCGTGTCCCGGCGCACCGATCTTGCGAACGATCAAGAGTTCGAGCGGCGCCTTGAGGATGGTCGCCACCTCGAAGGCGACCGGCACGCCGCCGCGCGGCAGCGCCATTACAAGAGGATCGGCGAAATTCTCGCGCTCGATGGCGCGGGCGAGCCGTCGGCCCGCGTCGACCCTGTCCGCAAAAGGCAGTCTTTCATGGGGCATGGCATCTACTCCGGACCACGTTGAACCGATCCAAAGTCATGAGCGTGATCCCTAAATTCGGTCAGCCGAGGAAGCGCATGGCGCGTCCTCGTTGCGATCCAGGCTCGATTTCGCTCCAGCTCGAAAACCAGCAACACCCGACCACAACCGCTTTCGTGCAGCATGATCGCTCAAATTGCAGCGAATTTCTCCGGCCTTCGTTAACGCGCCGTAGGTAGCAATTGACCTCGCATACTGGCTGGAACGCAAGCTTTCTTTTATTTTAGCACGACAGGCCGTTTCGAAATGAGCTTTTTCCCCGCGTTATCGTTGATTGCGCTGCTGGCCATGCTGCCGGTTCTTTTGGCGCTGCGGCGGTCCGCGGCTGCCGGCGCCTGGGAATTCTCGGCCGGCTGCATGCTTTCCGCAATCGCGATCGGCATGATGATGGCGGCGGATGCGTTGCGGATGCCGCTCGCCATCCTGGCCGGCTATGCAGCGCTTGTTGCGGCCTTTCCTTGCATTCTTCTGGGCCTGCGCCGGCTTCTGGCCCTATCATTCCCTCCGGCGGTGCTTTCGGCCATCGCGCTTGTGGCCGGCATAGTCGGCCTGCTTGCCGCGCTCGACGGTCCCGATGGCCTCGGCGGCCGTATCATCGTTGCCGCCGGCCTTGGCGCCGCCTTCCTCCTCGCCATCTGCCTTGCGACGCTCGACCGCTGGCAGGCTGAAAAGCCGGCGCTGAGTGCTGCCATCATCGGCTCGGCCGCCCTCGCCCTCGCTGCGCTGGTCCCCGTCCTCGGACCTTCGTCGCACGCGCCGGTGCTTTCGGGGTCACCAGCCGCAATCGCCTTTGACTTGTCGCTCGCGATGATGCGGATGCTCTTCCTGCCATCTCTCTTTTTCGCCGTCATCCTGACGATGCAGAACCGCATCATCGCCGGTCTGAGGGCCATGGTCGCACGCGACGAACTGACAGGAGCGCTGTCGCGCGGAAAACTGATCGAAGAAGGGGAGCGGATTTTCGCCGATTGTCTTGCCCGCCGCCGGCCGCTCGCCTTCCTGCTGCTCGATCTCGACTATTTCAAGCAGATCAACGACCGTTACGGCCACGCCTGCGGAGATATGGCACTCGCCCATTTCGCTCAGACCGTCTCGGCCTTCCTCGATGGACGCGGCGCTTTCGGGCGGATCGGCGGCGAGGAGTTCGGCCTCATCCTGCCGAACCACACGGAAGAGCAGGCGGCAGCGCTTGCCGATGCGATATGCCGGATCGTGCGCGAAACGCCGGCTGGCCGGGCGCACCAGCGCATCCGGCTGACCGTCAGCATCGGCATCGCCGCAGCGGCACCGGGCGACACGATCACGGACGTGATGATCCGCGCCGACCTGGCACTTTACGATTCCAAGGCCGATGGCCGAGATCGTTGTTCCATCGCCAGGCACCGTCAGATCGACGCCAGCGGCCGTGCGCTTGCGGCAGCCGCCGCACAATTGCGGCACGCGGAAGTTTCACCACACGAACAACTGCGCCATACGGCCTGAAGGCCACCGGACGGACAACGTTTGTCGCGGGCACAGCGGCGGCTTGTTATTGCCGAATCCGCCACCTATGTGAACGGTGCAGCTCACTGCATGTATCCTTAAATCAGCGCTGATTTAAGGATAAAACAGGCAGCAATTCAAAGTGTTACAGCGGCCCTTGTGCGTCTAGAAAAGACGCATGGCGCTGCAGTGGAGGATACTCATGTTGCGCCGCATCCGCACCTTGCTTCTCGCCAGTCTCGCCCTTTCTGCCGTGGCAGCTCTACCCGGCCGGGCCGAAACGGTCGGCCAGGTCGGCGTCGATTGGCTTGGCAACGACATCAAGATCGACGCCGTGCGCGATCCGAAAGTCACCGGCGTGACCTGCCACGTCACCTATTTCGACCGGAGCGTCATTGACCGCCTCAAAAACGGCAACTGGTTCGAGGATCCTTCGAACAATTCGATCGCCTGCCGGCAAACCGGCCCGATCGCCATAGGGGATATCGATCTGTCGAAGGAGGGAGAGGAGGTTTTCCGTTCCGGGCTGTCGCTGATCTGGAAGGACCTGCTCGTGACCCGCATCTACGACAAGGCCAACGATACGCTGATCTATCTGGCACATTCGCGCCAACTGACCGATGGCTCCGCCAAGATGTCGATCACGACGGTGCCGCTCTTCGGTCAGCAGGTCACCTGGGAAAATGGCCGACCCGAGTAGGACGCCTACTCGCAAAAAGGGCGGGATAAGATCGCCTCATCCCGCTCCAGAAAACAGGACTTCTCAGCCCTCATTCAGGGTGTCGGCGGAACGATACCGCGATAGTAGTTGCCCTCGCCGGACTGATATCTCTCCCTGTAGGTCATGCCGGTCGAAGAGGGCCGCTGACCGTCGATACTGCCGGTGGGCATCACATCGACGTTCGCCGGAGCGCGACGTGGCGTCTGCACCTCCACTCGGTTTTGGCGCCCTGGAGGATTATGGGGGTCGATTCCCTGGTAGTAAGTATCCGCAAAAGCCGGCGCAGCGGCACCAACAAGCGCGGATGAGAGGACAAATGCAGCGAATGACGTTTTCAGAGAAACTCTCATGACGTTAACTCCTCGTGTCCGTTGAGCACCCGGCCTCCTAACGGATGCGATATCTGCAGCATACGGCCTCCTCACGAATGCTACGGTTACGAAGATACCATCCGTGGCCCTTGCAGGCGTTTGACGTTTTGTCACGATTGCTCATCGAACAGTGATGCGGATTACGCAACTTTAACTTGACGCAACAATACGCCAGACTTCCCCATCATGATCTTTGTCATCGAGGATATTCTTCGCGCGCTGCATGACCAGCGGTTTGCAATAGCTATCCACTACCGGGCGACGCGGCGTCCATTGGCGTGGGCCTTGGACGCCGTTAAGTGCGCCGAACTACCCGAGAAGTTGGTGAGTCGTGCGGTTACCCAGCCGTTCAGGGGCGAGGTGCCGGGGGCATGATACCCTGGTAGTAGTCGCCTTCGCCGCCGCTCTGGTATTCATTCCTGTACCACTCGCGGTCTCTAGCAGGTGCGCTGCTGATGCTGCCCGTCGGCGCAGGATCCACGTAGTAGATGCTCCCAGTCGGCCTCGGATCGACGTAGATGCTTCCGGTAGGCGTGCGGTCGACATAGTACGGGCCCTCTACCATCGGCACAAACATTGACCCGCTGTTCTGAGTCCCCGGAGGATGGTGCGGGTCGACGCCGTGATAGAAGTTCGTCGCAAAGGCCGGCGCGGCTGCTAGGGCGGATGAAAGGACGAATGCGGCGAATGATGTTCTCAGAGAAACTCTCATGGCATTACTCCTGTGTCCGTTTCAGCATCCAGTCTCCCGGCGGATGCTGCGATTGTCAGCACACGGCCTCCCCACGCATGCGGACCTCACGAGCATAACTCGTTTTCCGTGCAAGAGTTCCTGGCCCCGCGCTTGTCGATCGGTCACGTTTGCTCATTCAATCGTGATGCGGATCCGGCAAATTTGCCTCTGCGCTGAGCTCACCGGCGTCCTCGCTGATCGCTCATGCAAAAGGCCCGCTCTCGCGGGCCTCGCAGGTGTTGGGCGCGAATTCGCTTCAAGTCTAGGCGGCCTGCGCCAGCTCGTCGGCAATGACCGTATCGAGGTTGAGGAAACAGACCATCGACTTTTCGAGCGCGACGATGCCGCGGCAGAAGGCGCGCTGCGCTTCCGGAATGATTTCGGGTGCGGGCTGCAGGTCTTCGCTGCGGATCGTCATCATGTCGGAAACCTGTTCGACCAGCAGGCCGACGAGCTTGCCGTTGATGTCGGTGACGATGATCGCCGAGCGCTCCGACGGCTCCGTCATCTTCATGCCAAGGCGGCAGGCCATATCGATGACCGGAATCACCGCGCCGCGCAGGTTGATGAGGCCGAGCACATAGGATGGTGTGTGCGGCATCGGCGTCACCGGAGCCCAGCCACGGATTTCGCGGATCGCCATGATGTCGATGCAAAATTCCTGATCGCCAAGGTGGAAGGAGACGATTTCGAGATAGGCGCCTGACTGCTTGATTGCGTTGCTCATGATCAGAATTCTTCCCAATTGTCGCCGGACGCCGACGCCGATGGCGCGCCGCCCGATCTGTTGCCGAAAGCGCCCGCCAGCTTGCCCATAAGGGCCTTGGCGGGGGATGGAGCCGGGCGGGTGGATGCCTGGACGGTCGCGGGCTTGCGAAGCGTCATCGACCTTGCGGAGACCGTGGCGCTTGCGCTGATCGAAGCATTTGGCTTGGCCGAGGTGCTCCCCCTGACCGAGGGTTGCGCTACTGATGGAGCCGCTGTTCGAACGGCCGCTTCGCTCACCTGCCCGTGGCGGAACTGGCCGATGAGCTCGCTGAGCTTCTCGGCATCTTGCGCGAGCGTGTGGCTCGACGCATTGGTCTGTTCGACCATGGCAGCGTTCTGCTGCGTCATCTGATCGAGTTCGCCGACCGCGGTGCTGATTTCGTTGAGACCGGTCGACTGCTCGCGCGCCGCCATGACGATGGAGTTCATGTGCTCGTTGATGCATGCGACGTCGGCGCCGATGCGGCCGAGCGCGTCCCCGGTCGCCTGCACCAGCTTGACGCCGGTTTCGACCTCATTGCCCGAACGCGTCACCAGCGCCTTGATGTCCTTCGCGGCGCCGGCGGCGCGCTGGGCGAGTTCCCTCACCTCCTGAGCGACGACGGCGAAGCCCTTGCCGGCTTCCCCGGCGCGCGCAGCCTCGACGCCGGCATTGAGCGCCAGAAGATTGGTCTGGAAGGCGATCTCGTCGATGACGTTGATGATCTTGCCGATTTCATTCGAAGCAGCTTCGATGCGCGCCATGGCGGAGATCGCCTCGCCGACGATACGGCCGGATTCCTCGGCATTGGTGCGTGTGTCGCCGACCATGCGGCTCGCCTCTTCGGCGCGCTCGGTCGCGGCTTTCACCGTGACGGTGATCTCCTCCAGCGCCGCCGACGTCTGCTCCAGCGATGCCGCCTGTCTTTCCGTTCGCCGCGCCAGATCATCTGCGGCGCTTCGCATCTGGTGTCCGTTCGATTCGATCGAAGCCGTGTTCTCCTTCACGGTCGAAAGGACGTGACTGAGCTGCTCGACCGTATTGTTGAAATCACGCCGCACCGTATCGAGCCCCTCCTCGAAAGGCTCGCGGATTGCGACCGCCAGATTGCCTTCGGCAAGCTGGTTGAGCGCGAGGCCGAGCGCATCGACCGCGGCCTTTATCCGGGCGACCGCTTGCTCGCGCTCCGTTTCCTGGCGCACGCGTTCCCGCTCCCCTTCCGCGCGGCTCGCCGCAGCGTTCTGTTCGAGCGCCCTCTTTTCGATCGCCGAGGCCCGGAATAGCTCCACCGACCGCGCCATCTCGCCGATTTCATCGCCGCGCCTAAGCGCTGCCACCTCGGATGCAAAGTCGCCCGAATGAATTCGCTGCATGCTGTCGCGAAGCCCGAGAATGCCGCGACGCAACGTATTTCCGTGAAACCAGATCAGCCCGAGCAGGGTCGCCATTGCCAGCAAGCCGGCTGTTGCCTGCAGCATGAACGCATTCCTCGACGCGTCCTGAGTCTCGACTATACGGGTCGAGGCGAGCTCGGCAGCGGCTTCGCCCAATTGCGCCAGAGCCGCGCCCATCCGCTCCCCGCCGCCGTCGATCGCATCGTCTATGCGCGCGAATTCGTCCGCTTGTGCGCCGGCTTCCACCAGCGTCTTCAGGTCCGCCTCGATCGCCTTGCGCAATTCAGCGAGGTCGGCGTCGAAGCTCGAAAGGATTTCCGGCCTGCCGAGGAGGCGCGCCAGCGCCTCGACATCGGCTTTCTTCGTATCGAGTATCTGCAGCGAAGCCTTGATCCGTGCCGCACGCTCCGGCTGGATCCTACGTTCGTCGCGATCGACAATGGTGTCCATCGCCGCGAGCACCAGTTCGAGGCCGGCAAGCCGCATCTCCTCGACCGTCTTCATCCCGCGCTGGGCGATAACCGCTTTTTCAAGTGTTTCTTCCGAGCCGCGCTCCTCATACCAGCCGACGGCAAGCACGGAGCCGAAGCCGAGAAACGCGGCGCCCGCAAGCGTCGCCAGTCGCTGGCTGACCGAAAGGTTGCTCTTGACTGATGGAGATTTGTTCATTGGCTGGCAGTCCATGGCAATGGACCCGCCTGCCGCAGGCGAGGTCCTCCGTTACGATCGATGCGGAAGGCCGGACTCGATCAAACCGGATGACCTCATGTCATGTCGAAGTGGTGCACTTCTCCGCGCCGGTCGACACTGTCAAACAGACCTTAAACAATCGCTAATACATGGCTGCCAAGTTTGCGTGAAAGGCATAGGTTTCTCCTGTCCTTGCCCTTTCCTTGCCCGCTTGCGGTGCTATGATCCGATCATGCGCACAGAAACGAAGAAATCGCTTACGCCTCTCGGCCTCGCACTTCTCGCGAGCGTGCTTGCGCTTGTCTTCCTCCTCGCCTTCCAAGGCTGGGTCGCCCACGGGGCCGACATCTTCCTGTCCTTCGCCCAGGCAGGCCTGTCCTGGTGCTTCTGAAGCGGTATGAGGAAAAATGTGCAGCGGCTTTCCGCATTGATCTGATATACGGCTGCGGCAATTCTCCCCTTTGCGTTGGGCGCGGCGAAGCGGTATCACAACCCCACATTCAGTGACGGTCAGCCCGCAACAAAACCGGTAGCAGTGATGAAATCCATACGCATCGTTCTCTGGGTCGCCATCCTCGTCATGGTGGCCGTCCTCGGCTGGCTCACCTTCGACATGACCCGATCGAAGCAGCAGGCGTCGTCCGGTCCCTTCGGCGTCCCGTTCACGCTGGTCGCCCAAAATGGCCAGCCGATCACCGAAAAGGCCTTCACCGGCAAGCCAACGGCGCTCTTCTTCGGCTTCACCCACTGCCCTGAGGTTTGCCCGACCACTCTCTTTGAACTGAACGGCTGGCTGGAAAAAGTCGATCCGGACGGCAGCAAGCTGCAGGCCTATTTCATCACCGTCGATCCGGAGCGCGATACGCCGGAAGTGCTCGGCCAGTATGTTGCCAACGTCTCCAAGCGCATCACCGGCATCTCAGGCCCGCCCGAGAAGGTCCTGGAGATGGTCAAGGGTTATCGCGTCTACTACAAAAAGGTGCCGGTCGACGAGAAAGAGCCGGACGGCGATTACACGATGGATCATACCGCGTCCGTCTTCCTCCTCGATGCGAACGGTGAGTTCAGCGGCACCATCGCCTATGGCGAGAACCCGGAAACGGCCGTCCAGAAACTGGAAAATCTGAGCAGGGGCTGAGCCTTGCTCCGGCCGATTTCAACAAGGCGCCGGCGAGACCGGCGCTTTGCGTTTCCGCCGCTTTCATGATAGCCGCGGAGCAGACTGCGGCCGAAGGAAAAAACCTTGAGCGAGATACGACTTTTCGTCACCACCACCGAGAAAAGGGCGGAAGCCGTTCTCGACGTCATGAGCATGGTTTTCGTTGACGAAGACTATGCGATTGCGACCATGGAAATCGACGAGAAGCGCGATATCTGGGAAGCCTCGATCTACATGATGGCAGACGAGGAAGAGAGCGTGAAGGCGCGCCTTGGCGACGCGCTTGCAGCCGATTTCTCCGACCTTGCGATCGAGCGTGAGGTCCTGCCGGACATCGATTGGATCGCCAAGTCGCTGGAGGGGCTTGCCCCCGTTCGCGCCGGCCGCTTCGTCGTCCATGGCTCGCATGACCGCGACAAAGTGAAAACCGGCGAGATCGCCATCGAGATCGATGCCGGCCAAGCCTTCGGCACCGGCCATCACGGCACGACCGCCGGCTGCCTCGAGGTGCTTGCTTCTGTCGCGCGGACCCGCCCGGTCCACAACGTGCTCGACCTCGGTACCGGGAGCGGCGTTCTGGCGATCGCGGCCTGGAAACTGCTGCGCGTGCCGGTGCTTGCAACCGATATCGACCCGATCGCCACGAGCGTTGCCAAGGATAACGCCCGCCGCAACGGCGTCTCCACCGGCATGACCTTCGCAACCGCCCCCGGCTTCCACTCGACGGCGTTCAGAGCCAGCGGACCGTTCGATCTCATCATCGCCAACATCCTGGCGCGGCCACTGATCAAAATGGCGGCGCAGCTCGTCGCCAATCTCGCTCCCGGCGGCTCGGTCATTCTCTCCGGCATCCTCGCCGAACAGCGCTGGAAGGTACTCGCCGCCTATAACGGCCAGCACCTCAAGCATGTGCGTACAATCTGGCGCAACGGCTGGGTCACGATCCATCTGGCCAAATAGCGGCGCAGCTTTACGGTCAACACCGCAGGCGTTCCTCGCGGCTCACAAAATTTCAGGCATGGAAAACAAAAAGGCCGCCCAGTTCATCATGACGGGCGGCCTTTTCGAAACAAAGGCGATGCCGAAGCATCGCCTGTTAGCCGGCTTGTGACCGACCGTGCCCGCGAGCCTGAGGAGGAGGAGCGCTCGAGCGGGCTTCTACCGTTCCGAAATTGGCCACCCTTGAGGGAGGAGGAGAACAGAATGACCAACTATTCTCGGAACTGCAGCCTTTTGAACCACCGGATGTTCGTCCGTGTTCGTTGACCGGGCTTATAAACCATTATTCCGATAGAGATAGATATATTGCAGCATGGGTGCCATGCGCAGAGCGCATAAGTATGATGATTGGGCAAATGTCCGCTGCCGGCGGTGCGAGAGAGGTGACTGTTCATCGTCGGAACTCGCCCCTTTCCTCTTAAGCGGCCTTTCCGCTAACATGCCGGTCATCTCAGCCGCGGAATTCCGCCCATTTTACCGGAAATGTCCATGTTTCAGTCTTACGAAGTCACCTCCACGCCTCAATATGGCAAGGAGCGCACCGCCGCCCTGCGCGCCGCTTTCGCGCCGCTTGGCATCGACGGCTTCCTCGTGCCGCGTGCCGACGAGTTTCAGGGCGAATATGTGCCCGCCTCGTCCGAACGGCTTTCCTGGCTGACGGGCTTTACGGGTTCGGCCGGCGTCGCCCTCATCACCCAGCGTGAGGCGATCGTCTTCGTCGATGGCCGTTACGTCACCCAGCTCAAGGAGCAGGTGGACGGCAGCGTCTTTACCGGTGGCGATCTCATCGGCGAGCCGCCGCATGTCTGGCTGGAGGGCCACGGACCAAAAGGATTCCGTCTCGGCATCGATCCCTGGCTGCACACGGCCGCGGAGGTTCGCAGGCTCGAAAAGGCGTTGGCCGCGATCGACGGCGCGCTCGTCTTTCTCGACCATAATCCGCTCGACCGGATCTGGACCGGACGGCCTGCCGCGCCCCTGGGCCGCGTGACGATCCAGCCGATCGAGCATGCGGGGCAGCTTGCGAAGGACAAGATCGCCACCATTGGCGCGGCCGTTGAAAAGGCCAAGGCCGCCGCCGTCATCCTCACAGACCCCTCCTCCATCGCCTGGACCTTCAATATCCGCGGCAGCGACGTGCCGCATACGCCGCATCCGCTCGCGCGCGCCATCATCCATGCCAGCGGTCGCGCCGAAATTTTCCTCGACAAGCGCAAGACCGGCATCGAGCAGGAAGCCTATCTGACGCAGCTCGCCGATATCGAGGCTCCGGCCGGCTTCGACGATCGGCTGGCGGCGCTCGCATCAACCGGCTCGGTGATCGTGATCGACCCGGATCTTGCCCCCTTCGCGATCGGCGAACTGATCCGCGCCAATGGCGGCTCGGTTATCGAGTCCATCGATCCGGCTCGCCTGCCGCGCGCCCGCAAGAACGCCGCCGAGATCGCCGGTTCGGTCCGTGCGCATCTGCAGGACGGCGCCGCAATGGTCGAGTTCCTCGCCTGGCTTGATAAGACGGAGCCCGGCAGCGTCACGGAAATTGGCGCGGCGGAACGATTGGAGGCGACGCGCGCTACCGTCGGCGAGCGCATGCAGAATCCCTTGAAGGACATCTCTTTCGACACCATCGCCGGCGCCGGATCGCATGCGGCGATCATGCACTACCGCGTGACGACCGACACCGACCGGCCGATCGAGGCGGGAACCATGTTCCTGATCGATTCCGGGGCGCAATATATCAACGGCACGACCGACATCACCCGTACGGTTGCCATCGGCGCGGTACCCGAAGAGCAGAAGCGTTTCTTCACGCTGGTGCTGAAGGGCATGATCGCCATCAGCACGGCGCGCTTCCCGAAGGGCTCGCGCGGCGTCGACCTCGACCCGCTCGCCCGGATCGCGCTCTGGAAGGCGGGCGCCGACTATGCCCACGGCACCGGCCACGGCGTCGGCTCCTATCTCTCGGTGCACGAAGGACCGCAGCGCATCGCCCGGCTCGCCACGCAGGAACTCCTGTCCGGCATGATCCTTTCCAATGAGCCCGGCTACTATCGCCCCGGTGCCTTCGGCGTCCGTATCGAGAACCTGATCGTCGTCCAGGAGGCCTCGGAAATCGAGGGCGGCGACCTGCCGATGCTAGGCTTCGACACGCTGACCTTCTGCCCGATCGACCGGCGCCTCGTTCTCCCGGCATTGCTGACCGACGACGAGCTTGCCTGGCTGAACACCTATCATGTCGAGACACGGGAGAAGCTGATGCCGCTGCTTGCCGACGACAACACGCGCGACTGGCTGAAGGCCGCCACCGAAGCGATCTCACGCTAAGGAGGCGGCCGCTGGTTTTCGAGGGCGCGGGAGGCCCGGCGGCGGGGGTTGGGGCTATAGGGGCAGCCGGGCCTCCGTTGGGAGGTTCGATGTCTCTACCAACAACGCCGTTATATGTACCGCAACGCACAGATGTAACCCGGAAATTTTACTGGATTACAAGCTCGGTTCGACAATCATCAGTTGATTCGACACCCTCCTCGAAAAGCGAAAAAGCCGGGCGAGCCCGGCTTTTCCATTCAAATTCCCAGCAGTTTCTTTGCCTCGCCGAGCGCTGCCTCCGAACCGGCATGATCGCCGGCCGCGTGCAGATCCTCGCCCTGCTTGCGCAACTGCTTGACCTTGTTCATGTCGGCCTCGGAAAGGGAGGCAGTCTGCAGGGCCGAGTCGATCGCGGCCATCTGGCTGGGGCACGAATTGGCAAAGGCAGTCACAGGCGCCAGCGCCAGCAAAAGGGCAATCGAGATCCTGATCATCATGGTTCACTCCTCCACAACCAATTGAAAGTGCTACAGCAAATCCCTGCGCGTCTGATCGGACGCGCGGCGCTGTAGGGGCGGTTGCCTCTCCGGCAACGAAATGATGATAGTCCATGGCTGGCCCCGACGCCAATGCCGGACGTGGAGCTCAGCGCAACTTACGCGCCGTCTTTCACTCTGCAGCCAGCGGCGGCGATGGGCCCCGCCCGGAGGAAATAAGAAAAACCTACAAAACGAGGTGCCGGATCACCATCACCGCGGCCCAGCCGACAAGCAGCATGCGCAGCGTCGAAAAACGCATGCCGATGGCAAAGGCAACGAGCATCGACGCACCGACATCGAAGCCGCCATAGATGAAGGCCGGTGCCACGAGCGTCGTCAGCACCGCAGCCGGGACGGCGTTCAGCGCCGCCTCCAGGCGCGGTGGAATGTGCTTGAATTGGGTGATCAGCACATAGCCGCCGACCCGGGTTGCGAAGGTGGCGACCGCCGCGGCGATGATCAGGTAGATGAGATTGAGGTGCTGCGCATCCATGGCTAGGCCTCCTGTTCCATGGCCGGCACTTCCCCGCGCGCCGGCGTCTGCGGCAGGCAGGCGGCAAGCAGGATACCGGCAAGCGCGCCGATGCTGACATGCCAGGGCGAACCGACGAAATGCATGGCGCCGACCGAGGCGACTGCGCTGGCTGCAACGACGGGCAGAAACCGATCGCGTTTGCGGAAACCGAGCACCAGCCCGAGGAAATAGATCGGCAGCAGTACGTCGAGACCGATCGCCTTCGGATCGCCGATCAATTGCCCGAAGAGCGCGCCGATGAACGTGTTGATGAGCCAGGGAAAATAGATGATCAGCCCGAAGCCGAGATACCAGGAGAAGGTGACCGGAAGGCCGCGCTCGGCCCGCCTTTCGGTTTCCGCATATTGCGGATCGACGAGCAGGAAGAAAGTGAAGAACTTCTGCACGAACGTAAAGTGCCGGATATGCCGCGCTATCGAGGCTGAATAGAGCACGTGGCGGAAGTTGACCGCGAAGACCGAGAGCACGACGAGCCACGGCTGGACATTGTTGCCGAAAAGCTCGATGCCGACCATCTGGCTGGCGCCGGCGTAGACGGTCGCGCTCATCAGCACCGCATCGGCGATGGAAAAGCCGTTCTCGACGGCAAGCGCGCCAAAAAGCGCGCCGAAGGGCGACGCCGCCAACATCACGGCAAAGCCGCCGCGCAAGCCCTCCCGGAAGTCGTTTTTCTTCATGGAAACCTCCCGCGGGGAGCCGTTGCGCAAGAGCGCATTCCCGCAAACGCTTGCCGGGACAGATAGGTGTTGGCGCCGGCTGCGACAATTCAATTACGCTGATGCAGTGATTGAATTTTCTGATGGCTGGCGGAGCGACGGCCTCCGCCCTCATGCCTTTCGTCCCACCCGTCTCCTCATTCCTGTGCTTGTCACAGGAATCCAGCCACGGCGCGTCCGCGCCGTGAGTGACTCGCTGCGAGAACACTGTTCAAAGCGGAGGAGCCTTTTCGTCCGCGCGGCTGTCTAGTGTCTAGCGCTTGCGAAGGCCAAAAGAGTATCCCGCGCCGCCGACGCGGGGCCTAGCCCCATAAATACGGCTGCGGAGCACGTCCCAGCCTATCAGCGCTTGAGCTGGAACGTATGCTCGATGCCGGGAAACGTGCGGGCCTTCACCTCGTTGGCATAGGCTTCCACCGCCTTCGAGATCGCCGGCGCCAGTTCGGCGAAATGCTTGACGAAGCGCGGCTTGAAATCGTTGAAAAGACCGAGCATGTCGTCGGAGACGAGAATCTGGCCATCGCAGGCGGGCGAGGCGCCGATGCCGATGGTCGGTGCGCGCAGGGTCGCGGTGATCTCGCGGGCAACTGGCTCGACCGTGCCCTCGATGACGATCGCGAAGGCGCCGGCGTCGTCGATCGCCTTTGCGTCACGGCGGATCTTCGCCACTTCCTTGTCGTTGCGCCCGACCGAGCGATAGCCGCCGGTGGTGTTGACGAGCTGCGGCATCAGTCCGACATGGCCGAGCACCGGAATGCCGCGGCTGACAAGGAATTCCACGGTCTCGGCCATCTCCGCGCCACCCTCGAGCTTCACCGCGCTGCAGCCCGTCTCCTTCAAGACGCGCGCGGCGCTGCGGAAAGCCTGCTCCTTCGATTCCTGATAGGAGCCGAAGGGCAGATCGACGACGACGCAGGCGCGCTCAGCGCCGCGCATCACCGCTTGGCCGTGGGCGATCATCATGTCGAGCGTAACGCCGACCGTGGTGTCGAGGCCGTAGAGCACCATGCCGAGCGAGTCGCCGACAAGCAGGAAATCCACATGCGGGTCGAGGAGCCGCGCGATCGGCGTCGTATAGGCCGTGAGGCTGACGATCGGGCGATCGCCCTTCAAGGCTTCGATACTGGCGGGGCTGAGCCGCCGCTTCGTGGTCTGGACGCTCATTCTCAGGCAACCTTTGCAAAACGGGCGGATTTCGGAACGATAACGCGGTTATCAAGCAGCTTCGTCATGCCGAAACGGACGAAGAGCAGGAGGAGGACAGGCTTTTCGCCGATTTCGTTTACCGGCTCCAGCGTTTCCGGATCGCGAAGCGCCACGACTTCGGGCCGGGCCAACGGCTCGCTGGCAAGGAGTTCGATGACACCCTTCTCGACCGCCGCCGGATCGGTGAGGCCGCTCGCGATCAGCCGCTCGGCCTCGTCCGGCGCCTTCGGCACGATCGCGGCGGCGCGGCGCTCGTCGGCCGTCAAATAGACATTACGCGACGAACAGGCGAGACCATCGGCTTCGCGCACCGTCGGCACGCCGACGACGGAGACGGGCTGCGCCAGATCCTCGACCATGCGGCGGATGATCTGCAACTGCTGGAAATCCTTCTCGCCGAAATAGGCGCGATCCGGCTGGACAATGTTGAAAAGCTTGGTGACGACAGTCGCGACGCCGGCGAAATGCCCAGGTCTCACGGAGCCTTCGAGCTCGGATCCGAGTTTCGGCAGGTCGACGACGGTCTCCATCGGCCGCGGATACATGTCGGAAACGCCGGGCGCAAAGAGAAAATCGACACCGCCCGCCGCCAGCATCTTCTCGTCGCGAGCGAGATCACGCGGATATTTGGCAAGGTCTTCTTTCGGCCCGAACTGTAGCGGATTGACGAAAATGCTGGCGACAACCACGTCGTTCTCACTGCGCGCACGGCGCACGAGCTCCATATGGCCGACATGAAGATAGCCCATTGTCGGGACCAGGCCGATGGACCTGCCCGCCCGCCGGTGCTCGGCAAGGGCCGCGCGCAGCTCGGCGATGGTGCTGATGGTTTTCATCTCCGGACCCTCCAATCCGCCGGGGCGGCAAAGACGCGCCCGCTTCGCTGATATGGCTACTGCATGATTCCTTAAATCGGAACCGATTTAAGGAATCATGCAGCACTTCAAAGTGCTACAGCGGCCTTTGCGCGTCTGATATGGCGCGCGGCGCTGTAGTGGCCAGCCCCGCGAAAAGGCATTTGCACAAATTTTGGCTGCAATCTCTATCTTGTGCAGCGCAAAAATACAAACGGAAATGGTGCCGGGAAGAGACCGCCGAAACCGAAAAGGCAGGGCGGTTGCCTCCAACCTGTCTCTGGTCCGGCTGACGAAATCGTACCGCTGTTCCGCTCGTGGATTTTGTCGCCGAGCTCTGCAAACGGAATCACCTGGCTGAACGGTTCGCCGGCAGTCTGGGTTGATCGGGCACTTGAAACCCAGATCCTCGACGCCAGATAAAAATCTCGCGCGGGCCGTCGGCGGGCGGCAATCGCCTTCGTCCTTGGCGCATTAAGTCATCTTCACGAGGAGCATCCCATGCGCATGATTTTCGTCAATCTGCCGGTCAAGGATCTGAAAGCCTCAAGGGCGTTCTTTTCCGCTCTCGGCTTCACGTTCAACGAGCAATTCTCGGACGACACGGCAGCCTGCCTCGTGATCGACGAGAATATCTTCGCCATGCTTTTGACGGAGCTGCGCTTCCGCGACTTCATCACCGGCGAGATCAGCGACACGTCGAAGGGCACGGAAGTTATTACCGCGCTTTCCGCCTCGAGCCGCGCCGAGTGCGACGACATGCTTGCGAAGGCGCTTGCCGCCGGCGGTAAGCCCTGGAAACCGGCGATCGACTACGGCTCCATGTACGGCATCAGCTTCCAGGATCTCGACGGTCACGTCTGGGAATTCATGTGGATGGATATGTCGGCGGAGCAAGCGGCCTGATCGCCAAGCCATCCCGCAACAATGAACGCCCACCGCATCACACCGGTGGGCGTTTTCCGTTTGAGAGCCGTAGTGGTGGTGCGACCACACGGATTATCCGCCGATCAGCGCCAGCCATTCGTCCTCGTCCATCGTCTGAATACCGAACTCGCGGGCCTTGTCGAGCTTCGAGCCGGCGCCCGGACCGGCGACGACGATGTCGGTTTTCTTCGACACCGAGCCGGCGACCTTGGCCCCAAGGCTTTCCGCCTTGGCCTTGGCCTCGTCACGCGTCATCTTCTCCAGCGAGCCGGTGAACACCACCGTCTTGCCGGCGACGGGGCTGTCGGTCGCAACCGGCATTTCTGTACTTTCCGGCGTCACCTCTTCAAGCAGCCGCGAGACAACCTCGATGTTGCGCGGCTCCTTATAGAATTCGATGATGGCGCGGGCGACGACCTCGCCGATGCCCTCGATGCTGTTGAGCTCGGCCCAGGCCTCGCCTGAAAAACGCGCAGCCTCCGTCATCGCTTCGCTGAAAGCTGCGTAGTTGCCGTAGGACCGCGCAAGCAGCTTGGCCGTCGTCTCGCCCACGTGGCGGATGCCGAGCGCATAGATGAAACGGTGAAGCGCGATGGAGCGCCGCGTATTGATCGCGTCGTAAAGCTTTCTGACGCTGACCTTGCCGAAACCTTCGATGTTTTCGAGCTTGGTAATCGAGGTCTCCTGCCGGCGCTCCAGCGTGAAGATGTCAGGCGCGGTGCGGATCGATAGCGCCGGGTCTTCGCTTTCGAAGAAGTACTCGATCTGCTTGGCACCGAGCCCTTCGATATCGAAGGCATAGCGCGAGACAAAATGTTTCAGGTGCTCGACCGCCTGCGCCCGGCAGACGAACCCGCCAGTGCAACGCCGCACTGCATCGACCTTGCCGGTCTTCTCGTTGATGTCGCGCACGGCATGGCTGCCGCAGACCGGGCATGTCTTCGGGAAACTGTAGGGCTCCGCGCCTTCCGGCCGCTCGTCAAGCACCACATCGACGATCTGGGGGATGACGTCCCCTGCCCGCTGGACGATGACCATGTCGCCGATGCGGATGTCGCGTCCCTCGCGGATCGGCTCGCCGTTGTTGCCGACGCCGCGGATGTAATCCTCGTTATGCAGGGTCGCATTGGTGACAACCACGCCGCCGACGGTGATCGGTTCAAGTCGCGCGACCGGCGTCAACGCGCCGGTGCGGCCGACCTGAATATCGATGCCCTTGAGCCGCGTAAAAGCCTTCTCGGCCGGGAACTTGTGGGCCGTCGCCCAGCGCGGCGAGCGCGAGCGGAAGCCGAGCCGCGCCTGCAGGTCGAGTCGGTCCACCTTGTAGACGACGCCATCGATGTCGTAATCGAGATCCGGCCGTTCGCGCTCGATATGGTGATAATGCTCCAGCAGTTCGTCGGCAGAGGAAAGGCGCCGCATCAGCGGACTGACCGGAAAGCCCCACGCTCTGAAGGCCTCGACCATGCCGAACTGCGTATCGGCTGGCATCGCCGACATCTGGCCCCAGGCATAGGCGAAGAACCGGAGCTTGCGGCTTGCCGTAACCCTGGGATCGAGCTGCCTGAGCGAGCCGGAAGCGGTATTGCGCGGGTTGACGTAAAGCGGTCTTCCCTGCGCTGCCATCTCGGCATTGAGGGCGGCGAAATCGGATTTCGCCATGTAGATTTCGCCGCGCACTTCGACGATGTCGGGCGCATCGGCCGGAAGCGTCTGCGGGATCATGCGAATCGTGCGGACATTGGCGGTGACGTTTTCGCCGGTCGTGCCGTCGCCGCGCGTCGCCGCCGTCACCAGCCGGCGGTTCTCGTAGCGCAACGACATCGAAAGTCCATCGATCTTCGGCTCGGCGGTAAAAGCGATCGAATGATCCGGAAGCCGTCCCAGAAAACGGTAGATGCCGGCGAGGAAATCGCGGGCGTCCTCGTCGGAAAAGGTGTTGTCGAGCGAGAGCATCGGCCGCGCATGAACGACCGGTTGAAAGGTGAGCGACGGCGCCGCACCCACCTTGCGCGAGGGGCTGTCCTCGCGGATGAGAGCCGGAAAGCGCGCCTCGATCAGATCGTTGCGCCGCTTCAACGCGTCGTAATCCGCGTCCGAAATCTCGGGTGCATCCTGGCCGTGGTAGAGCGCATCGTGCCGGGCAAGCTCCGATGCAAGGAAGGCGAGCTCCTCGGCCGCTTCCGATTCGGTCAGTTGTTCGACGGGTTTTTTCTCGTTCAGCATGCGCGACGACTCCGGATTCGAGAGTCGTTTTATAGCAAAGATCGATGATGGGAAGACCGGTCCGCTTGCGTTTTCGACGCGTATGGATTGGTAACCGCCGCCGCTGCATCCGCACGGTCACGCATGCGCTTACGTGCCAAGGCAATGGAGCCAGGAAAGACGATCAGCCGTTGCCGGAAAGCAGTCGTGCTGCCGCCGCCCTCGCCTCCTCGGTGATCGAGGCGCCGGCGAGCATACGGGCGATCTCTTCGGTACGCGCCTCATCGTCCATGCGGGCGACGCGGGTCGCAATCGTCTCGGCTTTTTCCGCCGACGGTCCTTTCGAGATCAGGAGATGCGTCGCAGCGCGCGCGGCAACCTGCGGCGCGTGCGTCACGGACAGCACCTGGACGTTGCCGGAAAGCCGCTTCAGCCGCTGGCCGATCGCGTCCGCCACCGCGCCGCCGACGCCGGTGTCGATTTCGTCGAAAACGAGCGTTGGCGCCGAGCCGCGATCGGCAAGCGCCACCTTTAGTGCCAAGAGGAAGCGCGAAAGCTCACCGCCGGAGGCGACCTTCATGATCGGGCCGGGCCGCGTGCCGGGGTTGGTCTGAACGTGGAACTCGACAAGATCGATGCCGTCGGCCGTCGGCGAGACCGGATCGCTTGCGACTTCGACCATGAAGCGCGCGCGCTCGAGCTTCAAAGCAGGCAGTTCCGCCATCACGGCAGCCGAAAGCGCCTCTGCCGTATTATGGCGCTTCTCCGACAGCGAGCGCGCCGCGGCATCGAAGGCCGCTCTTGCCTCGGCAACCTGCACTTCAAGCTGCTTCAGCTTCTCCTCGCCGGCATCGAGGTCGGCGAGATCGGCGATCATCCGCACGGCAAGCGCCGGCAGTTCGGTGACGGGCACGGAATATTTGCGGCTGGCAGCGCGCAACGCAAACAGCCGTTCCTCGACGCGCTCCAGTTCCTTCGGGTCGAACTCGGTGTTGCGCAGCGCCCGCTCCACCGCCATTTGCGCGTCGGAAAGCTGATTCAGCGCTCCGTCCAGAAGCTCGACGGTCTCTTCGAGCAGGCCCGGCGCCTCATGGCTCTTGCGCTCGAGGCGCCGCACCAACGAGGCGATCAGCGGTACCGGCGAGGTATTGCCGTTCAGGAATTCGGACGCCTCGCTGATGTCGCCGGCGATGCGCTCGGCTTTCATCATCCGCGCCCGGCTTTCGGCCAGTTCGTCTTCCTCGCCGTCGCGCGGCGAAAGCCTTTCCAGTTCCTCGACCGAGGAGCGCAGATAGTCCGCTTCGCGCGCCGCCGCCTCGACGCGCTCGCGATGTTTCTTCAGTCCGCGTTCGGCGTCCTTCCAGGCACGATAGAGCGCCGCGACCTCCACTGCCGCCTCGGTGGTGCCACCGAAGGCATCAAGCAGCGCCCGATGCGCGTCCGTATCGACAAGCGCCCGGTCGTCGTGCTGGCCATGGATTTCCACGAGCGTCTGGCCCATCTGCCGCATGAGTTGCACGCTGACCGGCTGGTCGTTGATGAAGGCCTTGGTGCGGCCGTCGGCAGATTGCACGCGGCGGAAGATCAAATCGCCGTCGTCGTCGATGCCGTTTTCGCGAAGCAGCAGCCGCGCCGTATGAGCGATGGGAACATCGAAAACGGCAGTCACCTGCCCCTTGTCTTCGCCGTGCCGCACAAGCGAGCCGTCGCCCCGGCCGCCAAGCGCCAGGGACAGGCTGTCGAGAAGAATGGATTTGCCGGCGCCGGTTTCGCCGGTGAGCACGGAGAGCCCAGCGTCGAAATTGAGATCAAGCCGTTCGATCAGGACGATATCGCGGATCGAGAGCTGGGCGAGCATCCGGGTTCATATCTTCCTTGTCGGGCGCCGAGGGAGTCAGGCGCCGATGAGTCTCTTGCCCGCGCGTGCGATCCACGAGCCGCCGCTCTCGCGCGGCTCAAACCCGCCCGACTGCAGAAGCTTGAAGGAGTCGGCATACCACTGGCTGTCCGGATAGTTGTGCCCAAGCACCGCCGCCGCGGTCTGCGCCTCCGAGGTCACGCCCATGGCGTAATAGGCTTCCACGAGACGGGCGAGCGCTTCCTCGACCTGATTGGTGTTCGAGTATTGCTCGACGACGACGCGGAAACGGGAAACGGCGGCAAGATATTCCTTGCGCTCGAGATAGTAACGGCCGACCTGCATCTCCTTGCCGGCGAGTTGGTCACGGGCAAAGCGGATCTTGGACTGGGCATCGTCGACATATTGCGAATCGGGATATTTATCGATGACCGCCTGCATGGCTTCGATCGCTTTCATCGCCGGCCTCTGGTCCTGCGTCACCGCCGGAATCTGCTTCGTATAAGCAAGGCCCTGGATGTACTGCGCGTAAGCCGCGTCTTCCGATTGCGGATAGAGGTTCAGATAGCGGCTGGTGGCGTTGATCGAGTCCTGATACTGGCCGTTGCGGTAGGCGACGAAGGCGTTCATCACCAGCGCCTTGCGCGCGTATTCGGAGAACGGATGCTGCCGGTCGAGCGCCTCGAACTTGCGCGCAGCTTCCGTCGTCTTGCCGGCATTGAGATTGGCAAGGCCTTGGTTGTAGAGCACCTCGGGCGGATCGGTCTCGACGGTAAGTTTGGTGATGTCGATATCCGGATCGTTCTGGCAGGCCGTGATCAGGCCGCTGCCGACGACAGTCGCGAGAACCACCGTAACGACGCGCGCTGATTTTTTTATATCAACAGAAACTGCAAGGACCATCGGATATTCCCGTTTCACTCGGCGGTTTAGCATTCCGCCAGACTTGCGCGTTTTAGAGCAAGTTGCCTAAAGACCGCAACGTCATGATGAGCAATTCATGCTATTTTGTGGCGCTCCCAAGCGGGCCAAGGGAAGAGCGCAGGGTTTTCCACCCCTGTCCCGCCAAACTAGAGCCTGAACCGTCATGAAAAAGCCGGCCTTTCGGCCGGCGACTGGAGAAGACGTGAACTTTTGTTGTCATGCGGACCAGGGCGCAAAGCCCGGAGCAGCCACCGCGACCATGTCGCGAGAACGGGTGCGCTGACGCCGCGTCGCGGTTTCCACGACCTCGTAGGCGCTCGAATCGCTGAGGAGTGCCTTCAGCGCGTTGGCGTTCATCTTATGGCCGCCGCGATAGGAACGATAGCAGCCGAGGAAGGGAGCACCCGCAAGAGAGAGATCGCCCACCGCGTCGAGCGTCTTGTGGCGGACGAACTCGTCCGTGTAGCGAAGGCCTTCGACGTTGACGACGGTGTTGTCGTCCGAAATCACCACCGAGTTTTCGAGCGACGAACCGAGCGCGAAACCACTGGCCCACAGCCGCTCCACGTCGCGCATGAAGCCGAAGGTGCGCGCCCGTGACAGTTCGCGCTTGAAGACCGACGGCGTCATGTCGCCCTTCCAGGCCTGGCGACCGATCAGCGGGCAGTCGAAATCTATCTCGACTTCGAATCGCATGCCGTCATAAGGCGTGAACTCCGACCATGAGGCGCCCGATTCGATGCGCACCGGCTTCAGGATGCGAATGTAGCGGCGCTTCACCGCCAGCGCCCGGATACCGGCCTGCTCTATGGCGTCGATGAAAGGTTCGGAACTGCCGTCCATGATCGGCATTTCGGCGCCATGCACCTCGATGAGCAAATTGTCGAGACCGAGCGCATAGACCGCCGCCATCACGTGTTCGATCGTTGCGATCGCGGTCGCGGGGGAAAGTCCGAGAACGGTGCAGAGATCCGTGTTGCCAACTTGCGACGAGACGGCCTTGTACTCGGCGACCCGTCCGCCGGCGAGAACGCGCTGGAAGACGATGCCGGCGTCGGCCTCGGCCGGATGGAAGGTGATCGCCACCTCGGCACCGGAGTGAACACCAATTCCTTTGAGTGTTATCGGATTTGCAATCGTCGTCTGAAACCCGAGCAGTTCAATTCCCATTCTCGTCGTCACTTTCAATCAACACGGCCGATGGCCAAACACTTAAAGGATGCAGCGATGCTCAGGGCACAAGCCGAACACTCAAGATTCCGGGACCTATCGGCCGAAACCTCGCTCTTCGAACTAACAGCGCCCGATCGAATCGTATGCGTCCCCCAATTCCGATGCTGAAAATAAAAGTTTGGAGGCACCATTCCAAATCACTGTTCGTTTCGCTTTGTTACGCAATTGTCGTGTGCGCGATGTAAATGGCAACTCTTTGAAAGAACAGGGAAATTCAAAAAAATGCCCGGGCAAACGCCCGGGCATTCGGCAAGGTGAAGGAACGGCCCTTCAAATCAGTTCGATTGACGGCGCAGGAACGCCGGGATTTCGAGCTGATCATCTTCGTGCGAGCGCGCCTGCGGCGAGACGCGACCGTGGTCATCGAGTTGGCCCCGACGCGGAGCATAAAGGCTCGCTTCCGGCGAAAGCGGGCGGCGCTGCTGGGAAGCGGCGCTCGGTGCCGCTGCCGTCATGTCTGCAGAGACGCCGTGGTCGTCATCGTCGCGACGGGAAAGCGAATTGGTGATTCGCTTCAGGAGCCCCATCGGTCCGCGCTCTTCCTGATGGGCCGGAGCCGGGTTGGCGCGATGGTCCATCTCTGCCTTTACGACCGGCGGAAAGTCTTCGACCTTCGGCATGCGTACCGGTTCGACGTGCTGACGCGCGACCGGAGCGGGCTCCTGACGGACCTGCTGCGGCTGGACTTGTGGCTGGAATTGCGGCTGCACCTGTGCCTGTACCGGCATCTCGACCGGGCGCTGCACCGGCTGGGGCTGGCGCATTACAGGAGCGGCTTCCACCGGAGCGGCCCCGGCAAAGAGCCTGCTCTGCGGACGAAACGCCTCTTCTTGCATCGGCTGGGCGGGCGCGGCGACTTGGGCGCGGGTGGCGATGTCGAGTTCGCGTTCCATCTCCGCTTCGCGGATTGCGAGCGCGATCTGGTCTACCGTGTTCTGCTGCTGCACAGGCTGCTGCACCGGCTGGTGGACCGGCTGCTGAACAGGAGCCGGCTGCTGGTGCGAGACGGTCTGCTGCGGCTGGGCCGGGACTGCGGCGGACGGGCGGACGATCGGCTTCGGCGCTACCGGACGAAAGTCGGCGGAACGACCCGCCACCTCCGCGGCCGTACGATCGATCCCGGTCGCAACCACGGAAACGCGAATCAGGCCTTCAAGCTCTTCGTCGAAGGTGGCGCCGAGAATGATGTTCGCGTCCGGATCCACTTCCTCGCGGATGCGCGTTGCAGCTTCGTCGACCTCGAAGAGGGTGAGGTCGCGGCCGCCGGTGATCGAGATCAGCAGGCCTTGAGCGCCCTTCATCGACGTTTCGTCGAGCAGCGGGTTGGCGATCGCGGCTTCGGCGGCGGCCATCGCGCGGCCCTCGCCGGAGGCTTCGCCCGTACCCATCATGGCGCGGCCCATTTCACGCATCACCGAGCGAACGTCGGCGAAGTCGAGGTTGATGAGGCCTTCCTTGACCATGAGGTCGGTGATGCAGGCGACACCCGAATAGAGCACCTGGTCGGCCATGGCGAAGGCATCCGCGAAGGTCGTCTTGTCATTGGCGATGCGGAAGAGGTTCTGGTTCGGGATGACGATCAGGGTGTCGACCGACTTCTGCAGCTCGGTGATGCCCTGGTCGGCGAGGCGCATGCGGCGCTGGCCCTCGAAGTGGAAGGGCTTGGTGACGACGCCGACCGTCAGGATGCCCTTGTTGCGGGCTGCCTGCGCGACGATCGGGGCCGCACCGGTGCCGGTGCCGCCGCCCATGCCGGCGGTGACGAAGCACATATGCGTGCCGTTCAGGTGGTCGATGATCTCATCGATGCATTCTTCGGCCGCCGCGCGGCCGACTTCAGGCTGCGAGCCGGCGCCGAGACCTTCGGTGACGGCGACACCCATCTGGATGATCCGTTCGGCCTTGGTCATGGTCAGCGCCTGCGCATCCGTATTGGCGACGACGAAATCCACGCCCTGGAGCCCTGCGGTGATCATGTTGTTGACAGCGTTGCCGCCGCCGCCGCCGACGCCGAAGACCGTGATGCGGGGCTTCAGCTCGGTAATATCCGGCTTTTGCAAGTTGATGGTCATGCTAGCGTTCCTTCTCGTTTTCTGGCCGCCTTGCCGAGCCGGCCAAATCCTTCAAAACTCAAACACCTGTCTCGTCCGGCAACGCGAATTGCGCCGGCGAAGCTCAGAAACTTTCTTTCAGCCACTGGCCCATGCGGGCGATGCGGCTGTTTCCGCCGCCGAACGTCGAGAACACGCCGCCGTGTGTGGCATGGGTCTCGAGATCGGCGACCTGCGGATAAATCATCAGCCCGACGGCCGTGGAGAAGGCCGGGCCCTTGGCGGCGGCCGGCAGGCCGGAAACGCCGAGCGGCCGGCCGATGCGGACATTGCGCGCCAGAATTCGCCGCGCCGCTTCCGGCAACCCGGTCAACTGGCTGGCGCCACCCGTCAGTACGATCCGCTTGCCGACGATCGGGCTGAAGCCGGAGCGCTGAATACGATCGCGAATGAGCTCCAGCGTCTCTTCGATGCGGGCGCGCACGATGCGCGAGACCAGCGCACGCGGCACGTGGGTCGGCTGGTCACGATCGTCCTCGCCGATCGGCGGAACGGAAACGACGTCGCGTTCGTCGGCGCTGTTCGGGAGTGCGGAACCGTGCACCACCTTCAGGCGCTCGGCATCCTCGATGCGCGTCGAAAGCCCGCGCGCGAGATCCGTGGTGACGTGGTGGCCGCCGAGGCTGACGGCATCCGCATGAACCAGCTTGCCTTCCGCAAAGACGGAAATCGTCGTCGTGCCGCCGCCCATGTCGATCGCCGCGCAACCGAGCTCGACTTCATCGTCGACGAGCGCCGCAAGGCCGCTGGCATAGGGTGTCGCGACGATACCCTCGACCGAGAGATGGGCGCGGTTGACGCAAAGCTCGAGATTCTTGAGCGCTGCCCGCTCGGCGGTCAGCACATGCATGTCGACACCGAGCACGTCGCCGAACATCGCCAGCGGATCGCGGATACCGCGCTCGCCGTCGAGCGAAAAGCCGGTCGGCAGCGAATGGAGGATCGCCCGGTCCGAGCGCAACGACTGCTGGCCGGCAGCGGCGAGAACTTTCTTGAGATCGCTCGCATCGACCTCCTGTCCGCCGAGGTCGATCGTCGCCGTATAGACGTCGCTCTGCAGACGGCCGGCGGAGACGTTGACGATCAGACTGTCGATCGTCAGTCCCGCCATGCGTTCCGCCGCATCAACCGCAAGCCGGACGACGCTTTCGGCGGCATCGAGGTCGGCGATGACGCCGTTCTTCACGCCGCGCGACTTCTGATGGCCGATGCCGATGATTTCGATATTGTGAGTGCGGCCCGGCAGGATCTGGCTTTCGGCGCGCGGCGTGAGCCGGCCGATCATGCAGACGACCTTGGTAGAACCGATGTCGAGCACCGAGACGACATGCGACCGCTTGGACGAAAGCGGCTTCAGGCGCGGGAGGCCGAAGCTGGCGGAACCGAACAAACTCATATCCGCTTCTCCTGGGCTTTCAGCATCTTCTCCCTCGCCTTGAGCGCGACTTCCCGGCGAGCGACGGCTTCCGGTGTCAGTTGTACGGTTGTACGGTCTTCGAGCCGCAGATCGACGGCGGCGATATCGCGTTCGAGAAGCTGGTGCCGCTCTTCCATTTCGGAGAGAACCTGCATCGCCCGGGCGACATCCTTTTCCGGAAGCTTCACGACGATGCCGTTGTCGAGGCGCAGATCCCAGCGGCGGCCGGCCACGCGCACGAACGCCTTGACGCGCGAGCGGAACTCCGGCCAGCGGGAGAATTCGTCGTAGAAGCCCGCGGCCGCCGTCTCGGCGTCGCGGCCGACGAAAAGCGGCAGAGCGGCGAACTTGTTGTCCCGAAGCGGCGCGATAACGCTGCCGCTCCTCTCGATGAGCGAAAGATCCGAACCATGCTGCCAGATGCCGAAGGCCTTGCGCTCCGTCAGAGTGACCTCGATCGTGCCCGGATAGATCTTGCGCACGGTAACCGCCTGCACCCACGGCAGTTCGGCAATCAGCCGGCGCGCTTCGGCAATATCGAGCGCCACGAGCGAGGTCGTGCCGTCGAGACCAAGCTGCTGGAGAATATCGATCTCCGAGGTCTGTGCGTTGCCGGAAACCCGCACATCCTCGATCGCAAAGCCGACGGCGGTCGTCGAGGCCTGCGCGAAGTTCTGCGTGTGCCCGCCGAGGGACATGCCGTAGAGGCCGGTCGCGGCGAAGAAGGCGACAGCGGAGAGCGTTCCCGTATGCGCGGGAAAACGGACACGGCCGGTGCCGAGGCTGACCAGGAAACGAAAGCTCCTGCGCAGCGGACGCGGCAGCACGAACGTATCATCCGCCTCGGCGCCGATGCCGTCGAGCGGGTAACGAACCCTTTTGCCCCTTCTGCCCCTCAACGCAAGCACGACGCGTCCTCCACCATCCACCTTAGTAACTCGCCAAACTGAAGGCCTGCATGCTGCGCCATTTCAGGCACCAGGGAGGTCGGGGTCATGCCGGGCTGGGTGTTGATTTCCAACCAGATCAATTCGCCCTCGCCGGCCCCGCGATCATCGAAACGAAAGTCGGATCGGCTCACGCCCCGGCAGCCGATTGCCTGATGCGCCTTCAATGCGAGTGTTTGTATTTTTTGGTAAATATTTGGTGAAATCTGCGCCGGAATGACGTGGTTCGAACCACCTTTTACGTATTTCGAATCATAATCGTAGAAGGCATGCCCCTGCGGGATGATCTCGGTGACGCCGAGCGCAACGTCGCCCATGACGGCACAGGTGAGTTCGCGACCTGCGATATAACGCTCGACCATGACGCGATCGCCGTAGCGCCATTCGGTCGACGTGATCACCTGGGGCGGGTGCGACTGATCTTCCTTGACGATGACGACGCCGAAGCTCGACCCCTCGCGAACCGGCTTCACCACATAGGGCGGCTGCATCGGATGAACGTTGCCGAAGGTGCGGCGATCCATGATCAACGCATCGGCGACCGGGATACCGGCGGCTTTGGCGACGTGCTTGGCCTGCGCCTTGTCCATGGCAAGCGCGGAAGCAAGGACGCCGGAATGGGTATAGGGGATTTCGAGATACTCCAGGATGCCCTGGATCGTGCCGTCTTCACCGAAGGGACCATGGAGCGCGTTGAAGACGACATCGGGGCGCAAATCGGCCAGAACCGCGGCCACGTCGCGGCCGACATCGATGCGGGTGACCCGATAGCCTTCCGCCTCGAGAGCATCCGCGCAAGCTGTCCCGGAGGATAGGCTTACGGGCCTCTCCGAGGAAAATCCGCCCATCAGGACAGCAACATGCTTGCCGCTCATTCAAACCCCCAAACAATACGCCACTATTGCCAAGCTTGCTTGCGTCTGGCTGATTCCGACAGCCGAGTCGCGGGCAGCCGAATAGGGGCCACTACAACAACATCATGGTTAACGAACCGTTTACTTTGGTTAACTCTTATCGCAAAAGCGCGAGCTTTCCGCCCGCGGAGAATCAGCCAAAGGCAAGGATTTCGTCGCTGAATCAGCGCTTTGTATGACCGTTAAGGGAAATCTGGACAGCAAGATGAAAAACGAAGACCCCGCCTGAAAACAGGCGGGGCCGCCGAGACTGCCGCCCGATCGCTCCTCGGAGTGGCTGGAGCATCCCGCTTTCAAGCGGAACCGCTGGAAGCGGACAAGATGCTCTAGAATCTAGAGTGCTAGAGCGTCCTTTGTGCGTTCACTTGAACGCACGGCGCTCAAGTCGTCCTCTCCGACGATCTTCCAGACGACGCCGGCGATCGCCGCGCCGATGATCGGGGCAACCCAGAAGAGCCAGAGCTGGGAAAGCGCCCAGTCACCCACGAACAGCGCCTGCCCGGTCGAGCGCGCCGGATTGACAGAGGTATTGGTGACCGGGATGGAAACGAGGTGGATCAGCGTGAGCGCCAGGCCGATGGCGATCGGCGCAAAGCCTGAAGGCACCCGGCTATGCGTCGATCCGAGAATGATGAACAGGAAGAAGAATGTCATGACGATTTCGGTGACGAGCGCCGCCGTGAGCGAATAACCGCCCGGCGAATGCTCACCGTAGCCATTCGCGGCAAAGCCTCCAAGCTGGAAATCCGCCTTGCCGCTGGCGATCACATAGAGCACGGCTGCCGCAACGATCGCCCCCATAACCTGCGCTATGACGTAGCCGACCAGCCTGAACGCCGGGAATTTGCCGGCGGCGGCAAGGCCTACCGAGACCGCCGGATTGAAATGCCCGCCGGAAATTCCTCCGACCGCATAAGCCATCGTCAGGACCGTGAGACCGAATGCAAAGGAAACACCCAGCAGGCCGATGCCGACCTGGGGAAACGCCGCGGCAAGCACGGCGCTGCCGCAACCGCCGAAGACAAGCCAGAACGTACCGAGAAATTCCGCAGAAAGCTTCTTGAACATGAATTCGCTCCCAGAATCGAAGCCGATCGCTTCAATTGCCGAGAGTTCGCCACAATTTGATTCCGGTCAAGCCGGTTGTCTACATCTTGCCGGCGCGCGTAATGCGGGAGAAAATCCCGGTCTCCGGCATTCTCTCCCATCGTTTCGGCCGGCGTCTCGTGCTGGTGCTGGCGACGATCGCGATCGGCGTTTTCGGCCTCGTTATGGCGCCGCTGCTGACGAGCGGTCTTGGCGGCGCCTTGGCCTTCTCGATCATGGGCCTCGGTCTGATGGGATTGACCTATGGGCCGATCGGCGCGGCACTCGCCGCCCCTTCCCGACGGCGGTGCGCTATACCGGTGCCTCGATGACCTTCAACATCGCCGGCGCATCACTGGCGCCCTATATCGCCACCTGGCTGGGCCATGTCGGCTACTAGCTGCTCGCGGCGCCGCTGATCACGCCTGCCTGCCTGCTGCTCGCAAAGGAGGAAGAAGTCTCCGGCTGAGAGCGGAAACCATACTCATGAAGAAAGGGCCGCGATGTTTCCCGTCGCGGCCCTTTCTTTCGTGGTCCTCCTGCATGATTCCTCAAATCGGAACCGATTTAAGGACAAAACCACGCAGCAGTTCAAAGTGCTACAGCGGCCGTTGCGCGCCTGAAAAGATGCACGGCGCTGCTGGTCAAGCGATGCCGTAACCGAGGAATTCCTTTATCTCGTAGCCCGGCATGAACTTGCCGACACGCTTGATCTCCCATTCGAGCTTCACGCCGGAATGTTCCAGCACGCGGTGGCGCACCGTCTCACCGAGATATTCAAGCTCGTAGCCGGTCGCCTGGCCGGTGTTGATCATGAAGTTGCAGTGGAGCGGCGACATCTGCGCATTGCCGATCATCATGCCGCGGCAACCGGCTTCGTCGATCAGCTTCCAGGCCGAATGGCCGTCCGGGTTCTTGAAGGTCGAGCCGCCCGTCTTTTCGCGGATCGGCTGCACGGTCTCGCGATGCTGGCGCACGGCGTCCATGTCGGTACGGATCTTGTTCTTGTCCTCCGGATAGCCCTCGAAGATCGCATGCGTGAAGATCAGGTCCTTGGCCGCCGCCGAATGACGATAGGCATAGCCCATGTCGGCATTGCTGAGCACATGCTTCTTGCCCTTGCGATCGACCGCATGGACTTCGACGACGCGCTCGCGCGTTTCGGCTCCATTGGCGCCGGCATTCATCCGGAGCGCGCCGCCGATCGAGCCCGGGATGCCGTAATAGAAGTAGAAGCCGCCGATACCGTGATCGAGCGCCATGGCGGCGATATTCTTGTCCGGGCAGATGGCGCCCGCCTTGATACGGTTCTCGCCGGCGATCTCGAGATCGCCGAAGCCCTTTGCCGAAAGCCGGATCACGACGCCCGGTATGCCGCCATCGCGCACCAGCAGGTTGGAACCGACGCCGATCACCATGACCGGCACCTCCTGCGGCACGAGCTTCAGGAAGGTGATGAGATCATCCGTGTCGTGCGGCTGGAACATGAGCTCGGCGAGTCCGCCAGCACGAAACCAGGTCACGCGATCCATCGGGGCATCCGGCGTGATGCGTCCGCGGACTGCGCTGACGCCGCTTCCGAGCGCCTCGATAAGTTTCTGACCGTTGACCTGTTTCATGCTCAAATTCCTGATATATCCGCGAGTTCCTTGGGCAAGGCCGCGGCCCAATAGGTGATGCTGCCAGCCCCCAAGAGAACCACAAAATCGCCCGGCTGCGCAATCTTCGAGACGATCGGCGCGAGCGCTTCCTGTCCGGCGACATGACGAGCGTCTCGATGGCCGGCTGCCTTGATGCGGTTGACGAGCACTTCGGAATTGACGCCGTCGATCGCGTCCTCGCCGGCAGCATAGACCGGGGCGATGAGGATAGTATCGGCATCGTTGAAACAGGCGGAGAAATCTTCGAACAGGCTCGACAGGCGCGAATAGCGGTGCGGCTGGTGAACCGCGATGATGCGCCCCTGGCAGGCCTCGCGTGCCGCCCTCAAGACCGCCTTGATCTCCACCGGATGATGGCCGTAGTCGTCGAAAATGCGCGTGCCCTGCCACTCGCCGGTGAGCGTGAAGCGGCGCTTCACGCCGCCGAACGAGGCGAGCCCCCTTGCGATCGCTTCCGGCTTGATGCCGAGACGCTGGGCGACCGCAACGGCGGCCGTGGCATTGGAGACGTTATGGCGGCCCGGCATCGGCAGACGCAGGTCCTTCATCTCGATCACCTGTCCGGTGCGGCGGCGGCGGATCACAATATCGAAAATCGAGGTGGCGCCATCCATCCGGATATTATGATAACGCACGTCCGCTTGCGGGTTCTCGCCGTAGGTGATGACCTTGCGATCCTCGATTTTGCTGACCATCGTCTGCACTTCGGGATGATCGAGGCAGAGCACGCCGAAGCCATAGAAGGGCACGTTCTCGACGAACTGCCGGAACGCCGCGCGCACGGCGTCGAAATTGCCGTAGTGATCGAGATGCTCGGGGTCGATGTTGGTGACGACGGCGATGTCGGCCGGCAGTTTCAGGAAGGTGCCGTCGGATTCGTCCGCTTCGACCACCATCCATTCGCCGGCGCCCATGCGCGCATTGGTGCCATAGGCGTTGATGATGCCGCCGTTGATGACGGTCGGATCGAGGCCGCCCGCATCGAGCAGCGCCGCGATCATCGAGGTCGTCGTCGTCTTGCCGTGGGTGCCGCCGATCGCGATCGCATTGCGGAAGCGCATCAGTTCGGCGAGCATTTCGGCACGGCGCACGACGGGGAGAAACTTCTCGCGTGCGGCGATGAGCTCCGGATTGTCGTTCTTGATCGCGGTCGAGACGACCACTACCTCGGCATCGCCGAGATTTTCCGCCTTGTGGCCGACAGAGATCTCGATGCCTTTGTCGCGCAGGCGCTGCACGTTGGCGCTCTCGGACTGATCCGAGCCTTGTACCCGATGGCCGAGATTGTGCAGCACCTCTGCAATGCCGCTCATGCCAATGCCGCCGATGCCAATGAAATGTACGAGCCCGATCGTCTTCGGCATTTTCATGAGCGTGTTTCCTTGAATTTCTCGACTGTCGAGCCGCTGGCAATAGCCTCTACCAGGGATGCAAGCAAGCGCGCGGCGTCCGGTTTGCCGGTTTGCCGGGCGTTCGCCGCCATCTGCGCCAGCGCCTCCGGGTTGTTCATGGCGTCGGAAAGGATGCCGGCGAGCCTCTCGGCGCTGAGTTCCGCCTGAGCGATCACCCTTGCACCGCCCTTTGCAGCAAGTGCTGCGGCATTGGCCGCCTGATCGTGGTCGAGCGCATAGGGATACGGCACGAGGATTGCTGGACGGCCGATCGCCGAGATTTCGGAAACGGTCGACGCGCCGGAACGGCAGATCACGAGTTGTGCCGTCGCAATCCGCGCGGCCATGTCGTTGAAGAAGGGAGAAACCTCGGCTGGCACACCGAGTTTCTCATAAGCTGCGATCACGCCTTCCCTGTCTTCGGGCCGCGCCTGCTGCGTCACCTTCAGCCGCTGGCGCGCGGCATCGTCGAGCCGGCAGATCGCCTGCGGCACCGTCTTCGAGAAATATTGCGCGCCTTGGCTGCCGCCGAAGACGACGAGATGGAACGGCGCGTCCCCTCCGGACGACGCGTAGGGCGCGCCGGCCGATTTAAGCACCACGGGGCGCACCGGGTTCCCGGTCATCACGGTTTTCGCAGCAAAGGCTCCGGTGCCTTCGGGAAGAAAGCCGCCCGCAACCGCCTGCACCCGCGAGGCAAGCATCTTGTTGGCCCGCCCCATGACGGCATTCTGCTCATGAATGAGCGAGGGGACGCCGACGCCCGTTGCGGCCAAGAGGGGCGGCACGGTCGGATAGCCGCCAAAACCGATGACGGCCCTGGGCCTGAGACGTGTGATCAGCCGCCGCGCAGCCCGCAAGCCCGTCCAGAGTTTCCAGACCGATCGCGCCAGTTTGATCGGGTTCTTCGAACCGATCGTCGCCGATGGCACGACATGCACCTCGTCCGCCGGAAACTTGCCGGCGTAACGCTCGGCGCGGCTGTCGGTGACCAGATGCACCGAGTAGCCGGAAGCTTTGAGCTCATGGGCCAGCGCTTCGGCGGGAAAGAGATGGCCGCCGGTGCCTCCGGCGGCGAGAAGAATGATGCCTTTGTCCATGTCTTACTCCGCCGGCACGCCGATGCCGGATCGAAAGAGGCTGCGCTCCACGGCGCGTTTTTCCGGCCGGTGCCGGGTCAAGGCCAAAACGAAGCCGGCCGTCACGCAGATCGCCACCATGGACGAACCGCCATAGGAAATCAGCGGCAGGGTCATGCCCTTGGCCGGAAGCAGTTCGAGGTTCACGCCGATGTTGATCATCGACTGAATGCCGATCTGCAGAACCAGCCCCGCGACGGCGAAGCGGTTGAAATCGTTGCGCTCGCGGAAGGCATGATTGAGGCCGCGCATCACCAGGAAGGCGAAGATCACCACGATGACCATGCAGAAGATAATGCCGAATTCTTCCGCGGCAACCGAGAAGACGAAGTCGGTATGACTATCGGGAATGATGCGTTTGACCACGCCCTCGCCCGGCCCGCGACCGAGCCAGTCACCGCGGATGATGGCGTCGCGCGCCGTGTCCACCTGAAACGTGTCGCCCTCGCCTGTCAGGAACCGGTCGATACGGCCAGCGACGTGCGGCAGCATGGTGTAGGCAACGAAGAAGCCGCCCGCCGCTGCTCCTGCGAGCACGATGATCCAGAGCCAGGGCATGCCGGCCATGAAAAACATGCCGCCCCAGACCGCAGCGGTCAGGATCGTCTGGCCGAGGTCGGGTTGGGCGACGAGCAGGGCGCCGACAATACCGAAGAGGAGGATGGAGAGGAGGTTGCCTGGAATTTCCGGCTGCTTCGCGTGCTCGGCAAAAAGCCAGGCGCAGACGACAACAAAGGCCGGCTTCATGAATTCGGAAGGCTGGATGGAGATGCCAGCAATCGAAATCCAGCGCAGCGAACCCTTCACCTCCTGACCGATGAAGAGCACGAGAACCATCATTCCGAGCGACAGGCCAAGCATGATGATCGCCGCGCGCCTCACCTGCCGCGGTGAGAGGAAGGAAATGCCGACCATCACTGCGAGCGAGGGAAGCAGGAAGAGCGCATGGCGTTTGACGAAGTGAAAGCTGTCCAGGCCAAGCCGCTCGGCAACCGGCGGACTTGCGGCGAAGGAGAGCATGAAGCCGACGCCCATCAAGAGGATGAAGGTCGCCAGAAACAACCTGTCTATCGTCCAGAACCAGTCGGCCACGGGGCCACGTTCGGCTCGGCTCACCATCTCTGTCTGTCCCCTTTCCCGGCGCGCAACGCGCCAACGTCCATATCCCGGCCCGGCTGCGCAAGCGCGCCGTCAGATGAGCATGGTCACGCCTTCGATCGCCGCCACGTGGCCGACGAAGGCATCTCCGCGCACCTCGAAATTCTTGTACTGGTCGAAGCTTGCGCAAGCCGGGGAAAGCATCACAGCCGAGGGGCCCTGCTCATCCCGTGCCGCATCTGCCGCAGCGTGCGCAACCGCCTTGTCCAAAGTGCCCGAAATCTCGTAGGGAACCGTCTCGCCGAGCGTCGCCGCAAATGCGGGCGCCGCCTCCCCGATGAGGTAGGCCTTGACGACCCGCGGGAAGAACGGCGTCAGCGAGGTGATGCCGCCTTCCTTCGGCAGGCCACCGGCGATCCAATAGATCCGCTCGTAGCTCGAAAGCGCAGGCGCCGCCGCATCCGCATTGGTTGCCTTGCTGTCATTGACGAAGACGACCTCGCCCTTTGTTGCGACCGGCTGCATCCGATGCTTGAGACCCGGGAAGCTCCGAAGGCCGCTGACGATAGCCTTCTCTTCGACGCCGACGGCAAGGCAAGCCGCAACGGCCGCGGCGGCGTTCTGTGCGTTGTGCCCGCCGCGCAGCGTCTGGATGCCGGCAAGATCGGCAAAAAGCGCAGACGTGCCACCTTCAGCACGCATCAGCCGTGAACCTTCCGCGTAAAGCCCGTCGGCAAGCGCATGGCGGCGCGAGATGCGCACGACCTTGGCTCCGGCTCGCTCCACCCGGTCGGCGATCAGGCTCGAAAAACTGTCGTCGACGCCGACGACGGCCGTGCCGCTTCCCGCCACAAGCCGCTCCTTGATGTCGGCATAGTGCTGAATGGTGCCGTGCCGGTCCAGATGATCGGGGGTCAGGTTCAGCAGAATACCGGCTGTCGGATTGAGCGTCGGCGCGAGATCGATCTGATAGGACGAGCATTCGACGACGTAGAAACGTCCCGCTTTCGGCGGATCGAGCGTCAGCACCGCGGTGCCAATATTGCCGCCAAGCTGCGTGTCCCGCCCACTCTCCTTCAGAATATGGGCGATCAGCGCCGTCGTCGTCGATTTCCCGTTGGTGCCGGTGATCGCGATGAAGGGGCAGTCCGGCGCATGCGCCCGCCGCTCGCGGACGAAAAGCTCGACATCGCCGATGACCTCGACGCCCGCCTTGCGGGCGAGATCGACGCTCCAATGCGGCTTCGGATGTGTCAGCGGCACCCCGGGCGAGAGCACGAAGGCGGCGAAGGAGTGCCAATCGACGTGGCGCAAATCGCTCGTCAGGAGTCCCGCCGCGGCTGCCTTGGCGACGCTATCGGGATTGTCGTCCCAGACCGTGACCTCCGCGCCGCCGGCGACCAGCGCCTCGGCGGTCGCGAGACCGGAGCCGCCCAGTCCGAAAAGTGCGACCTTCCTGCCCTTGAATGTGGTGACCGGGATCATCTTTCGCTCACCTGAGCTTGAGGGTCGAAAGGCCGACCATGGCGAGAATGACGGCGATGATCCAGAAGCGGATCACCACCTGGCTTTCCGTCCAGCCCTTCTTCTCGAAATGATGATGGATCGGCGCCATCAGGAAGACCCGGCGGCCGGTGCGCTTGAACCAGAAGACCTGGATGATCACGGACAGGGTCTCGATGACGAAGAGGCCGCCGATGATGATCATGACGATCTCGTGCTTGGTTGCGACCGCGACCGTGCCGATCAGGCCGCCAAGCGCCAGCGAGCCGGTGTCGCCCATGAAAATTGCGGCTGGCGGCGCGTTGAACCAGAGGAAGCCAAGACCGGCGCCGATGACCGCGCCGAGGATGACCGCGAGTTCGCCGGTTCCCGGTACGAAATGGATCTGCAGGTAGTTGGCGAAGACGGCGTTACCGGCGAGATAGGCGATGAGGCCGAAGGCCGCCGAGGCGATCATCACCGGTACGATGGCGAGACCGTCGAGGCCGTCGGTCAGGTTCACGGCATTGCCCGCGCCGACGATGACAAAACCGCCGAAGAGCATGAAGAAATAGCCGAGATTGAGCATCAGGTCCTTGAAGAAGGGGAAGGTCACCGACGAGCCGAAGGTGGAGCCGGCGGTGCCGGCCGAAAGCGCTGCCCGCATCATGAAGAAGACGGCAATGGCGGCGATCACGAATTCGATGCCGAGCCGCGCCTTGCCGGAAAAGCCCTTGTCCGATTGCTTGGTGACCTTGAGGTAGTCGTCATAAAAGCCGATCGCGCCGAAACCAAGCGTTACCAGCAGTGTCGAGACGACATAGACGCTCGAAAGATCGGCCCACAGCAGCGACGAGCCGACGATGCCGGCAAGAATCATCAAACCGCCCATCGTCGGTGTGCCGGCCTTTTTGAAGTGGGTCTGCGGTCCGTCGGCCCGGATCGGCTGGCCCTTTCCCTGGCGGATGCGGAGCGACGCGATCATCGCCGGGCCGAACAGGAAGACGATGAGGGCGGAAGTGAAGAGAGCTGCACCCGTGCGGAAGGTGATGTAGCGAAAAAGATTGAAGAATTGAAAGTGGTCCGCCAGTTCCACGAGCCAGATGAGCATAAGGGACCTTTCCCCACAGGTTAGAATCGGACATTGTCCAACAGAATCATCTGATAGACGATACCCGCTTGCGTGCGACTATGTTAGGCCATTTCCCCTGGCCGGAGGCGGTATCCACCAGCACTGGTGGTAACGCCCGCTATACTTCCCCCGTTCCGACCGTTTCTTCCGGGTAGGTGTCGAGAAGCGCCTGAACGATCCTGACGCAGCCGGTCCCTTTCGAGGACTTGACCATCACCACATCGCCGGGCACCACAGCGCCGAGCGCATAGGCGCTGAGGTCGTCGATGGACTCCCGATAGACGACCGAAACCTCCGGCGGAAGCGCGTCGCGCAGATGCGCCATCTCGGGTCCGGCAAGCCAGACGTCGGCAATTCCCGCCTCAACGATCGGCTCTGCCAAGGCGGCATGGACGTCGGCTGCATGCTCGCCCATTTCCAGCATGTCGCCAAGGATTGCGACGCGGCGTCCCCCGGCCGGCGGTTCGGCATCGCGAAGCAGCGAGATCGCCGCCCGCATCGATGCCGGATTGGCATTGTAGCTCTCGTCGATCAGCGTCAGATACGCCGTCCCGACCTTCAGGCGATGCCGCAATCCCCTGCCCTTTTCGGGCTGCATCGTCGCAAGCGAAGCCAGCACCAGATCGAGATCCGCACCCGCGAGCTTCGCGGCGGCGATCACTGCCAGCGCATTTTCGGCGATATGGCGGCCGGGAGCGCCGATCGCGACTTCCAGCGTCCTGCCGCCGATGCCGGCCCAAAGCACGGACCGGTCCGCCCCGCCGGCAAACTCCACCAGACGGAATTCCGATTTCGGATTGGCGCCGAAGGAGTGAACATGGCTCACGCCCGCGGCTGCGGCTGCTCTTTCGAGAAGCGCGTATTGCGGGCTGTCGTGGTTGATGATTGCGTGGCCACCATTGACGACGCCCTCGAAGATCTCGGCTTTTGCCGTGGCGATCTCGTCAAGGCTCGCGAAATTTCCGAGATGGGCGGCAGCGATGCTGGTGACGACCGCCACATGCGGGCGGACCATCTTCGTCAGCGGCCGGATCTCGTCCGGATGATTCATGCCGATCTCGAAAATACCGTAGTCGGTCGCTTCCGGCATGCGCGCAAGCGTCAGCGGCACGCCCCAATGATTGTTGAAGGATGCGACCGAGGCATGGACGCGGCCGAGCGGCGAAAGCACATGCCTCAGCATCTCCTTCGTCGTCGTCTTGCCGACCGATCCGGTGACCGCGATGACTTTGGCAGCACTCCTGTCGCGCGCGGCGCAACCGAGCCGGATCAGCGCTTCGAGCACGTCGTCGACAACGATCATTGGCGCGATCAGACGGCCGAGGGCAGGAATTTTCCCTTCACTGACGACAAGCAGGGCAGCCCCGTTGGCAAGCGCGAGACCGGCATAGTCGTGGCCGTCGACGCGGTCGCCCTTGATCGCGAAAAAGGCCTCTCCATTGCTGATCGAGCGGCTGTCGATCGAAATGCCGACGACACCTTCTGGCAGGTTCCCGACCGGGCGGCCGTTCATCGCGGCCAGAAGATCGCTGCTTGTCCAGAGCCAGTTCAAATCACAGACCTCCCAATGCCTTGCGCACTTCCTCGTGATCCGAGAACGGCAGCGTCACCGAGCCAATCGTCTGCCCCTCCTCGTGCCCCTTGCCGGCGACGATCAGCGTGTCGCCGGTCTTGAGCATGCCGACGGCCGTGCGGATCGCTTCGGCACGATCGGCGATTTCCGTTGCGCCCTTGGCCGCCGCCATGATCTCCGAACGGATCACCTCCGGCACTTCCGAGCGCGGATTGTCGTCGGTGACGATGACGACATCGGCAAGCCGGCTGGCGACTTCGCCCATGATCGGCCGTTTGCCCTTGTCGCGATCGCCGCCGCAACCGAAGACGATGACGACGCGGCCGGTGGTGAACGGGCGCACCGATGTCAGCACATTCTCGAGGGCGTCCGGCTTGTGGGCATAGTCCACATAGGCAAGCGCCCCGTCCTTCGTCTGGCCGACGAGTTCCAGTCGGCCGGAGGCGCCTTGCAGTTTTTCAAGCGCCGAGAATGCCGCCTTGGCGGGGATGCCGGTGGACATCGCAAGGCCAGCGGCAACCAGCGCATTGGCGATCTGGAAGTCGCCGGCAAGCGGCACATGGATTTCGAAGATATCGTCGCCGATATGCACTTCCGCCGACTGCTTGTGGCGGAAATGCTCGACACGCTTCAACGCAATGAAATCGCCCTTGCGGCCAACGGTGCGGACATCATGACCCGCCTTGCGGGCGGCGGCGATCGCCTGATCCGACCATTGGTCGTCGGCGAAGATAACCGCGGGCGAGCCCTTGGGCAGAAGCGTCCCGAACAGGCGCATCTTCGAGGCCATGTAGTGCTCGACCGTCGGATGGTAATCCATGTGGTCGCGGCCGAGATTGGTGAAGGCGGCGGCGGCGAGGCGCACACCGTCAAGCCGGCTCTGGTCGAGACCGTGGCTGGAAGCCTCCATTGCCGCATGCGTGACGCCGGCATCGGCGAGTTCGGCAAGCAGCTTATGCAGCGAGACCGGATCCGGCGTCGTCAACGAGCCGTACTCGTTTCGCCCCGGCGCGATCACGCCCGTCGTTCCGATCATCGCCGCCGAAAGGCCCGAATGCGCCCAGATCTGGCGCGTGAAGGAAGCGACCGACGTCTTGCCCGCGGTTCCCGTTACCGCCACCATGGTTTCGGGCTGATGACCGTACAAGCGGGCGGCCGCGGTTGCGAGAAAACGGCGCGGGTCGGAAAGCGAGAATATCGGCGCGCCCGCCTCGGCTTCAGCGCCGGGACCGGCAACAACCGCCGCGGCGCCGCGCGAAAGGGCGTCGGCGATATAGGCAGTCCCGTTTGCCTTGGTTCCAGCGACGGCGACAAAGAGATCGCCCGGCTTGACCTGCCGACTATCAGCCGTGATCCCGGCGATCTCGATGTTTGCGAAATCGCCCTTCAGTTGTGCCGAAAGTTCCGGGCAATTTGCGCCCGCCAGGTCCTTGATCTTCATGAACTGCATGTCTCACATTGATATCGACCCTTACAGCGCCGTGCGTCGCGTCTTCCAGACGCACAACGGTCGCTGTAACGCTTTGAATTGCTGCATGGTTTTATCCCTAAAACGGCTCCGATTTAAGGAACCATGCAGTAGAATCGCGAATCGTCCGCATTCTCATTTCACGGTCAATAAGACACAAGCAAGGCAGAACCGTCTTCTCCAAATTTCGGTTCGACGCCGAGGAGCGGCGCGGAGCGGCTGATGATGTCGCGCACCATCGGCGCGGCATTCGAACCGGCGGTGCGCCCGCCGCCTTCGCCGGTCTTCGGCGCGTCGATGAAGGTGAGCACGATGTACTTGGGATCGTCGATCGGAAACGCCGCGAGGAAGGCGTTGAAGTTCAGGTCGCTGGCGTAACGGCCGTTGACGACCTTGTCGGCCGTGCCGGTCTTGCCGCCGACGTCGAAGCCCGGAACGAGCGCGCGCTTGCCCGAACCGGCAATGCCGTTCCAGCGAAGCAGAAAGCGCATGTCGTCGCTGGTGCTCTTCTTGACAACCGCCGTCGCGATCTCGCTCGCCTGTTCCTCGGTGCGCGGCAGGAAAGTCGGCGGGATCAGCTTGCCGCCGTTGACCAGCGCCGCGCCGGCGACCGCCGTCTGCAGCGGCGTGGTCGAGACGCCGTGGCCGAAGGCAATGGTGATCGAGTTGATCTTCTTCCATTCGTGCGGCTGCGTCGGCGTCTTGACCTCGGGAAGCTCCGTCGGAAGCCTCGAGAGCAAGCCGAGGCGGGTAAGGAACTCCCTGTGTCCCGGGATGCCGACCAGATCGGCGATCTTGGCGGTGCCGATGTTTGAGGAATACTGGAAGATCTCCGGCACGGTCAGCACCCGGCGCTTGCCTTTGAAGTCTTTGATGGTGAAGCCTCCAATGCGGATGGGCGCCGTGGCATCGAAGCTGTCTTTTAGCGTCACCTTGCCGGAATCGAGGCCCATGGCGATGGTGAAGGTCTTGAAGGTCGAGCCCATCTCGAACGTGCCGTTCGACATGCGGTTCATCCAGCCTTCCTGAGCGCCTTCCACGGGCTTGTTCGGATCATAATCCGGCACTGACGCCATCGCCAGGACCTCGCCGGTGTGTACGTCCAGAACGACTGCGCCGGCCGCGATCGCCTGGTAATTCTTCATGCCGGAATCGATAACATCCCGCACGATGTTCTGAACGCGCACGTCGATCGAGAGCTTCACCGGCTCCAGCTTGGCATCGCTCGTCATGCCGATCGCCGCGAGGTCCGCAAGCCCCTGGCTGTCGATATAACGCTCCATGCCTGCGATGCCGCGGTTGTCGATATTGACGTGACCGAGAACATGGGCGGCGGTCGAACCGCCGGGGTAGAAGCGGCGTTTCTCCGGGCGGAAGCCAATGCCGGGGATGCCGAGCGCCAGAATGTCGCTCTGCTGCTTCGGCGTTAGCTGTCGGCGCAGCCACTGGAAGCGCGATTTCGATTTCAGCTTGTTGTAGATGTCACGGGCATTGAGTTCGGGCAGAACCGTTGCCAGCTGCTCGACCGCTTCGTCGGCATCGACGATTTTGTGCGGCTCAGCATAGAGCGAAACCGTGCGGATGTCGGTTGCGAGAATCTCGCCGTGGCGATCGAGGATATCGGGTCGCGAAGCCATCAGGTTGTCGGCGCGTCCAATCGAGGAAACGGTTTCCGGCTGCGCCAAGCCGTATTGCACCAGTCGGCCGCCGATCACCGCATAGACGATGCCGAAGCTGGCGATGATGATCGCGACGCGGCTTTTCGCCTGACTGGCGCTTTTCTTGCGCGTTCCCTGGAACGTGACGTTGATGCCCGCGTCGGCAGGGCGATTGTTCCCCCCGGCCGAAAAATGCGCCTTGCTTTTCAGCACCATGATACGGGAGAGAAACGACATCAGTGCGCCACCGAGCCTGTTGCGATATTATCTGTGTTGATGACGGCGGCGACACCGTCGATCGCCTTCTTGTCTTCTTCGGTCGGCGGCAGATCGGCTTTCAGCATCGGAAGCTCCTCAGGCCGCGCGAGCTGCGTCGAAGGCGTCGGCGCGAGTTGCAGGTCGACCCCGAAGGCGGAGACGAGGCGCTCCAGCCGGTTCGGCTGGGTCAGCAGCGCCCAATCCGCCCTCAGCAGGTCGATCGTGTCCTCTTCCAGCTTGATCGCCGCATCCAGCTTGCGAACCTCTTCGAGCTTGTTCTCGGCCTGGTGCTTGATGGTGTAGGTGATTGTGGCGGCAGCCGTCATGACGACGATCAGGACAATGTCGAGCGTTCTGAGCATCTTTTCTTAGCCCCCCAATTTCGCAAGGCTCGCCAGCCCCGGCAGATTGAAAATGGACAGATCGCTTCCCGGCGACGGGGCCTCCGTACGAATGCCGGCCCTGAGCTTGGCCGACCGGGCGCGCGGATTGAGGGACGCTTCTTCCTCGCTGGCTGCGACCATAGGCTTGCCGACTGGCGCGAAGGTTGCGGCGCGCGCCGCCACCATCGGCAGATGACGGGAACCGGCCGCCTTGCCCGAGCGATCCTGGAAGAACGTCTTGACGATCCTGTCCTCGAGAGAATGAAAGGTGACGACGACAAGGCGCCCGCCAGGCTTCAGCGCGCGCTCGGCGGCAAAGAGCGCATTGGCGAGCTCGCCGAGTTCGTCATTGACGAAGATGCGCAGCGCCTGAAAGACGCGCGTCGCGGGGTGAATCTTGTCCTTGGCCTTGCGCGGCGTCACCGTCTCGATGAGGTTGGCGAGATCGCGCGTGGTCTCGAACGGAGCCTCGGCGCGGCGCTTTTCGATGGCACGCGCAATGCGCCCCGCCTGCTTCTCTTCCCCGAGGAAACCGAAGATGCGGATGAGGTCGGAGACCTTGGCACGATTGATGACATCGGCGGCAGAGACGCCAGCGGCCGACATGCGCATGTCGAGCGGCCCCTTCTTCTGGAACGAGAAGCCACGCTCCGCCTCGTCAATCTGCATCGATGAAACGCCGATGTCGAGCACGACGCCGTCAAGCCCTTCTGCCGGCGCATGGTCGGCGAGTTCAGAAAAACGGGCATGAACGAGCTTGAGCCGCCCGCCGGCAGCGGCAGCCATGGGCTGCCCGGCGGCGATCGCCGTCGGATCGCGGTCGAGCGCGATGACGTCGGCACCTGCATCGAGAATGGCGGATGTGTAACCGCCGGCCCCGAAAGTGCCGTCGAGAATGATCTTGCCGGGAGCGGGACCGAGAGCTGCGAGGACTTCCTTCAAGAGGACCGGAATGTGACGAACCGGTCCGCCGTCGGCTTCAGAAGTTCCGCCGCCTTGATCCGTCACCATTCCGCCTCTCCACTCTATTCCGGACGCAACCCCCGTGGCTTGCGCCCCTCCCGGGCCTCCGCCTGCGCCCTCGCAAACGCCTGCGGCTCCCAGAGCTGAAAATGATCGCCCCGCCCGACGAAGGTCACGTCGGTCGAGATGCCGGTGAAGTCGCGGATGAAATCCGTCACCATCAGCCGGCCCTCCGGGTCGAGCTTCACGAAGACGCCGCCCCCATGAACGAGGAGCGACATCTGGTTGGCCGCGTCCGAAAACGGATCCTCGGCGGCCATCTGCTTCTCGAACCGGTCCAGAAGCTCCGGCGCGCCGACGCTGATCGCCGGAAAGACGAAGTCCTGAAAACAATATAACTCCCGGACGCCTCCATCCGAAAGCACAGCGCGAAACGCCGAAGGTACGGACACCCGCCCCTTCGCATCGATCCGGTTCGTAGCATGTGACAAGAAGCGGTTCATGACGCGAAACGGCCGCCCCCGACTGACGGGCCATGATCATCGGCCCGCGCGAACACTCGTCTGCGCATGCAAAAGACCCCCGCCGGACACAAGTGCGCCCGCCCGACCCTTCCGAAGAAGGAATCTTGGAATTTCGCGATGATGGGCCACGACATGGCCCTTGCGCAGTACCATTATGGGATAACATGGGACCATATGGGCGTCAATGGGAGAAGCTTGTACTCAGCCTGCCGGATGATCAAATATTGATAGGTTGTTAAGTTTAATAAAGGGTTACGATCGTGACCCTAATGCCTTGGAATCCCGCACGAAACCAGCCGGCGCGGGAGCTGTCCCAAGCGCGCCTGCGATTGATTCGGGGTCAAAGGAATACATGCTGCCTGTGCAGCGACGCCGCAAAGCTGCGAAAGAAAATCGCCAGTTGGCCTGTAAGCCGGGTTCTGTATGGCACCGCTCCCGAAGGAGACGGAACGTGGCAGCCATTCATCTGGGACTACGCTTGCGCGCAGCCTCGTGCAACCCACCCGGATGACGGGCCTGGAAACCGGCTGGACGCTTGCGCGCCCGTGTCATCCCTATTCGGTCTTGCTCCCGGTGGGGTTTACCGTGCCGTCCATGTTGCCATGGCCGCGGTGGGCTCTTACCCCACCCTTTCACCCTTACTCCGCATGCGGAGCGGTTTGCTTTCTGTGGCACTTTCCCTGGGGTCGCCCCCGCCGGACGTTATCCGGCACCGTGTTTCCGTGGAGCCCGGACTTTCCTCGCCCCGCGGCCTTTCGGCACTTGCGGAGCGCGGCTGCCCGGCCAACTGGCAGAGGCTCATTAACCGACCGGCACAGCAAGCGCCAGAAAAATCTGACGACTTCACCTTGCTTGCGCCGGCCCGGTCTGCTGCATGGTTTTATCCTTAAATCGGTCCCGATCTAAGGAACCATTGAGTACGCAACCGCGAAGTCGGTCTCGTACCCGGCGTCGAAGCGGCCATTCATGACGAGGGCTGCGCCCAGCCTGCCGATCTCGTCGGAACTCTTGGCCGCCTGCCCGTTGCCGCCCGTGAGGACGGCGATGCGATCGCTGGCAAAGCCGATATAGGGATAGCCGTGCCGCGTGAACGATGTGACGCAAGGCGCAAAATGCGTCGAAATGGGCCTGAACCCTGGCATCACGTCGGCAAGCAGCCCCCGCAGATGATCGGCGGCATGCGCACTGGCATTGCCGCGGAACCATTGCCGAACCGCCGGCTCTGTCGCTAGCACCCTATCGGTCGGATCGCCGCCGATCTTGATGTAGTGATTGCCATCGGCATACGCAACCGGCGGCAGCAAATAGTAGCTTCTGTGCTGCTCGGGCGCCGCAACGATCAGCGACGGCATGCCTTCGAATGCGGACAGCTCCTTTTGATCGACCTCGGCGAAAAGCACGGTGCGTGCCTTGACCGTGAGGTCGATTGGTCTCGGCAGAAGCGCCGCCGACAGCGAGAAACCGCCTGCCGCCACGACGACGCGTGCGGCGCGAACCCTATGCCCGTCGACAGTTGCCACCGCGACGTGATCCGCTTGTTCTTCAACCGAGACGACCTCCGACCGGATGACCCGGGCGCCGGATCTTTCGGCGGCGATCGTTTGCGCGCGCACCAGCGCTCGCGGATTGATATAACCTGCGCCGCGAGCCTCATGGATGCCGTCGTAGCCGCGCGGAAAGCGAAACCACGGAAACCGTTCCACGAGATCACCGCCGAGAATCAGCGGCGCTTCGACGCCGAGCCGGTCGCGGGCAAGTTCGACCTTCTCGAGATAATCGAATTCGCTGCCGGGCGCCGGTGCGGCGATCAGACAGCCGACCTCGAAATAGAACTTGACACCGCTTTCTGCGGCAATCGTCGGATAACGATCGATCGAAGAACGCGCGAGACGCGCCCATACCGGATCGTTGTCGATCGCGCGGGTAATGCGGGCGTTATCGTAATGGCTGGCGAAGACGCCACCGTGGTTCGCCCAATCCTCCGGCTCGTCCGGGCCGATAAGCGCGATCCTGGCGCCCGTACGGCTCAGATGGCGGGCCGCTGCCGCACCCATCATGCCCTTGCCGATAATCGCGAAATCAAAGTTCTCCGACATCCGTGTCCTTTGCTGGCAACTCCTCCGGGAATAGCATGCCGCTCAGGCAATGACACTGAATTCCTTCGACAATTACAGCGCCGTGCGTCTTTTCAGACCCACAAAGGTCGCTGTGACACTTTAGGCTGCTGCATGGTTTTATCCTTAAATCGGTTCCGATTTAAGGAACAATGCAGTAAACGGTATGCCGGAACGCGAGACCTATCCGGCTTTCCTCCCCGGATCGGCATCGATCCCAGGTGAGGCATGCGGCAGTTCAAGGACGGCGAGCGATTTCGCCCTCCAGAAACTGACGGTTAGTTCAGAATGCTCTTCACCTTGCCGCAATAACGCTTCGACACCGGGTTCATGCGCTTGGCGCCGTGGCCGGCGTTGTACTTCAGGATGGTGCCGCAGGTCGTGCCGTCCGAAAGCTCCTGCGCCTTCGCCAGATACATCATGCCGAACTTGATGTTCGTTGCCGGATCGTAGAGACCCTTGGCAGAGCCGGAGTAACCCATCATGCGGGCGGTCGCGGGCTTGATCTGCATGAGGCCGATTTCACCGGCGCTACCGCGCGCCATAGCGTTGAAATTGCTCTCGACCTGCACGATGGCATGGGCGAGGTCGGTAGGGACGCCATATTGCTTGGCGTAGGATTGGATGAGGATCGTATATTGGGAGCCGAGCGATAGATCCGGTTGGGGATAGCCTGTCGTCCTGGTGACGGTTGGGAGTGAAGAAGTCTTGATGGTTCTGTCGATATTCCCCGCATACGACGTTCCCATCCCGGCGCAGAACATGCCAAGGCATGCCGCCACCGCAGCAACAGACGATATTCTCATGTAGTTAGAAGTCTCCGGTCTGGGGAATGGGCCGGGCGGCGCACCCCGCCGCCACGACCGAATTTCCCGATCGTTTTCATTGACAAAAGAGCGGCGCGGTCGCGCTGCATCCCCTGCAGTTGATGGCGCGCAAATGAAGGGGCCATCATGGTAAACATGTGGCAACGCAAAAAAATCGCGCGACAAAGTGCAGGAGGCGCTAATTTAGCGCGCTCGAAAATTCCTGTTTAAGCGCGGAAATTCGGCAGGGCTGAAAGCAAGCGGTGAAGCGTATCGATGGTGGAAATATCGGCAATCCCATCTACCCGCGATTGACGGAAATGCCGCTGGAAGGCTGCCACGGCGCCCTCTGTTTTCTCGCAGAAATCGCCTGTAGCTTCAACATCATAGCCATAGAGTGACAGCATCGACTGAAGCGCTTCCACCGGTTGGCCCCGGTCGCCGCGCTGAAAGAAGCGGCCACCGCCGACGGAGGCCGGTTCCACCCAATGCCCTACCCCTTTACTGTGGAGCACATGCCATGGGAATTTTTCTCCCGGATCGACCTTGCGAATCGGTGCTACATCGCTGTGGGCAAGCACCCTTTCCGGGGTTATTTGCCAGCGTTCGCCACAGTCCCGACACAATTCGATGACCGCCGCGATCTGCGCTTTCGGGAACTCCGGCAGGCCGCCGGGATGTCCCGCATTGGCGATCTCGATGCCGATCGAGCAGGAATTGATGTCCGTCTCGCCCTTCCAGAAGCTTTTACCCGCGTGCCAGGCGCGACGCTCCTCGGGCACGAGCTGGTCGATGCGGCCGTCCTCATGGACGAAATAGTGGCTGGAAACCTGGCTTTCCTGCCGGCAAAGCCAGTCGAGCGCCGATGATGCCGTCTCCATCCCAGTATAGTGGAGAAGGATCATGTCGGGCCTGCGCCCGCCGGCGCGCTCGCCATGGTTGGGCGACGGCACCGGCCGGGCGCCGGGAAAATCGCATGTCGATGTCATGCGGCGCGGCGTTCTTTCTCAATCGCCTCATAGGCTGCATTCAGCGCAGCCATGCGATCGTTGGCGATCGCATGAAACTCCTCCGGTACGCCGCGCGCAACCAGCATGTCCGGATGGCTCTCGGAGACGAGCACCCGATAGCGCTTGCGGATCTTGGCGAAATCATCCTTTGGCGAGACGCCGAGGACCTGGTAGGGATCGCCGCCTTCGCCATCAACATGACGCGCCATGATGCGCCCAAAATGCGCGTCGTCCATCTTGAAGATTTCCGCGACCCGCCGCAGAAAGGCGAGTTCCTTGTCATGCACCGCGCCGTCGGATTTCGCGATGTGGAAGAGCCCGTCGACGATGTCCTCAAGGATCGGGCAATTCTTCTCGCAGGAAGAGCAGAGCGACGCCATCTTCTCCGCGTAGGCCTCGTAACCGGCAACGTCCTGGCGCGCGAGATTATAAAGTCGGGCGACGTTCTGCGCCTGGTCTGCGGGAAACTTGAAGATATCGCGGAACGCCGCCACTTCAGCCTCGCTGACAATGCCGTCAGCCTTCGCCATTTTCGCCGCGAGGGCAATCATCGCGACGGAGAAGGCCACCTTGCGTCGGGTTTCCGGATCCCCTTCGAAGAGCGTGCGAACGGCCTCGACCACGCCTGCGAGCGCGTTGCCGGTTGCGGTAACGATTTTGAGAAGGTTGTCCCAAAATGACATATGTGCGATTTTTCCCTGTCCACCGCACAGCATGATCTGATGTGGTGGCAAATTGCAAGCGGCTGGCCGCGCGAACGTCATGGAATGACGCATTTGTGATGGCCCCTCAATAAATCATATAGCCGTAAATCTCAACTTAATTCGCGGTAACCTTGCGCGATACTTGGACGCAGCCTCGCCAACCGCATAATTCCTTGAACCGGTTCAAGGACAAGATCATGCAGTAATTCAAAGTGCTACAGCGATCTTTGCACGTCTGATCTGACGCGCGGCGCTGTAGTTCCCGCACCTGGCGCACTATCAACTTTTTCCGACATCCACAGGCCTGTCATTTAATTTCCATCGGATTTGCGCTAGACCACCGTGATCTTTGACTAAGCAGAGATCGAGATTGTGATCGTTTCTCGTCAACGGTCACCCGATGCCGAAATCCCGAGGAGGAAACATGGCCAAGAAGAAAGTCGCAATGCTGACAGCGGGCGGGCTTGCCCCCTGCCTTTCATCTGCTGTTGGCGGCCTGATCGAACGCTACACGGATATCGCACCCGACTACGAGCTCGTTGCCTATCGTTCCGGCTATCAGGGCCTGCTTCTGGCCGACCGCATCGAGATCACGAAAGAGATGCGCGAGAAGGCTCACATCCTTCACCGCCACGGCGGGTCGCCGATCGGCAACAGCCGGGTGAAGCTCACCAACACCGCCGATTGCGTGAAGCGCGGCCTGGTCAAGGAGGGCGAAAATCCGCTTCGCGTCGCGGCGGAAAGGCTCGCCTCCGATGGCATCAGCATCCTGCACACGATCGGCGGCGACGATACCAATACGACGGCCGCCGATCTTGCGGCCTATCTCGGCGCCAACGGTTATGACCTGACGGTCGTCGGCCTGCCGAAGACGGTCGATAACGACGTCGTCCCCATCCGCCAGACGCTCGGCGCCTGGACGGCGGCCGAATACGGCGCGCGGTTCTTCGACAATGTCAGCAACGAACAGAGCGCTGCGCCCCGCACGCTCGTCGTGCATGAGGTGATGGGCCGCCACTGCGGCTGGCTGACCGCCGCGACGGCGCGCGCCTATATCCAGATGGCCGGCAGCAAGGAATACGTCGACGGCTTCATAATGAACGCGCAGCTTAAGAACATCGACGGCGTCTACTTGCCGGAGATCAAGGTCGATTTGGAGGCGGAAGCCGAACGCCTGCGTGCAGTCATGGACCGTGCGGGCTTCGTGACCCTGTTTGTCAGCGAAGGTGCGTGCCTCGATGCCATCGTTGCCGAGCGCGAGGCCGCCGGCGAAACAGTCAAGCGCGATGCTTTCGGCCACGTGAAGATCGACACCATCAATGTCGGCAATTGGTTTTCCAAGCAGTTTGCCGCGCTGCTCGGCGCCGAGCGCTCGATGGTGCAGAAGTCCGGCTATTATGCCCGCTCCGCACCTGCCAATGGCGACGACCTGCGCTTGATTCAGAGCATGGTTGATCTGGCGGTCGAAAGTGCCCTCAACAAAATCTCCGGCGTCACCGGCCACGACGAGGACCAGGGCGGCAGGCTCCGCACGATCGAGTTCCCGCGCATCAGGGGCGGCAAGCACTTCGATACATCGGCAAAGTGGTTCGGCGAGGTGATGGACGTCGTCGGCCAATCCTGGCAGGCGGAGGACTGATCGAACGATAGGAATCGATCACGATTGTGATTTGGTTGATTCGACCATTCCTCGTGATTGCAATAGCAGTTGACGGCTCCGCGCTTGCATGGCTCCCTCCTGATCTCTTCATCAGGAAGCCATTCAAGGGCGGAGCCCTTTCATGTCCTTCGAGCACTGGTTTGCCTTTGCCGCCGCCTCTGCAGTGCCGCGCGCCATTCCCGCCCCGACCATTCTGCTCGTCATCTCCTATGCGCTCGGCGGTGGCCGAAGAACCGCAGGCGCGACGGTCGCCGGGGTAGCGCTTGGCGACTTCACGGTCATGACAGCCTCTCGGCCCCCTGCTCGCCAGCTCAGCCGCGATCTTCACCGCTTTGAAATAGGATGCCTGCCTCGCTCAGCCGCGGGAAGCACGATTCGCAAGCCGAATATCCGGCGGATCGTCAACCGCACCGGCGGCTCGCCGCTGAACGGCGCAGGCCTGCTGACGGATGGCCTGAAGCGGGCAACCTCGTGAAAATCGCCCATGCGCTTGCCGCAACCGGCGGCATAGGTTAATGGAGATTCAAGCGCAGCGGGTGGCAGCCGCTGATTTGCAGGGGGCAACGGGGCCCGGACGCACGAAAGTGACAGCATGGCGATATTCCGTTTCTTCCTTTCAAAACAGGTACTTACTGCCGCCGCTCTGGCGTCTGTGGCAATTGCCTCGGGATGCTCCACCGTCGAGCATACTTCGCTGGAAGAACTGACCGCTGTGCAGACGGTCACCCCTCTCCCGAAGCCTGGAACGGAAATGACCGCCTATGCCCTGCCGACCCCGGACGGCGCGGCAACGGCAACTTCGGCCGCGCTGACGGCACAAACGACATCCGCTCCCGCGACAACCACCTCCACGACCGCAGCGCAGGCAATGGCCGCGGCGGTGCCGGTCACCGGCACGGCGACGGCGATGACTCCGGCAACGGATGCAACCCTCGCCTATGCCGCGCCGCAGACGGTCGCGATTCCGACGGCAAAGCCGGGTCAGGCCTTCGAGGTCGCGATGGCTGCGCCCGCTGCTCACACGCTCTCTTCGACGGCAGTTTCTCCGGTCGCGGGACAATCGGCCGGCGTCGAACCGGATATCGCGCCGCTCCTCGGCGTTGCCGCGGCGATGGAATCGGATTTCGATACCGGCGAGCCGGTCGGCCTGGAAACGCTCGTCGCCAAGCGCATGATCGTTCCGACAGAACGCCCCAGGGCCGGCGTCATCGGCTCCGCGGTCGGCGCCGTTGCGAGCGTCATTCCCGATTCGCTGAAGCCCTCGAGAAGACCGACCAGTTCCAAACCCGAGCTTGATCGGCTGATCGAGTATTATGCCGATCTCAACGGCATTCCCCTTGAACTCGTTCATCGGGTCGTCAAGCGCGAGAGCAACTACAATCCCGGCGCCTATAGCAAGGGCAATTACGGCCTGATGCAGATTCGCTACAACACCGCCAAGGGTCTCGGTTACGACGGCCCGCCCGAAGGCCTCTTCGATGCCGAGACCAATCTTAAATACGCGACCAAGTACCTGCGCGGCGCCTGGATGGTAGCCAACAACCAGCACGACGGTGCGGTGAAGCTCTATGCGAGCGGTTATTACTACCACGCAAAGCGCAAGGGCATGCTAGACGAACTCGACATGCGGTAAGTGGGTGGGCGGTTTCCCTCACAACTCTGGTAAGACCTTGAAGGCGCTCAATCGAGTGCTTCAATAATTCTGGCGTTCAGCTTCTGCACGTCATAACCGGTGCGCGACGGGGTCAGCCCGAGGCGAACGACGGCAAGGCTCAGTGACGGGACAAGCATGATCGCTTGGCCGTCATGCCCGAGCATCCAGAACGTGTCGGGCGGAAAATTGCCCGTGCCGGCGCGGATGCCGTTTTCCTGGAGCCAGATCTGAGCGGATCCGTAATCGCCGCCCGAAGCAGCCGTCGGCGTCCGCATGAAGGAAACATATTCCTTTGGCAGAAGCGCCCTGCCCTTCCAACTCCCGTCCTCAAGCAGAAACTCGGCAAAGCGCGCCCAATCCTGGGCCGTCGCATACATATAGGAGGAGCCGACGAAGGTGCCGCTCGCATCCGTCTCCATCACGGCGCTCGTCATGCCGAGCGGCGAGAAGAGCGCCTTGCGGGGATAGGCGAGCGCCTCCGCCGGATCTTCGAACGTTTCCATCCAGAGGCGCGAGAGAAGCGTGGTCGTGCCCGTCGAGTAGCTGAACCTCGTGCCGGGCTGTTTTTCGAGCAGCTTCGAGGCGGCGAAGCCGGCCATGTCGCTTTCGAGATAGAGCATGCGTGTGACGTCGGTGACATCGCCATAGTCTTCGTTGAACGCGAGCCCGCTCTGCATCGCCAAGAGATCGGCAAGGGTGATTTTCGCCCGGTCGTCACCGTTCCACGCGGGCAACAGGTTCGCGCGGGCAAGATCCATCCGCCCCTCGGCAATCCGCAGACCGACAAGCGTCCCCGTCACCGACTTTGTCATCGACCAGCCGAGCAAAGGCGTGTCGCGGTCGAAACCGGGCCCATAGGTCTCCGCCACCAGACGGCCATCCTTGATCACGGCGATCGCGCGGATACCTGGCCCGGCCAGACCGGCATCCTCGACGATAGTTTGAATTGTGGGGTCGATATCGGCCTTACTTCCGTCGGGCCAGTTCACATTCGGGTCATGAGCCGAGGCCGCGGCGACCCCGACGTCACCCGCCCTTGCCGAATCCGCGAGCGCCTGAGCGCTGCCGCCCCTCGTATTGGTACACCCGAGGCCCGGCCGATAGAAGGCGCGAGCGGGCGCGGCAAAGCCGAACATGCGTGCCGTAACCATTTGCTTGTTCCGGTCGACGGACACGCTGACGAATTTCAAGAGCGGATGTCCCGGCGCCTGGACATCCTCCGCCAGCACAGCCTGCGGATCGCGTCCGGCAATGAAGACATTGGAGCAGACGATCTTGGCGGCGTAGCCGTCGCCAACGATCAGCAGCTCCGGCGGAAAGAATGCCAGCCAACCCGCGATCGCAGCCAGCGCCGCGACAACCGACCCGCCAAGTTTCTTCGGCAAACCTTTCATTCCTTTTCCTCCCGCTTCATCAGGAGAGAAACAGGATTTTACCGAAAGGAAAAGCCCCCCGCAAAACTGCAGCCTTCGTCGGGAAAAGGGATGCCGAGACATCGAGCGTCGTATTCGGTGCAGGGGACGCGGGCCGACCGCAACGCCCAGCTTCACCGAAGCATTGCGGCCCGCTGTGCAAAAACCCGTCATCAAAGTGTAGCGGAGTCACTTTAGAAGCGGCTAAGTTTCAACTGAGCGGCAGCCAAAGATGACCGAATTTGCCCCCGATGCCGGCTTCGGCAGGAAGAATCCGAAGCTGAAAAGCGCACTCCTGCAGCACAAGGCTTTCTCCCTTGCCGGCCTTTCCGAGCGGTTGTTCGGACTGCTCTTTTCCGGGCTCGTCTATCCGCAGATCTGGGAAGATCCGATTGTGGACATGGAGGCGATGCAGATCCGCCCCTCGCATCGCATCGTCACGATCGGTTCCGGCGGCTGCAACATGCTGACCTATCTATCGGCCGGCCCGGCTCATATCGACGTGGTCGATCTCAATCCCCACCACATTGCGCTCAATCGGCTGAAACTCTCCGCCTTTCGCCACCTGCCGAGCCACAACGACGTCATGCGGTTTCTTGCCGCCGCCGGCACCCGGTCGAACGTGCAGGCCTTCGACCTCTTCCTTGCGCCGAAGCTCGACGCCACCACCCGCACCTACTGGAACGGCCGCGAGCTCAACGGCCGCCGCCGCATCGGCGTCTTCGGCCGCAACATCTACCGCACCGGTCTCTTGGGCCGCTTCATAGGCGCCAGCCACCTTCTTGCCCGCTTGCACGGTATCAACCCGGAAGATTTCGTCCAGGCACGTTCGATGCGGGAGCAAAGGCAGTTCTTCGACGACAAGCTCGCGCCGCTTTTCGACCGACGCGTCATCCGCTGGATCACCGGCCGCAAGAGTTCGCTCTTCGGCCTCGGCATCCCGCCGCAGCAGTTCGACGAGCTCGCGAGCCTCAGCAGCGAAAAGTCCCTCGCTGCCGTTCTGCGACAGCGGCTGGAAAAGCTGACCTGCCACTTCCCGCTTCGGGAGAACTATTTCGCCTGGCAGGCCTTCGCTCGCCGCTACCCGCTGCCGCACGAAGGCGAGCTGCCACCCTACCTGCAGGCCAAAAATTATGAGGCGATCCGCAACCATGCCGATCGCGTCGCGGTCCACCACGCAAGCTTCACGGAATTGCTCGGCCGCAAAGCCGCCTCGTCCGTGGATCGCTACGTCCTCCTCGATGCGCAGGACTGGATGAGCGATCGCCAGTTGAACGACCTCTGGACGGAGATCACCCGCACCGCCGACGCAGGCGCCATGGTGATCTTCCGCACGGCGGCGGAGGCCACCATTCTGCCAGGCCGCGTCTCCAGCGCCCTTCTGGATCAATGGCACTACGACGCCGAAATGTCGCTGAAGCTCGGCGCGGCCGATCGTTCGGCGATCTATGGCGGCTTCCATATCTACCGGAAGAAAGCATGAGCGCCGTGCAGCCGGCAGCGGAAAACCACGCCCATATCATGGACCGGATGTACCGTTATCAGCGGCACATCTACGACTTCACGCGGAAGTATTATCTCTTCGGCCGCGACACGCTGATACGCGATCTCGCCCCGCCGCCGGGTGCATCGGTCCTCGAAGTTGGGTGCGGTACCGGGCGCAACCTCGCGATGATCGGCCGGCTTTATCCCGATGCGCAGCTCTTCGGCCTCGACATTTCCGCCGAAATGCTCGCGACCGCCAGGGCGAAGCTACGGCGCGAAGGACACCCGAACGCGACCTTGCGCGTTGCCGACGCGAGCGATTTCACCGCCTCCGCCTTCGACCAGCCCGGCTTCGACCGCATCGTGATCTCCTACGCGCTGTCGATGATTCCCGACTGGCAGAACGCGATCGATGCGGCGATCGCGGCGCTTAATCCAGGCGGCTCGCTTCACATCGCCGATTTCGGCCAGCAGGAAGGCTGGCCGGGCGGCTTCCGCCGCCTGCTTCAGGCCTGGCTGCGACGCTTCCATGTAACGCCCCGCGAAACGCTTTTTAACGTCACGCGCGAGCGCGCCGCCGCAAACGGCGCGGCGCTCGAGCTCAAGTCGATCGGCAGAGGCTATGCCTGGCTCGCTGTCTATCGTCGCCCAAGCGGTCTCGAGAGCAATATATGATCGAATTTTCGCCCGCCGGCGCTGCAATTCCCGCTTGAGCTAACGCAATTTTTACGATGATATGGTGAAAAGGAGGTTACGCCTCCCTAGGGGGAATCACCATCAGGGAAACCATCGTGTGAGGCTGGATCGTCGATCGTTTCGGAACGGGACCCTCATGCGCCGGTTTTTCCTGGCTTTGCTGCCATTCGTGACCATCCTTTCCGCCTGCACGTCGACCGACTACGACCTCGTGCAGACCGCTTCCATATCGCCGCGGTTCCAGGATACCGACCCGCAGGATTTCGGCGGACGAACGCCGCATCACCACAAGGTACACGGCGTCGACGTTTCCAAGTGGAATGGCGATATCAATTGGGCGAGGGTCAAGAGTTCCGGCGTCTCCTTCGCCTTCATCAAGGCGACCGAAGGCAAAGACAGGGTCGATACGCGCTTCCACGAATATTGGCAGCAGGCGCGTGCAGCGGGAATTCCTTACGCCCCCTATCACTTCTATTATTTCTGCTCGAGCGCGGATGCCCAGGCCGACTGGTTCATCGCCAACGTGCCGAAAAGCGCTGTCTACCTGCCGCCCGTGCTCGATGTCGAATGGAATGGCGAATCGAAGACCTGCCGCTACCGCCCCGCGCCGGAAACCGTGCGAGCCGAGATGAAGCGCTTCATGGACCGGATGGAGGCACATTACGGCAAGCGGCCGATCATCTATACTTCGGTCGACTTCCACCGCGACAATCTCGTCGACCATTTCAAGGACTATCACTTCTGGGTGCGCTCGGTCGCCAAGCACCCGGGCGAGATCTATGTGGAGCGCCGCTGGGCCTTCTGGCAATATACTAGCACTGGCGTCATCCCCGGTATCCAGGGCAGCACGGACATCAACGCCTTTGCCGGCTCCGCGAAAAACTGGCAGAAGTGGGTCGCGGCCGTCTCCCGGCCAAAATGACCACAAAATTGCCGCGCAGATTCGCTCTCCGCGAACCGCTTTTCTTCATTCGGTCATAATGCTCTGAGAGAGCATCGACAGGTTTGATCTTACAGCGGCGTGCGTCCTTCAGACGCACAAATGCCGCTGTAGCACTTTGAATTGCACGCCTGACGACCGCTCCAAGGCGGCCCGGCACGGAAAGGAATTATGATGACTGGCACAGCCCGCAAGGCTCTTCTTTCCCTTGGTTTGCTGGCGCTTACCGGCGCGTCGGCATTGGCGCAAACGCAGGCTCAGCCGCAGACCCCGTCCGTCGCTTGCGGTGGCGACCTCGCGACCTTCCTTGAGGACGTCAAGGCCGAGGCTGTTGGCAAAGGCGTTCCCGCCGACGTCGTCGACCGGGCGCTCGCCGGGGCCGCAATCGACCAGAAGGTACTGAGCCGCGACCGCGCCCAGGGCGTTTTCAAGCAGACCTTCACCGAATTTTCGAAGCGCACCGTCAGCAAGGCGCGGCTCGACATCGGCGCGCAGAAGATGAAGGAATATGCCGACGTCTTCGCCCGCGCCGAAAGCGAGTTCGGCATACCCGCGCCGGTCATCACTGCCTTCTGGGCGATGGAGACGGATTTCGGTGCCGTTCAGGGCGATTTCAACACGCGCAACGCCCTGGTGACGCTGGCGCATGACTGCCGCCGCCCGGAAATGTTCCGGCCGCAGCTTCTTGCCGCGATCGAGATGGTGCAGCACGGCGATCTCGAACCGGCGACCACGAGCGGCGCCTGGGCGGGCGAAATCGGGCAGGTGCAGATGCTGCCGGAAGACATCATCGCCTATGGCGTCGACGGCGATGGCGACGGTCACGTCAATGTTAAGAAGAGCTCACCGGATGCCATTCTGACGGCGGCGAAATTCATTCAGAGCCTCGGCTTCAAAGCGGGACAGCCATGGATCCAGGAAGTCAGCGTCCCCCAGCAACTGCCCTGGGAAAAGACCGGCCTCCAGCCCGGCATGACGGCGGGCGACTGGTTCGCGCTCGGCGTCACGCCGCGCGACGGCGACACCTCCAATAGCGCTCTCGAGGCGTCGCTCGTGCTGCCGCAGGGACGCAAGGGCGCCGCCTTCCTGACCTACCCCAACTTCAACATCTATCTCGAGTGGAACCAGTCGTTCATCTACACGACCTCCGCCGCCTATTTCGCCACCCGCCTCGCCGGCGCTCCGCCCTACCAGGCGGGCAACCCGGAGCCGGGGCTCGCCGATGGCGAGATGAAGGCACTTCAGACGCGGCTGCAGTCGCTCGGCCACAACGTCGGCAAGATCGACGGCATTCTCGGCTCCGGCACCCGCGCCGCCCTGCAGAAGGAGCAGCTGAAGCTCGGCCTGCCCGCCGACGGCTGGGCAACGCCCGAACTCTTGAACGCGCTCTGACGGGAAAACACGCCCTGTTCGGCTCAGATTGAGCGAATCGCACAAGAAGCGGGTGGCGACGTCCGCTTCTCCGTATTACTGCTCCATGCAATTCTACAGCGCGTGCGTCTTTTCAGACGCACAAAAATCGCTGTAGCACTTTGAATTGCTGCATGTTTTTATCCTTAAATCGGCTCCGATTTAAGGAAGCATGCAGTAGATTGCCGGAGCAGATCAGCTCTGCACGTCCCGGCCCCACTCTCTTTGCTGCGCAGGTAGAACATGGGCTCATCCGCAAACACCGGCAACATGCAGATGACGCCGCGCCTCTGGGCGCTGCTGGCGCTGCTCGGCCTTATATGGGGCGGTTCTTTCTTCTTCGCCCGTGTGGCCGTCGCCCATGTGCCGCCTTTCACGCTGGTATTCCTGCGTCTTGGCCTCGCCGCACTTGCGCTGCATCTCTACGTTGGCGGGCGCTACGGCATCTATCCCACACTGCTGAAGCGCTGGCGTGAGTTCCTGCTAATGGGGCTCATCAACAACGCCATCCCGCACGCCCTCATCTTTCTTGGCCAGACGCATATCGGCGCCGGGCTCGCCGCTATCTTGAACGCGACGACGCCGGTCTGGACGGTGATCATCGCCAACATGGCGACGGAGGATGAGAAGCTGAGCGCCGCCAAGATCAGCGGCTGTCTTCTGGGGCTCGCGGGCACCGTGGTGCTCATCGGGCCGAGCGCACTTGCGGGCGTCTTTAGCGAGGCTTCAAACGTCCCGCTCTGGGCACTCGTATTGCCCGTCCTGGCGGCGGTCAGCTACGGCTTTTCCGCGACCTACGGCAAGCGGTTCCGCAATCTTGCGGCACCGGTGACCGCGGCGGGCCAATTGACAGCATCGACGCTCGTCATGCTGCCGGTCGCAGCCATCGCCGATACGCCGTGGATCTTGCCCTGGCCGCCGCTCACCGCCGTCCTTGCGATCCTCGGGCTCGCACTGCTCTCGACCGCCTATGGCTATATTCTTTTCTTTCGGATCATGGCGGAGGCTGGTGCCACCAACACATCGCTCGTGACGCTGCTGGTGCCGCCGAGCGCCATTCTGCTGGGCTATCTCTTCCTCGGCGAGACTCTGCAGGCGGCCGACGTCGCCGGCATGGCGCTCATTGCCGCTGGCTTGGCGGTGCTCGACGGGCGTATTCTGAAGCTTCGATATTCCACTTGAGAATGAATCGTAACCGCTGCCGCGCACCATTCCGCGACGCTCACATAGCGTTACAGACGTTTATATTAACCGTGCGGCAGCGAATGTGAAAAAAATGTGGCGACGGAAAATACATTGTTCTTTCCGATGCTTAGACTTGTGAATACGAGATTTCGACAACACGACTTTCGCAGTGCAGCACAAGTTTCGCTTTCATGCGCCGTTTTTTCGCCCTATGTTTTACCGGTCAACGCAGGGAGGATCAGTCTATGGGACTTACACATTCGTTGAATGTCCTCATGATCAGTGCAGCGTTCGCATTCGTGGCCGTAATGCTCTTCGTCTGAGAAAAGGCCGCTGAGAGTCCAAACCGAAATAGGGACTTTAATTTCCGGAAAATCCATTTGCAGCAAGAAGGTAGGCAGGGCGCTTTAAAGAGACGGATGGCGCCGTAAGAGCACCCAGTCGACACGCTGCGAGAACGACAAAAGCCCATGAACGACGATCCGTTCATGGGCTTTAATTTTTTCCGCGACTGCCCGACTCAGGCGCAGCGGGAACTATGCGGTAGCGACGGTTCTGGTGCGAAGCGCGACGACCCGCTCCTGCGCAGCCTCCGTCGCGCGGGCGTAGCCGACGAGATCACACACGGCAGTCACGAGCGGCGAGCGGTTCATCGTATAGACATGAAAGTCGCGCACGCCGCGCCGCGCGAGGTCGACCATCTGCTCGGCAGCGATATGGGTCGCCTCCTTGAAGCGCTCAGCCGGCCGATCCTCGAGATGGGCGAGCCGCGAAATGATCGCCTCAGGGATTTTGGAGCCGCAAAGCCCGGCGAATTTCTGCACCTGCGTGAGACTGTTGATCGGCAGGATTCCCGGCACGATCGGTATTTGAATGGCGGCGCGCCGCACCCGCTCCAGATAGCGCTCGAAATCGTTGTTGTCGAAGAAGAATTGGGTGATTGCGCGCGTTGCGCCGTTGTCGACTTTGCGCTTCAACATGTCGATATCGGCGGCCACGTCCGGGCTCTCCGGATGCTTTTCCGGGTAGGCGGAGACCGAGATTTCAAAATCGCCGCGCCGGCGGAGCGCCTTGACGAGTGCCGCGGCGTTTTCATAGCCGCCTGGAAACGGCTGGTAGGCGCTGCCGATTCCGCCTTGCGGATCGCCTCGCAGAGCGACGAAATGACGGACGCCGCATGCGACGTACTCGTCTATTACCGCATCGACCTCCGCCTGTGACGCGCCGACACAGGTCAGATGCGCTGCTGTATTTTCCAGTCCCATCTCGCCGATCATCCGCTTGACGGTCGTCAGCGAGCGCGCCTTGGTCGAGCCCCCTGCGCCATAGGTCACAGTAACGAAAGCGGGCGCAAACACAGAGAGGTCCTGCACAGTTTGCAAGAGCTGCGTTTCCATCTCGTCGTTTTTCGGAGGGAAGTATTCGAAGGAGAGCCTGAGATTGCCGCGCTCGGCGGGGTAAAGCGTCCGTGCGTTCATTCTCAAACTCCCCCTACCTGCAGGCGCTGGTGCGGCATATCGGCATTATCGTTCGCCACGCGCTGGTCGCGCGCCAGCCAGATGGTCACCGTCAGTTTCCCCTCTTCCGCGCCTTCCGGCGAAAGATCCGTCGTTTTCTCAAGCGCAAGACCTGCTTTTTGCAGCCAATCGGCCATTGCTTGATGCGAAAAGCCGAGGCGGGCATGCGCGTGCTCGTCGCGCAGATATTCAAGTCCGTGCGGCGCGAAATCTATGATCACGAGCCGGCCACCGGGCGCGAGCATGCGCGCGGCCTCGGTGATCGCCGCCTCCGGCTCTTCCAGGAAATGCAGCACCTGATGGATCGTGACGAGATCAAAGGCCTGGCCGTCGAGCGGAAGGTTGAAGATGTCGCCGTGGCGGATCGAAGCCTTGGTGATGCCGGCCTTGTCGAGATTGGAGCGTGCCACTGCGAGCATGTCGCGGCTGGCATCGACGCCGATGCCGCGCCGGTAGATGCCCTCGAAGAGCTGCAGGATGCGGCCAGTGCCCGTGCCAAGGTCGAGTAGGCTGTCGACCGGCTCGTCGCCGACCATCGCCTTCAGTGCCGCCTCCACATCGCCCTCGCTCACATGCAGCCGCCTGAGTTCGTCCCACTCGGCGGCGTTGCGGCTGAAATAGGCCTGGGCCTTCTCGGCGCGCGCCTTCTTCAAGGCGGCGAGCCGGGTCGCGTCCCTGGCGAGAATGGCGTCGTCGGCCGCCGCCGCGGCAAGCAGTTCGCGCACCAAAGCGACACGCCCGCCCTCCTGTCGCAGGCGGAAATAGGCCCAGGCGCCTTCCTGGTAGCGGTCGATCAGCGCGACTTCGGCAAGGAGCTTCAGGTGCCGCGAAATACGCGGCTGCGATTGTCCGAGAATTTCGGTAAGATCGGTAACCGTAAGGTCGCCGGCGGCGAGCAGTGCAAGCAGACGCATGCGCGTCGGTTCGCCTGCCGCCTTCAGCACGTCGACCAGCGCATCCAATCCAAGCGTACCACGATTAGCCATCGGCTTCCCCATCAACACATAAAGATATCTTTATGTGATTTGCGGATGATGTGCAAGTGAATTTGCGCGGAAAGACAATGGAATGGCGCTTGTAAGACAAAGAGTCGGACGGTCTCGCGATCTGCCCGCCGGATGATAGTCGTGCTCTACTTTGCGCTTGATACGCCACTGCATGGTTCCCTGCTGCATGACTCCTTAAATCGGAATCGATTTAAGGACAAAATCATGCAGCCGAGTCAAAGTGCTGCAGCCTTTGCGCGTCTAATTAGACGCGCGGCGCTGTAGATCGGAACCAAAAGGACAAAGCCATGCAGCACTTCAAAGTGTGAGGGAGGCTTGTGCATCCGAAGGGACGCACGGCGCTGAAGCGCCCGGCCCTGCCCATGTTCGCTGCAACGGTTACGGGCCGCGGGTGATCCCGCGGCTGCGGAGCTTTCAATCGCAATTGCCCTTGCCAGTGGCCACGGCCGCGCCAGGGGTAGGCTCGGCGAGCCCGCACCCTGCTGTCATGGCAAATGGCTCGGGCTGCGACCAGCCGATTGCCTAAATCACGATGATTTTAGGTCGGATCGACCTAAAATCATGAACGTGATCGATTCCAATAAGTGAGCGCGGGATGCGGGCGGAAAACCGCGCACACTTTTCCTCATCCCGCGCTAACGCGTGAGGCGCTTGTAGGTCACCCGCTTGGGATTGACCGAGTCCGGGCCGAGGCGGCGGATCTTGTCCTTCTCGTAATCCTCGAAGTTGCCTTCGAACCATTCGACGTGGCTGTCGCCCTCGAAGGAGAGGATGTGGGTCGCCAGGCGATCGAGGAACATGCGATCGTGACTGATGATGACTGCGCAGCCGGCGAAGTTTTCGAGTGCGTCCTCGAGGGCTGCCAGCGTTTCGGTATCGAGGTCATTGGTCGGTTCGTCGAGCAGGATGACGTTGCCGCCCGCCTTCAGCATCTTGGCAAGGTGCACGCGGTTGCGCTGACCGCCCGAAAGCGTGCCCACCTTCTGCTGCTGGTCGCCACCCTTGAAGTTGAAGGAGGAGCAATAGGCGCGCGAATTGACCTCGTGCTTGCCGAGCTTGATGACATCATTGCCGCCGGAGATTTCTTCCCACACGGTCTTGGTGCCGTCGAGCGCGTCGCGGCTCTGGTCGACATAGCCGAGCTGGACGCTGTCGCCGATCCGGAAGGAGCCGTCGTCAGGCTGCTCCTGGCCAGTGATCATTCGGAAGAGCGTCGTCTTGCCGGCGCCGTTCGGACCGATCACGCCGACGATGCCGCCGGGCGGCAGCTTGAAGCTCAGGTCATCGATCAGCAGTTGGTCACCATAACCCTTGGAGATGTTCTCCGCCTCGATGACCACCTGGCCGAGCCGTTCGCCGACCGGAATGATGATCTGCGCATCGCCCGGACGACGGTCGGCCGCCGCCTGGACCAGTTCGTCATAGGCGCGGATACGCGCCTTGGATTTCGCCTGACGGGCCTTCGGGCTGGAGGCGATCCACTCCTGCTCGCGGCTGATAGCCTTCTGGCGCGCCGCCTCTTCGCGGCCTTCCTGCGTCATGCGCTTGGACTTGGCCTGGAGATAGGCGGAGTAGTTGCCCTCGTAGGGAATGCCGCGACCACGATCGAGCTCGAGGATCCAGCCGGTGACGTTGTCGAGGAAGTAGCGATCGTGGGTCACCATCAGCACGGCGCCCGGATAGTCGCGCAGGTGCTTTTCAAGCCAGGCGATCGTCTCGGCGTCGAGGTGGTTGGTTGGTTCGTCAAGCAGCAACAGGTTCGGCTGCGATAAGAGCAGCTTGCAAAGCGCCACGCGGCGCTTCTCGCCGCCCGAGAGATTGGCGACCTCGGCGTCGCCCGGCGGGCAGCGCAGTGCCTCCATCGCCATCTCCACTTGGCTCTCGAGATCCCAGAGGTTCTGGCTGTCGATGACATCCTGGAGCTTGGCGCCCTCATCCGCAGTTTCGTCGGAATAGTTCATCATCAGCTCGTTGTACCGGTCGAGGATCGCCTTCTTCGCTGCGACGCCTTCCATCACATTCTCGAGCACGTTCTTTTGCGCGTTAAGCTGAGGCTCCTGTGGCAGGTAGCCGACTGTCGCACCTTCGGCTACCCAAGCCTCGCCGGTATATTCATGATCGAGCCCGGCCATGATCCTGAGGACCGTCGACTTACCGGCGCCGTTGGGGCCGAGAATACCGATCTTCGCGTCCGGGTAGAACGAGAGATGTATGTTCTCCAGGACCTTCTTGTTGCCGTAGGCCTTGTTGAGCCCGGCCATGTGATAGATGAACTGACGTGCCATAAAGGAATGCTCCGCATCGGAAGGAAATTTGCCCGCTATGTAGGCGAATTATGCCGGCGGGGCAATGCGCCAGAGGCCTGCCCCGCCGATCCCTCATTGCGGCCACCCTCTCGGATCAGCCCCGCCCGGCGGCGTCGGCGATCTCCTTGGCGCACTTGAAATCCGTCGGTCCCGCCGCCTGCATCAGGCTTTTAAGATTGGCTTTGCCCGAGAGGTCGCCGGAAAGCCCGATCGTGAGGCCGGTGATCACGCTGCGGCCGTTGACGGTCTGGCAGCGCATGCGCACCCGGTCGCCGGCCCCCGCCCCAAAACTCTGGTCGAAGGCCTGCTTGATCTGCCGCTCTTCGAGTTCGGAACCAACTTTATCGGCAAAAAGCGCGCCTACGGCGGACGTGTTCAGCTCGTCGAGTAAACGAAGCTGCAGCGTGAAATAATCCTCGGCGTTCGTCGCCTGGCACGTGCCGCTGCGCAGCCACTGGTGCCGATCAAGGCCGGACTTTACGCCCGGCATGACGACGAGCAGGCGGGCCGCGGTCTCATCCGCCATCGCGAGTTTCGGCAGGTCGAGCCAATCGCCCTTGCGGTCTTGCGCCTTGAGCTCCGCCTCGACACCGCAATAGCTCTTTTTAAGCGGCCACAGGCCGTGAAGCGAGAAGTGCGTTGCGTCGAAGCGTTCGGCCGTCTGATCGACGCATTCCTTGCGGGTCGGCCGCGTTTCGCAAAATCCCGGCTGCCAGCTTACCGCCAGCACATATTCCGTCTTGCCGGCGCCGTCCGCCCCGGACGCATCGTCGGTTACCGTATCTTGCGCCGCGGCAAAGGACGAAAGTCCCAACCCCAGTGTAAGCGCCGCAACTCGCATCAGATTCACCAACGCCCTTGCCCGCATTCTCATAATGGCCTCCAGCGGGAAAACAAAACAGGAACAAATAGCGAGAAAAACGCGAAAATTGCAACCCCTAATTCTCACTTCCGGATTCGTTGTGATCTCATGCGCAACCAGCAACAAGCGGCGATTGCCTTTACTGCGCAAATCGATTTCATATCTGCAGGGGCATTCCTGCGGCCGAATGCGCCAGCCTTCGCCATGAGCGGATGGCAGTTCAAGGTCTGAGGATAGTTCGGGAGCATGGCATGTTCGGGCAGGTGAGGACGCATCAAAGCCCGACGGGCGCAGCTCTCGGCTGGCGCCATTTCCCCGCCTCCTCCAAGCCCCGAGGCATTCTTATCATCAGCCATGGGCTCGCCGAACATTCCGGTCGTTACGCCCGCTTCGCCGAGGCAATGGCCGCGCACGGCTTTCAAGTCTATGCCCATGACCATCGTGGCCATGGTGAGAGCCGGGCACCGGACGCCCCGCTTGCGATGTTCGCGCACCGCGACGGTGCCACGAAGGTCATCGCCGACCTCGGCGCGATCCGAGAGATGGCAGCCGCCAACCATCCGGGATTGCCGGTCATTCTTTTCGGCCATTCGATGGGCGGGCTCATCGCCCTCAACGCCGTCGAGACAGATCCCGAACTCTATGATGCGCTCGCCGTCTGGAACGCGAATTTCCGCCCGGGCCTCGCGGGCCGGGCCGGTCAGGCGCTGCTGGCGATCGAGAGGATGCTGAAAGGCTCGGACGTGCCGAGCCCGCTCATTTCAAAGCTCACCTTCGGCGCCTGGAGCAAGGCCATTGCCAGGCGGAGGACTGACTTCGATTGGCTGTCGCGCGATGAAGGCGAGGTCGCAAAATATGTTGCCGATCCGCTTTGCGGCTTCGACGCTACCGTATCGCTGTGGCTCGACGTCTTCGCCTTCGCTTTCGCCGGCGGCCGGGCCGACCGTCTGGCGCACCTGCCTGCAGACCTGCCGGTCCATCTTGTCGGCGGCAGCGCCGATCCCTCTACCGAGAACGCCGCCGCCATCCGCTGGCTCGCCCGGCGCATGAAGGCGCGCGGCATGAGCGATGTCACCGTCAGCATCCACGAAGGCATGCGCCACGAAACGTTGAATGAAATCGGCCGCGAAAAGGCGACGGAAGAGTTTGCCGGCTGGTGCCTGAGGGCCGTGGACAAGAAGCCCAAAGAAAGATCATGAGCGATATCGTCCTTCCAAAACTCGCAGCCGATCATGGTCGGATTTCCTATGGCCTGACGCTGATGGTCATCTCGGTGCTGATCTCGCCGCTGATCGACATCTTCGCCAAGCTCGCAATCGCCACCGTGCCCTCGGCCGAGATCACCGCTGTGCGGTTCCTGCTGCAGGTCGTCTTCATTCTTCCGGTTGTCCTCGTCCGCCGCACGCTGTTCGATCTCACCTGGCGCAAGACCGCGCTGCATGCGCTTCGCGGTGGCCTCCTGGTGCTGACCATGCTCTCGTTCATCACCGCGCTGAAGGTGATGGAAGTGGCCGATGCGATCGCCATCTTCCTCATCGAACCGATCATTCTCACCATTCTCGGCAGCATTTTCCTCAAGGAAACGATCGGCTGGCGGCGCTATACCGCTTGCGCCGTCGGCTTTTTCGGCGCGCTCCTCGTCATCCAGCCGAGCATGCAGGAGGTAGGCCTGGTCGCGCTTCTGCCGATCGTCGCCGCTTTTGGGCTTGCGGTTTTCCTGCTCGTCACCCGCATGGTCGCGCAGAATGAAGACCCCTGGTCTATGCAGTTCCATGCCGGCATCTGGGGCGGTCTTTTCTGTCTCGTCCTGCTCTCGTTCGGCGAAGGCAGCGGTTCGAGCGTCTTCGATCCCGTCTGGCCGGAGGGCCGCGCCTGGTTCCATCTGCTCGGCGTCGGCGTCACCGCCACGATCTCCGGCGTTCTCGGCGTCTATGCCTATCGCGCGGCCCCCGCCTCGGTGCTCGCGCCGCTGCAATATCTCGAAATCGTCTCGGCGACGATCTTCGGCTGGCTGGTCTTCGGCGACCTGCCGGATGCGCTGAAATGGCTCGGCATTTCGATCATCATCGGCTCCGGCCTCTATATCATCTGGCGTGAGCGGAAGGTGGAGAAGACGGCAAGCATTGCGCCGGTTTCGCCGGCGATCTGAGTGAGCGGGGCGCGGAAAATGGGAGTCTGTTTCGCGCATTCCGCATCGATTGGAAAGAACCGCTCACGCTGGTGATCGGCAAGGGAGAAATGGCATTGGGAGGTGCGGACATGAAAACCGGTGGCCAGTTGATCGTGGAGGCGCTTGTCGCAAACGGGGTGAAGCGCATCTCGTGCGTTCCGGGCGAAAGCTATCTGGCGGTGCTGGATGCGCTCTACGACACCGATATCGACATCGTCGTCTGTCGGCAGGAAGGCGGCGCGGCGATGATGGCGGATGCCTGGGGCCGGCTGACGGGCGAGCCCGGCATCTGCATGGTGACCCGAGGCCCCGGAGCCACCAACGCATCCGCCGGCCTCCATGTCGCACGCCAGGATTCGATACCGATGATCCTTTTCATCGGCCAAGTGCAGCGCGATGCCCGCGAACGCGAGGCTTTCCAGGAGATCGAGTATCGCCGCGCCTTCACCGAGCTTGCGAAATGGGTCGGCGAGATCGACGATCCGGCGCGTATTCCCGAATTCGTCACCCGCGCTTTCTCCGTTGCGACCTCCGGCCGTCCCGGTCCGGTGGTGTTGACCTTGCCGGAAGACATGCTCACGCAGCTGACCGAAGCCCCCGCAGCGCGCGCCTACCAGCCGGTCGAAAGCCATCCGGGACCGAGCCAGATCGCGCGGCTGGAAGAACTTCTCTCTCAAGCGAAGCACCCGATGGCCATTCTCGGCGGCACGCGCTGGTCGGGCGAAAGCGTTGCCGCGTTCCAGCGTTTTGCCGAGCGCTGGCAGCTTCCGGTCGGTTGCTCGTTCCGCCGACAGATGCTTTTCGACCACCTGCATCCGAGCTATGCCGGCGACGTCGGCATCGGCATCAACCCGGCCTTGGCAAAGGAGATAAAGGAGGCCGATCTCGTTTTGCTCATCGGCGGCCGCTTTTCGGAAATGCCCTCCTCCGGTTACACGCTCATCGACGTGCCCTATCCGAAACAGACGCTGGTCCATGTCCATCCGGATCCGGCCGAGCTCGGCCGCGTCTATCGCCCCGATCTTGCGATCGCCGCCAGCCCGCGCGATTTGGTGGCAGCGCTCAATGACGTCAGGCCTGTAGGCGAACCGGCTTGGTCCTCCCGCACCAAGACGATGCACGAAGCCTATCTCAAATGGTCGACGCCGCCCGAGAAAGGACCCGGAGACGTGCAGATGGGGCCGATCATGAACTGGATCGAGGCGAACACGGCCCCTGACACCATCTTCACCAACGGCGCCGGCAATTACGCGAGCTGGCTGCACCGCTTCCACCGTTTCCGCCGCTATGGGACCCAGGCCGCGCCCGCTTCGGGATCCATGGGTTACGGCCTGCCCGCGGCCGTTGCGGCAAAGCACCTCCACCCGAAGCGCGACGTCATCTGCTTTGCCGGCGACGGCTGCTTCCTGATGCATGGCCAGGAGTTCGCGACCGCAATCCGCTATAACCTGCCGATCATCGTGCTCGTCATCAACAACGGCATCTACGGCACGATCCGCATGCATCAGGAGCGCGAATATCCGGGCCGCGTCAGCGCCACCGACCTTACCAATCCGGATTTCGCAGCACTTGCCCGCGCCTATGGCGGCCATGGCGAGACGGTGGAGCGGACGGAAGAATTCGCCGACGCATTCCTCCGAGCACGCGCAAGCGGCAAGCCGTCGATCATCGAGATCAAGCTCGACCCGGAGGCGATCACGCCGACCCGAACGCTGAGCGAAATCCGTAACGGTTGAGGTCGATTGGAATAGACAAGAATCCAGCAGCGCCGCGTCGGCGGCGCGGCGGCGCCCGACACCGCTTTCCGCCTCCGCAACGGAACGGAGCAGCGGCCATTCCAGCCTACTCCAGCCACTCCGTCGAAAAGGCACCGCTCACATGAATATCGGTGGTCTCCAGCCGACCGGGGCCGAGATTCGCGAATTTGTGCGGAACGTTGGCCGGAGCGACGACGATCTGCCCCGCATGCGCCTCGATCGTCTGGTCGCCAACGGTGAACAGCGCGCGCCCGGCGCGAATGATAAAGGTCTCGGCATAGGGATGGCGGTGCAGCTTCGGGCCACCGCCGATCTTGTCGGTCGTGTAGAACACGATGGACACGTCGGCTCCGTAAATGCCGCCCTCGAATTCCCCTTTCCAGACATCGGGCTTGTCCGCCCACTGCTCCCGATCGATGAGGTGAGGCTTGGTCATGTCGAATCGTCCCGACGTCGCTTTGCGTGCAAAAAGAACGGGGAGCGGTCAGCGAAGGCGAAACGGCCCCGCGTCAGCCGCGAATGTGTTGTGTCTTCTGATAAACCGCCGTGGACCGCGCACCGGAGCGGCAATAGCCGAGCATCGGTCGCGGGAATTCGTCCAGCGCATCGACCATGCCCCTCACTGCATCCGCCGTCACCCCCATCGGGCCGATCGGAACATGGGTGATCTCCAGCCCCAGTTCCTCGGCACGCGCGGCGATCGAATCGAAGGTCGGCTGATCGGGCGTCTCGAAATCGGGGCGGTGGCAGACGATGGACTTGAAGCCGAGCGCCTTGATCTCATCGAGGTCCTCGACCGTGATCTGACCGGAGACCGAATATTCATCGTTGATCGGGCGAATGTCCATGATGACGCTTTCCTAACAAATGCTTTCGCCTTGGTGTAGGCCCGGCTTCCGGCCGCGTCAATCGCGAAGCCACCCTCAGGAGACCGTGAAGGCAAGTGCGTAGTCGCGCCTTTGGCCGGGCTCGAGCAGATCGAGTTCGCCGCTCGCAGCGAGCTCCGTTCGCTTTGCCAGACGATGCGATGCGGGCTCGATGCTGATGACATTGGCGCCGCCGCGCTGGCAGCGCCACATCTGCAAAAACGGCAGCGTGTCGGTTCGGAAGCGCACGTGGAGAGTGCGGTCTTCGAGTCCCGGTAACGCGGTCAAAGAAACCTCCGACCAGCGGCCGTCGCCGGCGAACGCCGGAACGCAGAAATGCGCGCTCTCCCCCTCGCCGAAGCGCCACGCGCGGCATCCGCCTTCAACCGAGGGGCTGACGATATGCGTGCCGTCACCGAGCAGCCGGCCCGCAATATTCATGTGGTACATGATCATCGGTGCGAAGGCCGACCTGCCGATATTGACGACATGGTCTTCGAGCATCACGCTTCGCGCATCTTCATCGACCCGCCATTGGCGCTCGACGGCAGCCCTCCCGCCGCAGGCGAGATCGCCTTCCGTCACGGCGGTACAGCGGCGACCGTCGGCGGACATTTCCGTCCGGGCGACGGCCGTACCCGCAAGCGAGCCATGCAGCGGATAGCGGGCGCCGCCCTCGTGCCCGTCTATCGGCTCGGGATGGCGGATGTGATCGGGCCCGCAGGTGAAGAGGAAACCAGAGAGGGCGCGCTCGATACGCGGGTCACCGTCGGAGGGAATTGCCGCTCCCGGCGAAAGATCGGTGCCATCGACAACGAAGGCAGCGATGTCGAGCGCCGACGATCGATCGAACAGGAGGTGACTTTCCGCGCCGCTTGCGCCCTTGGTCGTCTGCATGCTGGTCTCCGGCTCCCGCCTCAGAATCAGTGGGCGACAAGCGCATGATAATACAAGCGAATTGGATTGGATCGCGATATATTCGCTGAACCAACCAGGCGTCAAAACGTTGATTATGGCAGGAATCGAGCGCGTTCGAAGAGCCGGACTGCTAGCATGCCTGTTGCAACGAACAGAAGGCCGACGTAACTAAATTTAACCAGGTGTTCATGATGAATTCACTTTTTTCACATTAACGTCGGAATCGGTATGTACCGCCCCAATCCCACCACCATGAAAACAGGTTCTATCGTGACGTCAGCGACCCGCATCGGCCTTTCGCTTCTCGCCGCAACCAGCCTCCTGGCTGTAGAGCTTGCGCCCGCGCGCGCGCAGGAGGGCTACGGTGACTATGGCGGCGGCGGCAACGTCATTCTCATCACGCCGGACGGCGAAATTCTCGATTACATGCCAGGCGAGGACGAGGTTCGCCCGATGCGCGACCATCGCGGCCGCACGGTTCTGGTCGACCCCTGGGGCAACGTCGTCGCCACCGTGATGCCGTCCGATGGCTACGGTGCGGACCGCCGGGAGAACGGCACCGATTTCTACTCGAACCGGCGCGACCGCGATCGCGGCTACGGCTATTCCGAGCCCGGCGAGTTCACCGGCACCGTTCCCGACTACCCGGATGCGCCGCCGGCTGAAGTCGAACGCGAGGAACTGCCGAACAGTCTTCCCTCGCTCGGCGAAGGCAGAGAGGAAGCCTACTACGACCCGCAGTACCAATATGAAGAGCCGCTGAGGCAGCCGATGCCACCGGCGATCTCCGTGCAAGGCAAATCACGCGCGGAAATCACCGCACTTCAGGTCTTTTTGGACCGCGAAGGTTTTTCGCCCGGCGTCATCGACGGCAAGATGGGCTCGAACGTCACCAAGGCGATCGAAGCCTGGCAGCAGGCGACCGGCGAGACGCTCGACCCGAACAACACCGAAGACATTCTCGAGCGCCTGCGCTTCAATGGCGGCCTGCCGATCACGACCTATACGATCACCGCCGCCGACGCGGCCGGACCTTACGTCGCTTCGATCCCGGAAGATTATGCCCATAAGGCGCAGCTTCCGCATCTTTCCTTCATGTCCACGGCCGAGATGCTCGGCGAAAAATTCCATATGGACGAGGCCTACCTGCGCGAGCTCAATCCGGGCGTCGACTTCAGCATTCCGGGGACGACGATCAAGGTGATCAATCCTGGTTCGAACAAAGCGGGCAAGGTGGCGCGGATCGTTGCCGACAAGAGCCGCAAGCAGGTGCTTGCCTATGACGATGCCGGAAAACTCCTTGCTGCCTATCCCGCCACGATTGGATCGGCGGATACGCCTTCACCCTCCGGCACCGTGAACGTCGAGCGGATCGCCTTCGACCCCGGCTATACCTATAATCCGAAGATCAATTTCCAGCAGGGCGCAAACGACAGGATCCTGACGCTGCAGCCAGGACCGAACGGGCCCGTGGGCACCGTCTGGATTGCCCTGTCGAGGCCGACCTACGGTATCCACGGAACGCCGGACCCATCGAAGATCGGTAAGACCCAGAGCCACGGATGCGTCCGTCTGACCAATTGGGACGCGACCGAACTCGGCAAGATGGTGAGCCGCGGCGTCACGGTGGAGTTCGTCGACTGACCTACTGCATATTTAAATCGGAGCCAATTTAAGGTAAAAGATATGCAGCAATTCAAAATGCTATAGCGACCTGTGCGTCTGAAAATACGCACGGCGCTGTGGGCGCGGCCCGTCTCGAACGACGCTCCCGGTGGCGTTCAACCCATGACTTCCTTATAATTCTGTCTCCAGCGTCCTCGGGCGAAAACACAAGCGGCGTGTCCGGTTCCCTGCACTTCGCCTCCGCCGCCCGGGCATTGTGAGCCCTCATGACTTCATGAAACATTGTCATGAAAAACTTTGCTGCAATGGCTCTATCAGAGGCACAAAGTCCTCGGCATCATAAAGGAATGTTCGCGATGGCGGCGGAGCGCCCTCTTCCCAATCTCTGGCATACGACAGCGCCGGCCGCCCCCGAAACCGTCCCCCTCGCAGGCGACAGGACAAGCGATGTCGCAATCATCGGCGGCGGCTTCACCGGCCTCTCCGCTGCGCTTCACCTCGCGGAGATGGGTGTGAAGGCGATAGTTGTCGAAGCGCGTATGATCGGCTTCGGCGGCTCGGGCCGCAATGTCGGTCTCGTCAATGCCGGCATGTGGGTGAAGCCGGACGACCTCATAGCCACGCTCGGCCGGGAGGCTGGAAACCGGCTGCTCGGCGAGCTCGGCGACGGCCCGTCGCTTGTCTATGATCTCGTCGCCAGGCACGAAATGCAATGCGAGGCCGTCCGCAACGGCACGCTGCATATGGCCGTTGGCGCCGAGGGCCTGAAGGACATCCAGGACCGCGAGGCGCAATGGAAGAAACGCGGTGCGCCGGTCGAAGTGCTTTCGGCCGAGAAGGCGCAGGCGCTTTCCGGAGCAGAAGGTTTCGCCGGCGCGCTGCTCGACCGCCGCGCCGGAACTATCCAGCCGCTCGGCTATGCGAGGGGTCTGGCTCGCGCAGCACTCGCCGCCGGCGCGGAGATTTTTACCGACACGCCGCTCCTTGGCGCCGAACGCAAAGGCGACTTTTGGATGCTGAAAGCCGGCCGGGGCACGATAACCGCCCGCCACGTCATCATTGCGACCGAGGCTTACGGCGGAACCATAGCTGGCGCGCCGTGGAAGGCCCACACGCAGGAATTGACGATCCTTCCCTATTTCCAGTTCGCGACCAATCCTCTCGCGGACAATGTCGCGAGCCGTATTCTGCCGGAGCGCCAGGGCGCCTGGGACACAGGCCTCGTCATGACCTCCTTCCGCATGGACCAGCAGAATCGCCTGGTCTTCGGCTCGATCGGCCGGCTCGATGCGATGGCCGAAGGCACGCACCGCGCCTTTGCCGCCCGCTCTGTACGCAAGCTCTTCCCCTATATCGGCGATTTCCGCTTCGAATACTGGTGGGACGGCCGCATCGGCATGACCAGCAACAACCTGCCGGCGATGCACGTGCTGGCACCAAACGTCGTTTCAGTGAGTGGCTACAACGGCCGCGGCATCGCGCCCGGAACCGTCTTCGGCCGCGCCCTTGCCCGCCACGTCACTGGCGACACCTCCGCAATCCCGCTCGCCGAGACGCCGATTGCGCCGGATCCCTGGCGGAAGCTCAAAACCGCCTTCTACCACGCCGGCGCTCAGGCCAAGCACCTCATCGACCGGCGCTTCTGAACCCGCGCACTTCTCGCACGCGCAAGATGTGGATCATCACGCCGCGCGCGGCAAGGCCCAACGCAAGCGCGAGGCCAGGGAGCGCTTTGCCATGACCGGGAGCAATGACTGTATCTCGCGGGCGAGCGCGAATGCGTTTTCACGCGCCTTGTCGAGATTGCTGACGCGGCTCGCGTCCATCGTCTGCAAGGTGCCGCCGCATTCGAAGATCTCGCGATAGGCCGTGCGCTCGATGATCGGCGTATCAAGGACCGAAACCCCGCGCGAAGCCAGCAGCGTCTTGATCGCCTGCAGCGCCCGCGTCGTCACCAGGGAATTGACGCGGGTCAGCACAACCGAATGATTGATGCGGACTCTGGCCTTTTGCTCGATTTGGCGAATGAGCTCCAGGATCTGAACGGCGCCGCGGGCGTCCATGGCACAGCCCTGAACCGGGATCAGCACCTGATCGGAAAGCCCTAACGCCAGCGCAACGATCGCGTCCTTGGCACCGGCGAGGTCGATGACGATGAAGTCGGCCTGATCCTTCAGCTCACGGATATGACAGGGCAGCGAGGCCGGCGTGACGTGCGAGATCACTTCGAGATTGGCGATATTGCCGGAAACTTCCGACCAACTGGTGATCCAGCGTTGCGGATCCGCATCGAGCACCACGACGCGGTTTCCCTGTCGCGCCAGCTCAGTCGACAGGATCAGTGCCGCAGTCGTCTTGCCGGCGCCACCTTTTGCGTTGGCGAATGTGATGACGGCCATTTTTTCCACCTCGTCTTTTCCTGTTCCGTTGCCTGCCCCCCGGATGCCGGACGTGCAGGGTTCGCTTAATAGAACCTTTCAGAACATGGTTAACGAAATGGAAATTTTCGCCGACAAAGATTAACCGCGGAGCCGCGCGGTGGAGGTTTCCGCGCGAAAAAGCCCGGGAAATCAACATCTCCTGGGCCTTTAAGAAATTAACGCGGGCGGCTTAGATGCACTCGGCGAAAAGCCTCTTCGCCGCATCGAGCGTCAATTCGACCGGGTTGCCGCCGGCCGTCGGATCGACGATCGCCATTTCCGCCATCTCGTCGATGCGGTCGGTCCCGACGCCGAGCGCCGAGAGTTTGTCCGGCACGCCAAGTTCGTACCTGAGCTTCAAGACATAACCGTAGAAACCGTCAAAGCCGCCGGCAATGCCGAGATAGGCAGCAGCTCGGGCGATCTTCTCTTCGATTGCCGGACGGTTGAAGCGGAGCACCGGCGGCATCACCACCGCATTGGTCATGCCGTGATGGGTATTGTAGATCGCGCCGACCGGGTGGGAGAGCGAGTGGATCGCGCCGAGCCCTTTCTGGAACGCGACCGCACCCATTGCGGCAGCACTCATCATATGGGCGCGCGCTTCAATATCGCTGCCGTTCTCATAAGCACGCGGCAGATATTCCTTGACGAGCCGCATGCCTTCAAGCGCGATGCCCGCCGACATCGGATGGTAGAAGGGCGAAGAATAGGCTTCCAGGCAATGCGCGAAGGCGTCCATGCCGGTGCCGGCGGTGATCACCTTCGGCATCCCGACCGTCAGTTCCGGATCGCAAATCGTCACGCCCGGCAGGAATTTCGGGTGGAAGATCACCTTCTTCACATGGCTTGCCGAATTGGTGATGACGCTGGCCCGCCCAACTTCGGAGCCGGTGCCGGCGGTCGTCGGCACCGCAACGATCGGTGCGATGCTTTCGACGCTGGCGCGCGTCCACCAGTCGCCGATGTCCTCGAAATCCCAGACCGGCCGCGTCTGGCCGGCCATGAAGGCGACGCATTTGCCGAGATCGAGACCGGAGCCGCCGCCGAAGGCGACGACGCCGTCGTGGCCGCCGTCCTTGAATGCCTTCACGCCGGCTTCCAGGTTCTTGTCGTTCGGGTTCGGATCGACGTCCGCAAAAATCGCCCGGCCGAGACCGCCGGCCTCGAGAATATCGAGCGCATTTTGCGTGATCGGCATCGGCGCAAGCCCCCGGTCCGTCACGAGCAGAGGCTTCTTCATGCCGAGCGCCTTGCAATGATCGGCAAGCTCCTTGATCCGGCCGGCGCCGAACTTGACGGCGGTCGGATAGCTCCAGTTGGCGGTAATCGTCATGCGGTTGCTTTCTTCAGGTGGTAGGATTTCGGGCGGGTGAGATTGTGGAAGCCGAGGATCGAGAGCGAACCGCCGCGGCCGGTCTCCTTGACCCCGGTCCAGCAGAGCGCCGGATCGAGATAGTCCGCACGGTTCATGAACACGGTGCCGGTTTCGAGATCGCGGCCGATCCGCGCGGCGCGTTCCGCGTCTTTCGTCCAGAGCGAAACGGTGAGGCCGTACTGGCAGTCGTTCATCAGGTCGATTGCTTCGGAATCGTTCCTGACCTTCATGATGCCGACGGCCGGCCCGAAGGTCTCCTCGCGCATGAACTCCATGGAATGGTCCACATCGACGAGGATCTGCGGCGCGAGATAGGCGCCGCCGTCATCCTCTGGGAAGAGCTTGGGATCGATGAGTGCCTTGGCGCCCTTTGAAACCGCGTCGGCGATCTGATGGCGCACGGTCGCGGCAAAGCGCTTGTTCGCCATCGGCCCGAGCGTCGTCTCCGGGTCGAGCGGGTTGCCGAGCTTGTAGTTCGAAACCCAGGCGACCGATTTCTCGACGAAGGCGTCGTAGAGCGACTCATGCACGTAGATGCGCTCTATGCCGCAGCAGCATTGGCCGGAATTGTAGGTCGCGCCGTCCATCAAGGTGTCCACGGCCGCATCGAGATCGGCGTCCCCCATCACATAGCCGGGATCCTTGCCGCCGAGCTCCAGCCCGAGCCCCGTGAAGGTGCCGGCCGCCGCCCGCTCGATCGAGCGTCCGCCTTCGACCGAACCGGTAAAATTGATGAAGTCGAAGCTCTTGGCGGCAATCAGCGCCGCCGTTGTCTCGTGATCGAGAAAGAGGTTCTGGAAGACATCGGCCGGGACGCCCGCCTCGACGAAGGCGCGCACCATACGCTCGCCGACGAGGATCGTCTGGCTGGCATGCTTGATAATCACGGTGTTGCCCGCCATCAGCGCCGGGGCAACCGTGTTGATCGCCGTCATGTAAGGGTAGTTCCACGGCGCGATGACGAAGACGACGCCATGCGGCTCGCGCTCGATGCGCCGCTCGAAGCGCTCGCTCTCCTCTATGACAAGCGGCTTCAGCGCATCGGCGGCGATCGAGGCGACGTAGTTGGAACGCTCGTTGAAGCCCTTGAACTCGCCGCCGTAGCGCACCGGCCGGCCCATCTGCCAGGCGAGCTCCGGCACTACCTCGTCGGCCATCTCGTTGAGCCGCGCGACACCGGCGAGCACCAGCTTGACCCGCTCCTCGACCGGGCGCTTCGCCCAGCTTTTCTGCGCGAGACGCGCATGCGACACCGCCTGCTTGGCGAGCTCAAGCGGCATTGCGGGCCGCTCGGCGTAAACTTCGCCGTTCACCGGGGAAATGCATTTGATCATCGTCATGATCGTCTTCCTGCTTTCATTTCAAAACGAGTGCGGCCGGTTCGCATTCCGGTTCGGCCGCGACTGACAAGATTAGAATAGAGCGCTGGAGCTTAAGCCCTTTCAAAACCGCGCGCGACTTCCCAGTCCGTGACGCGCCGGTCGTATTCTTCCTGCTCCCAGCGCGCGGCATGCGCATAGTGTTCGATCACGTCTTCGCCGAAAGCCGTGCGTAGCATCTGCGAGCCCGCCAGTGCCTCCGTCGCGGCCCGCAGCGTGTGCGGAATTTCGCGCACGTCCTTGCCATGGTAGGCGTCGCCGACGAAGGGCGCCTCCAGTTCCATCTTGTTCTCGATACCGGATATGCCGGCTGCGATCAAAGCGGCAAAGGCCAGATACGGGTTGAGATCGGAGCCTCCGACCCGGCATTCGATGCGGATTGCCTTCGTGGCTTCGCCACAGAGGCGATAGCCGGCCGTGCGGTTGTCCTTGCTCCAGATCGCCTTGGTCGGCGCGAAAGTGCCGGCCATGAAGCGCTTGTAGGAGTTGATATAGGGCGCAAGGAAATAGGTGATCTCGCTCGCATGGGTGAGCAGACCGGCGACGTAATGGCGCATGAGGTCCGACATGCCGAAAGGCGCGTTCTTATCGAAGAACAGCGGCGTCTCGCCGTCGACGCTCCAGAGCGATTGGTGGATGTGCGAGGACGAGCCCGCCGCGGCATAGTTCCACTTGGCAAGGAAGGTGATCGCCTTGCCGCGCGACCATGCGATCTCCTTGCAGCCGTTCTTGATGATCGCGTGACGGTCGGCCATCGTCAACGCGTCAGCGTAGCGGACGTTGATTTCCTCTTGGCCGGCGGAGGCTTCGCCCTTTGAATTCTCCACTGGAATGCCGGCGCCCTGAAGACCATTGCGGATCGCCCGCATCACGTCCTCTTCCTTGGTCGTCTGGAAGATGTGGTAGTCCTCGTTGTAGCCGCTGGCGAGCTGTAGATCGCGATAGCCGGACAGCCGCGCATCGTCATAGGACTGATCGAAGAGGAAGAACTCGAGCTCGCTCGCCATGAAGGGCTTTAGACCCATCGCCTCAAGGCGCGCGACCTGCTTCTTGAGGATGGCACGCGGCGAATGAGGGACTTCCTCGTGGGTGTGGTGATCGAGTACGTCGCACAGCACTAGCGCCGTGCCCTCGAGCCACGGAATGCGCCGCAGCGTCGAAAGGTCCGGCTTCATCGTATAGTCGCCGTAACCCTTCTCCCAACTCGTCGCCTTGTAGCCGGCGACGGTTTCCATCTCCATGTCGGTCGCAAGCAGGTAATTGCAGCTATGCGTTTCCTTCCAGCCACTATCGACGAAGTATTCCGCGTGAAAACGCTTGCCCATCAGCCGGCCCTGCATGTCCACCTGGCAGGCGAGCACCGTGTCGATGCGGCCGCTGGCGACATCCTCTTTCAATTCTTCGAACGAGTAGCTCATGAAAGTGTCATCCCATGTTGGCGCGGCCGTTCCCGTGGCCGCAAGAACGAGCGGAGATCGCGGGCGCGATCCCCACCCTCTTGTTATCTCCTTAGACCTCGCCGACGGCCTTTTCGGCAGCGGCGATCTCTGCCTGGCGGCGCGCGACCTCGTCGCCGATCGGCGGTCCACGGAAGCGGCGGCTTTCGAAACCGAACCAGACAATGCCGGTCACGATCAGGAAGCCGACGGTGATGTAGAGCGCCCAGTCGTTCGGCGGCTGAATTCCAAGAACGAAGATCAGCACCATCGCGATGATCGACAGGATCGCGAAGAGCTTGAACATGCCCTCACCAAGGTTCCACGGCCCCATCTTATCCCACTTCGAGCTTCCCCAGGCAAAAAGGCCGAGCGTGATCGGGATCGCGAAGGAGAAGAACAGGAAGATAACCGTGCAGGAAACGACGATCGTATAGACCGGCGTATCGCCGATCGACACCAGCGACGAGCCCCAGACGAAGAGCACGGCAAGGATGGAGCCCGTCCAGATCGCCGCAACCGGCGTGCGATAGGTGGGGCTCACCTTCGAGAGTGCCTTCGAGGCCGGCAGGCCGCCGTCACGCGAGAAGGCGAAGATCATGCGGGAAACCGAAGTGACCGTCGCCAGACCGCAGAGCCACTGGCTAACGAGGATAGCGAGATAGAGGATATCCTTGATGAATGGGTTGACCTGCGAGTCCATCGCCCAGAAGAAGACGTTCCAGCCCTGCTTGGCGGCCTCGTCCATGTTCGGGATCATCAGCACGAAGGCGCAGAGCATGATGTAGCCGAAGAGTGCCGACCAGAGCACGGAGGATACCATGCCCCGCGGTACCGACTCGGCGGCCTTCACCGTTTCTTCCGAAGTATGGGCGGAGGCGTCGTAACCGGTGATCGTATAGATCGGCAGCAGCAGGCCGAGCAGGAAGACCCAGGTTCCGGAGGTCTGCGGCCAGACACTGCCGCCCGCTTCGCCCGAATAGTTCGAGAAGGTGAACAGCCGGCCGATTTCGTAGCTGTCCGCAGCCGCAAGGCAGACGATTGCGAGCAGGATAGCGGTTGCGAAGATCAGGTAGCCCGAGAAGTCGGTGAGCTTCGCCGTGAGCGCGATGCCCATATGATTTACGAGGGCCTGCGCGCCGGTGATGGTCGCCAGGAAGACGATACGGGTGGTCGTCGTATCTTCCAGGCCGAAATACGGCACACCGAACGAACCCATGAAGAAATAATAGGTGCCGACGTTGATGGCGCCGAGAACGGTCACCAGACCGAGCAGGTTGAACCATGCAGTCAGCCAGCCGGTGAAGCGATTGCCGAGAATTGAACCCCAATGATAGAGGCCGCCGGCAGTCGGATAGGCGGAGCTGATCTGCGCCATCGCGATGGCGAAGACCAGCGAGATGAAGCAGCCGAGCGGCCAGCCGATACCGATCGCAGCACCGCCGGCGCCGGACGTCGCCTGCGCCAACGAGTTGATGCCGCCGGACAGAATGCAAATGATCGAGAAGGACACGGCGAAATTCGAGAACTGACTCATTCGCCGCTCAAGTTCCTGGGCATAGCCCATAGAATGCAGGATGTGTAAATCCTGCTTCTTATCGACTTCGGTATAGTCTGACATCTTCTTCCCCTGTTTCTCCAGACCCGCCGCGCGATTGCGAAAGGTCACCATCACCCCTGTTTCCGAACTCGGAGCAGGACCCGCGGCTTCGCCGCTCCCCAGGTCTTTTATTTTGCCGGAAGGGCGGCTACGCCTTTGGCGAGCAGGCCTTCCAGATAATCAGCCATGACCCTTTGGCTGACCTCATCCCGAATGAGATCGTTTCTGATCTCGATCATCACGTTCGGCAATCCATAGCGGATGCCATATTCAATCAGGCTATGCGTCACCCCGTCGGCAGGCCCGTAGGGCTCGTTGCGGCGGATGTCATAAGCGACCTCTCCGGTCGTCGCGACCGCAAGCATGCGATCGGCGAGCCGGCTGTCGGCATCGTGCAGGATGCCGATTTCAACCGCGCGCGGCTTGCCGAAATAGACCGGCGTGAAGCTGTGCATGGTCACGAGCACGGGCCGCCTGCCCGCGGCCTTGCGGTCGCTGACGAACTGCGCCACGGCATCGTGAAACGGTAGATAGAGTTCATCCACGCGCGCCTGGCGCTCGGCGGCGGACATCGTTCTGTTGCCCGGCACCTCGTAGACTTCGCTCATGGCAGGCGTCGCCGCATCGGACTCCGGCGGCCTGTTGCAATCATAGGCGAGGCGTGAAAAGCGCTGATGGATGAGTGTGCCGTCGAGTTTCTCGGTGAGACGCTTGGCGACCGCAAGCGCGCCCGGATCCCAGGCGATGTGGCTCTCCAGTGCCTCCGGCGAAAGCCCCAGCGTTCCCAGTCGCTCCGGCAAGCGGCGCGACGCATGCTCGCAGACGAAAACGAACGGCCCCTTCGCGTCCGCATTCTCGATGGCGACCGGATCACCTTCCGCCTGCGTCAAAAGTCCCGTCAAAACCGGCTCCCTGCTGCCTCGGCAGACGACATTGTGAAAAGAATTCTTCAGGAATCAGCAGGTGTCAATCAGAATCTGAAACGATCTCTTCAAAATTGCGATTGACTCCAATTGTGACAGCGATGTTTAATTCGTTACAAGCTGGCGAAGACCAGCTAAGGGGCGCGACATTGAGCAGCAACACGGCATCGATGACAGTGTCGGATGTGATCAACGCACATTTCGCCGCGTTGACGCGCGCCGAAAAGCAATTGGCGGAGACACTTCTCGACAACTACCCGGTCTCCGGCCTCGGCTCCATCACCACAGTCGCCGAGAATGCCGGCGTTTCGACGCCGACAGTCGCGCGGATGGTGCAGAAGCTGGGCTTCCGCGGATTTCCGGACTTTCAGGCGAGGCTCCACCAGGAACTCGAGGCGACGCTTTCCAACCCGATCGCCAAGCATGACCGCTGGGCGGCAAGCGCGCCCGGCACGCATACGCTCAATCGCTTCGCCGACGCGGTGATGGGCAATATGCGCGCGACGCTGGCGCAGATCGAACCGCGCGAATTCGATGCGGCGGCGGCCCTCATCGCCGATCGCAGGCGCAACATCTATCTCGTTGGCGGGCGCATCACCCGCTCGATGGCCGATTATCTCTTCACCCATCTGCAGGTCATCCGCACCGGCGTCACGCAGATCGCCGCCAATCCGAGTTCCTGGCCGCATTACGTGCTCGACATGAAGCAGGGCGATGTCCTGATCCTGTTCGATATCCGCCGCTACGAGCAGGAGATGGAAACGCTCGCCCGCTTCGCCCGCAATCGCGGCGTCGAAATCATCCTCTTCACCGACCAATGGGGCTCGCCCGTCGCCAAGTCCTCTTCCAAGGTTTTTCGCGCGCAGATCGAAGTGCCCTCCGCCTGGGACAGTTCGGTCGTGCTGCTCTTCCTGGTCGAGGCGCTGATCGAAGCCGTGCAGAGCTCGAATTGGGATGAAACCCGGGATCGAATGAAGACGCTCGAAGGTCTGTTCGATTCGACGCGCATATTCCGCAAGCCGGTCTAGGAGGATCCGGCCGGAACTCGAGTGCAAATAGAGACTGTTAGGAGGCGCAAAATCCGGACCGCGCGTGCCTTGGAAGACGGACCATCCCGAAGCCGACATCTCGGCCGCGAACGGGACATGGCCTGTCACACAAGTTTCATCGCATCTCTTTAACAGCATCGCCGAAATTGACTGAAAACCCACAAGGAGAACACCAGTGATTTCAAAGACTCAACGCCTGCTCTCGCTCTCGACCGCCATGCTGCTGACAACGACGGCCCTCGCCGCTGCCGAGCCGAGCGAAGAGCTCATCGCAGCCGCCAAGAAGGAAGGCACGCTGACCACGATCGCGCTGCCGCACAGCTGGTGCGGCTATGGCGACGTGATCGCCGGCTTCAAGGCGAAGTACGGCCTCGAAGTCAACGAGCTGAACCCGGACGCAGGCTCCGGTGACGAGATCGAGGCGATCAAGGCCAACAAGGGCAATACCGGCCCGCAGGCGCCGGACGTGATCGACGTCGGCCTCTCCTTCGGCCCCTCGGCCAAGGCCGAGGGGCTGATCCAGCCCTACAAGGTCTCGACCTGGGACACGATCCCGGATAGCGCCAAGGATGCCGATGGCTATTGGTACGGCGATTACTACGGTGTTCTTTCCTTCGTCGTGAACACCGACATCGTCAAAGAAGTGCCGAAGGACTGGGCCGACCTCAAGAAGTCGGACTATGCGAACTCGGTCGCGCTCGCGGGCGATCCGCGCGCCTCGAACCAGGCTGTGCAGGCCGTCTATGCCGCCGGGCTTGCAGCCGGCGAAAAGGATCCGGTCAAGGCCGGCGAAGCGGGCCTCGCCTTCTTTGCCGAAGTCAACAAGGCCGGTAACTTCGTCCCGGTCATCGGCAAGTCCGCCTCGCTCGCCCAGGGCTCGACGCCGATCATCATCGCCTGGGATTACAACGGCCTCTCCTGGCGCGACAGCTTGAACGGCAACCCGCCGGTCGAAGTCGTCGTTCCGGCCTCCGGCGTCGTCGCCGGCGTCTACGTCCAGGCGATCTCGGCCTTTGCCCCGCATCCGAACGCCGCCAAGCTCTGGATGGAATATCTCTATTCGGACGAAGGCCAGCTTGGCTGGCTGAAGGGCTATTGCCACCCGATCCGCTTCAACGATCTCGTCAAGAACGGCAAGGTTCCGCAGGAAATGCTCGACAAGCTGCCGCCTGCCGCATCCTATGAGAAGGCCGTTTTCCCGACGCTCGAAGAGCAGGCCGCCGGCAAGGAGGCGATCACCACCAAGTGGGATAGCGTCGTCGGCGCCAACGTACAGTAGCCTCGCCATCGCCTCCCCGCCCGCCGTCCGGGCGGGGAGGCTCAGCCTTCTCGACGCTGGGACAGCCGAAAGCCTTCATGACAACGACGACAGCAACAGCACCTCTGATCAGCAAACGAACGATCATCGACTGGCTCGGCATCGCACCTTTCATGATTTTCGCGCTGATGTTCCTGGTCGTTCCGACGCTCTATCTCGTCACCGGCGCCTTTCTGACACCCGAGGGTGAGTTCACCTTCAAGAACATCGGCGATCTCTTCACGCCCTCGATCATCAGTGCCTATTGGATCTCGATCCGGGTATCGGTCGCCTCCTCGCTCGGCGGCGCGGTGATCGGCTTCTTTCTCGCCTGGGCGATCGTGCTCGGCGGCGTGCCGAGTTGGGTCCGTTCCGGCCTCCTCACCTTCTCCGGCGTCGCATCGAACTTCGCCGGCGTACCGCTCGCCTTCGCCTTTTTGGCAACGCTCGGCCGCACCGGTCTCGTCACCGTTTTCCTGCGCGAGTGGTTCGGCTTCAATCTCTATTCGACCGGCTTCAATCTCCTAAGCTTTTTCGGCCTCACCATTACCTACATGTATTTCCAGATACCGCTGATGGTGCTGATCCTGACGCCGGCGCTCGACGGCATGAAAAAGGAATGGCGCGAGGCCGCCGAAATCCTCGGCGCCTCGACCTGGCAGTACTGGCGTATGGTGGCGCTGCCGATTCTCTGGCCAAGCCTGCTCGGCACGACGCTCCTGCTTTTCGCCAACGCCTTCGGCGCGATCGCGACTGCCTATGCATTGACCGGCAGTTCGCTCAACATCGTTCCGATCCTCCTCTATGCGCAGATCCGCGGCGACGTCCTGCACAATCCGAACCTCGGTTATGCACTTGCGCTCGGGATGATCGTCATCACCGGCATTTCCAATATTCTCTACATCTGGCTGCGGATGCGCGCCGAACGGTGGCAGAAATGAAAGCACAACGCCTCGGCGCCTGGATCGCCATCGCCATCGGAGCGAGCTACTTCATCGTCCCGCTGCTCGGTACGCTGGAATTCTCGCTGCGCATGCGCCGTGGTGAATATTCCTTCGACGCCTACCGTTCCGTCTTCTCCGACATTCAGTTCCGAGAGACGTTCGGCTATTCGATAGTGATGGCGCTGCTGACGATCGTCTTCGGCATGCTGCTCGTGGTACCGACGGCATACTGGGTGCGGCTGCGCCTGCCACAGGTGCGTCCCGTCGTCGAATTCATCACGCTTCTGCCGCTCGTCATCCCGGCAATCGTCATCGTCTTCGGCTATCTGCGGCTCTATAATTCCTCATCGCTGCTGCCGCTGACCGGCTCGACCTCCGGCACCAACGCGCTTCTGATGTTTTCCTACATGACGCTGTCGCTTCCCTACATGTACCGCGCCGTCGATACCGCGATGCGGGCTATCGATGTCAGAACGTTGACGGAGGCCGCCGAGAGCCTCGGCGCCAAATGGCCGACGATCCTCTTCCGCTGCATCTTCCCCAACGTGATGAGCGGCGTTCTTTCCGGCTCCTTCATCACCTTCGCGATCGTCATGGGCGAGTTCACCATGGCGGCGCTGCTCAACCGACCGGCCTTCGGCCCCTATCTGCAGCTCGTCGGCGCCAACAAGGCCTACGAGCCTTCGGCGCTTGCCGTGATCGCATTTGCCATCACTTGGCTCAGCATGGGACTGATCCAGCTTGTCTCCCGCATCCAGAAATCCGCTCCGGCCAAGGCTTGATCACATGGCGTTCCTGAAACTGACGAGTATCCAGAAATCCTTCGGGCCGGTTCAGGTCGTGCATAATTTCGACATGGGCATCGACAAAGGCGAGTTCGTTTCCTTTCTCGGGCCGTCCGGCTGCGGCAAGACCACCATCCTGCGGATGATCGCCGGTTTCGAGACGCCCTCCGGCGGGTCGATCATCATCGACGGCAAGGACCAGGGTAGGCTGAAACCGAATCAGCGCAACATCGGCATGGTGTTCCAGGCCTATGCGCTTTTCCCGAACATGAACGTGCATGACAATGTTGCTTTCGGCCTCAAGGTCGCGGGCAATTCCAAAACGGAGATTGATAAACGGGTGAAGCAGATGCTCGGGCTCATCAAGCTCGCGCATTTGGCGGACCGCTTCCCCTATCAATTGTCCGGCGGCCAGCAGCAACGCGTGGCGCTTGCCCGCGCGCTTGCGGTCAAGCCGCAAGTGCTGCTGCTAGACGAGCCACTCTCCGCACTTGACGCGAAGATACGCGTTTCGCTGCGTGAAGAGATCCGGCAGATCCAGCAGCAGCTCGGCATCACCACCGTCTTCGTGACGCACGACCAGGAGGAGGCACTGTCGATCTCCGACCGAATCGTCGTCATGAATGCTGGCCGCGCCGACCAGATCGGCACTCCCTTCGAGATCTACAACACGCCGGCAAACCGCTTCGTCGCCTCTTTCGTCGGCACCCTCAACATCATCGAAGGCAAGGTGGCGGACCCCGCCACCGGCGCAGTCACGATCGGCGGCCACCGCATTTCGCTGAAAGAGCCTATCGCCGGTTTCAAGGGCGGCGACAGCATTTCGCTGGCGCTGCGGCCGGAGGCGGGCTCAATCGCCGAGGGCGCCAGGGGCGATACCGCGCTCCCAGGCGAAGTCGTCTCGAGGAGCTTCCTCGGCTCCGTCATACGCACCAAGCTGCGGATCGGCGACGACATCATCTCGTTCGACATGTTCAACGACCCAGGCATGACCCCGCCCGTTGCCGGCGAGACCGTCACGCTCCGCTTCGCCGCCAAGGACCTGCTCGTCATCCGCGAATAGACGTGGTCCGTCGCCGGAACGATTTGTCCCGGATCACGCCTTTTCCTGGAAAAATCTGTCGTGATTTCTCGCTTTTCCGTCGCTGCGCGCGTTTGACCGCGCGGGCGCGATCTATATAGTCGCACGCGTTCTCAGGGCGGGGTGAAATTCCCCACCGGCGGTAGCGAACACAGGGTCGAAAATGGTCCGTGGTCGAAGCCCGCGAGCGCTTCGCATTTCGTGCGAAGGTCAGCAGATCCGGTCGAAATCCGGAGCCGACGGTCACAGTCCGGATGGAAGAGAGCAAGCAGCAACGACGCCCTGCCCGGGGCTTTCGCGCATGCATGTTCGCCCGACGGGATCATTGGAAAAACGCCAACCCTGAAAGGCTTGAGACCATGACCATTCTTTCCCACCCCTCCACCAGGATCGCCGTTATTCGCGCCCGGTGGCACGCCGATATCGTCGACCAGTGCGTCGATGCTTTCGTTGCACAATGGATAAAACTCGGCGGCAATGCGGCCGATGTCGAAATCTTCGACGTTCCCGGTGCGCTCGAAATTCCGCTTCACGCACAGAGCCTCGCCAGGAGCGGCCGCTATTCGGCGATCCTCGGAACGGCCTTCGTCGTCAATGGCGGCATCTATCGCCATGACTTCGTCGCTGGCACGGTGCTCGATGGCATGATGCGCGTGCAACTCGACAGCGGCGTGCCGGTGCTCTCCGCTGTGCTGACGCCACACAACTTTCAGGAAAGCGAACCGCTGATCGCCTTCTTCCGCGATCATTTCGTCGTCAAGGGTGAGGAAGCCGCAAACGCCTGTGCCCAGCTCCTCGATGCGCGCGCCAAGCTGGCGCTGATCGACGCCTAAGCACATTTTTATAAGCAGAACATGCAGGAGGGCACGGCCGGCACCGGCCGTGCCCTCCTGCATTGGTTTCCCTTGTTGAAAATTCACGGGGGCTGCGGTAATAAACTTGACTATAAACTGAAAGATTTACGGCTGCATCCGGGCGCCCGAGAACGGCGCCCTCCCGGGAACGCGACAATGACATTTCAGCCGCGCATGCAAAACAAGATCAGCGGTTTTTCTGTCATAGGCGGCCTGCATCGCCGTGAGTGGAACGGCATCATCGCAGATGTGTGGGACGTTAAATGCGATCCGCACGCCGGCGGCTATTATGTTTCAGAAGACCCGCGCATGTTCATCGTGCTTGACGCCAAGGGTGCAGGCCATTGTGACATCAGACTTGCAGCGAAGGGCAAAGCCGAAGTTCAAAATGAGCATCGGCGCGCCCTCTCCTACATACCCGGTGGAACCGAAATCTGGGCTGACCTCGTGGGCGTCCAATATATCCGCCATCTCGATCTGCATTTTAACCTCGACGCGCTCAGCCGCCGTCTGATGGAAGATCTTGAGCCTAGCCGGTTCGCAACACCCCGACTCATGTTTCAGGATCAGCGTTTTCTCGGGCTCGCCGAGCTGATCGCCGCCGAATGCCTCAATCCTCAGCCGCGCCATGATCTCTATGGCGACGGGCTGACGCAGGCGTTCTTTATCGACCTGATGAAGATCGGCAAGAGCAAGCCGCGCAAACGCAGCCAATTGGCGGGCTGGCAATTGCGCCGCGCGGTCGACTTCATCGAGGAAAACAGCGCCCGGAACGTCCGGCTCGAGGAACTCGCGGGCCTCACCGGCCTCTCGCAATCCCACTTCAGCCATGCCTTCAAGGCCTCCACAGGAGTCGCGCCGCATCAATGGCAGATGAATGCGCGGGTCGTTCGCGCCAAGCAGCTCTTGCGCCAGAACGGCATGTCGCTGACGGCCGTTGCGGCGGAGACGGGTTTTTCCGACCAGGCGCATTTCACCCGTGTCTTCCGCAAGATCGTCGGCATCACGCCGGCACTGTGGAGAAAGAGCCGAGTGTCCTGACGAACCCCGAGGGAATATTGCCGTGTTGCAACGCGCAACTTTGCCCAGGATCGTTCAATTTCCACCGATCCCGACAAGCGATGCCGGAATAGTTGATATAAGCACTCATCTTATCGAAGTGGATAGCCGGTTGCGTTCCGCGGGGAGAAGAACGCGCGGCTGGATCGGGGCAACGATAAGATGCGATGCAGTGGAAATGGACCATGCTTGAAGGATCATCTACAGCGCCGTGCGTCTTTTCAGACGCACAAAGGTCGCTGTAGCACTTTGCATGGCTGCATGTTTTTATCCTTAAATCGGTTCCGATTAAGCAAACATACCGTAGCAAGCGGCGTGGCCCTCGCGGCGTTGATCCTGTCTGGAGCGGCACTCGCTCAAGATGGCGGCGCGACCGAACTTGACACGCTGGTGGTCGAGGGCGGCAGTGCGGCAAGCGCCACCGGGCCTATAGACGGCTATGTCGCCGAGGCAACCGGGACCGGATCGAAAACGGCTACGCCTCTCACCGACATTCCCCAATCGGTGTCGGTGATCGGCCGCCAGGAACTGGAAGACCGTGGCGTCGTCAACAAGATCGATGAAGCGCTACGCTATACGCCCGGCGTAACGACGGAGCCCTTCGGGACTGATCCCGACACGGACTGGTTTTACATCCGTGGTTTCGACGCGACGCAGACCGGCGTCTTCCTCGATGGCCTGACGCTCTTCAGCCAGGGCTTCGGCAACTTTCAGATCGACCCCTTCATGCTGGAGCGGGTAGAAGTGCTGAAGGGCCCCGCCTCCGTGCTCTACGGCGGCGCCAATCCGGGCGGAATCGTCAACCTGATCAGCAAGCGGCCGCTGGACGAGCCTCTCTATTATACGGAGATCGGCATCAACAGCGACGGCAACGCCTTTACCGGCTTCGATGTCAACGACACGCTGACTGATGATGGCACGGTGCGCTATCGTCTGACCGGCAAGATCGCCGGCGGCGACAATTACTCGGATTTTTCCGAAGACCTGCGTGGCTTTATCCTGCCGCAGGTGACCTACGCGCCCCACGACGCAACCAGCCTCACCGTCTATGGCCTGCTGCAGGGGCTTGACCAAGTGCGGGTCGGCAACGGCTTCCTGCCTTATGTCGGAACGGTGGTCGACGCCCCGTTCGGCAAGATCGATCGCGACGCTTTCTACGGCGAACCCGATCTCGACGAGGGAACCTACGCCCAACAGATGATCGGTTACGAAGCTAAACACGAGTTTGAAAGCGGCTGGACCTTCACTCAGAACGCCCGTTATGCCCACCTCCACAAGCATGAGCAGGGCCCCTATACCTACGGCTACGTTGGCGGCACGCCGACGGGACCCGACTACCTGCTGAACCGCATCGGTTTCGAGGCGACGTCGAAGGTCGATACCTTTTCGATCGACAATCGCGCGGAGAAAGAGTTCGACCTCGGCGGCACGAGCCACGCGTTCCTCACGGGCCTCGACTATAAGTATTACAGGCTCGATCACATACAGGCCTGCTGCGGCGCGACGCCGATCAGCGCGACAAATCCCGCCTATGGCGTGCCGCAGGGCGCGAACTTCGTTTATCTCGATCAGATCCTCACGCAACAGCAGCTCGGTGTCTACGTTCAGGACCAGATCCGCTTCGGTGGCGGCTGGCTCGTCACGCTCAATGGCCGCTACGACTACGTCGACACAGATTCCGACGCTGCTGTCGGAACGAGCTACAAATCGCACGACGGTGCCTTGAGCGGGCGCGCCGGCCTTGCTTACGAATTCGAGAACGGGGTGACGCCCTATGTCAGCGCCGCCACCTTCTTCAATCCGCTTGTCGGCACGCGGACGACCGATCCCGCGGACCCCACGAACCCGGCGAAGATGGCCGGGTTCGAACCCGAAGAGGGCTACCAGTACGAAGCCGGCGTGAAATACGCACCGTCCTTTATCGATGGCCTGTTCACCGCATCCCTCTTCCAGATTACCAAACAGAACGTCTCGGTTGCCGTGCCCGGTTCATTCGTCAATGCGCAGCTCGGCGAAGTCCGCTCCACCGGTATCGAGCTCGAAGGCAAGGTCAACATAAGCGCGGACTGGACGGTGATCGGCGCCTTCGCCCATACGGATCTCGAAGTCACGAAAGATCTCGACCGAAGCCTGATCGGCAAGTCGCCGGTCATCGTTCCCGAAACGCAGGCGTCGCTGTGGCTCGACTATACCGTTCCGAGCGGAGCATTCGAAGGCGTGAGCCTCGGCGCCGGCGTCAGATACCAGGGCGAGTCCTGGGCCGACGCGGCGAACACGGAGAAAGTGCCGGCCGCGACGCTGGTGGATGCCGCCGTCCGCTATGAAAGGAACGACTGGAGCGCGTCGCTCAACGTCGCCAACCTCTTCGACAAGGAATATGTCAAGGGATGCCAGGGCCTGTCGACCTGCGGCTACGGTGAAAGCCGGACGGTCACACTGAAGCTCAGCAGGAAGTGGTGACAGCGCGCGCCGAAGAACTGAATCACCTTGTGAAGAAGCTGAATCGGATTACCGGAAAGACCGGCCAAGCGCCTGATCCGATGCAACAATCAACGAGCAGAGACGGGACGCTGATCCGCTCACTGCTTCTCCCCGAGCGCATGCTCCAAAGCCCGCGCCCGGTGCCGGTGGCCCGCAACTTCATAGCCGACGATCGTCACGACCGGCGCCAGCATCAGGATGATGAGGCATACCGCCATGGGAATGCCCGCCATGGCCGCGGCAACGGATGCGGCCAGCACGAACGCCGTCCCAGCCAGAAGCCAGATATGGAGGCGGTCCGCACGGCGCAACAGATAGGCGTACATCACGTAGATCAGCGCTATGTAGGTCGCTGCGGGAAGGGCAACCGTCACCACCGTTGCCACCGAGGAAATATGCGCCTTGTGCTCGATGTAGTAGGCGGCAACATGCAGACCCGCACCGGTCGCAACGATCGCGGCGAAGATCGGTATGTGCCCATAGCCCCAGACAAAGCAGCGTTCGCGAAACCGGTGGAGGATCTCCGCGCTCGGAAGCATGAAATAGATCCACCACATGCCGAAGGTCAGTCCCGTTCCGGCGATGCAGACAAGAGCCACGTCAAGGTTCCAGCCGTGCCCTTCGACAACGGCCGTAACCGAGGCAACCGTCCCGACCACGCCTTCGCCGAGAGCGATAATGGCGAGCAGGCTGTAGCGCTCGGCGATATGGTGGGCATGCCAGGGTGTTCCTCCCTGCAATGATTCGGCGATCACCGGCCCCGTCATTTCCACCGCCGTCAGCACCACGACGAAAGCAAGGGTCACGAGCAGCGAGAAATCGATGAAGATCAGGATGATCCAACCAACCTGGGCGATGGAGACAGCCGTCGCATAGGTCGTGCAGGCCTTGCGGCGCAGCGGGTCTTGCCGTGCTGCTCGCAACCATTGAAATACCATGGCGACGCGCATCACCACATAGCCGAGCACCATGATAGCGGTGTTGAGATGTTCGCCTTTATCGATCGATTCAAACATCGGCGGCAGGCCGATTGCGAGGATCAGCACCCCTGCCATTTGCACCATCGTCACGCAGCGAAATACCCAATCGTCCGTATCGTAGGCGGATGCGAACCAGGAGAAATTTACCCAGGCCCAGCAGATCGCAAAGCTGGCAAAGCCGAAGCCGATCAGCCCGGCCTTAAAATGCCCCTCCGCCAGAAGGTGCGCGAGTTGCGCAGCAGCCAGGCTGAAGGCAATGACGAACGTCAGATCGAAAAGCAATTCGAGCGGCGTCGCTGCGCGGTGTCCCTCGTGCGGATCGCGCCCGCTCATCCTGGACAGGTGGTGGGCTCCCGATTGCGGCTTTGGTTGTGTGGTTTCGGACATGAGGTGATCCCGCTTGAAAGACGATTATCTTCAAATGTTTGCCGAAACTCCGTCAAGATGCGGTTTCCGGTCACCCGACAAACGAAAACACCCGGCATTGCTGCCGGGCGTCTCGCCGCAAACGCGCGAGGGAGGATCAACGTGCGCCGCGGAAACGGGTCTCCTTACTTGCCCGTGTCCAGCCGATCGATCGCCTGCACATTGGCGGCCGATGGGCCGTTCGGATCGAACTCGGAGGCGAGCCAGGTATCGACGATCGACTTCGCCAGTTCCGGCCCGATCACACGCGCGCCCATGGTGATGATCTGCGCATTGTTGGACTTTGCCGCCCGCTCGGCAGAATAGGTGTCATGCGTCAGCGCCGCACGTATGCCTGGCACTTTGTTGGCCGAGATGCAGACGCCGATGCCGGTGCCGCAGATGAGGATGCCGCGGTCGTTCTCGCCGGCGGTGATCGTCTGCGCCAGGTTTTGCGACAGGTCGGCATAATAGCCGGCTTGGCTCAGATCCCTCACTTCGAGGTCGCTTCTGGTGGCAAGATGCGCGGCAATGACGTCGAGCAAGGGCTTGCCTGCACTGTCAGCTCCGATGGCGATTTTCATGAGTTTTTCCTTCCGCTCTTGTTCAAAACCTTGGCCGCTAACAGGTCAGATCGCCCCGGCGACACGCTGCAAAATGTCGAGGTAGCCGCTGACGTCCCATGCGGAACGGCCGATGAAGAGGCCGTCGATATGGGGCTGGACGATCAGTTCCTCGCAGTTCTGAGGATTGACGCTGCCGCCGTAGAGCACAGGCACGGTCACGCCGACCGTCTCCTTGGCGACTTCGCCAATCAGCTTGTGCCGGGCATCGGCATAGTCAGCCGTCGCCGGAATTCCATTGACGCCGATCGCCCAGACCGGCTCGTAGGCGAGCAGGATCGGCGCGGTCTTGGCCGCCCCTTCGAGAAAGGCGAACGCCCCCTCGACCTGGCGCCGCAACACTGCGTCCGCCTCCCCCGCTTCCCGTTCGGCGAGCGTCTCACCGATGCAAATCAGCGGAACGAGACCGTGCTGCACCGCTGCCGCCGTTTTCAGCCCGACGGTCCGGTCTGTCTCGCCGAAATGTTCGCGACGCTCGCTGTGGCCGAGTTCGACGAGATCGACATTGCAGTCCTTGAGCATCACCGGCGAAATCTCGCCGGTCCAGGCGCCGGCATCTTCCCAATGCATGTTCTGTGCGCCGACCCTGACGCTCGTCGCCTTCAATCTCTCCTTCACCTGCCGGACCGCCGTGAACGGCGGAATGACGAAGCGCTGGATGCGGGCATCACGCTCAGCATCCGCCGCGGCGAGGCCCTCTGCGAAAGCCATCGCCTCGGCGAGCGTCTTATTCATTTTCCAGCTCGTGCCGACCCAGAGCCCAGAGTTGCTCATGCGTTCTCCGATATCTTTTCTTTGTTGACCCTGACCAGCTTGACGCCGGCTTCGCTAAGCGCCGCCGCGTGCTCGTCCGAAACCTCACTGCCGGTCAGGACCGCATCGAAAGCATCGAGATCCGTCAGGAAATGCAGTGCTGCTCGCCCGAATTTCTCGTGATCCACGAGCAAGTATTTGCGCGTGGCGGCTTTCACCATCTGCCGTTTGGTCTGGACGACCTCCTGGTCCTGGTGAAAGGCCGTCGTACCCTGGATCGCCGAGCTCGAGAGGAAAGCCACGTCGGCGCGAAGCGACCGCAGCGCCTCCTCGGTGATGATCCCGAAGAAGCCGTTGAACTTCTTGCTGTATTGGCCGCCGAGGGCGATGACGTTGATGCCCGGCGCACCTGAAAGCTCGGTGACGACGCCGAGATTATTGGTAATCACGGTGAGCGGGCGAATATCCTTGAGAAAGGCGGCAATCGCGCCGGCAGTCGAACTGTCATCGATGATAAGGCTCCCGCCAGGCTCGACGAGCGTCGCGGCATATTCGGCAATGCGGCGCTTTTCGCCCGCCGCGATCTTTTCGCGGTACCGAAAGTCGCTTTCGAATTGCGGGCTGGACTGGATCGATGCTCCACCATGGACTTTGCGCAGCAACCCAGCCTGCTCGAGATCATCGAGATCCCGGTGAACCGTCATCTTGCTGACGCCGAAGCGAAGCGCGAGATCCTCGATGGAGGCCGTGCCAGCCTCCATCAGCACGTCCATGATCGCCTCTCGCCTGTCTTCCGGTTTCATCGCCGTCCTTGGTCCGGTGCGGCTGGCCTCCGCACTCCTGCAGAGAAGATAACATATCGGTGTGATATTTCAACTCAACCATGATGTTTTGTTATGTTGTCATGTGATTTTCTGAACGTGATTGAAACCCGTGTCGATGTGCGGCTCCCAGAACTCCACCGATTCGCGGATCATTTCGACCACCAGATGATCAGTCGGCTCGCGCTCGCGGAACGAGAGTTCGAGGCAGATCTCGTTGTCAGTTCCGCCGCCCCGCCCGATGGCGTCGATAAGGCGTTCCGGGGTGATCCGGCCTTCCTTGTTGTAGGCAGCGGTGAAGGGCCAGTGGCCACCCTTGTTCATCGATGACTGTTTGATGTGGATGATCGGCGACTGCTTCGGAAAGGCCTCGGCCCAGGCGTAGGGATCGATATCGGCCGCATTCGGCGACGTGACGTCGCCATGGTCGATATCGACCATCATCTTCATCGGAACCGGCAGTTCGGCCGCCGCCAGCCGGCGGTCGAGCGCCCTGCACGCCTCGATCGTGTGGCCGAACTCGCGGCCGACCGACATCGGCTCCCAGAAGAGATAGGAAAGACCGGCGGCCCTCGCGTGCTCGGCGACCTCCCGCCAGCATTCGATGGCGATCGCCACCAGCTCTTCGCGGCGCACCGGATCGTCATAATCTCTGAGCGTGAGAATCGCGAATTGCGTGCCGATGCCGGATGCGCCGAGTTCGGCTGAGATGTCGGCGAAGGTCTTGAACCAGTCGATATAGTAGCGACGGACATCCTGGTCCGGATGGCCGAAATGGTTGAGCCGGCCATAGGGTCCGGTCATCCCGGAGGTGATCTTCACGCCTGTCCGGGCAAGCGCCGTGCGGAACTGCCGGATCGTCTTGTTGATCGTCGCCGCCGGCCAGCCGGGATTGACGAATTCATGGGTGAGTTGCACGTGGCCGATACGGATCTTCTCCGCGATCGTGTCGATCAGGTCATCCGGCTCGGCAAAACGATTGACGAGAGGATTGGTGTTGAGCGACAGCGTGAAGGCCATGGCCTGAGTTCCTTGTTACCAGAGAAATTTCGGGAGGATGAAATCCGGCGTGGCACCGTGTTTGACGAAGAGCTGCCGGCGTTCCTCTTCCGACTGCCGCTCCAGAATGCCCGTCGTCACCAGCACCGAGCCAAGCCCCGCCGCGGCCGCTCCGGCAACATCATGCTCGACGCTGTCGCCGATGGCGCAGACGCGCGACGGATCGGGTCGGCCGAGAAAATCCAGAGCGAAGTCGTAGATGTCTGGAAACGGCTTGCCGATCCAGCGCACGCTTCCGCCGAGTTCCTCATAGAGCTCGCCAATCCGCCCGGCCCCAAAGGCATGGCCCGTCTTCGTCAGCATCACCTTGTCCGGATTGGTGCAGAGGCACGGAACGCCGCGCCGGGCGGCCGGGCCGAGCAGATTTTCGTAATGGGCAAGCGAATGGACATCGCCTTCGCTCGCCGCCAGAAGCACGATTTCGGCATCCTCGCCGCTCTCGGTCCGAGTGAGATTCAGACCCGTGAGCGGCGAGAGATCGCCGTCCCGGCTGATCAGCAGGCATTTGCGTGGCGCGCCGCGCTGCTGTTCGTCTTCCCGGCTGAGCATCCGCCAGGCGACCTCGCCCGAGGTCAGTACCCAATCCCAGCTTCCGACCTCGAAGCCGAGCTCTGCGAGACGGCGGTTGTTTTCCGCCGAGCGTTTGCCCGAATTGGAAAGAATGATGATCCGCTTGCCTGCCTGCTTCAGGCGGACCAGCGTCTCAGGAGCAGCGGGATACGGTTCGCGCCCGTCCCTGAGCACACCGAACTGGTCGACGAGAAACGCATCATAGGCGTCAGCGATCGCCGAGATGCCGGATATCGCCCGGTAACCGCTCATAAGACACCCGCCTCCCTCGCCCCGGAAAGAGCAAGGCGCGCCGCGCCGGCTGCCGCCTCCTCCGAAAGGACGGGCAGGAACGGGACCGCGAGCTTCCGCGCGCGGATGGCCGCCCAGCCCGGGTTCTTCGCGCCGCCGCCGACGGTGCGGACCGAACGAAGAGCGGGACCGCCGAGCGATACCAGCCGTTGATAGGCGAGATGTTCGACACTCGCGATCCCCTCGAAGATCGCTTTCAGGAATTCCGCGTCGTCCGCCGGGCGCGGCTTCATGCGCGGCATGAGCTCAGGATCGGCGATAGGGAAGCGCTCGCCCGGCTTCGTCAGCGGATAATAATCGAGCCCGGTAGCTGTCTCCGGATCGATCCGAAGCGAGAGTTCAGCTATCCGCTCGGCAGTGAAATGCGCCGCAAGTACAGCGCCACCGGTATTGGAGGCGCCGCCCGCAAGCCACATGTCGCCGATCCGGTGACTGTAGAGCCCGTATTCCGGGGCAAACAGCGGCCGGTCGGACAGCATCTTCACCGTCAATGTCGTGCCAAGCGCGCTGACGCCATCGCCCGGCCTGTCGGCCCCCGTTGCAAGAAACGAGGCGCAACCGTCCGTCGTACCCGCGACGACGACAACATCGCTCGACAGGCCGAAGGCGTCGGCAGCAGCGGGCGAAATCGTTGCGACAGGCGCACCCGCCGCCAGAACGTCCGGCAGCAGATCGACGCGCGCGCCCGTCCGCTCGATCCAGTCAGGCCAGGAACGGGACACCGGGTCATAGCCGGTCTTCAGCGTGTTGTTCTCGTCGGAAACGTCATAAAGACCGGTGAAATGCCCGGCCAGCCAATCCGCCTGGTGGATGACACGGAAGACGCCCGGCAGCGCCTGGAACGTGAGAAGCTTTGCGAGGCCCGAGGTCGCGCCATGCGCGGCGCTCTCCTTCGGGGCATGCGTAGCGATGCCGTCCAGGACAGCGCGGTCCGCGACCGGATCGTTATACATCAGCGGCGTGGCGAGCGGCGCGCCGTCGGCGGCAACCGGCAGCATGGTACCGGACGTACCGTCGATGCTGATCGCCCGCACCCGAATGGGATCGATTGCCACAAGCACATCGCCAAGCGTCGCCTGCAGCGCCTTCCACCAGGCGAGCGGATCGCGATGATCATCGGAAAAGGCGCTAAGCTTGGCAGCACCGGACGCGACGATCTCGCCGGCCTCGTTCATCGCGACCGCGCGGGCACCCGACGTGCCGATATCGATACCGATAACGAGCGCGCTTTCCCCGCTCATTGCAGCACCTGCCCGGCGAGATTCAACTGCTGGCGATATTTCTCCGCATCCCAACCAAGGAGCTCGGCGTTTTCCGCATCAGTGAGATAGCGTAGCCGTGCGCCCGCCGGAATGCGCGCCGTCACGTCCGAAAGGCAGCGCGCCATGGCAAGCGCGCCGGCGGTAATCTCCTTGAGCACCAGAACCCCCTTGCCCGGGAAGAGAAGAACCGGCGGAAGGTTCTGGCCGGCATCGCGAAATCCCTTCTCCAGCGAGAGAGCGCTGTCCCCCGGAGCGCCGATGACGGAGCCCTTGCCGAGAAAGATCACATGGTCCGGGTAGAGACTTCCGCCCGCGGCGATCTTGCAGCTTTCGAGATCCGTGGCGGCATCATGCAGCCTTCCGTCATCAGGCAGCCGATAGGCGCTGTTGAGCGCAAGGCGCCCGAGCGCGGCAAGATCGGGAGCCGCTGCCTTGCGCGCAGGCGACGCAAAGCGGCGGGACACCTCAGCGAGAAGCCACGCCGCGTCCTCGACCGTCTCGGCGGCAACGGCAAGCCCATGATTGCCTAGGACCAGCACCGATGTATCCTCATCGATCCGCTCGGCTATCGCTTTGGCGAGCGGCAGACCGGGCCTGGCATAGGGCACGAAAGCATAGGGGATGCCCTGAAGCCTTTCCGCGGCGATCGCCGCAGCATCGGTCTGCACCGCAGACGCGATCGTCTCGACGCAATGCACATGGATCACCACCTTTTGCGGCATCAGCGCATGAACCGTCGTCTCGATCGACGGCCGCAAGCCGGAAGGATTGAGCTCCGTGATCACGAAATCCTGGGCCTTCTCGGTTGCGGGATCGTCCCGTTCCAGGGCGTCGAGCAACGGATCGAGCGCGACCGGCACCATGACGTCGCGCGTGCGGGCATGGGCAAGCCAGAGGCCCGAGGCCTTGATCCAGAGCGTGCCGCCTTCCTTGATCGAGGTGTTGCCGCCCGCCCCCTGGACAAGCTCTGGATCTGCGCCGACGCGCGCCGAGAGATCCAGAAGCGCTTCGAATTCGGAGCTTCGCAACATCGCCTGCTCCTTTCTCACGCGGCCGCCTGCTGGCGTTCGATCCAGCCGGTGAATGCCCGCTTCTCCGCCGCACTCATATGCAGGCCGTGCTTCGTGCGGCGTTCGATCAGGTCTTCCGCCGTGCGCGCCCATTCGTTCTCGATGAGAAAGCGGGCTTCCCGTTCATAGAAGAGCCGACTGAAACTCACGCCCAGATCCTCGAGCGACGTCGCGGCGCCAATCAGCTCATACGTCCGGGTGCCGTAGAGCCGCGCATAATGCTTGGCGAGATCGGCGGGCAGCCAGTGGCAACGGGCGCGCATATCCGCGAGGAATTGGTCGAAATCGGCGTCGGCCATGTCGCCGCCCGGCAGCTGGGCACGCGCCGTCCAGGCGCTCCCCATCTTCGGGAAGAAGGGTTTTAGCCGCTCCAGCGCATGTTCGGAAAGCTTGCGGAACGTGGTGATCTTTCCGCCGAACACGGATAGCAGCGGCGCCTCTCCATTCGCGGCATCCAGCTCGAAAATATAGTCGCGCGTCACCGCCGAGGGATTTTCGGCGTTGTCGTCATAGAGCGGGCGCACACCGGAGAAGCTGTGAAGGATGTCGTCTTCGGTGAGCTGCTGCTTGAAATAGCGGTTCACCGATTTCAGCAAATAGCTGATTTCGTTGCCGTCGGCCGCCACGTCCTCCGGCCGTCCCTCATAGGGGATGTCGGTGGTGCCGATCAGCGCCAGATCGTTCTGGTAGGGATTGATGAAGATCACGCGCTTGTCGGGATTCTGGACGAGATAGGCGTGCCTTCCCTCCCAGAATTTCGGCACGACGATATGGCTGCCCTTGACGAGGCGAACGCTGCGGTGCGAGTTCAGCCCGGCGATGCGGCCGATCACGTCATTGACCCAGGGGCCGGCCGTGTTCACCACGCAGCGCGCCTTGACCTCCGTCCTGGTCCCGGTTTGCGTGTCCGTCATCTCGACGTGCCAGAGACCCCCGCGGCGGCGAATGCTGCTGCAGGCGGTGCGGGTCAGGACCCGGGCACCCTTGTTCGCTGCATCGAGCGCGTTCAGCACCACGAGCCGGGCATCATCCACCCAACAATCGGAATATTCGAAAGCCTTGCCATAGCCCGGCTTGATCGCAGCGCCTTCAGGCGCCGTGCGTAAGTTGAGCGTCCGCGTCCCCGGCAGGCGCTTGCGGCCACCAAGGTGATCGTAGAGAAAGAGGCCGAGGCGGACCAGCCAGGCTGGCCGGTCGGCCGGATTGTGCGGCAGCACGAAGCGCATCGGCCAGATGATGTGCGGAGCGGTTTCAAGCAGCACTTCACGCTCGATCAGCGCCTCGCGCACCAGCCGGAACTCGTAATATTCAAGATAGCGCAGGCCCCCATGCACCAGCTTTCCCGAGCGCGAACTGGTGCCCTGCGCCAGGTCGTCCTTCTCGCAAAGAAGAACCGATAGCCCTCGCCCCGCCGCGTCGCGCGCAATGCCCGCACCGTTGATGCCGCCGCCGATGACGAAAAGATCGTATGTCCCGGTTTCGGTACTCACATGCTTGTCTCCTGTCCTCCTTGTCATGCGGCTGCGGCGCCCTCGGGCTTGCTCTGCAGGCCGTAGCTGGCAAAGCCCTCGATGACGCCGGCGATCTCCTGGTCCGGCAGGATCACCGGCCCGCCGATCAAGAGCGTGTGGTAATATTGCTTGGCGATCGTCTCGAGCTCGACCGCCGCCCACATTGCCTTTTCGAGGCTGGGGCCCGTCGCGATCATGCCGTGGTTCGCCATCAAACAGGCCGATCGGTCTTCGATCGCCTTCAGCACATTTTCGGAAAGCGTCGTGGTGCCATAGCGGGCGTAGTCCGCCACCCGGACATCGTGACCGCCGAAGGCGGCAATCATGTAATGGCAAGCCGGGATCGGCTTCCGCGCGATGGCGAGAATCGTCGAGAACATCGCGTGCGTATGCACGACCGCACCCACCTCCGGCCGCGCTCGCATGATGTCAAGGTGGAAGGGCCACTCGACCGAGGGCTTCTTCGGCCCGGACCAGGCGCCGTATTCGCCGCTGATCGGCATGGCGACAATCATGTCCGGCGTCATTTGGCCATAGGGAATGGCCGAGGGCGTGACCAGCATCGTGTCGCCATGGCGCACGCTGATATTGCCGGAGGTTCCCTGGTTAAGGCCGATGGCGTTCATGTGAAGGCAATGGTCGATGATCGACTGGCGCAACTGAAGCTCGCTCATAATCGTAACCTCAGCACGGATGGACCGGCGGCAGGCCGGCGATGAAGCGGCGCACTTCCTCCGCGGCCATTTCGGCGGCATAGGTGACGGTGCGCACCGAGGCGCCGGCGATATGCGGCGTCAGCGTCACGTTCGGAAGCTTCAAGAGCGGCCAGTCCTCCGGCACCGGCTCGACCGCAAAGGTTTCGAGCATGGCGCTCGAAAGATGGCCGCTGACGAGATTTTCGTAGAGAGCGTCATAATCGCAAAGCGGACCGCGCGCCGTGTTCACGAAGATCGCGCCCGGCTTCATCTTCGCGAAGGTCTCCGCATTCATCATGTTCCTCGTCTCTTCCGTCACCCGCGGATGCAGTGTCACAACATCGGCGCGCGCCAGGAGATCGTCGAAGGAGACGTGCTCGACGCCGGCGTTCCGGTCCTCGGCGCTGAGTTGCACATAGGGATCGTGAACGAGCACGTTGGTGCCGAAAGCGCGCAAAAGGCGCACCACCTTGGTGCCGATGTTGCCGTAGCCGACGACGCCGACGGTCATTTCCGACAGCTCACGCCCCGCGCGATCGGCACGATAGAGATCGCCGCGCCACTCACCCCTGCGCAGCGCCTCGTGACCGGTGCGGATCAGCCGGGTTTCGGCCAGAATGGCGCCGATCGTGAACTCGGCGACCGCACTTGCATTGCGGCCGGGCGTATTGACGACGCGTACCCCTGCATCCCGCGCGGCGTTCACATCGATATTGACCGGCCCGCCGCGCGAAACCGCGACAAGCTTCAGGTCCGGAAGCGCTGCCAGCATTTCTCGCGACAGCGGCGCAAGCTGCGTCACCAGGATTTCCGCGTCCCCAATGAAATCAACGATCTCCGCCGGCTTGCCGAGATATTCCTTGAGGCCGTCCATGCCTTCGATCGCATAACCGTGCTCCATCGGAACGTCCGGCCAGGGCTGTTCGAGCATCCGGATCTCGTGCCCATCGCCGCAGGCGTCGATGATCTTGTCGCGAAATACATCCGGCAGCATGAACCGGTCGCCGATGATGGCTATCTTCTTCATTTCGATCTTTCCTGTTGATCCGCCCCTGCGGCACCTTGGGAGAGTGCGTGCCAGACCGGCCTGAGCGCGAGGCGCGACTGCTGATAAGAGGGGAAGAGTCTGTCATAGCGACGGACGAGCCGCTCATCCGGCGCCTCTGCCGCGCGCTGATAGGGCGTTGCCCAGTCGCGAACACAGTCGGCCATGGAAGGGTAGATGCCGAGCGAAACGGCGGCGATCATTGCCGCTCCGGCAGCGCCCGCCTCTTCGCGTTCGCTGGTCTGGACGCTCGCGCCAAGCGCGCCCCCGAGGATTTGGCGCAATGCGGCGCTCCGGGCCGCACCGCCCGTCAGGCGGATGCGTCGCGGCAGCGGTCCCATCTCGGAGTAGCAATCCCGGGCGGCGAGCGCGAGGCCGTCGAAGACGGCGCGCACCATGTCGCCGAACCCGTGCGTCATCGAAAGCCCGACGAAGGACGCGCGCGCCGAAGCATCGACGAAGGGACCGCGCTCGCCGGCATCCGAGATATAGGGCTGAAAGAGAAGCGGCGTATCCTTGGCCTCCGCAAGCCAGCCGTCCACATGCGCGAGCAACTCGCCCTTGCTCTTTTCGATCCCCATGCCTTTGAGCACGCTAGCCGCGACCGAAAGAATCCAGTCGATATTGAGTGTTGCCGCCAGGTTCGACTGCATCTGCGTATAGGTGTTCGGGATCGGCATGCACATTGTGTAGCCTGTAAGATCGCTATTGAGCCGCACATCCTCGGCGCTCGTCGCAAGACGCATATGCATCCCCGTCGAGCCGATTATCGAGCAGCCGGTATCGGTTCCGGGGTCATAGAGACCGGCGCCGAGCGCCGTGCAGACCACGTCCACATAGCCGAGCACAACGGGCGTCCCGGCCGGTATTCCCGTAACAGCCGCGGCAGCCTTGGACAGAGCGTGATGCGAGGTGGCTCCATCGACGATTTCCGGCAGCAGGTGCTTCAGGCTTTCCAGGCCGAGAAAGGAGATGACTTCGTCGGAATACTGGCGCGTGCGGAAATCGCCGAAGGTGAAGTTCGCCTCCGAGGGATCGGTCGCGCGCTTTCCGGTGAGATTGAAATAGAGCCAATCCTTGCAGTGAAAGGCGGTCGCCGCGCCTTCGAGCATCTCGGGCGCCTTGTCCATCATCCAGCGCAGTTGCGGGCCTTGCTGGCAGGCGGCAAGCCCCGACCCCGTGCGCGAGAAACGCTCCGCGTCGCCGCTCTCGCCGCGCAGCCGCTCGACCGTTTCGCTCGCGCGCGCATCGAGCCAGAGCCAGCCCTTGCCGACCGGTTCGCCGTCGCGGTCGATCATCCAGGTGCCGTCTCCCTGACCGGTCACCGCGATGGCGGCAACACGGCCAGGGAGGTTCTCGATCCTGGCCGCAAGGTCGACCAAGGTTTTTACTGCATCCGTCCAGGTCCGCCGAAGGTCCTGAACGCTGCCGGTGCGGCCGGCCGCCTCATAGCTGTTGGGCACCGTCGCCATCGCGAGCTGCCGGCCGCCGAGGTCGAAGGCGACCGACTTGATGACCGACGTCCCCGCGTCAATGCCGATGAGGATGTCGCGCATCAGGCGAGCTCCTCTCCGTGCGAAATCGCCATGCCGCTATCGCCGTCGAAGACATGCAGGCTGGCGGGTTCGAGACGGATGCCGATCGGTTGTCCGATCTCGAGCTTCGTCCGGTCGTGTTCGACCAGAACCAACGTCCCGCCGGCGAAGTCCGCCGCGATATGCGTCTGGTCGCCCAGCCACTGATTGACCGCGACACGGCCGGTAACGCCATCGGCGCTGCGTCTGACAGCATAGGGCCGGACGCCCAGCACCACTTTCTGACGCTTCATCAGGGCATCGCGCACCGAGCGCGAGAAGTCGGAGGCCTGATATTCCAGCCGCACACCATCCTTGAGGCCGAAGGTTAGACGGCTGTCGGAGCCGCTGACGCTCGCCTCGAAGACATTCATTGGCGGCTCGCCGACAAAGGTGCCGGTGAAAAGGTTTGCCGGCCGTTCCTTGATCTTTCGCGGCGTGTCGAACTGCTGCAGCACGCCGCCCTCCATCACTGCGATCCGGTCGGCGAGTGCATTCGCCTCGGTCTGGTCGTGGGTGACGAGGATGGCCGTCAGCCCGCGTTCCTTGATGAAGTGCTTGATGCGGCCGCGCAGCACCGCGCGTAGCTGCGGCTCGAGCTGACCCATCGGCTCGTCGAGAAGGTGCAGGCTGGCATCGCGGATCAGCGCCCGCCCGAGCGAGGCCCGCTGCTGCTGGCCGCCGGAAATCGAGCTCGGATAGCGACCGAGAATGTCCTCGATCTCGAGCAGCTTGGCGATGCTCGCCACCTTCTCGTCGACGATATGCTGCGAGAGCCTCGAAGCCTTCAGCGCAAAGGCGATGTTCTCGCGCACCGTCAGCGGCGGGTAGAGCGAATAGCCCTCGAAGGCCATCGCGACGTTGCGGCGTACGGGTGCGAAGGTCTGCACCTGTCGACCCCCGAGCGAAATCGTGCCGCGCGACACCGGCTCGAAACCGGCGATCATGCGGAGAGTCGAGGTCTTGCCGCAGCCCGAGGAGCCGAGAAGCGCGATGATCTCGCCCTTCTGCACATCCAGGCTCAGTTTCTTCACGGCTTGAACGCCGTAGTCAATGGGACCGTAGAACTTGTCGACGTCCTTTAGCGAAAGAGCGGTGTCGGTCATGCCGCTTCTCCATTGCGCTTGGAGGTAAGCTCTGCCGGCCGCATGAGCCGGCCGCTTTCCTTATCGAACAGAAGTGCCGCGCGGCCATTGACTGCGATGTGAGCCGGCCCGGCGACTGGCCCCGGCGTTCCGGCCGGGCGAGAGACGAGAATTTCGCGGCCGCGCGCGGTAAGCGTCAGCGTCACAGTTTTTTCGTTGAGCGGCGTTTCGGCCTCCACCGTCACGGGAATAGCGCCCAGCGCAGAGGCTTCGGTGAAGGCGATGGTCTCGGGCCTAAGCCCGAGCACGCACGACTTTCCGACGATTTCGGCCCCGAAATTCGGAAGCCGGAAGCGGACGTTGGAAAGCTCTACAAAGGCGCCGTCCGGTCCCCGCTGCGGCACGACATCGAGCAGGTTGATGGTCGGATCGCCGAAAAGGCGGGCGATCTCGATGTCGGCCGGCGCGTTGTAGATGTCGCCCGGCGTGCCGATCTGGTGGATGCTGCCCTGCGACATGACCGCGATGCGGTCGCCGAGCGCCATCGCCTCCTTGTAGTCCTGCGTGACGTAGACGACAGTCGCGCCTTCGGAGGCCAGGAGCCGCGGCAGTTCCAGTCGCATTTCGAAGCGAAGCTTGGCGTCGACGTTGCGAAGCGGATCGTCGAGCAAAAGCAGCGGCGGCGAGCCGACCAGCGCGCGGGCAAGCGCCGTGCGCTGCTTCTGACCATTGGAGAGCGCTTTCGGATGATGGCTCAGCACGTGGTCGATCTTCAGGAGCTTCGCCACCTTCTGAACACCGGCGGCGATCGACTCCTTGGACGACTTCCGAGAGGTCAAGGCGCTCGCGATATTGTCGAAGGCGCTCATGTGCGGAAAGAGGGCGAAGTTCTGGAACGCCATGCCGACGCCGCGGTGTTCCGCGTCGACCTCCGTCATGTCCTCGCCGCCAATCAGCACCCTGCCCTCGTCCGGATCGATGACGCCGGCGACGAGCCGGAGGAGCACGGTCTTGCCCGCGCCCGAGGGTCCGAACAGCACCAGCCGTTCGCCGTCGGCGACATCGAGCGAGAGGTCGTCGAGAACCGTCTGACTCTTGTAGCGCTTGACGATGTTTTTCAGTTGCAGCGTGGTCATTACGATTATCCCTTCACCGCGCCGAGCGACAGGCCCTCGACGAGGTAGCGCTGGGCGTAGAGTGCAAGTGCAAGCGTCGGCGTAATCGACAGCACGATGGCCGCGGCGATCTGGCCGTACTGGATGCCGGAAGCCGTGACGAAGGCGAGCGCCCCGACCGTCACCGGCTGCTTGTCGGCGGACGCCAGCACCAGCGCGAAGACGAAGTTGTTCCAGGCGAAGATGAAGGCGAGCAGGCCGGCCGCTGCGATCCCTGGCCCCGCGAGCGGCAGGGCGATCTTGCGGAACGTCGCAAACCAGGAATGGCCGGCGATGCGATAGGCGTATTCGACGTCCGCCGAGATATCCTCGAAGTAACCGCGGACGATCCAGAGGATCAGCGGCAGGCAGATCAACTGGTAGATCCAGATGAGGCCGAAATAGGTATTCGAGAGGCCGAGCCACTGGAAGTACTGCGTCAGCGGGAGAAGCACGAGGAGCGGCGGCGCGAAACGGAACGAAAGCAGCGTGAAGGCGATATCTTCCGACCCTCTGAACTTGTGTCGCGCGAACGCGTAAGCCGCCGGGACGCCGAGCAGCAACGCCACCGCGACGGAGACGACCGACAGGAACACCGAGTTGCCGAGATTGCGCATGAAGGCGATGTCGAGCGTGCCGGCGGCGGTCTGCAGCCGGCCGGTGATCAGCGCCGCATAGTTTTCCAGCGTCGGCGTGAAGATCACCGACGGCGGAATCCTGAGGATCGTCTCGTTCGTCTGGAAGGACATGAGGAATATCCAGACGATCGGGAACATGAAGAAGACGACGACCAGCGTCAGAGCGATGCCGCGCAGGAGTCTTTCGATCGGAGACATGGTTTCCATGGGTGATCCTCCTTACGCTTCGCCACGGGCGCGTTCGCGCAGCCGGAGCCAGTTCTTGATGAAGACGTTCGAGAGAATGTAGGTGATCGCCCACAGGATGATCAGCAGCGCGGCGGAGCGGCCCACATTGGTCGACTGGAAGAAGTTGAGATAGGCCTCGACCTGGAAGACGGTCAGTGTGTCGCCGGGTCCGCCCTGCGTCATCGCATAGATGATGTCGAACTGCTGGATCGAGTCGAGTAGCCGGAAGAGCGTCGCCGTCAGGATATAGGGCGTCAGCATCGGCAGCGTGATCCGGAAGAAGACGAAGGTGCGCGGCACGCCGTCGAGTGCGGCCGCTTCGAACGGCTGGGTCGGCAGGGATCTGAGGCCGGCGAGCAGCAGGATCATGATGAACGGCGTGTAGACCCAGATATCGACGAGCACGACCGTCAGCAGCGCGGTGTCGGGAGACGATGCCCAGCGGAAATTCTCAAGACCGATGAGGCTCGCGAAGTAGCTCAGGATGCCGAAGCCGGGATTGGTCATGAGCTTCCACATCAGCGCTGCCAGCGCCGGTGCCGTCATCAGCGGCAGAAGGAGCATGATCGAAATGAAATTGTTGATGGTCGAGCGGCGCTGCAGGAGGAGCGCGATGCCGAGCCCGAGCAGCAACTCGAGGCCCACGGTGACGCCCGCATAAAGCAGCGAGATCCTCAGCGTGTTCCAGAAGCCCGGATCGGTGAAGAAGTTCAGGTAGTTCTCACCCCAATTGAACTGGCGTGCCCAGGGCTGGCTTAGCCGGTAGCGCTGGAAAGAGTAGACCACCGCCGTGAAAAACGGGATCAGAATACCGATGCAGACAAGAAGTGCCGGCAGGGAAAGCACATAGGGAAGAACCCTCTTGCTGATCCTGAAACCGCCGGTCCTTGCACCCGGTTGCGTCACAGAAGCCATGGCCAGCTCCGTTCAAAATGCCTGTGTCGATGACAACAAAGGGGTCGGCCGCGGCCGGCGCAGCCAGACCCCCTCCTCGTTTGCTTGTTCACGCTATCGATGCGCCGACCGCCAGGGGCGAGCCGGCGCCACTACAGCGCCGTGCGTCTTTTCAGACGCACAAGGTCGATCAGCCGAGCCCGGCTTCCGCCAGCTGGCGGTTGATGCTTTCGGCGAGCTTGTCGAGCCCCTCGTCGACCGGCACTTCCTTCGCCACCATCTTCTGCAGCGTCGCCGCCCATTCGGTGGTGAGATCGAAGAACAGCGGCTGGGCCGTGAAGTGGATCTTGGCGCCCGGTGCGGAAATGTCGTGCATTTCCACATAACCCGGATAGCTCTTGTTCAGCCGCTCACGGAACATTTCGTCCTTCCAGACCGAAGCGCGGACCGGGTTGACGAAGTCCATCTTCGTTGCGCCGAAGATGGCGTGCTCGAGGCCCGTCGCCCACTGCAGGAAGTACCAGGTCGCGTCCTTGTCGGCGGAGAAGTTGGACATAGCGAGCGCCCAGATCCAGATGTTCGGCGTCGGTGCGGAAGCCGCCGGATTGGCGGCAAAGGGCGCATAGGCGAGCTTGCCGGCCATTTTGTTGTCGCCGCCGTTCATGAAATAGCCGAGAATATCGGCGTCGTAGATCATGGCGGAGGCGCCGGCGCCGAGGTCGGTGCCGACCTGGTACCAGGTATAGGTCGACCAATCCTTCGGGCCGCTTTCCTGGATCATCTGCACCCACTTGGCGTGGAATGCCTTGGACTCGGGCGTACTCATCGCGGCCGAAAGCTTGCCGTCTGCAGAAACGTTCAAATCCTTCTGACCGAAATTCGCGTATCCCGAGAGGAAGCCCGGATGGATGGTGGCCCAGGAACGCGAGCCGCGCACGCCGATACCGTAGACGCCGCCGCCGACGTCCTTGGTGAGCTTCGCCGCGACCACGAGGAGCTCGTCGAGGTTTTTCGGAACGCTGACGCCGACCTTGTCGAACATCTCCTTGTTGTACGAAAGGTTGTTCTGCTCGTAACCCCACGGAATGCACCATTGCTTGGCGTCTTCCGAACCAAGGGCTCCGCCTGGCTGCCCGTTCCAGGCGCAGGAGGCTTTGACGCCCGGCAGGAAGTCGTCCCAGCCATATTGCGGGTTAGTCTTCGCCGGATCCTTGATCCACTCGTTAAGGTCGGTGATCCAGCCGGCCGGACCATAGGTCCAGGTCATGTAGGCGCCGGTCATGAAGGCGTCGTATTCCGTCGAGCTTGACGACAGAGCTGCGGTCACCTTGTCGAAATAGACGTCTTCCGGGAAAACGTCATAGGTGACTTCGATGCCGGTCAGGTCCTTGAAGGTCTGGAGGTTGGCGATCATCGCGTCGGCATAGGGGTGCTTGTTCAAAAGCAGCTTCAGCGACTTTCCGGAATGCGCCTTCCAGTCGAAGTCGGCGGCGAGCGCCTGCGTCGACATCAGATTGAACAGAGTACCGGCGGTGCCCGCCGTCAGACCTGCCGCGCCCAGGCCTTTCAGCATGCCGCGGCGATCCACCTCCCCGCGCAGGAATGCGCTAATGAGGTCTTTCTCCTTTTCATACATCGGTTTTCTCCTCCGTTGCGGGTAAAACTGCTCGATTGAGCTTGACCGGCTACCCGACCGGTATTGCCTCCCCGAACCACGGCTCCGTTCCCTCCCGGCGCCGTTGCGGTCCGAAAACTCCAACTGTCAGGCGGCCAGCGCCTGCGCGGTACGCTCGTCCGTGATCAGCCCGTTCAAGTGCCCACTTTCCAGCACAGCGCGGATCGCTCGCGCCTTGATCTTGCCCCCCGCGACCGCGACCGTGCGGCGGTTCCTCAGGTCGTCCCGGCCGAGAGTGAACGTGCGGTCGGAAAGCGTCGTCTCGATCGGCCGACCTTTTTCATCGAAGAAGTGTCCGAGCAGTTCGCCCATGCCGCCGCCTCTCTGGATCTCCTCTATCTCGCTCATCTCGATCATGCCGGTCGCGACCAGTGAGGCCTCGCGCTCGGCCGTGCCAATGCCGACCATGAGCAGATCGGCCGACTTCGCGAGCTCGAAGACTTCGCGAACCCCACGCTGGCTGAAGAGCACGTCGCGGTCCTCTACCGTGTTGGCGAAGAACGGCACCGGCATCACATAGGCCTCGGCGCCCGTGCGCTCGGCCAGCCGGTGGATCACGTCATGCGGATTGGCCGAGAATTTGCGCGTGAGACCGCCAAGCAGAGAGACGAAGCGGGTGTTGTTGCTCGCGGTACGCGGCAGATATTCGACGCAGGCAGCCAAGGTGCGCCCATGGCCGACCCCGATCAGGGCCGTCTCGCCGCGTTCGATCTCGCGCCTCAGGAACTGCGCCCCGGATATGCCGAGCGCCTTCAGCGGCAGGTCGTCACTGTCGAAGTCCGGCACCACCTCGCAATAATCGAGCCCATAGCGGCTGGAAAGCTTCTGCTCGAGCTCGACGCATTCGGATACGTCGCCATCGATATAGACCTTCACCAGGCCTTCCTGGTTGGCCCTCATGATCAGGCGATGCGCTTTCAGCGAGGTGAGGCCCAGGCGTTTGGCGACTTCCGCCTGCGTCAACCCACCGGCGTAATGCAGCCACGCGGCACGCGTCGCCATGCTCGCCTCATCATCCCGATTGGCCGTCCAGCCGATGATCGCCATCGTCTCCACCCGATGCTGCACTGCATGATAATTTTCGCAGCGCATGATATTTTTATCCCTATTTGAAAGAAATTTCACGCCATGAAAAAATTGTCAAGCGCCACAAAGTTGCGTCACCCGCAGCGCAGCCGCAGAAAGACACGTCGGAGCCTGGCGAGCGACGCTCTCCGGGACTGAGGCTGAAGAAAACGAGAACGATCTCAAGTGGTTGGAGGGCCCCCGGTTGGGCGGAGGGGCGGGAGCCGCAGGAGGGGCACACGTTAAAAAAAGCAAAAAATTGAAACAGGTCCCCGCAACCGACCTGCTTTGCGCATCAGCGGCCGCATGCGGGCACTAGTCGGAATCACGGCGCGCGAGGATGCTCATGTCGCTGTCGTCGACCGCAACCTTAAGGCCGCGGAAGCGACGGTAGCGGCAAGACCGTCGCTTGGCCTTGCATAGCTTCTCACACCTTCACGTGGCCGATGCCCTTAGCGGCGATCTCCTCGAAGGACTCGTCGTATCCCGCATCCGCATAGCGGATCACGCCGAGCGCGGTGTCGTTGGTGAGCGCATGGTCCAGTCGCTCGTCGGCAGCATCGGTCCCATCGGCAACGATGGTAACGCCGCAGCTCGTCATATAGCCGGCGTAACCGCCGCCGCCGGAATGAATGACGACGAGATCGGCCATGGATGAGCAGAGCACCATCGCATCGATGAGCGGCCAGTCGGCAATGGCGTCGGAGCCGTCCTTCATCCGCTCCGTCATGATGTTCGGGTGCGCCATGGCGCCGGCGTCGAGATGGTCGCGCGAGAAGGCGACCGGCCCCTTGAGCTCGCCGCTTGCCACGAGTTCGTTGACGCGGCGGGCGAGCGCGGTGCGTTCGCCATGGCCGAGCCAGGCGATGCGCGCCGGCAGGCCCTCGAAGGGGATATGCATGCAGGCGAGCCGGATCCAGTTGGTGATGATACGGTTGTCCGGAAACATATCGAGCAGCAGGTCGTCGATCCGCGCGATGTCGATCTCTTCGCCGGAAAGCGCCATCCAGCGGAATGGGCCGATGGCGCGGGCGAAAAGCGGCCGCAGATAGGCCTCGGTGAAGATCGGGATGTCGAAGGCGTTTGCGACACCGCCCTCGCGCGCCTGCGTGCGGATCAGGTTGCCGTTGTCGAAAACCTCGGCACCTTTTTTCTGGAGGTCGAGCATCGCCTTCACCTGCTCGACGATCGAGGCGCGGCTCGCCGCCATCAACTGCCCCTGCCCGTCCTCGCGCAGTCCGCGCACCTGATCGAGGCTCATACCCTTCGGCACGTAACCATAGACGAGGTCATGCGCCGAAGTCTGGTCCGTCACCACATCCGGCACAATGCCGCGCCGTGCGATCTCCGGATAGATTTCGGCCGCATTGCCGACGAGGCCGACGGAGAGCGCCCGCTTCTCCTTGACCGCCGCGTCGATCATCGCGAGTGCGGCGTCGAGATCGGGCGCGATCTCCTGGAGGTAGCCGACCTGCTGGCGCTTCGTCGCCCGCTCGGGATCGATATCGACGCAGAGAATGGCAGCACCCGCCATGCGGCCGGCGAGCGGCTGCGCGCCGCCCATGCCGCCGAGTCCCGCAGTCAGCACGAAACGTCCCGACAGATCGCCACCAAAACGCCGTTCGGCAATGCGCATGAAAATCTCGTAGGTGCCCTGGATCACGCCCTGGCTGCCGATATATTGCCAGGCCCCGGCCGTCAGTCCGCCCCAGCAGATCAACCCCTTGCGCTGCAGCTCGTAGAAGATCTCGGCCTTTGCCCATTGCCCGACGATGTTGCAATTCGCCATGATGACGAGCGGCGCCTTGGCATGGGTCTTCAACAGCCCGACCGGCTTGCCGGACTGGATGATCAGCGTCTGGTCCTCGTCCATTTCGGTGAGCGCCTTGACGATCGCCCGATGCGAAGGCCAGTTGCGCGCTGCCTTGCCGAGGGCGGCGTAGACGACGAGGTTGTCCGGATCCTCGCCGACGGAAAGCACGTTTTCGAGCAGCCGCAGCAGCGCCTCCTGCCGCCACCCCTTGGCGCGCAGGTCAGGCCCGCCCGGAATGGGAAAGTTCGGATGGCGGGGATTGGCCTTCGGCATGGGGCGCCCTCCTGATCTTCGTTATTTCGGCGGCAGCGTTTCGACGAAAGCGAGCGCCGCACCGATCAGGCGCCGGCGAAGCGCATCGTCGCTATAGGCTGCCGCGCCGGCGCGCACCCAGCCCTGCATCCGACGCTCGCCCATGATCATCTGGACGACGCCGGGCAGCGCCAGCGCCCAGCCGTCATTGCCCTTGCCGAGGCGAACCAGCATTCCATCCTCCCGAGCGCCGCAAAGGAGATTGCCGTTGAGGAGAAAAGCCCATCCGCCGAACATCGGTTTCTCGGAAAGCCCGGGACGACCGCCGAGTTCCTGCTTAACCAGTTCCTCAAGCCCCTCATCGCGCATCGGACTTCCCCCTCCTCAACCCTTTCCGTTCAAGGCATAGCGGGCGATCTCGATTCCCATCGCCTTCTCGACCGGCGGATAGACCGAGGGGTCGAGCACGCTGGAGGAAAGCGGGATCACTGATTTCGGCACATGCAGCACGAAGATCTCCATGCCAACTGTGAGCTGCCCGACGCTCAAGGGTTCGCCTTCCGGCGAGAGCGTGGTGATGACATCCGGGAATGTCGCGAGCCGCCGGCCGTCCGGCGTCTCGACCGCCATATACTCGTTCATCACGTGGAGTACCGTTGAGTCATCGCCCTTCCCCAGCGTCACCGTGCCGATGTCGAAGGCTTCCTTTGTATAGACCACCGACTTTTCGGTGATGGTGCCCTCGGCCAGGATCAGGCCGTTGGTGATCATCACGATCGCATCGATGACCGCACTGCCGCCCTTGCCTTCCGCAGCGATGATCGCTTCACCGAGAGTCAGCGCCATGGAGATGCCGCCGAGCGCGGCATTCTCCTTCACATAGGAAGCGCGAACCGGGTTGCGGCAGGAAGCGATGAACCCGCCGGACATGTCCGCGGCGGTGCGCAGCACCGGCGAAACTCTGGCGGTGGCACCGCGCACGACGAGCTCGATATAGCGGTTCTCTTCGCGGTTTCCGCCGACTGCCGTCTGGATCGTCGGCTCGGGCGAGCTGGCGAGACCAATCGAACCCATGTCTCCCGTGGGGTGAGCGCGGATATCGCCGACCGCATCGACGACCTTGGTGCCGAGGATCGCCGAGGGCAGCCAGCCGTTGAGCGTCGAGGACTTGCCGTTCTGCCCGATGATCAGGCCCGAGAGCTTTTCGCCGAGCGCCTCCTCAAGCAGTTGCACCGCCTTCACATAGTCGACCCCGCGCATTTCCCACGGGGTCGTCGAGGCCGGTGCTCCGATTGCGGCGGCGGTCGCCACCCAGTCGTCGGGCTTGAGCTCATCGATCGAGACCAGTTCCGGCTTACCGATGGAGACCGCGGCGCGACCGAGCATGCGTCCGTGATCGGCCCAGCCGCCGCCGCCCGCCGCATAGACGGAACCGCCCTTGACCGCCGCCTCGACATCCTTTTCCGTCAAAATACGGCCCATCTAGTTCGTCTCCTGCAACTGTCCGTCGAGCCGACGCATCGCCTCGAAGAGCACCGCAGCGCCGAGCGCGATATCGTCGTTCTCCGCCCATTCCTCGGGCGCATGCGATCTGCCGTCGCGGCAGGGAATGAAGATCATCGCCGCCTTGGCAACCCGCGCCATCCAGGCGGTGTCGTGCCCCGCTCCCGAAGCCATCCGCCGGGAACGTGCCCCGACGCGCTCGCAGGCGGCTTCCAGCGTCGCAAGGATGAGCGGATCGCCGGGCGTCGGCTGATTGTCGGAGATCACCTTCGGCGGTGCAATCGCGACCCCTGTTTCCTCGGCGACCCGTGTTGCAAGCGCCGCGACCTCGACAATGAATTTCTCCATTTGCGGCCGCAACTCGGCCCGGGCATCGATCAAGAGCCGCGCCCGCGAGGGCACGACATTGGCGGCATTCGGCTCGATCTCGAATTCGCCAACCGTCGCCGTGAAATGGCCGTCGCGGGCGGCATACGCCAGGCCGAGCTCCTCGATCTCCAGCACGAGCCGCGACGCCGCGACCAGCGCATCGCGCCGCCGCCCCATCGGCGCGGTACCTGCGTGATCCGCCTGCCCCTCGACGATGACCTCGATACGGGTAATGCCGGAAATCGCCGTGACTACACCGATATCGAGGCGCTCCGTTTCCAAGACCGGCCCCTGCTCGATATGCAGTTCCAGGAAGGCCTTGATGTCGGGACGCTTCAACGCCGGCAGGCGGGAGGGATCGCCCCCTGCTTCGATAAGCCCATGCCTCAACGTCAGTTCGCCATGCTTGCGGCCCAGCCACTCGTCGGGAACGAGCCCGGCCATGCCGCGGCTGCCGATGCAGGAAACCCCGAAGATCGACACCTCTTCGGCAAGGAAATCCACGATCTCCAGATCATGATCGAGCTCGATGCCGGCATCGGCGAGCGACCGCGCGACTTCGAGCGCCGCCGCGACACCCGCAATCCCGTCGAAACGTCCACCATCCGGCACCGTGTCCGAATGCGACCCGAGCATGATCGTGCCGATCGCCGAGTTTCGCCCCTTGCGCCCCCCGATCAGATTGCCGGCAGCATCGATTCTCGTCTTAAGCCCGGCCGCTTTGAAGCGCTGCTCGAGGAAGGCGCGGCCTTCGAGAAAGAGCGGCGTGAAGGCGCGGCGGGTATAAGGCCGATCCGGTTCGGTGATGCGGGCAAGCCCCTCAACGATATCGGCGATGCGACCGGCGTCGACGGGCAGATTGCTCCTCGGCGCCGTCATCGCCGCGGGTCCGGCAGCGGCAACGTGGCAAGCGGCCGGACGAATGCGCCGCGTCCGGGCTCGGCGAGCACGCGGCTGCCATCGAAGGCGAGCCTGCCACGCGAATAGCTGGCGGAGACCCGCCACGGGAGGCGGATGCCGTTGTAGGGCGACCAGCCTACCACATTGTTGCCGCTCGCTGCCGCATCGTATGTATAAGGCTCCGGCGTCATCACGATCATGTCGGCGTCCTTGCCGATTTCAAGCGCTCCCTTGCGATGGTCGAGACGGAAGTGCCGCGCCGGGTTGAGCGCCGTCAGCTCGGCCGCACGCGTCAGCGGGATGCCGCGCTCCAATGCGCCCTTGACGAAAAGCGGCACCATCGCTTCAAGGCCGGGCACGCCCGAGGCATTCGCCAGCATGTCGGCATTGGTCTTGCGGTCCTCCGACCAGCTTACATGGTCGGTCGAGATAAGCGTGACGTTGCCGACCGCCACGTGCCGCCAGAGCTTTTCCACCTCCGCACGCGGGCGGATCGGCGGGTTGATCTTGGCCTTGCCGCCAAGACGCCTCACATCGTTTTCTTCATCGAGCGTCAGATAGTGGATGCAGCACTCGATGCTGGCTGCGTAGCCCTGCGCGCGGTAGGCAGCGGCAATCTCGTAGCCGCGCCCAAGCGAGCAATGAACCACATGCGCCGGGCATCCCGTCAGCGCGCCGGTCTCGTAGATCTGATTTATTGCCAGCAGCTCCGTCAGTGGCGGGCGCGACAATCCGTGCGCGCGATAATCGGTGATACCGGCCGCGCTAACCTCGTCGATCGCGGCGCGCACCGCCTCATCGTCCTCATTGTGGACGCCGGCGATCAATCCGGTCGGGGCGATCGCGCGAAAACACTCTTCCAGCAGCGCGGGCGGAATGCGAGGAAACCGCTTCGGGTCGGTGCCGAAGGTCGAAAACTTGAAGGCCGCGACGCCTGCCGCGACCATTCCCGCAATGCGCGCCGCGCCCTCTTCCGGATCAATGGTGCCATAAAGGGCGAAGTCGACGCGCGCCTGCGGGCCGGCATGGGCGATCTTGCGCCTCACCGCCTCAGCCGAGCAGACGAGATTGCCCTCGTCGTAGGGCATATCGACGATCGTCGTCACGCCGCCGGCGGCCGCCGACCGCGTCGACCAGACGAAATCCTCCTGGTTCTTTTGCGACAGCGAGTGCACTTGGGCATCGATCGCGCCCGGCAGGATCAGCGCTTCTCCGAGCTCATGCCTCTCGCGTGCGGCGGGCGCCGCTCCCTGCCCGACATGCACCACCTTGCCGTCGCGCACGGCCACATGCCCGCCTTCGACGATCCGGTGCGGCAGGACCACGGTGCCTTTCAGGACGAGGTCGAAGTCGGACATTCTCTTTTCCTTCCCGTCACTTGTCGAGAGCGAAGAAACCATCGAACTCCGGCATCGGCGCCATGTCGACGAAGGCGCGCAGCAGGTCGTGATCGGTGAATACCGCCTGCATGGCCTCGATCTCCTTCGAGAGCGGCCGATCTTTCAGATAGATCGGGCTGACCGCGCGGGTGCGCTCATAGGCGAGCTTGATCACCCCTTGCGGCTGGTCACCGACGAGATCGATCGCCTGCGCCGAAAGGATCGCCTCGATCGCCGCAAGTTGTCGGAGATCACGAACCTGCGCCTCCATGCGCTCGACAATGAGCGGCAGGAATGTCGCCTCTTCCTCAAGCCCGCCGGCAACGACGATCGATTGCGCCGACAGGGGCACGGCAAGCGACTGGACCCGCATGTAGAGCTCGACCGCGAGCTTCATCAGCGGCCCGAGCCCTGTCGCAACCTCGCCGGGCGCGACGAGATTGACGGAGAGATTGCGCCGTCCGCCGTTCGAAAGCAGGATGCAGCGGTTGAGAACGTTGCGCGCCATATGTGAAAAGGCGGTCTGTGCCGCCTCGATATAGAGCGTCGTCGTCAACGGCAGTGAGGCACCCGAAGAATGCACCTGGCCGCCGAGCACGACCGGGTTGTCATCCGACAGATAGGTCGCCTCCACGAGCCTGCCGGCGGCAACGAGCAAAGTATCGACCACCGCACCGAAGACCTGGGCGGTCATGCGCAGGCTCAGCGGATCATGGATCGATATCGGCAACGGCCAATCGGCAATGCCGGACTGGCCGTAGAGCCAAGAGCCGACGAGTGCCTCGCCGCGCGTCGAGAGCGTTGCAGCAACACGCCAGGGGTCGGCCGAAGCACCAAGCGCCAGCGACGACATGACACCGGTGACGAGCAACACCCTGATCGCGGCGGCCGCCTCGCGCAGCACGTCGGCCGCCGCCGCATAGGCGATCGCATTGACGCTGACCGCAGCGAGCGCATCGCGCGGCCGCATAACGAAGGGCTTCAGCCCAACCTCCTCAAGCGCGATAGCGGCCGGAACGAGCCTGCCGTTGAAATAAGCCTCGCCGATACCCGTCAGAACCGCCGCCACCTGCCCCATCAGACCAATATCAGCGCAGCCCATCGAGCCATGGCGGCGCACGGCCGGAATGATGCCGCGCTCCATCAGCGCAACGAAAGCATCGATCAGTTCGGTACTGCAGCCGGTATGCCCGCGCATGGCCGTATTGACGCGGATGGCGATCGCCTTGCGAATGACGCGGGCAGCGAAGAACTCGCCCGTGCCGAAGTGGTGGGCGCGAACCAGCGAATCGTTGAAGTCGGCGAGATCGTCGGCCGTCCAGAGCCGGTCCTTCATCGAGCCGACGCCAGTGTTGGTGCCGTAAACCGGTAATCCCATGGTGATGCGGTCGACAATCACCTTGTGCGCGGCGGCGACCCGCTCCATGCCGGCTTTGTCCGCGACGGGCCGCGCCATGCCAGAGCCTATCTCTTCGAGCACCCCGAAATCGAGCGGTTTCCCACATAAGACGATGGTCTTGACGGATTGGAGCATGCCGGGGACGAACCTCTTTTACGGGCATGCTATGCGCAATGTGCCGTTGCGTGATATATCCCAAATCCAGGACAAGTGATGCCGATATCCGAACGGCCCTATTTGTCTCTCGTTCGGCTTGCGTGTGAACCACCGTGGATATTGCAACGATCGTTCTTGTCGACATGACACTTCGCGAAGGCCGCATACGCCGGGCGGCGAAGCTGTGCGGCCGTCCGCCGTCAAGCGTCAGTGCAGCCGTGCGACGTTTCGAGCAGGCGATTTCCGTGCCGCTTCTCCGCCGCGACGGTGCCATGCTCATGCCGACCCTCGAGGCCCGCACACGAATTTCGGAGATTGCGCTCGCCGCTGAAACCGCGATGCTTCTCGCCGGCGGCGAAAGCTCTGGGGCCGATGCCGTCCCGCCGGTCAGGCTCGCCGCGCTCGACCGTTTCGTGAAGATCGCCCGCACGGGCAGCATCCGTTCCGTTGCCAGAACGCTCGGTCTCGGCCAACCGCAACTGACCCGGCAGATGGCGGATCTCGAACGGCATCTGTCGCGCCGCCTTTTCGAACGGGCCCATAGCGGCGTCATCTGCACCGAGGCCGCGCTCGCAGCGATACCGCTCGCGGAAAAGCTGCTTCAGTCCTGGGGCCGGCTCACCCGCGCCTCCGATGACCGTTTTCGCCGCGATGCCACGACCTGGCGCCTTGGCGCTGTCATGCCGCTCGGCCCGGAAAGCGAGATCGCGCGCATGTTGGCGGCGCTCACGGCTGCCTGGCACGCAGCCCATCCGCGCCAGCATCTCTTCATTTCGAGCACCACCGCCGACGAACTCGTCACCGGGCTCAAGAGCCGCCGCTTCGACGCGGTGCTGCTCGACGTTGCGGATTACCCGAGCGAATTCGATGGCCGGCTGGTGTCGCAAACGCCACTGGCGCTTGCCGGACCGGCCGCGAAACTCTCAGCAATGGGCGACCTCGCGCAGTTGCTGTGCTCTTCGCCGATCGCCGTGCCCAGCGTCAAGAGCGGGCTCAGACGAGAGGCGACGCGGTTCCTGGAAGATACCCTCAGCGAAAGCGAGCGCCGGCGGATCACACTGGTCGAAGTGGATTCGATTCCAGTGATCATCAATCTCGTCACGCATCACGGTTATCTGTCGGTGCTGCCGGAGAGCTCGCTCGCCCGCGTCCATCGGCCGCCGGCGATGATCCAGCTCGCACCCGCCTACAAACAGTCCCTGACGCTGGTCTGGCCGAGAAGGGCGCTCTGGGCGCAAGTCGGCGAGGCCCTGTTCCGGATGATGACGGCGGCGGCGGCGCGCTCCTGAATCATTTCGCGATGAGCGATCAGTAACTCGTTAATCCGGCTTGCAGAATCGAGCGATGCTGAATCACTGCGCGAAGTCGTTGATTCAGGTCTTGAGCTTCAGCCGTCGGCGCGTTTCGCTGGGGCTCTCGCGATAATGGGCGCGGTAGCTGCGCGAGAAGGATGAGGAGGAGTTGAAGCCCGCGATCGCCGCAATGTCGGCAAACTCCATGCGCGTCTCGATCACCTTGCGCCGCGCCGCATTGAGGCGAAGCGCGAGATAATGCTCGTGCGGTGCAACCCCCATCGTGTCCTTGAAAAGGTCCTGCAGATGCCGGGGGCTGACGCCGACCCGCCGCGCCAACCGTGCAAGCGTCAGCGGCACCTCGACCGTTTCCTCCATCAGCTTGACCGCCGCGCCGACACGGGCGTCGAGAATGCGCATGTTGCCGATCGCCGGCATTTGCAGCAGGTCGCCGCGCGTGCGCTCCTGCTCGTAGATGAAGAGCCGCGACACTTCGAGCGCTAGCGAATAGCCGTGCGCCCGCCGGATCAACTCCAGCATCAGGTCGAGCGTCGGCAGCGAGCCGCCGGTCGTGATCCGCTTGCGATCGATGACGAAACGCTCACGCACCATCGTGACCTGCGGATAGGCGGCGGCAAAATCCTCGAAATCCTCCCAATGGGTGGTGGCCGCAAAATTATCGAGCAGGCTCGTTTCGGCAAGCAGCCATGAACCGGATTCGATCCCCGCCATCATCTCCCGGTGCCGCGCCGTCTGCGAGAGCAGCATCTTGAGTTGCGATGTGGCGCTGCGCTGCCAGTTGTAGCTCGACAGGATGAAGAGCGGTGCCGTCTCACGTTGCGGCCGGAAGGGCCCGGCTACCGGAATCGGGATGCCGCTCTTCGTCTCGATCGCCTCACCGTCCGGGCTGAAGATCGTCCAGGTATAGAGCGTGCGGCCGGCGATGCGGTTGGCGGCGCGCAATGGCTCGACGACCGAGGCGACAAGGATCAAATTCGTCTCCGGGAGAACGAGCAAATCGACATGCTGCGCCTGCGAAACGGATTGATCCATCGTGAAACTTCCTCCCGGAGTTTCCGAGAATGTATAGAATGCCGCCGATGATGAAAAGCAGAGGCGGCTTTTCTGGCTCGTAATGACTCTCAAGAAAAAGGGAGACAACCATGCCGCTCAGCATGAACCGCGAGGTATTCATCACCTGCGCCGTCACCGGCGCCGGTGACACCGTTTCTAAGTCCAGCCATGTTCCGATCACGCCGAAGCAGATCGCCGATGCGGCGATCGAGGCCGCCAAGGCCGGCGCTGCCGTCGCCCACTGTCACGTCCGCGATCCTGACACCGGCGCACCGGCCCGCCGTCTCGACCTCTATAGGGAAGTGACCGACCGCGTTCGCTCGGCCGATGTCGACGTGGTCCTCAATCTCACCGCCGGCATGGGCGGCGATCTCCTTTTCGGCAATGTCGAAAGCCCCTTCCCAGTCAATGAAAAGGGTACGGACATGGCCGGCGCTACCGAGCGCGTGGAACATGTCGCGCAGTGCCTGCCGGAAATCTGCACGCTCGACTGCGGCACGATGAACTTCTCGCTCGGCGACTATGTGATGACCAACACGCCGTCGATGCTGCGCGAAATGGCGCGCCAGATGACCGCACTCGGCGTTCGCCCCGAGATCGAGGCGTTCGACACCGGCCATCTCTGGTTCGCCAAGCAGCTCGTCGAGGAAGGGCTGATCGAGGATCCAGTGCTGATCCAGCTCTGCATGGGCATTCCGTGGGGCGCGCCGGATGATCTCAACACCTTCATGGCGATGGTCAACAACGTGCCTCCGAGCTGGACCTTCTCGGCCTTCTCGATCGGCCGCAATGCCATGGCCTATCCGGCTGCAGCAATCCTCGCCGGCGGCAATGTCCGCGTCGGCCTCGAGGACAATCTCTATGTCGGCAAAGGCCAGCTCGCGACCAACGGCCAGCTCGTCGAAAAGGCGGTTTCCGTCGTCGAGGGCATGGGCGCCAAGATCATCGGACCGGAAGAGGTCCGCAAGAAACTGAAGCTGACGAAACGCTGAGTGGGGCCAGGATCATGAGCATCATCACCAAGGCCGCCTGCGTCGGCGGCGGCGTCATCGGTGGGGCCTGGGCCGCACGCTTCGCGCTCGCCGGCATCGACGTCAACATCTTCGATCCGCATCCGGAGGCGGAGCGCATCACCGGCGAAGTCATGGCCAATGCCGAAAAGGCCTATGGCATGCTGACCATGGCGCCGCTGCCGCCGCGCGGCAAATTCACCTTCTGCAAAAGCATTCGGGAAGCGGTCGAGGACGTTGACTGGATTCAGGAAAGCGTTCCCGAGCGGCTGGCCTTAAAGCGCGGCGTTATCACCGAGATCGACGCGGCCGCCCGACCGGATGCGCTGATCGGCTCGTCCACATCCGGCCTGCTGCCATCCGATCTGCAGACCGAAATGAAGCATCCCGAACGCATGTTCGTGGCGCATCCCTATAACCCGGTCTATCTGTTGCCGCTGGTCGAACTCGTCGGCGGCAAGAAGACCTCGCCGGAAACGATCAGGCGCGCCGAGGAAGGCGTAGGCGAAATCGGCATGAAAGGCGTCGTCATCGCCAAGGAGATCGAGGCTTTCGTCGGCGACCGGCTGCTCGAAGCGCTCTGGCGCGAGGCGCTCTGGCTGATCCAGGACGACATCTGCGACACCGAAACGCTCGACGACGTCATGCGCTATTCATTCGGCATGCGCTGGGCGCAGATGGGCCTCTTCGAGACCTATCGCATCGCTGGCGGCGAGGCCGGCATGCGCCACTTTCTCGCGCAATTCGGCCCGTGCCTCAAATGGCCGTGGACCAAGTTCACCGATGTGGTTGATCTCGACGATGCGCTGGTCGAAAAGATCGGCGCCCAATCGGACGCCCAGGCCGCTGGCCGCTCGATCCGCGAGCTTGAGCGCATCCGCGACGAAAACCTCGTCGGCATCATGCATGCGCTGAAAGCCGGCGACGGCGGTAAGGGCTGGGGTGCCGGCAAGCTCCTCGCCGATTTCGAAAAGCGCCTCTGGGCGAAGGGCGGCAACCCGGCGAAGACCTATGACGCGTCCGGGCCGTTGCGCCTCGTCGAGACTAAGGTCAACGCCGCCTGGGTCGACTACAACGGCCATATGACCGAACACCGTTACTTGCAGCTCTTCGGTGACACTTCCGACGCGCTGTTGCGGCTGATCGGCGTCGACTTCGCCTATGTCGAAGCCGGCCACAGCTACTACACCGTCGAGACGCACATCCGCCATCTCGGCGAGGCCAAGCTCGGCCAGGCGCTCTATACGACGCTCCAGCTTCTCGCCTCTGACGAAAGGCGGATCCATTTCTTCACGACGATCCACGACTCCGCCTCGGGCGAAGCCATCGCGACGGCCGAGCAGATGATGCTGCACGTCGATGCGAAGGCCGGCAAGTCGGTGGCGGCTCCGGTCGAGGTGTTGGCGAAATTGAAGCCGATCACCGAGGCGCATGCGAAGCTCGACGCGCCGGAAAGTGCCGGGCGGCACGTGGGACAGAAACGCTGATGGTCTCCCTCCCTCGTGGGAGGGTCGGGAGATGCCGGGCGAAAGCCTCTAATCCCGCTGCCGCGACCTTCTCCCCACGCGCGGGGAGACGGTTAGGGTGAGGGGCAGGTAGTGGAGGCTACTCCGGTCGGGCCGGCCGCGGAACGTCGATGAAAGTGACAAGGGGAGAACAATGAATTTCGCACTGACCGAAGAACAGCAGATGATCGTCGACACCGTCCGCAGCTTTGTCGAGACCGAGATCTATCCGCATGAAAACGACGTCGAGCGCACCGGCGTCGTGCCGCGGGAGCTTGGCGAGGAGATCGCCCGCAAATGCAGGGAGCTCGGCTTCTTCGCCTGCAACTTTCCTGAGGAAGTCGGCGGCGCCGGCCTTGACCATTTGACCTTCACGCTTGTCGAGCGCGAGCTCGGCCGCGGCTCGATGGGGCTCACCGTCTTCTTCGGCCGCCCCTCCGGCATCCTGATGGCCTGCAATGACGAGCAGCGCGAGCGATATCTGCTGCCGGCAGTCAAAGGAGAGAAATTCGATGCGCTCGCCATGACCGAGCCGGACGCCGGCTCCGACGTGCGCGGCATGAAATGCTTCGCCCGCCAGGATGGCGACGACTGGATCGTCAACGGCACGAAGCATTTCATCAGTCACGCCGATATCGCCGATTTCGTCATCGTCTTCATCGCCACGGGCGAGGAACAGACGCCGCGCGGGCCGAAGAAAAAGATCACCTGCTTCCTCGTCGATCGCGGCACGCCGGGCTTCGAAATCCGCGACGGCTACAATTCCGTTTCCCATCGTGGCTACAAAAACTGCATCCTTACCTTCGACGACTGCCGGCTCCCCTCCGCACAGATCCTCGGCGACGTGCACAAGGGATTCGATCTCGCCAATGACTGGCTCTATGCAACGCGACTGACGGTCGCCGCCACTTCAGTTGGTAGAGCGCGCCGCGCCTTCGACTATGCCCTTAGCTATGCGGCCGAGCGCAAGCAGTTCGGCAAGCCGATCGGCGCCAACCAGGGCGTCTCCTTCAAGCTCGCCGACATGATCACCGAGATTGATGCCGCCGACCTCTTGACGCTTTCGGCGGCCTGGCGGCTCGACCAGGGCCTTCCCGCCAACCGCGAGATCGCCTCCGCCAAGGTCTTTGCGACTGAAATGCTCGCCCGCGTCACCGACGAAGCGATCCAGATCTATGGCGGCATGGGCCTGATGGACGATCTGCCGCTCGCCCGCTTCTGGCGCGATGCCCGCGTCGAGCGCATCTGGGACGGCACCTCGGAAATCCAGCGGCATATCATAAGCCGCGACCTGCTTCGGCCGCTGGGAGCTTGAGCGATGGTGCGGCGCTCCGGCACACCCCTCACCCTGACCCTCTCCCCGCATGCGGGGAGAAGGGAAACCCTGCGGCTTGCACCTCCCCTCAAGGTAAGGCCTGGCGAGCGATGGCGGCAGGCTTCTTCTCCCGGCTCTACTGGGAGGAGGTTGCGGCAGCGAGATGAGGGGCTTCGCTCCGCAAAGCGGGAAGGCACGGCGCAATGACCTCCACTCCCCGTCCCCTCGACCGACTGATCCGGCCCCGCTCCATCGCCGTCTTCGGCGGCAAGGAAGCCCGTCGTGTGATCGAGCAATGCGACAAAATGGGCTTCGCCGGCAATATATGGCCGGTTCATCCTCGCGAAGAGGAAATTCTCGGCCGTCGCTGCTACCGCTCGGTAGCGGACCTGCCGGAAGCGCCGGACGCCTCCTTCGTCGGCGTCAACCGGGCGCTCACGATCGAGATCATTCGCGGTCTCTCGGTGCGGGGCGCCGGCGGCGCCATCTGCTATGCCTCCGGTTTCCGGGAGGCCGCAAGCGAGCTTGCCGATGGCAACGACTTGCAGGAGGCGCTGGTCGCCGCCGCCGGCGACATGCCGATCGTCGGCCCCAATTGCTATGGCTTTATCAACATGCTCGACGGCGCCCTGCTCTGGCCGGATCAGCACGGCATGCTGCGCGTCGAGCGCGGGGTGGCAATCCTGACGCAATCCTCCAACATCGCCTGCAACATCTCCATGCAGAAGCGCGGGCTTCCCCTCGCCTACGTCATGACCGCCGGCAACCAGGCCCAGACCGGCCTCTCGGACCTCGCCTGCGCCGTGATCGAAGACCCGCGTGTGACCGCAGTCGGCCTGCATATCGAAGGCTTCGACAGCATCGAGGCGCTGGAGCGGTTGGCGGCGCGAGCGCGTGAATTGCAGAAACCTGTCGTGACGCTGAAAGTCGGCAAGTCGGAGGCCGCGCGGCTCGCGACCGTCTCCCATACCGCATCGCTTGCCGGCAACGACCGTGTCTCCTCGGTCCTGCTCGCCCGCCTCGGCATTGGCCGGGTCGACACGCTGCCGGAGCTGCTCGAAACGCTGAAGCTGCTGCACCTCAACGGCCCGCTCCTCAGCGCTGAAATCTCCTCGATGAGCTGTTCCGGCGGCGAAGCCTCGCTGATGGCGGACGCCGGCGTCCGCCGCAAGATCGACTTCCGCCCGCTCAGGGAGGAACAGCGCCAACCTCTGCGGGAAAGTCTCGGCGACATGGTGACGATCGCCAATCCGCTCGACTATCACACCTTCGTCTGGGGCAATCGCGATAAACAGACCGCCGCCTTCACCGCCATGATGCAGGGCGGCTACGCGCTGAACCTGATCGTGCTCGATTTCCCGCGCCTCGACCGCTGCAGCGCCGAAGATTGGGTGACGACCTGCGAAGCGGTCATTGCCTCGGCGAAGGCCACGGGAGCGGCTGCGGGCATCGTCGCAAGCCTCGGCGAGAACATGCCGGAAGAAACCGCTCTTTCGCTGATGGCGGCAGGCGTCGTGCCCCTCTTCGGCATCGATGAGGCGCTCGCGGCGGCCGAAACCGCCGCCGAAATCGGTGCTGCCTGGGCAAGGCCAGTTCCTCCGCCCCTCCTCAAGATCGCAGCCGCAAACGGCGACGTCGTCACGTTGACCGAGTTCGAAGCCAAGGCCGAACTCTCCGCGGCCGGCGTCATGGTGCCCCAGGGCAAGGCCGCCGCCACGGCCATCGAAGCGGCAGACGCCGCTGACGCTCTCGGCTTCCCCGTCGTGCTCAAGGGTCTCGGTGTCTCTCACAAGACCGAAGCTGGGGCAGTCAGGCTTGATCTCGCATGCCGCGAAGACGTGCTGACGGCGGCAAAAGGCATGGCCTCCGTTGCTTCCGGATACCTCGTGGAGAGGATGATCGCCGAACCCGTCGCGGAACTGATCATCGGCGCTATGCGCGATCCCGTCGCCGGCCCGGTGCTGACCATCGGCGCCGGTGGAATCCTTGTCGAACTGCTGGACGATGCCGCAATCCTGACGCTGCCTGCATCCGATGACGCGATCCACCAGGCGATCAACAGCCTGAAGATAAGCAAACTGCTGGGCGGCTATCGCGGGAGTCCCAAGGGCGATGTCGCGGCGCTCGCCAAAATTGTCGCTGCCGTGGCATCCTATGTCGTTGCAAACGCTTCCAAACTCGAAGAACTCGATATCAATCCTATAATGGTGTTGCCGGAGGGCCATGGAGCCATCGCCGCTGATGCCTTGATCCGCCGGAGGAAATGACGCCTATGACCGGACCGATCCTCACCCGTCGCGAAGGCGGTATTCTCGAAGTCACGATCGACCGGCCGAAGGCCAACGCCATCGACCTGAAGACCAGCAGGATCATGGGCGAAATCTTCCGCGACTTCCGTGACGATCCTGCCCTCCGCGTCGCGATCCTCACCGGCGCCGGCGAAAAATTCTTCTGCCCCGGCTGGGATCTGAAAGCTGCGGCTGAAGGCGACGCCGTCGACGGCGACTATGGTGTCGGCGGCTTCGGCGGCATTCAGGAACTGCGCGATCTCAACAAGCCCATCATCGCGGCCGTCAACGGCATCTGCTGCGGCGGCGGGCTGGAAATCGCGCTTTCGACCGACCTTATCCTCGCGGCTGAACACGCGACCTTCGCCCTTCCGGAAATCCGCTCGGGCACCCTTGCCGATGCCGCTTCGATCAAGCTGCCGAAGCGCATTCCCTACCACATCGCCATGGATATGCTGCTGACCGGGCGTTGGCTCGACGCTGCCGAGGCGAACCGCTGGGGCTTCGTCAACGAGATCCTGCCGGCAAGCCGATTGATGGACCGCGCCTGGGAACTTGCCCGCCTGCTCGAAAGCGGGCCGCCGCTGGTCTATGCGGCGATCAAGGACGTGGTGCGCGAAGCCGAAGGCCGCGATTTCCAGACCACGATGAACAAGATCACCCGTCGGCAGTTCAAGACGGTCGACATCCTCTATTCGAGCGAAGACCAACTGGAGGGCGCGCGTGCCTTTGCCGAAAAGCGCGATCCAGTTTGGAAGGGACGTTGAGATAAGCCGCCGCGAGGCCGCAGAGTGGCTCTTGCAGCCGGGGATAACACCGGCATTTCAGCGTGGCGCGCCGCGAACAGCGGTGCGCGCGAAGGGTTCGTCTTTCCATAAAGGCATCTTATGGAAAAGATTTATTATTTAGGACGTTACAAGCCTCATCCAAGCGGTTAGCCTTATGGATGAGACGGCTGTACCGCCCGTAAGCACCAAGAAAACGGAGGGACAAGCAGGCAAGATCACCGGTAGGCCCACGGGCCGACCTGCTGCATGCTTCCTTAGATCGGAGCCGATTTAAGGATAAAAACATGCAGCAACTCAAAGTATTACAGCGACCTTTGTGCATCTGAAAAGACGCACGGCGCTGTAGAGCCATCCAAACGATGGCAGCACGCGAACACTCTACCAATCACAATGAACGGCGAATGCCGACAACGAAGGGAACAGGGGAATGAGCGATTACAAAGACTATCTCACACGACAGGTCATGCTGGGCAAAATGAACCGGCGCGAGTTTCTCGGACGCGCGGCGGCTTTCGGCATTGCCGCATCGATGGCAAACACACTCTTTGCGACCAGCGCTGCTGCGCAGGAGCCGAAGCGCGGCGGCCATCTGAAGCTCGGTCTCGAGGGTGCCGCAGCGACGGACTCGAAGGACCCGGCAAAGGCCCTCTCGCAGTTCATGTTCGTTGTCGGCCGCAACTGGGGCGACATGCTCGTCGAAAGCCATCCGACCACCGGCGCGCCGGTGCCGGCGCTTGCCGAATCCTGGGAACCTTCCGCGGACGCAGCGACCTGGACCTTTACGATCCGCAAAGGGGTCAAGTTCCATGACGGCAAGGAACTGACAGTCGACGACGTCATCAAGACCCTGCAGCGCCACACCGATGATAAGTCGGAATCGGGCGCGCTCGGCGTGATGAAGTCGATCAAGGAAATCAAGGCGGACGGCGACAAGCTCGTGCTGACGCTGACGGAAGGCAATGCCGACCTGCCGCTGCTCTTGACCGACTACCACCTCATCATCCAGCCGAACGGCGGCATCGACAATCCCGATGCGATGATCGGCACCGGCCCTTACAAGGTTGCGAGCTTCGAGCCGGGCGTACGCGCGACCTTCGAGAAGAATCCGGACGATTGGCGGACGGACCGGGGTTACGTGGATTCGATCGAACTGATCGCCATGAACGACGCGACGGCGCGTATCGCGGCGCTGTCGTCCGGTCAGGTGCATTATATCAACCGCGTCGATCCGAAGACCGTCAGCCTCCTGAAGCGGGCGCCGACGGTGGAAATCCTCAATACGCCCGGGCGTGGCCACTACGTCTTCATCATGCATTGCAACACGGCGCCCTTCGACAACAACGACCTGCGGATGGCGCTGAAACTGGCGATGGATCGCGAGACCATGGTCCAGCGCATCCTCGGTGGCTACGGCAAGGTCGGCAATGATTTTCCGATCAACGACACCTATGCCCTCTTCCCGGAAGGGATCGAGCAACGCGTCTATGATCCCGACAAGGCCGCTTTCCACTATAAGAAGTCCGGCCATAGCGGTTCGGTGCTGCTGCGCACCTCCGACGTCGCCTTCCCGGGTGCGGTAGATGCGGCGGTTCTCTATCAGGAGAGCGCCAGGAAGGCCGGCATCGAGATCGAGGTCAAGCGCGAGCCAGGCGACGGCTACTGGACCAACGTCTGGAACGTCCAGCCCTTCTCGACCTCCTATTGGGGCGGGCGGCCGACGCAGGACCAGATGTATTCGACCGCCTACCTGTCGAACGCCGACTGGAACGACACCCGCTTCCACCGCGCCGACTTTGACAAGATCCTGCTCGAGGCCCGCTCCGAACTGGACGAGACCAAGCGCAAGGAGATGTACCGCACCATGGCGATGATGGTGCGCGATGAAGGCGGCCTGATCCTGCCGATGTTCAACGACTTCGTGAACGCCGCCGGCAAGCAGGTGAAGGGCTACGTCCACGACATCGGCAACGACATGTCGAACGGCTATGTCGCGACCCGGGTGTGGCTGGACGCCTGATGATGGAAAGCGGACCGATCACTGGTCCGGTGGTGACGGACGGGATCGCAGGGGAGGCAAACCTGCGGTCCGCCGACCTTTCCGGAGTACCAGCAAAACCCAGCCCCACCGCCGCCAGCGGCGGGATCGGTGGCACTTTCTGGCGGCGGTTCGCCTTTCGCCGTCCCCTCGCGGCGCTGATCCTTCAGCGCCTCGGTCTCAGCGTCGGGCTTCTCTTCGCGGTATCGCTGATGATTTTCGGCGGCATCGAAGCACTGCCCGGAGATTTCGCGACCACCTATCTCGGCCAGTCGGCGACGCCGCAGGCGGTCGAGAACATCCGCAAGGACCTCGGCCTTGACCGGCCGTGGAGCGAGCGCTATCTCACGTGGCTCGGCGGGGCCGTCCAGGGTGACTTCGGCACCTCCTGGGCGAGCAAGAACTCCGTCAGCGAGCAGATCGGCAATCGCCTCGGCAATTCGCTGTTCCTCGCCTTCTTCGCGGCGCTCATCTCCGTACCGCTCGCCGTCGGGCTCGGCATGCTCGCGGTGCAATTCCGCAACCGAATGCCCGACAAGATCATCAACGTGATATCGCTTGCGGCGATCTCGCTGCCTGAATTCTTCATTGGCTACCTGCTGATCATGTTCTTCGCCGTCCAATGGGGAGTGGCGACGTTCCCGGCGACCGTCTACGACAGCATGTCCTTGGGCGAGCGGCTGTCTGCGATCGCCCTTCCGGTCGCAACCCTCGTGCTTGTCGTCCTCGCGCACATGATGCGCATGACGCGGGCGGCGATCCTCAACGTCATGTCGTCGGCCTATGTCGAGACCGCCGAGCTCAAGGGCCTCGGCACCTTCCGCATTATCGCTCGCCACGCTGCTCCCAATGCCGTGGCGCCGGTCATCAACGTCATCGCGCTGAACCTCGCCTATCTGGTCGTCGGCGTCGTCGTCGTCGAAGTCGTCTTCGTCTATCCCGGCATGGGGCAATACATGGTGGACGCCGTGACGGTGCGCGACATGCCCGTCGTTCAGGCCTGCGGACTGATCTTTGCAGCCTTCTACATCTTCCTCAACATGGCGGCCGATATTCTCGCCATTCTCGCCAACCCGAGACTGAGGCACCCGCGATGAATCTGAGATCCATCCCCATAAGCGCCTGGGTCGGCATCGTCGGCATCGCCATCGCCATTCTCTGCGCGATCTTCGCCCCCTTGATCGCCCCCTATGGCGAAAGGGACGTTGTCGGCGAGATCTGGCTGCCGGCGGGCGGCGATTTCCTGCTCGGCACCGACAATCTCGGGCGCGACCTGCTCTCGCGCCTGATCTATGGCGCGCGCACCACCATCCTCGTGGCGCTGGCGGCAACCGTCCTCTCCTTCTGCCTCGGCATGATCTTGAGCTTCGCAGCCGCGGTGATGGGCGGCTTCGTCGACCAGCTCTTTTCGCGTTTCAACGACCTGATGATGGCGATCCCGACGCTGATCTTCGCCCTGGTCGTCCTCGCCGTGCTGCCGCAGCATCTGTGGATCCTGATCCTCGTCATGGCCGTGCTCGACTCCACCCGTGTCTTTCGCATCGGCCGCGCCGTCGCGCTCGATGTGGCGGTGATGGAATTCGTCGAGGCGGCGCGGCTGCGCGGCGAAGGCAGCCTCTGGATCATCTTCCGTGAAATCCTGCCGAACACGCTGTCGCCGCTGCTCGCCGAATTCGGCCTGCGCTTTGCCTTCTCGATCCTGTTCCTCTCCACCCTCTCCTTCCTCGGCCTTGGTATCCAGCCGCCGGCCGCCGACTGGGGCGGCATGGTGAAGGACAACAAGGACGGCATCATCTTCGGCATTTCGGCCGCTCTCGTGCCGGGCGCCGCGATCGCGACGCTCGCCATCTGCGTCAACCTTGTCGTCGACTGGCTGATGAAGCGAACCTCGAGCCTTAAGGGAGGACGCGGCGATGCCTGAGCTGCTTTCCGTCAAGAACCTGAAGATCGAGGCGACCAGCTATCCGCCGGGCGAACCGCCGAAGGTCGTGACGCTGGTCGAAGGCGTCTCCTTCGACCTGCAGAAGGGCAAGGTGCTGGGCCTCATCGGTGAATCCGGCGCCGGCAAGTCGACGATCGGCCTCTCTGCGCTCGCCTATGGCCGCGGCGGCGTCCGGATTACCGGCGGCGAGGTGCTGCTCAACGGCAAGGACACCCTCAAGCTCGACCGCGCCGGCATCAACATGGTTCGCGGCGCTCATGTCTGCTACGTCGCGCAATCCGCCGCGGCCGCCTTCAACCCGGCCCACAAGCTCGGCGATCAGGTGATCGAGGCATCGGTGCGGCATGGCCTCATGACCCGGGAGGAGGCAAAGAATCGCGCGCTCTATCTCTTCCGGGTGCTCGGCCTGCCCAATCCCGAAACTTTCGGCGACCGCTACCCCCATCAGGTTTCCGGCGGTCAGTTGCAGCGCGCGATGACCGCGATGGCACTCTGCCCGAACCCTGAATTGATCGTCTTCGACGAGCCGACCACGGCGCTCGATGTGACGACGCAGATCGATGTGCTTGCCGCGATCAAGCATGCGATCGAGGAGACCAACACTGCAGCCCTCTACATTACCCACGATCTCGCGGTGGTTGCCCAGATCTCCGACGACATCATGGTGCTCCGTCACGGCAAGACCGTCGAATACGGTACGACCAAGCAGGTGATCGAGGCGCCGCGGGAAGACTACACCCGCGCACTCGTCAGCGTTCGACAGACGAAGCGCGACGAGGCGCCGGACCAATCGGGTGCGCTCCTCCGGATCGAGCATGTCCATGCAGGCTATGCCAATGGTTTCAAGGTGCTGCACGATGTCTCCATGCACCTGCCGAAGGGTCAGACGCTGGCGATCGTCGGCGAATCCGGTTCCGGCAAGTCGACGCTCGCGCGTGTCATCACCGGACTGCTGCCGCCAAGCGAGGGCCGGATCACCTTCGAAGGCAAGGAACTTCCGAGAGCGCTCAAGGGCCGGACGAACGACGAACTGCGTCGGATCCAGATGATCTATCAGATGGCGGACACGGCGATGAACCCGCGCCAGACCGTGCGCGACATCGTCGGTCGGCCGCTCTCCTTTTACTTCGGTATGCGAGGCGCGAAGAAGACGGAGCGGGTCAGGGAATTGCTCGACCAGATCGAGATGGGGCCACGCTTCCTCGATCGCTATCCGGCCGAGCTTTCCGGCGGCCAGAAGCAGCGCGTTGCCATCGCCCGGGCACTTGCGGCGGAGCCCGAACTTATCCTCTGTGACGAGCCGACCTCGGCGCTCGATCCGCTGGTGGCGGAAGGCATCCTGAATCTGCTTATGAAGCTTCAGGAGGAAACCGCTGTTTCCTATGTCTTCATCACTCATGACATCGCCATCGTCCGCGCCATCGCCGACAGCGTCGCCGTCATGCATCGCGGCCGCCTGGTGCGGTTCGGACCGAAGTCGAAGGTGCTCTCGCCGCCCTTCGACGACTATACCGACCTGCTGCTTAAATCGGTGCCGGAGATGGAAATCGGTTGGCTTGAAAAGGTGCTCAAGACACGGCGCATGGCGAGTGCGGGGAACTGACACCGAAATTCCGTCGGTGCTCAGAATTCCGCCGTTACGGTCAGTACGTCCGCCGACGGCCTCTGGAGAAAGTCGCGCACGGTCGCAGGCAACTGCCGCGAACTGAAGGAGAGCACGCCGCAACGCGATAGCATCTGGCGCTTTTCCGGATTCTGTCCGATATGGCGCCAGATCATGCGCGACGCGTAGGGCAGGTTCTCCTTTCGCCAGGAAACCCCCATGGTCGTCCCGCGCAAATAAACGCGCTGATGCACCTCGAATGGCATCAGGATTGTTTGCGACATCATCGGTTCGCGGCCGACACTGCGCTCGGTGATGAAGATCCGGTTTCGCCAGAAGGCCGCCAGCCCCACGTATTTGGAGAATTGACGGATTTCGTTCGTCGCATCGTCGATGCGCTCGATCGATTTGACGTGGACGGAGCCGTTTTCTTCGGAGAGCCTGGCGCAGGAGCAGACGACAAGTCCCCGCCAGGACGGCGAAATATGATAGGTCTGGTAAAAACCGAGGTGCCGGCGAAGCGCCGCCAGATCACCCGGCAATCCGTCCAGCAAAAGCCCTCCATTTGAAGACCGCCGGTTAGGTCGCTTCATCCGCGCCTGAAACGCATGTGGCGCCAGCACGAAATCCTCGGCATCAAGTCCGAAGAAGGCGGCGATCCGGGCGACATTGTGCGCCGACGGCCGCGCCTCGCCGTTTATATAGCGGTTGAACTGCTGCCGATTGATGCCGATCTCGCGACAGATCTGCGAGATCGAGCGCCGTGTTGCGCAGGCGAAGCGCAGATTGGCGACGAATGTCTGGTCGTGCTGCACGTCCGGTTCCCGAAACATGAATTCGGGTAGCGTAAACTAGCGAAAGATAGCGTCAAGTCGCGAAATTGCGTCGTGCCGGGCAAGCTCTAGGTTTTCACTCGAAACAACACACAAAGGGAACCTTGAAATGACCGAATTCACGAAGCGTCCCGACGGCCTGATCGTTCCAGCCGGCATCAACCGCCGCGGCTTCCTGGCGGGCACGGCAGCACTCGGCCTCACCGCCGGTTTCGGCGGAACGATGGCGGCAGGCGAAGCACGGGCGCAGGCGCCAAAGCGCGGCGGCCATCTGAAGCTCGGCCTCAAGGGTGGCGCGACGACCGATTCCCTCGATCCCGCCGCTTACAGTGGCTCGGTCTCCTTCGTGATCGGCCACCTCTGGGGCGACAAGCTCGTCGAATCCGATCCGGTGACCGGAGCGCCCCTGCCCTCGATCGCCTCCTCCTGGGAACCGTCCGCCGACGCTTCCGTGTGGACGCTCAAAATACGCAACGACATCTCCTTCCATGACGGCAGCAAGCTGACCGCCGCAGACGTAGTCGCAACGCTGAAGCGGCATTCGGACGAGGGTTCCAAGTCAGGCGCCCTCGGTCTCATGCGCTCGATCAAGGCGATCGAGGAAAAAGCCGGCGATCTGGTGCTGACCTTGACGGAAGGCAATGCGGACCTGCCGCTGCTGCTCACCGATTACCACCTGATCATCCAGCCCGGCGGCGGCATCGGCAATCCCGCCTCGCCGATCGGTACCGGTCCATACAAGCTCGCAAGCTACGAGGCCGGCATCCGAGCGACATTCGAGAAAAACACCGCCGACTGGCGCTCTGACCGCGGCTATGTCGATAGCGTCGAGGTCATCGTCATGAACGATACCACGGCACGCGTGGCAGCGCTTTCCTCCGGCCAGGTGCATTTCATCAACAACGTCGACCCGAAAACTGTGCCGCTTCTGAAGCGCGCTCCGCGCGTCCAGATACTTCAGACCGCGGGCAAGGGCTTTTACAGCTTCCTGATGCATTGCGACACGGCCCCCTTCGACAACAACGATCTGAGGCATGCACTGAAATATGCGATCGACCGTGAGACCATTCTTGACCGGGTACTTGGCGGCTACGGCAAGCTTGGCAACGATTATCCGGTCAACGAAAACTACGCGCTGGCGCCGGAAGGCATCGAGCAACGCGCCTATGATCCGGAGAAGGCCGCCTTTCACTACAAGAAGTCCGGCCATGACCGGCCGATCCTGCTGCGCACCTCAGATGCCGCATTCCCGGGTGCGGTCGACGCCGCCGTCCTCTTTCAGGAAAGTGCCCGCAAGGCCGGCATCGAGCTCGAGATCAGGCGCGAACCCGAGGATGGCTACTGGACCAACGTCTGGAACGTCCAGCCGTTCTGCGCCTCCTATTGGGGCGGTCGGCCGACGCAGGATTCGCGCTATTCGACCTCCTATCTTTCGAGCGCCGAATGGAACGATACGCGCTTCAAGCGTGAAGATTTCGACAAACTGCTGCTGAAAGCGCGCTCCGAACTTGACGAGGGGAAGCGTAAGGACCTCTATCATACCATGGCTCTGATGGTGCGCGACGAAGGCGGCCTTATCCTGCCGGTCTTCAACGACTATGTGAACGCCGCCTCCGCTTCACTGAAGGGCTTCGTGCACGATATCGGCAACGACCTTTCGAACGGTTACGTGGCAAGCCGCGTCTGGTTCGACAGTTGAGAATGGATGGGGAGGCGGGCAAAATGGCCGATCGCAACTTCACCGTCATCGAAAACGAATGGATCACCCTCAAGGATGGGACGCGGCTTGCCGCGCGCATCTGGATGCCCGAGGGCACCGAGCAGAGCCCGGTACCGGCGGTGCTCGAATACCTGCCCTATCGCAAGCGCGACGGCACCTGCGCCCGCGATGAGTCCACCTACCCCGTTTTTGCCGCTGCCGGTATCGCCGGCGTTCGCGTCGATATCCGCGGCTCCGGCGAATCCGAAGGCGTGATCGACGGCGAATATACGCCGCGCGAACTGTCCGATGGCTGCGAGATCATCGAATGGATCGCGGCGCAGCCCTGGTCCAACGGCAAAGTCGGCATGATGGGGATTTCCTGGGGCGGCTTCAACTGCCTGCAGGTGGCCGCCCTCAAGCCGCCGGCGCTGAAGGCCGTGGTCTCGATCGCCTCGACCGTCGATCGCTACAATGACGACATCCATTACAAGAACGGCTGCCACCTCTCGGCGCAACTCTCCTGGGCGGCGACCATGCTCGCCTACCAGTCGCGCTCGCCCGATCCCGAACTCGTCGGCGACCGCTGGCGGGAGATGTGGCTGGAGCGGTTGGAGAACGAGCCTTTCTTCCTGGAGAAATGGCTCGAACATCAGCGCCGCGATGATTTCTGGCGCCACGGCTCGATATGCGAGGATTTCGACGGCTTTCCGATCCCCGCGCTGGTCATAGCCGGCTGGGCGGACGGCTATCGCAATACGCCGATCAAGGCGCTCGAAGGCTTGCGCAGCAAGGCCAAGGCGCTGATCGGCCCCTGGGTTCACAAATACCCGCATTTTGCCTGGCCGAAGCCGCGGGCGGATTTCCACAACGAAGCGATCCGCTGGTGGAACCGCTGGCTGCGCGACGAGAAAACCGATGCGGACCAGCTGCCGCAGATGCGCGCCTATATTCTCGACGGGCCAAGACCCGCGCTCCGGCGCGAGGCAGACCCCGGCCGGTGGATCGCCAAGGATGTCTGGTCGGCGCCCGAGATGCGCAGCTTCTCGGTCACGGGCGATGGCCACCTCAGCGCCGCCGCTTCTTTCGCGAAAGGGACCGGCGACGTCTATCTGCGGTCGCCGCTCGACACCGGCACCGCCGCCGGCGAATACTTCACGCTGAAGCCTGATGCGGAAATGGCGGGCGACCAGCGCATCGACGACGCGGGCTCGCTCACGTTCGAGACGCATCCCTTGCTTGAAGCAGAGGATTATCTCGGACAGCCGGCCGTCAGCCTCGACGTGTCCTGCAGTGCTGACACGGCCAACCTCGTCGCACGGCTCGTCGATATCCACCCCGACGGCACGGCGACGCGCGTCGCCTTCGGCGTCCTCAACCTCGCCCATCGCAACGGCAATGCGAAACCGCTGCCGATGGAGAAAAACCGGAAGACGCGCGTCACGCTGGTGCTCGACGCCTGCGGCTATCGCTTCCGCCCGGGTCACCGTATCCGGCTGTCGCTGTCGACCTCCTACTGGCCGATGATCCTGCCGCCGCCGACCGATCCCGGCCTGACGATCGACACCGCCAGCCTATCGCTGTCGCTGCCGCTCCTCGGCGACCACCGCGAAATCGTCGTGCCGCAGCCGGCAAATCCCGATCCGCTGCCCCACTATATCGAGCATTCGCCGCCGGTGACGCACCGGACGGTCGAACGCGATATGACGAAGGGCGTGACCCACTATCGGATCTACGAAGACACCGGGCTCGTAGAACATCCCGGCACCGGCAATGCGACTCAGGATATCCGCGACGAAACCTGGTCGATCGCGCCTGGCGATCCGCATTCGATGGCGGGCCTTTCCACCTGGACCTGCATCGCGCGCCGCGGCCGCCAGTCGGTCAAGACCGTCTCGACCTCGCGGTTGGCCTGCACGGCAGCCGAATGGATCACCTCGGCAAAAGTCGAGGCTTTCGAGGGCGAAGAGAAGATTTTCGAGAAGTCCTTCGAAAAGCGCATCAGGCGCGATCTGATGTAGGCGATCAGATGGCGCGGATCGCTCATCCCGCTCACCCAACTGCCCCTCACCTCAACCCTCTCCCAAACGGGGGAGAGGAGACGAGGTCGCCGGTGAAGAGTGGAGTTGAAGGAGCGGGTCCGGCCGCTACAGTGTCCCCTCTCCCCGCCTATAGGGAGAGGGCTACTGCATGTATCTTTAAATCGGAGCCGATTTAAGGACAAAAACATGCAGCAATTCAAAGTGCTACAGCGACCTTTGTGCGTCTGAAAAGACGCACGGCGCTGTAGGGTGAGGGCAATCCGAACAAGTCCACCGTGCCTCATTCCCACCTACACGGGGCTCAGCGTCTTCAGCGCTTCAAGCGCCCGCTCGGCATCTGCCGCTGGCACGAAAATGTGGTCGTGGTAAAAGGCGGCGACGACATTGGCGCTGACGCTGGCGCTGGTCAGCGCTTCCGAAACTGCCGCTGTCAGGCCGACGGCCTCGAGCGCTGAATGAACGCTGAGCGTGATAAGCCGCAGGACCGGCCCATAAGGAAGCCCGGCCTCATCCGCCCGCCATCTTTCGAGGATAAGCGTCAGGCCTTCAGCTTCACGGAAAGTGCCGATCGGCTCAAGTGCAAGCCAGGGCGCGGCGTCGCCCTCTACCGTGCAGTAGACGTATTCGCCTTCGCGCAGAATCGGGTTCATCTCCGCCAGCAGGCGGGCGAGATCGGTTTCTCCACTCATTTCTTGCCGCTCCTCATGCTGTCCCTACCAGTCGCGCCACGCCATGGACGAGATGATAGAATCCTTCCCTTGCGCCGGGACTCATATGCCGCGCCCTCAGCCAGGCATGGATCATCTGCGGTTCCTCGCGAAAGGTGACGTCGACCCCCGCTTGCGCGAGCCGCGCGGCGTAGGTACGCGCGTCGTCCCGCAAGGGATCAAAATGCGCGCCGGTGATGTAGGCCGGTGGCAGTCCGGAAAGATCGTCGGCTTTCAAGGGACAGGCGAACACGTTGCCCGCGGGCGCCTTCAGCACCTCACGGTAGTAGCCGACATCACCCGTCGAAAGTCCCGGCGCTTCCGCCATCTCCACATAAGAGCCGCCGACGAGATCGCCGCCGAGGCCGGGATAGATCAGCACTTGGCCGACGACGCCGGAAAGCCCCTCGGCCCTCGCCTTGAGCACCGCGCCGGCAGCGAGATTGCCGCCGGCACTGTCGCCAGCGACAACCACCTGCCGGCCATCGGAGAGAAGCGCTTCGAGCACCGCGTAACAATCGTCAAAAGCCGCGGGCCAGACATGCTCCGGCGCCAATCGATAATCGACCGACACCAGTTCGGCGCGCGCCCCATCGGCAAGCTCGGCACAGATTGCGTCATGGCTTTCGAGCGAGCCGACGACGAAGCCGCCGCCATGGATATAGAAGATGCGCGTGTCGGTCGCGACCGCCGCCGGCCGATAGTGCCTGACCGGAATGCGCCCAGCCAGCCGATCGTCCCGCCGCGTCAAACCTTCCGGCGACGGCGCATCGAACTCGGCGCAAAGCGCGTCGTACCAGCGGCGTTGCTGATTGACGGAGGCGTAGACCGCGTCAGCGGGATAGAACGCCTTGCAGCGCTCATGAAAGGCGAGAATACCGGCCTCGGTCGGCATCGGTCTTGATACTTTCGAATCCATCCTGCTCTCCTGGTAAAAAGCTTACCATCGGCACGGCCGCACGCACTACAAAATGCGCCAAGCCATGGCGCTCCACGTCACTTCGCTTGCCATCGGCTTCGACCCCGGTGTTAACTCTCGCCATGGCATTCACACTCCGGCAGTTGCAGTACTTCATCGCCGTCGCAGAACAGGGCTCGGTCACACGCGCGGCGCAGAATCTTTCGATTTCGCAGTCTTCGATCACGGAAGCGATCAAAGAGCTGGAAACCGATCTCGGCGTCGAACTCTTCGATCGTCATCCGCGCGGGCTGTCGATCACTCACAACGGCCACCAGTTCCTGCGCCATGCGACGAAGATCCTCGCCGATGTTTCCGATGCACGGCGCAGCTTTTCCGACAGCCGCGAGGAACGCGGCGGCAGGCTCAATCTCGGCGTTACTTCGCTCGTCGCCGGCTACGTGCTCTCCGACCTCCTCGCCCGCTATCGCCGCGCCTGCCCCGGCGTCGAAGTGAGCGCCATCGAGGATAACGGCTCCTATCTCGAACATCTGCTGATCGGCGGCGAGCTCGACGTCGCGGTCATGGTCATCTCCAACCTGCGCGACCGCATGGCGCTGCAGGCGGAAATTCTCGAGACCTCGCCCTACCGCCTCTGGCTGCCGATCGGCCATCCACTCGTGAGCGCCGATATCATCTCGGTCGAGGATATCGCCAAGGAGCCGCTGATCATGCTGACGGTGGACGAAATCGAGGAAAACACCGGCAAGCTGCTGACGGCCTTGGGTGCACGCCCCCATGTCGCCTTCCGCACCCGATCGGTCGAAGCGGTCCGAAGCCTGGTGGCGACCGGCGCCGGCATCGCGCTCCTTCCGGACCTCGTCTACCGCCCCTGGTCGCTCGAAGGCGACCGTATCGAAAGCCGCGATGTCTCCGGCGCGCTGCCTGTCGTGCAGGTCGGCATGGTCTGGCGCAAGGGTTCGAGCCTGCCGCAATCCGCACGCGATTTCGTCGGCATCGCCGAGGCCCTGCGCAGCGCCCGCCCCCGCTAAATGCCACCCTGAACTGCTTCAGGTCACACCCATCGGAAAAACCGATAACGCCATTCTGATTAATGAATTTGCGAATACGGAGAAACCAAGGCACGCTTCATCCTGGGAACAAAGCCGCTCGAGCGGCATAAACTGGGGAGACTTCAGATGAAGCAGATCTTGAAATCCTGCACCGCGCTTACCCTTTCGCTCGGCCTCGCCGCTCCTAGCCTTGCGCAGGAGCCGCTGAAGGAGCTCGGCAAAGGTGAAGGCGAACTCTCGATCGTCGCTTGGGCCGGCTATATCGAACGCGGCGAAACCGACAAGAACTACGACTGGGTTACGGACTTCGAGAAGAAAACGGGCTGCAAGGTCAGCGTCAAGACCGCCGCAACGTCGGATGAAATGGTCGCATTGATGAACGAAGGAGGCTTTGATCTCGTCACCGCCTCCGGTGATGCCTCGCTCCGCCTCGTCGCCGGAAAGCGCGTCCAGCCGATCAACACCGACCTCATCCCAAGCTGGAAGACGATCGACGAGCGCATGCAGAACGCGCCCTGGCATACGGTCAACGGCGTCCACTACGGCACGCCCTACGTCTGGGGCCCGAATGTGCTGATGTACAACCGGGAGGTCTTCAAGGATCAGCCGCCGAAGAGCTGGAACGTCGTCTTCGAGGAAATGAAGCTGCCCGACGGAAAGTCGAACAAGGGCCGGATACAAGCCTATGACGGTCCGATCCACGTCGCCGACGCCGCCAACTACCTGATGGCGCACAAGCCCGAGCTCGGCATCAAGGACCCCTACGAGCTCAACGAAGCGCAGTACAAGGCCGCTCTTGACCTGCTTCGCACCCAGCGCACCCTCGTCGGCCGCTACTGGCACGACGCGATGATCCAGATCGACGACTTCAAGAACGAGGGCGTCGTCGCCTCCGGCTCCTGGCCCTTCCAGGTCAATCTGATGCAGGCGGAGAAGCTGCCGATCGATTCGGTGATCCCGGAAGAAGGCGTGACGGGCTGGGCCGATACGACCATGCTGCATGCCGAAAGCGAACATCCGAACTGCGCCTATATGTGGATGGAGCATTCGCTCTCGCCGAAGGTCCAGGGCGATGTTTCCGCCTGGTTTGGAGCGAACCCCTCCGTCGGCGCTGCCTGCAAGGGCAACGAGCTTCTGACCGATGAGGGCTGCAAGACCAACGGCTACGATGACTTCGAGAAGGTCAAGTTCTGGAAGACGCCGGTGACGAAATGCGAGAGCCAGGGCGAGTGCGTGCCCTATCACCGCTGGGTCTCGGACTATATCGGCGTGATCGGCGGGCGGTAGGCCCAGCCGCATCGCAAGCACGCCCCTCACCCTAATCCTCTCCCCGCTTGCCGGGAGGAGCAAAGCCTCCGCCAAGGCGCTCGTGTCGCGTGGCTTTTTAGTGAGGCGCCGCCGCTAGTCCCCTTCTTCCCGCCTGCGGGGAGAAGGTGCATGGCAGCGCGGAGGAGGGGCAATCCATCTGGAGTATTTCTATGACCACCGCCGTCCTCTTCGACAATGTTTCCCGCCATTTCGGCGCCGTGCGCGCCGTCGACCGCGTGAACCTGCAGATCGCCGAGGGCGAATTCTTCGCGATGCTCGGTCCCTCCGGCTCCGGCAAGACGACCTGCCTCAGGCTGATGGCCGGTTTCGAGCAACCCACCCACGGCCATATCGAAATCTTCGGCGAGACGGCGGAAGGCGTGCCGCCCTATCGCCGCAGCGTCAACACCGTATTCCAGGACTACGCCCTCTTCCCGCACCTCTCCATTCTCGAAAACGTCGCCTACGGCCTGATGGTCAAGGGTATCGGCCGCGAGGAAAGGCGGAGGGCGGCCGAGGACGCGCTCGCCATGGTCAAGCTGCCGGGCTACGGCACGCGCCGGCCGGGCCAGCTTTCCGGCGGCCAGCGCCAGCGCGTCGCGCTCGCCCGCGCGCTCGTAAACAAACCAAAGGTCTTGCTCCTCGACGAACCCTTGGGCGCGCTCGATCTCAAGCTGCGCGAACAGATGCAGGAAGAATTGAAGAGCCTGCAGAAATCACTCGGCATCACTTTCGTCTTCGTCACCCACGACCAGGGCGAGGCACTCTCGATGGCCGACCGGATTGCCGTCTTCAATGAGGGACGCATCCAGCAGCTCGGCAGTCCGGAAGAGGTCTACAATCAGCCGAAGACCCGCTTCGTTGCCGATTTCGTCGGCTCGTCCAACGTGCTCTCGGCGAAACTCTGCCAAAAGCTCGGCCTCAAGGCGCCCTTCGCCAGTCTGCGGCCGGAGGCGATCGCTATCGCCGCGCCGCATGATGGCGCCATCGCCCTCTCCGGCACCGTCGCTGCGCAAAGCTTCCTTGGCGCGACCAACCGCATCGTTGTCGATGTCGAGGGTGCGCGCATCGCCGTCGCAAGTCCCGCCGCGCACGCGGTCCCCGCCGTCGGCAGTCCGGTGACGATTAGCTTCGCACCGCGCGACCTTCACCCGATGGAGGACGCATGACGATCGTCGCCGAAAGCTTCGTCCTTCCGGAACGCCGCGGCACGGCCGGTCGCCTGTCGGACTTTTTCTGGCGGCATCCACATGTGCTCCTGGCGGTGCTGCTCGGGCCGCCGCTGCTCTGGCTCGGGATCGTCTATCTGGGATCACTCTTCGCACTCCTCCTGCAGAGCTTCTTTTCGATCGACGATTTTTCCGGCCTCATCAACTACGAATTCACGCTCGCCACGTATCGGCAGCTCCTCAGCGAAACCAATCTCGACATCATCATCCGTACGGTGGCGATGGCGGCCATCGTGACGCTCGCTTCGGCGCTTATCGCCTTTCCCATCGCCTACTACGCCGCCCGCTACGCTCGTGGGAAATGGAAGGCGCTGTTCTATCTCGGCGTCATGCTGCCGCTCTGGTCGAGCTATCTCGTCAAGGTCTACGCCTGGAAGCTGATCCTCGCCAAGGAAGGCATTCTCACCTGGTTCCTCGAGAAGCTGAACCTTCTATGGCTACTCGAGGCCTGGCTGGCGCTCCCCGTCGTCGGCGGCAATTCGCTGTCGATCAGCTATACCGGCACCTTCATCGTCTTCGTCTATGTCTGGATGCCGTTCATGATCCTGCCGATCCAGGCGGCGCTGGAGCGCGTGCCGACCAACCTGATCGAGGCCTCCTCGGATCTCGGCGGCACGCCGGCCCAGACCTTCCGCTATGTCGTTTTCCCGCTGGCGCTGCCCGGCATCGTCGCAGGCTCGATCTTCACCTTCTCGCTGACGCTCGGCGACTACATCATTCCGCAGATCATCGGCTCGTCGCGGCTCTTCATCGGGCAGGCCGTCTATGCCCAGCAGGGTACCGCCGGCAATATTCCGCTTGCCGCCGCCTTCACGGTCGTGCCGATCGTCATCATGGGCGCCTATCTCTGGATGGCCAAACGAATGGGAGCCTTCGATGCGCTCTGAGAAATCATATCGCGCTCCCTTCGGCCTGAAGATCGCCGCCGCCTCCGGCCTCGCTTTCATGCATCTGCCGATCCTCCTGATATTCCTCTATGCCTTCACGACGGAGGAAAAGAGCTACCAGTTCCCGCCGCCCGGCCTGACCACACAATGGTTCGCGGCCGCTTGGAACCGGCCGGACGTCTGGGCGGCGCTCACCTTCTCGGTCAGGGTCGCCTCGATCGCCACGGCCGTCTCGCTCGTGCTCGGCACGCTCTGCGCCGCCGCGGTCAGCCAGACCCGCTTCTTCGGCCGCGAAACGATCTCGCTGCTCGTCATCCTGCCGATCGCGCTGCCCGGCATCATCACCGGCATCGCGCTTCGCTCTGCCTTCTCGATGGCGGACATCCCGTTCTCCTTCTGGACGATCGTCCTTGGCCACGCGACCTTCTGCATCGTCGTCGTCTACAACAATGCGGTCGCACGCTTCCGGCGGATTTCCGGCTCGCTGATCGAAGCCTCGATGGATCTCGGCGCCGATGGCTTCCAGACCTTCCGCTATGTGATCCTGCCGAACATCGGCACGGCGCTCCTTGCCGGCGGCATGCTCGCCTTCGCGCTCTCCTTCGACGAGGTGATCGTCACGACCTTCACCGCCGGCCAACAATCGACACTGCCGATCTGGATGCTGGAAGAACTGATCCGACCGCGCCAGCGCCCCGTCACAAATGTCGTCGCGATGATCGTCGTGCTCGTCACCTTTTTGCCGATCCTCGGCGCCTACTACCTCACCCGCGACGGCAACCAGATCGCCGGCGCCGGCAAATGATATGGAACATGAAGGGAGAACAGATATGGACACCCAACTCTTGATCGGATCCCGCTTCGAGGCCGGGACCGAGGCCGAGGAGCACATCCTGAACCCAAGGACGGGCGCCAAGATCATCGATCTCGCCGAAGCCTCCCACGCACAGATCGACGCCGCCGTGGACGCCGCGGAGCAGGCGTTCGTCACCTGGTCACAGACGACGCCCGCCGAACGCTCCGGCCATCTGCTTAAGATCGCCGATGCGATCGAGAAAAACGCCGACGCCTTCGCGGCGCTCGAAGCGCTGAATTGCGGGAAGCCTATCAACGCGGTGAAGAACGACGAACTGCCGGCGATCATCGATTGCTGGCGCTTCTTCGCCGGCGCGGTGCGCAACCTTCATGCGCCGACGGCCGGCGAGTACCTGCCGGGCCACACCTCGATGATCCGCCGCGACGCGATCGGCATCGTCGGGTCGATCGCCCCGTGGAACTATCCGCTGATGATGATGGCCTGGAAACTGGCGCCGGCGATCGCCGGCGGCAACACGGTCGTCTTCAAGCCGTCGGAACAGACGCCGCTGACGGCGCTTAAACTCGCGCGGCTGCTCGCCGATATTCTGCCGGAAGGCGTCGTCAACGTCATCACCGGCCGCGGCGAGACGGTCGGCAACGCGCTGATAAACCACCCCAAGGTCTCAATGGTCTCGATCACCGGCGACATCGCCACGGGCAAGAAGGTGCTCACCGCCGCCGCCAAGACGGTAAAGCGCACCCATCTCGAACTCGGCGGCAAGGCACCGGTCATCGTTCATGACGACGCCGATCTCGAGGCGGTCGTCAACGGCATCCGCACCTTCGGCTACTACAATGCCGGCCAGGATTGCACCGCCGCCTGCCGGATCTATGCCGAGGCCGGCATCTATGACAAACTGGTCGCCGATCTCACCGCCGCCGTTTCGACGATTCGCTACAATCTCGCCGAGGACACCGAGAACGAGATCGGTCCACTGATCTCCAGCCGCCAGCGCGATCGCGTCGCAAGCTTTGTCGAGAGGGCTGCCGATCAGAAGCATATAGAGATCACTACCGGCGGCGCGCTCGGCAGCACAGACGGCTTCTTCTTCCAGCCGACGGTCGTTGCCGGTGCCACGCAGGAAGACGAGATCGTCCGCCGCGAGGTCTTCGGCCCCGTGGTCTCGGTGACGCGCTTTACCGACAAGGACGATGCCGTCGCCTGGGCGAACGACAGCGACTATGGCCTCGCCTCCTCGGTCTGGACGAAGGACATCTCCAAGGCGATGAAGGCGGCGTCACGCCTGCAATACGGCTGCACCTGGATCAACACCCATTTCATGCTGACCAACGAAATGCCGCATGGCGGCGTCAAGCAGTCGGGCTACGGCAAGGACATGTCGGTCTACGCGCTGGAGGACTACACCGCCGTTCGCCACATCATGATCAACCACGGCTGACGGGCACCGATCGTCGCTCTTCCCGCCCTTCTCCCCGCACGCGGGGCGAAGGGGACGCGCGGCAACCCTTCAGTCCCCACTCCCGCAAGCTCGGCATAGGGGTGAGTTCTCCCCCTTCTCCGCGTAGCCGCACGCGGTGAAAGGAAATGGCGAGCTGGCGGCGAGTCATCTTCTCCCCATCAGAACGGGAGAAGGTGCCGGCAGGGCGGATGAGGAGCATATCGCCTGCTTCGCCCTTCGACGGACGAAACCTGCCGAAGGCTTGATTTTTCCAGCCGCCGCCGATGGCCCGACGCCCTGTTGCCCATTTCCCACAAATTTTAAAACATGAGTCTTGGACTCATAAAAACCTTGCACGCACAATAATCATGAGTGAATAGCTCATCTTATTCGCTTTTCGCTTATCGATCAGAAAGTTGCGTCGCATGCCTACCAACACCACCCGTCTCCTGCCGCTGATCCGCGCGGTCCTCGCCGCCACGTCCGCCCTCGCCCTCGTCGCCACCGCGCAGGCGCAAGAGGCCGAACAGGAGACCTCCAGCGATGGAGATTCGACTACTCTCGAAACCTTGGTTGTGAACGGCGGCAGCGGCGGCGTCATCACGGCGGAAGGCTATGTCGGCATCAGCAGCGCGACCGGAGCCAAGACAGACACGCCCTTCCTGGAAACGCCGCAATCGATCTCCTCCGTCACCGAGCAGCAGTTGAAGGATCGCAATCCGCAGACGCTGCTTGAAACGCTCGCCTATACGCCGGGGACGCGCGTCGGAGCCTACGGCTTCGATCCTCGCTTCGACGCCTTCTTTGTGCGCGGCTTCGATGTAACCTATACCGGCGTCTTCCGCGACAACCTCCGGCAGCCGGCTGCCGTGGACTCGATCTTCAAGAATGAGCCCTACGGACTCGAAGGAGTTTCGATCCTGCGCGGCCCCTCCTCGGCCCTCTACGGCGCAACCGGTGCCGGCGGTCTTTACAATCTCGTCACCAAGCGGCCGACGGAAGACACGTTACGAGAGGTGCAGGTTCAATATGGCAGTCACGACCGTTATCAGGGCCAATTCGACTTCTCAGGCCCGGTGAATGAGGCCGATCCCGTCTATTACCGCCTAACCGGCTTGCTGCGCGATGCTGACACGGAGCAGGTCGGCGTCCCCGACGACCGCGCCTACATCGCGCCGGCCTTCACCTGGAAACCGGACGAAGGCACCAAACTAACCATTCTCGGAGAGTATTCGCGCACCAAGACCGGAGGCACGGCGACCTACTACAACGACCCAGCCACGGGTAGGGCGACCGACATCTTTGCCGGCAATCCTGCCTTCAACGACTCAGTACAGAAGCAGGCGCGTATCGGCTATGAATTCGAGCACCGGCTCAATGATACGTTTGTTTTCCGCCAGAATGCACGAGTGTCCACTCTGAACATCGACGCAGACTGGGACTTCGCCTATGGGCCGAATGCTGACGATCCAACGTTGCTTGACAGCGTGGCCGGCACATACGACGAACGGTTGGCGGCGTTCGTCATTGATAGCCAGTTGGAAGCCAAGTTCGACACGGGCGCGCTCGAGCATACGCTGCTTGCCGGCATCGACTACACTAAGCTGCGTTTCCGCGCGCTCGACGGACGTGGCGTGTCGCCGCCGCTCGACACAAAAAATCCGACACAAGGTCGCCCGGTAGATCCAATCGATTTCAATACCCGCACAGTACAGGATCAGTGGCAACTCGGTACCTACCTGCAAGACCAGATCCGCTACGACGCCTGGACCTTGACCGTAGGCGGTCGCTACGACTGGGTCTCGACCGACACGGATACGACAGATCTCGCCACCGACTCGCTCACGACGATTTCGCAAAAGGACAAAGAGTTCTCTGGCCGCGTAGGGCTCACATATCAGACTGACTTTGGCCTCGCCCCCTATATCAGCTACTCAACCGCATTTTTGCCCAACGCCGGCTTCAACAAAGAAACGAACCAACCTTTCAAGCCGACCGAAAGCGAACAGGAAGAAATCGGCGTCAAATACCTCTTGCCCAACAGCAATACGCTGATCACCGCCGCTCTCTTCAACATCGATCAGAAGAATGGCCTCTATCTCGAGGCCGTCGGGAGCAGCAACATTCAGGTTCAGCGCGGCAAACTGCGTTCGCGTGGTTTCGAGGTCGAAGCGAATACCAGCCTCGACAACGGCCTCTCGCTAACAGCGTCTTATGCCTATACCGACGTGAAGATCATCCAAGGGCCTGTCGGCACGGTTGGAAACTATGTCTCTTCCGCGCCACACCACATCGCATCGGTATGGGCCTACTACACACTGCCGGAAGATGGTCCAGGTGCCGGACTCAGCATAGGCGGCGGCGCGCGCTTTGTCGGCTCCAGTTACGGCAATGACCAGAACACCTTCAGAAACAGTTCGCGTATCCTGTTCGATGCATCTGTTGGCTATGACTTTGCAGCGATCGACAAAAAGTATGAGGGTCTGCAACTGCAGGTAAATGCCACCAATCTCTTTGATCGCCGCGAAGCGGTATGCACTGCCGGGTACTGCCATCGCGACCAGGGCCGTACCGTCATCGGCTCGCTGCGTTACAACTGGTAACGTCATGGCGACGGGCGGTCATGAAAACATGACGCATGCCGGCGGGCCGAGGGTTCTCTCGGCCGCTTTCGCCGGCCCGCATGCCTGGTGCAATGAGAAGATGATGCTGTCGGAAGCACTCGCCGACGGCATCGCTCTGCCGGAGTTTTTCGGCTCCGGCGCGTTCGATCGGGCGCTCACCACTTACGCCGAGGCTTCCGGCGGCACCGACCGGCGCGCCGTCGCCTCCATGTGGTCGCTCTATTATTTCTCCTGTCTCACAATCCCCTATGTCGTCGCGCGCGTGCTCGATCGTCAGGCGCTACCGGTCGCCTTCGACAAGATGACCGTGGCGCTTTCCGCCGACGGGCTCCCGCGCGCCTTCGGAGTCTCGACGGCTGGCGACTGGCGGGACGACGGCGAGGAAGAAATCTTCTCCGTCCTCACACCCCTGATGGAAGAGCACCTCGCCAAGGTGGTCGGTCATCTCAAGGCGTTCGGCGGCATCTCGCCGAAGCTCGCCTGGAACAATGCCGCGGTCTATATCGATTACGCCCTTCGCACCGCCGGAACCGAACCCTTGAGCAAGCACGCCGACACCATGATCGGCCTCAAGTCGATGCCGAATGGCGCGCCCAATCCCTTCTTCGACTGTCTGCGTCACGAGGAAGAGGATGGGACGCGCGTCTGCCGGCGCAAGATCTGCTGTCTCAGATATCTCCTCCCGGGAATCCCGAGCTGTGGCAGCCTCTGCGCCCTCCCCAGCCAAAGGAAACAGTAGTTTGTCTCGCCTACTTCTTTGCCGCCGCGCCTTCGTTCGCGCCGTCGCATTTCTCCTGATCGCCTTCTCCCCGCTTTCCGCGCTGGCCGAGGTGCAGTGGCCGATGACCGTCACCGATGCGGTGGGCCGAGAGGTGACGATACCTGCCGCGCCCAAAGCCGTCCTGCTCGGCAGCGGTTTCAATCTCTTGGCGCTCTCACTCATTCATCCGGATCCGGTTGCTCTCCTCGCCGGCTGGTCCGGCGACATGAAGAACGACAATCCCGAGATCTACCAAAGCTTCCTGCGCAAATTCCCGAAGCTTGCCGACGTTCCGCTGATCGACGACGGCAGCGGACCGGGCCTTTCCTTTGAGACGATCCTGACGCTGAGAGCCGATCTCGCAATCCTCGCCAACTGGCAGGCGGATACGGAACAGGGCCAGCGCGCGATCGACTATCTCTCGGGGATCGGCGTGCCGGTGATCGTGGTAGATTTCAACGGCGACCCGCTCAAGAACACGCCCGGCAACATGCGGCTGCTCGGCAAGATCTTCGAACAGGAGGAAAAGGCCGAAGAATTCGCGCGCTTCTACGAGGAGCGCCTCGCCCGAATCCGCGACCGCGTCGCGAAGCATCCGGAATCCGGACCGACCGTTCTCATGGAGGCTTTCCCGGGCGCAGACAGTTGCTGCTGGGCCTATGGCACCGGCGGTCTCGGCGAATTCATCGGCATCACCGGCAGCCGCAATATCGCCGCTGGCAAGCTTCCCCGCCCGGGCGGCATGGTCAATGCGGAAGCAGTGATGGCCGAGAACCCGGATGTCTATATCGCCACGTCCTCGCCGGGCGGAAAATACAGCGGCTTCTCGATCGGTCCCGGCGTTAACGCCGATGAGGCAGAGCAGACGTTGGCCAACGCCCTCGAAACACCCGTGAGAGCGAGCATAGCGGCGGTCCGCAACGGGCGTGTTCACGGCCTTTGGAATTTCTTCAACGCCATTCCGCTGAACATCGTCGCGGCGGAAGCCTTTGCCTCGTGGCTGCGTCCGGACCTCTTTCCCGACATCGATCCGGCCGCGACGCTTGCGGAGATCAACCGACGCTTCGCCGCCGTTCCCTTCGAAGGCAGCTATTGGATCAGCTTGAAGAAATAAGCAGGGTCAGCCTGGCGAAGAAGCTATGGACGGCGGCTCTAGCCCGTTGATTTCAGGGCACCTTGTCCGCTCAGCCGATGGCCAGAGCTGCGGTGATTGCCAGCCGTGCGCCACCCTATATAAGGTTCTCGGAGGAGGATCTTCATGCTGTGGCTGATTGCGTTGCCCCTGGGCGTGGCGCTCGTGTATCTCGCGGCCCGCTACGGCCGTTTTCGCAGTTGGCTGGAGCCGGTCCTGTCGATTGCAGTTGCACTGGGGCTTAGTGCTGCCTTCCTGATCTGGCTGAGCGAAAGCACCCCGGATGAGGTTCCGGCACCCGAGCCGACGCGTCCGGCCACCGGACTGACCGCTGCCGACATCATGCTCGAAAATCTGACATTCGAGCGTAATCAGTCCCAGCGCAGCTACCGTGTTCAGGGGACAGTCAGCAATACCTCCGGCTTCACGCTGGAATACTTCCGCCTGACCGTCACGCTCGAAGACTGCCCCAAGGCCCCATGTGAGCAGATCGGCGACGACACGGCGCTCATCCTCCTGCGTGTGCCGGGCGGTGAAGCCCGTCCGTTCGAGACTTTCCTAACTTTCCCCTTCAGAAACGGAGAAGCTCCGACCGCACCGAAGTGGACCTATCGGGTGAGCGAGGTCAGGGGCGCGGCGGCCCGGTGATTTGGATGGCGCCAGGCGAGCAGTTTCGCGCATTTTTGTCCCTCATCCGCCTGCCAGCACCTTCTCACCCTTTCGAGAGGGGAGAAGGGACTTGCGGCAGCCTCTCAGTTCCCTCTCCCCGCTGGCGGAGAGAGGGTCAACATGGGGGCGAATCGTCATCGGACGCGTGGCGAGACGCATCAGCAATAGATACTGAACTTCTCCCGAATCGCCCGGTCGATCTCCGGCGCAATCACCGAAGGTGCGGCCTCCGCGAGAATGCGGTTCTTTCTCTCAATCGCGCGCGCGATGAGGTCCGGACGGCCGATTTCCACCCATTCCTTCGGGCTCGTCCGGTCGGCCACCGCCGGATAGATATATTCCGTCTGCATCAGACCGAGCGTCTGCGGATGACCGAGATAGTGGCCGGGGCCATCGAGGCAGACGGAGCGCATGGTTTCGAGCGAAACCGAGTCCTCCGTCACATCGATGCCGCGGATGCAGCGCTGAACTTGTCCGAGCAGGTCGTCGCCGAGCACCAGCGATTCCAGGCAGAAGCCGAGCAGCGAGGCATGCATGCCGACGGCCTCATAGACCATGTTGAGCCCGGAAAGTCCCGCCATGACATTGGAGATCGCCTGCTCCCAGCCGGCCTGCATGTCCGGCAGCTTGGCATCCGCAATGCCGGCGGCGGCGCCGCCCGGCAGGCGATAGAATTGATGCATCTGCGCACAGCCCGCCGTCAGCAGCGCCTGCTCGCCGGAGCCACCGGACATCGCCCCTGTCCTCAGATCTGAAACAAAAGGCCAGGTGCCAAAGATCGCCGGATGTCCCGGCGCCATGGCGTTGACATAGACGACGCCCGCCAAGCATTCGGCGACGGCCTGCACGATCGCAGCGGCAAGCGGCGCCGGCGCGGTTGCGCCTGCCTGCCCCGCCGAAAGCAGCAGGATCGGCATGCCGCCGCGGATGCACTTCTCCATGGTGATGCAGCTTTCCTCGGCGAATTTCATTGGCGGAACGACGAAGCAGTTCGAATTCGAAACGAATGGCCGAGGCCGCCACTTGTCGTCACCGCCTGCGATCATGTGCAGAAGATCAAAGCAGCCCTCGACATGCGACGGATCGGAGAAGCTGGTGCCGACATGTTTGGTCGTACCGGCGCAGCAGGCATAGAGTGTGTTGATGTCCATCAGGAAATTATCAGGGATATCCCGGCAGACCATCGCCCTCTGGAAGAAATGGACGTTGTCGAGGTAATGAACGAGCTGCGCCGCATTCAAGAGATCCTTGGCCGTCGATTCGCGATATTCGCGTTTCTCGACATCGACCACGTGGACCGCCGCGCCGGCCGTGCCGTAATAGACGCGGGTTCCGCTGAGTTCGAGGTCCTGTTTCGGGTCGCGAGCATAAAGGGTAATGTCGCGCGCGGCGACAGCCAGCATGTCCTCGACCAGCGCACGGGGGAAGCGAATGCGCCCGTCGTCGCCGAGGATCGCGCCGGCTCCGGTCATGATCTCGATGCCGGACTTCGGCGCATTGGCGAGGCCGATCTGCTCAAGCGCATCGAGCGCCGCCTCATGGATCCGTTTGACGCTCGCTTCCGTCAACGGTTTGTACTGACCACCCGGCAGCCCTGGGCGCACCGGCCGGATGTTTTCAGCAAGCGGCGCGGAGCGGAGCGCCACACGCGCCGCCCGTCCCCCGGACCGTCTCGAACCAGCAACTGCGCATTCGTCAGTCATCGTCATATCTCTCCCAATCGTGCTCTAGAGCGCCGTGCGTTCAAGTGAACGCACAAGGGACGCTCTAGCACTCTAGATTCTAGAGCATCTTGTCCGCTTTCAGCGGTTCCGCTTGAAAGCGGGATGCTCTAGACGTTTGTTTTATCGCGTGATTTATCCGAAAACTGGTTCCCACTTTTCAGATCACGCTTACGCCCGCACGCGCTCAGCTTTCGGGTCATACATCGGCTTCAGCGAAGCCTCAGCCTTGACCCGGGTTCCGGCGATTTCGATCTCGTAGCTCGACGCAAGCACATCCGCGTCGCGTTCGCCTTCGGAGGGCACGTAGCCCAGGCCTATCGCAGCGCCGAGGTGATGGCCGTAATTGCCCGAGGTGATCGTGCCGACGATTTCCCCGTCGCGGACGATCGCCTCGTTGTGGAACAGCAGCGGCTCCGAATCCGCGAGCCGGAACTGCACCAACCGGCGCGAAAGACCCCGCTCATGTCTAGCAAGCACCGCCTCGCGGCCGATGAAATCTCCCTTGTCGGGCTTCACCGCAAATCCGAGCCCGGCTTCGAGCACATGATCCTCGTCGGTGATGTCATGGCCAAAGTGACGGAAGGCCTTCTCGATACGGCAGCTATCGAGCGTGTGAAGACCGCAGAGCTTGAGCCCGACATCCTGTCCTGCCGCCTCCAGCGTCTCGAACACATGCGCCGCCTGATCGGTCGAGACATAAAGCTCCCAGCCGAGTTCGCCCACATAGGTGACGCGGTGCGCACGCGCGAGGCCCATGCCGATCTCGATCTCGCGTGCCGTACCGAAGGGATGGGCAAGGTTGGAGAAATCGTTCGGGCTCACCTTTCGCATCAGCTCCCGCGACTTCGGCCCCATGACGCAGAGCACGCTTTCGGCGGCGGTGACATCCGTGATCACCACGAACTCGTCGCGAAGATGTTTTCGCAGCCAAGCAAGATCCCGCTGCAAGGTCGCGCCCGGCACGACAAGAAAGAAGGCGGTCTCCGAGAGCCGCGTAACGGTTAGATCGCTCTCGATGCCGCCGCGCGCATTCAGCATCTGCGTATAGACGATCCGCCCCGGCGCAACGTTCATATCGTTGGCGCATAGGCGCTGCAGAAAAGCTAGCGCATCGCGCCCCTCGACCCGGATCTTGCCAAAGGAGGTCATGTCGAAGAGACCGACACCGCCGCGAACCGCCAGATGCTCTTCCCGCTGGTTCTCGAACCAGTTTTGCCGCTTCCAGGAATAGCGGTATTCGCGTTCCTGGCCGTCGCTCGCGAACCAGTTGGCGCGCTCCCATCCCGCCACTTCGCCAAAAACGGCGCCGCGGGCCTTCAGATGCTCATGCAGCGGCGAGCGGCGGACGCCGCGCGCCGTCGCCATCTGGCGATAGGGGAAATGATCCGCATAGAGCAGGCCGAGTGTTTCGGATACGCGCTCCTGGAGATAGGCGCGGTTCTTCTGGAAAGGTTGCGCCCTGCGGATATCGACCTCCCAGAGATCGAAGGGTGGCTCGCCGTCGTTCATCCATTGCGCCAGCGCCATGCCGGCGCCGCCGGAAGATACGATGCCGATCGAGTTGTATCCAGCTGCAACCCAATAGCCTTTGAGCTCTGGCGCCTCGCCGAGATAGTAGCGATCGTCCGGCGTGAAGCTTTCCGGCCCGTTGAAGAAGGTATGGATGCCCGCCGTCTCCAGCATCGGCATGCGGTTGACGGCCATCTCGAGGATCGGCGCAAAGTGGTCGAAATCTTCCGGCAATTGGTCGAAGCAGAAATCCTCGCGGATGCCCTCCATCCCCCAGGGCTTTGCCTTCAGTTCGAAGGCGCCGATCAGCATCTTGCCGGCATCTTCCTTGTAGTAGGTGCATTCGTCCGGCACGCGCAGCACCGGCAGGCGGCTCAAGCCCGGGATTGCCTCGGTCACGATATAGAAATGCTCGCAGGCATGAAGCGGCACCGTCACGCCGGATTGGCGAGCGAATTCCCTGCCCCACATGCCGGCGCAGTTGACGACGTTTTCCGTCTCGATGGTGAAGCTCTCGCCGTTCTGCTCGCAGGTAACGCCGGTGACGCGGCCGTCCTTTTTCAGAACTGACGTGACCTTGACGCCCTCGATGATCGTCGCGCCGTTCTGCCGCGCGCCTTTGGCAAGCGCCATGGCGATATTGGCCGGGTCGCACTGGCCATCAAGCGGCAGATGTACCGCCGCCTTGACGTCCGAGACGTTGAGGTGCGGATACATCGCCTTCACCTCTTCCGGCGTGATCTCGCGCACATCGACGTTGAAGGCGCGCGCGAGCGAGGCCTGCCGGTAGATTTCCTCCTTGCGCTCTTCCGTCAAGGCAACTGTGATCGAGCCATTCTGGCGCATGCCTGTGGCAATACCGGTCTCCGCCTCGAGCTTGACGTAGAGGTCGGCCGAGTATTTTGCGAGCCGCGTCATGTTCTGCGAGGCGCGAAGCTGACCGATGAGGCCCGCGGCATGCCAGGTCGTACCGCAGGTCAGTTGCTTGCGCTCGAGCAGCACCACATCGGTCCAGCCGAGCTTCGACAGATGATAGGCGACCGAGCAGCCGGAAACGCCGCCCCCGATGATGACGGCACGCGCTTTTGCAGGAACGGGTTTCATCATGCCTTCAGTCTTTCATTCGAGGGATCCCAGAGCGGCTGGTCCGGCTGCACCGTGGCCTTGACGCGGTCGCCGAAAACTTCGACTTCGATCTCCTGCCCAGGCACGGCGAGATCGGCGCGCAGCATGCCGAGCGCGATCGACTTGCCGACGCGATAGCCCCAGTTGCCGGAGGTCGTTTCGCCGACGACCTGACCGCCCGACCAGAGCGTCGACATATAAGGCGCGTCGCAATCGCCAGCCTCGACTGTCAGCGTCACGAAGCGTTTCGCGATGCCTTGCTGCTTCTCGCGCTCCAGCGCCGCCTTGCCCTTGAAGGCCGGCTTCGACCAATCGACGAAGCGCTCGAGCCCGCCTTGCAGGATCGTGTAGTCCGTCGACAGATCGCCCTTCCAGGCGCGATAGCCCTTCTCGATGCGCAGGCTATCGAGCGCTTCCATGCCGAAGGGTTTCAGCCCGCGCTTCTGCCCGGCCTCCCACACGGCATCGAAGATTGCCGCGGTATCATCGACCTTCGTATGGATTTCCCAGCCGAGCTCGCCGGCGAAGGAGACCCGAACCAACTGGCAATAGCGCCCGGCGATCTTCGCCGTCTGGTGCGTGAGCCACCCCTTCGAAAGATCGGCGTCCGCGACTTCTGCAAGAATCGCGCGTGATTTCGGCCCCGTCAGGATTTGGCAGCAGCAATTCGCCGTCACGTCTTCAAGCGTGAAGGCCGCATCCGCCGGGCGGTGCTTTTGCAGCCATTCGAAATCGTGCCATTGCGCTGCCGCCGCGGTGATCAGGAAGAAGAAATCTTCCTCGATCGCCATCACAGACATTTCCGTGACGATGCGGCCCTTGTTATCGGCGAAATAGGCCAAACCGATGCGTCCAGGCTTCGGCACGCGACCGGTGATGAGGCCGGAGAGCCATTCCCGCGCGCCCTCGCCATTCACCCGGAAGCGCGAGAATCCCGGCAGGTCCAAAATGCCGGCGGCGTCGCGCACGGCGAGGCATTCCTCTGCGATGCGTTTCGCCCAAGGCCCTTCGCGACCCCAGGTCTGCGTCGCCTCTTCCGACGTATCGTCGCCGGGCTTGGCGTACCACATGGCGCGCTCCCAGCCGTTATAGGGCTTGAATTGCGCGCCGAGCGCGGCGATGCGGTCGTGGATCGGCGACAGCTTCCTATTGCGCCCGGCAGGCCAATAGTGCTTCGGGAAATGCATTGCATATTCATGGCCGTAGACTTCCATGCCCTTAGCGATGCAATAATCCTGGTCGGTATAGTCGGTGTAGCGGCGCGGATCGCATGACCACATGTCCCATTCCGTCTGGCCTTCGGTGACCCATTCGGCGAGCACCTTGCCGGCGCCGCCCGCCTGGCAGATGCCGAAGGTGAAGACGCAGGCCTCGAAGGCATTCGGCACGCCCGGCATCGGCCCGATCAGCGGATTGCCGTCCGGCGCATAGGGGATCGGCCCGTTGATGACGCGCGAAAGGCCTGCCGTTCCGAGGATTGGTACACGCTCGACCGCGTCGTTCAGATACCATTCCAACCTTTCGAGATCGTCGGGGAAGAGCTGGAAGGAGAAATCCGCCGGCATCGGATCGTCCGGTGTGGTCCAATGCGCCCGGCAGTTCTTCTCGTAGGGTCCGAGATTCATGCCGTATTTCTCCTGCCGGAGATAATAGGAAGAATCGACATCGCGTAAGAGCGGCAGCTTGTGGCCCGCCTCCTTCGACCAGGCGGCAAGCTCCGGGATCTCGTCGAAGAGAATGTATTGATGGCTCATCACCATCATCGGGACGTCGCGGCCGAACATCTTGCCGACTTCGCGGGCATAATAGCCGGCGGCATTGACGACGTACTCGCAGCGGATTTCGCCCTGCGGCGTGGTGATGACCCACTCGTCGTTCTCGCGGCGTGCGCCCGTTACAGGACAGAAGCGGATGATCTTCGCGCCCATGTCGCGCGCGCCCTTGGCTAGCGCCTGGGTGAGCTGCGCCGGGTCGATGTCGCCGTCATAGGGATCGTAGAGCGCGCCGCTCAGATCATGCGTTTCGAGGAAAGGATAGCGGCCGCGCATCTCGTTCGGCGTGAGTATATCGAGGTCCATGCCCTGGTAGCGGCCCATGCCGACGACACGCTTGAACTCCTGCAGCCGTTCCTTGGAATGGCCGAGGCGGACGGACCCCGTCACGTGATAGTTCATCGGATAATCGACGAGCGTCCCCAACTCGCGGTAGAGCGACGCCGAATAGCGCTGCATGTTCATGATCGACCAGGATGAGGAGAAGGTCGGCACATTACCCGCCGCATGCCATGTCGAGCCGGCCGTCAACTCGTTCTTTTCCAGAAGCACACAATCGGTCCAGCCGGCCTTGGCCAGATGAAAGAGCGAGGAAGCGCCAACCGCTCCCCCGCCGATGATCACGACCCGCGCGTGAGACGGCAAAATCGACATGCGTAGTTCCCTCGTTTTGTCGCGATATTTGACGAGGAGCCAAGAACCATCAAGCACAGAAAGGAGGCTTTTTTGATCGAAGAATTCGATTAGATTCCTCTGGCGGAACTGAGGAGCGTCGCAAATGCAAGTTGACCTGATCGAGACCTTTCTGGACCTGATGGAGACGCGAAGCTTCAACCGCACCGCCGAACGGCTGAACATCACCCAATCGACCGTTTCTCATCGTGTGAAGGCGCTGGAGGCGCAATTCAACCGCAAGCTCTTCACCCGCAACAAGGGCGGCACCGTTCCGACCGCCTCAGGCCTTCGCTTTCTGGATTACGCCAAAGCCCTGCAAAATCAGTGGCATGAAGCGACTCGCGCTGTCGCCAGCGCTGGTGCCTTGGAGCGTTCGATGCGGCTCGGCATCCAGCATGACCTAGCAGAGACCCTTGCCGGCCGCTGGGTAGCGGCCATTCGGCGCGAGCTGCCGACAACGGAGATCTATATGGAAGCCGATTATTCGAACCAGATGAACCGCGATCTCGCCGCCGGAGAACTCGATCTTGCGATCCTCTACACGCCGCATTACCTGCCCGATCTTCATTATGAACGGATCGGCGAACTGCATTACCTTATGGTCAGCACCGATGCGCATGAGATCGGCGAGGTGAAGCCTGAGACCTATATCCGCTCAAGTTATTCGCCCGCCTTCGACCGCGCGCACCGGCTGGCCCTGCCGCATCTTTCGGCTGCTTCGCTCGCCGCCGGGCAGAACATGGCGATCACCGGCCTGCTGCAGGCGCTGGGGGGCGCTGCCTATGTGACAAGCGCTGCTGCGCTGCGGCTCTCCGAACTCGGCGTCGCAAGTCGCGTCACCGACGCGCCAGTGATCCCGCAGGCCGTCTACGCGGCGACGAGCCTTCGCACACGCCACGCCCACCAGCACCGCAAGATCATCGCCTCCATGGATGGCTTGCTCCTGCCATCAGAGAGCCTCTAAAACCTGTCCTTGAAATGCGCCTTCAGCCGCGTCACGTCCTCCGGCGTCACGCCCTGCGGATCGGTGACCGCCATCCAGGCATCGATATAATGCTCTGGCGCATAGACGTGGCCGTAGCCGATCGGCGAGGTCGTCGCGAGTGCCATATCTGCCAGAAGCTGCAGCATCGTCACCACCGGGAACCAGCGGAAAGCCGGCGAAACGTCCGGACCGCGCGGCGCCTTCATCCATTCCGGCTCCCTGTAGACGGAATAGGGATCGAAGAAAGTGACCGGATCGCTCGCATATTGCAGATAGACGATCCGCATTGCACCCCAGTGTGCGCCCGGAATATCGAGGGCGTTCTGCTGACTGGTGAAGCGAATGATGGAGCTATCCTGATAGCGCGGCAGCCAGGCGGGAGAGCCGGCATTGCGGTCGGCGGTGACCGAGAGCCACGTCTGGCTCGGAAAGGGCGGTCCGCTCCAGAGAGCCCCCTGAAAAGGATCGCTGATAATGTTAAAGAGATTGACGGAAGCTTGCGAGTTCATCGCCCCGAGACTCAAACCGTGCAGATAAAGCTTCGGCCGCCGTTCCTTCGGCAACGTTGTCCAATAGCCATAGACCTCATCGAAGAGCGCGTCGGCGGCGTCGGCTCCATAACCGGGCTCGACCAGCAGGGAAAGCCAGCTCGTGAGGTAGGAATATTGCACGGCGACGCTCGCCACATCGCCATGGAGCAGATATTCGAGCGGGTCGAGTGCCGCCGGGTCGACCCAGCCGGTGCCGGTCGGGACGACGATGATCAGCGATTTGCGATCGAAACCGCCGGCGCGCTTTAGTTCCTCTAGTGCCAGTTTGGCACGCTCCGCAGCCGTCTCGGCGGAATTCAGGCCGACATAGACGCGGACCGGGTCGGGGACGCGCACCGGATCGGGAGCCTCACCGCCGAAGAAAGCGCCGATCTCCGCGCCGGTCGGGCCCGAGGCGATGAACTGTCGGCCTTGCCGCCCGAGATCATCCCAGCGCAGCAGCGAAGCGTCGCTGCCTGTTTTCACGGGATCTTTGGGGGGCGCAACATCGGGATCGATAAGAGCATCGAGCGTCTGGAAAGAACTGTCGGCGGCGTGGAGCGCGAACTTGAAGATCACACCGTTTGCCACCGACCAGAAGAGCGCGATGGCCGCGAGCCCGCCAAGGGCTCGTGCGATGGGGCGTGTCAGGAAATACTCCAGCCATCGGGAAAGAACGCGGAACGTCGCCCGGAAAAGGCGGGCCAAAAGCACGAGCACGATGAAGATAGCGGCGGCAAGAACGCCGAGTTTCACGGGCTCCGCGCTTTCGATCGGCTCCAGGCCCATGACGTCCCGGACGGTGTTTTGCCAGCCCGCCGTCTGCCACAGGAAGACCGCGGCGGCGGCAATGCAGACGATTCCCGCGGCGATCTTCAGCGTGCGTGCCCGCCGTGCGGTCGGCTCTGGAAGTTCGAAAAAGGACCAGAGCCAGCGCAGGGATACGCCGATCGCATAACCGGCGGCGAGCGAAAAGCCGGAGATCACCGCCTGAATGAGATACGGCCGCGGAATGAGGCTCGGCGTCAGCGATACGGCGAAGAAGAGCACGCCGACGAGCAGCCCCGCCGCGGAGAACGAGCCCCAATGTCTTGCACGGTACCCTGTCGACAGCGACTGCGAACTCGGCGCGCTGGACCGGCGGCTGTAATCCATCGACGAACTCCACTGCTTTTTCGCGCCCCAACGCAGGCGGCAATGTCGCCCCGCACTCGTCTTCAGTCAATTGGAGCAACCGGGGGCGTGCGGCGGCACAGCAGGTCCGTGCCAGTTAGCCGCGGTCAGGCGAGACTAGATCCTCCGCTCCTTGATCGTGTTCATCACGAAGCTCGTTTCGATCGAGGCGACGCATTTGAGCCGCGCAATCTTTTCCTTGATGAAGCGCTCGTACTGCTCGAGTCCGGCGCTCATGACCTTCAACACATAGTCGCGCGAACCGGTGACGAGATGGCATTCGAGCACCTCGTCCCAGCCGCGGATCGCCTCTTCGAACATGACGATCTCGTCCTCGTGCTGGCGGCTCAGCCGCACGGTGGCGATCGCCGTCATCGTCCAGCCTTCGACCGCCGGGTCGACGAGCGCGGTGTAGCCGCGGATGACTCCGGCTTCTTCGAGCCGCCGCAAGCGCCTGAGACAGGGCGACGGCGACAGGCCGACACGTTCGGCAAGCTCGTTGTTGGTGATCCTGGCGTCGGCGAGCAGTTCCTTCAGAATCCGGCGGTCCGTTTCATCGGCAATTTTCTGCGTCATATCTTCTCGTTTCCGGCAAATATTTGCGTCCATCAAAGCGAAGTGATTGCAAATAGCAAGGATCGGTCCAAGCGTCTGATATAATTTAGCCGTCAGTCGAGTCCTTCGTCTTGAGGAGAGAAGCCATGACCGCGCCGCACCCGTCCAAGACCCATATCGGTAACCACAAGCTGCATCCCGAAACCCTGATGCTGAACTATGGTTACGATCCGGAGCTTTCGGAAGGGGCCGTCAAGCCGCCGGTGTTTCTGACTTCGACCTTCGTCTTCCGCTCGGCCGAGGAGGGCCGCGATTTCTTCGATTTCGTCGCCGGCCGGCGCGAGCCGCCGGCAGGCGTCGGTGCCGGCCTTGTCTATTCGCGTTTCAATCACCCGAACAGCGAGATCGTCGAGGATCGCCTCGCGGTCTTCGAAGGGACGGAGAGCGGTGCGCTCTTTTCCTCCGGCATGGCGGCGATCGCGACGACGCTGCTTGCCTTCGTGCGTCCGGGTGATGCCATCCTGCATTCGCAGCCGCTTTACGGCGGCACCGAAACGCTGCTTGCAAAGACCTTCCTCAATCTCGGCGTTTCTGCCATCGGCTTTTCCGATGGGGTCGACGAGGCGGCCGTCAGCGCAGCCGCAGAGGAAGCGATGAAGAAGGGACGGATCGCCATTATCCTCATCGAGACGCCGGCGAACCCCACAAACAGCCTCGTCGATGTTGCGATGATCCGTCGTATCGCCGACGCCATCGGAGAAAGACAGGCCTATAGGCCGATCATCGTCTGTGACAACACACTGCTTGGTCCAGTCTTCCAGCGTCCGATCGAATATGGCGCCGACATCTCGCTCTATTCGCTAACCAAATATGTCGGCGGGCACTCCGACCTTATTGCCGGCGCGGTGCTCGGCTCGAAGGCGATCATCAAACAGGTGAAGGCGCTTCGCGGCGCGATCGGCACGCAGCTCGATCCGCATTCCTGCTGGATGATCGGCCGGTCGTTGGAAACGCTAGCGGTGCGCATGCACAAGGCGAACGAAAACGCCCGCGTGGTCGCTGAATTCCTGCGCGACCACCCCAAGGTCGAGCTTATTCATTACCTGCCCTTCCATGACGAGGCCTCGCCGGTCGGCCGCACCTTTGCGGCACAGTGCACCGGCGCCGGCTCGACCTTCTCCTTCGACATCGTCGGCGGCCAGGAAGCAGCCTTCCGCTTTCTCAACGCACTGCAGATTTTTAAACTTGCCGTCAGCCTCGGCGGCACCGAGTCCCTTGCGAGCCACCCCGCCGCGATGACCCATTCCGGCGTGCCGATCGAGGTGCGTCACCGGATTGGCGTGCTCGAATCCACCATCCGCCTGTCGATCGGCATCGAGCATCCGGACGATCTCGTCGCGGATCTCGCAAACGCGCTCACCGTCGCCTGATGTGCGATTGGGCCGCCTTCGATTTGCGGCCCGATCGGTCGCGTTTCAGTGCGATAGGATGTTGATCGTGTTGCCGAACGGATCGCGCAGATAGAAGCGCCGCACGCCCCAAGGCTCGTCGGTGATGTCGTAGGTTACTTCGACACCGGCGGCCTTCGCGCGCCGATAAATCTCATCCACGTCGTCCACCTCGATCGAGACCGCCGGCACCGGCGTTCCCGACCCGCCCTCGCTGGCGACGCTCACCTGCGGCACGGCTGAGCCGCCTTCTGCCGCGAAGGTGACGAGCCAGCCGTGATCCATCACGATATCAAGGCCCAACAGATCCATGTAAAAGGCACGCGCACTTTGCGGATCGGAAGCCTGAAGATTGGGCACGATGCGTCGAACAGCCATTTTACCCTCCCGACTTTGATACGGCGCGGCGCGCGGACAGCGCCAACTCGACCAGCGACGCTGCGGCCACGCCCGCCGTCTCCATATAGCTCGGATCGCGGTGGAGCAAAACGACAGCGAAGCTGCCATCAAGCAAAAGCCGTATCTGCCGCGCAAGCGCGGCTGCGTCGTCGACCAGCTCCGCCTCGAACACCTGCCGCAGCCAGTCCTCAAACTTCTTCTTGTGGGCGGCGCCGATCCGGATCGCCGGGTGCCCGGGCATGTTCGCAAGTTCGGCGGAGGTGCGCAGAAAACCGCAGCCTTTCCATTTCGGGTGGCGGGCAGCACGGGCGAGATTGCGGAATATCCCCTCGATCTTCGCCGCCACGTCGCCGTCGGTCTCGGTGAACCATTTCTGGAAGAGTTTGAGGTTCGGCTGGTCGCGCGCCTCAAGGTAGGCTGCAATTAGGTCGTCCTTGCTTTCGAAATGGTAATAGAGCGTGCGTTTCGTCACGCCGGCCGCTTCCGCCACGGCGTCGACGCTGACGGCGCGGATGCCTTCCGCATAGAAGAGCTTGGCGGCGGCGGAAACGATGCGATCACGCGTAGGCAATACGGTCATCATTGTCTTGTATACCGACTAGTGAATATACAATCCATTATCGCGCGCCTAGCCTTCCCCCGTCAACACACGATGGGGAGACAGACATGTCCGATACAGTGCTATTTGAAATTTCAGCCGGCATCGCGCTCGTGACGCTCAACCGGCCGGAGAAGCTGAACGCGCTCAATTACGAGCTGATAGATCGGCTTCTGTCTCACCTCGATCAGATCGAGGCGGACGACGCGGTTCAGGCGGTGATCCTCACCGGTGCGGGCGAGCGCGCCTTTTCCGCCGGCGGCGACATTCACGAATTTTCAGACAGCGTCGCATCGGGCGTGAATGCCGCCGTTCGCGATTTCGTTCGGCGCGGGCAAAGGCTGACAGCCCGACTTGAGGCCTTTCCAAAGCCGGTGATCGCCGCCGTCAATGGTCTTGCCTATGGCGGCGGCTGCGAGATCACCGAAGCCGTCCATCTCGCAATCGCCAGCGAACGGGCGCGCTTTTCCAAGCCCGAGATCAAGCTCGCCATGCCGCCGACCTTCGGCGGTACGCAGCGTCTACCGCGCCTTGCCGGACGCAAGCGCGCGCTCGAACTGCTTTTGACTGGTGACGATTTCTCACCGCAGCGCGCGCTCGAGATGGGACTCATCAACAGGATCGTGCCGCATCACGACCTGATGAATGCCGCATGGACGCTCGCCGCCCGCATCATCCACCACTCGCCTCTTGCGACCGGCGCCATCATCACCGCCGTCACAAGGGGCCTCAACATGACGATCGGCGAAGGCCTGCTGAACGAAAGCGAGCAGTTTGCACGCCTCGTGCCAAGCCACGACCTGACCGAGGGCTTGTCCGCCTGGAAGGAACGGCGCGAACCTCGCTACGCCGGGCGCTGAAATCTTGCACTACGCCGCCTTCGTCGCTCCGATCGTGCCGGCGCAATGACCGGCGCGATCGCCAATCTCACTGCGGCTCGCTGTGGAATGAAGTGTCGTCAACTGCGCGCGAGGCCGAGAACGAAAAGCGCCAGCGCGCCGATGGAGGCGATCGTGCGGACGTGGTTCCACCAGACCCAGTCGGTCAAGTAGCGCTGCTGCCAGAGATCGGTCGCCGCCTGTCCCGGTGCGGCGGCGGCAAGGGCGTTGTTCAGCGGTACGTTGAAGATAATGGTCACCGCCAGCGTACCGATGAGATAGACGAGACCGCCGGCGGCCAGCAGGTAGCTCCCCTGCCCGCCCCAACGACGGCGGTGAGGACAAGAACCAGTCCAAGGAGCGCCGTTCCCATGAAGGCGGTGAGAAACAGCGGATTCTGGATCACCACATTGATGGCGTTCATCGCGGCGATGCCCTGCTCGGGCGGCAACCGCGACAGCGCCTGCATGATGCAGACGGAGAAGACAAAGAAGAGTCCGGCCATCAGGCCGGAGCCGATGACGGCAGCGAAAGACAAGGCGGGGATAAGAGCAACCATCACGCGACACTCCGGATACCGTTTGCAGCCGTCTTCAGGGCTTCGCCGGCAAGATCTTGCAGCTTGCTCTCACCGCCCGGTAGCAACGTGAACTTCCCAGACATCTCATCCTCCTCATCTCCACCGCAAAAATATGAGTGTTGCTCACATTACAAAATGTGATAAATCCTCATGTCTCAGCAGTCAAGTCAAAATGTGAGTGAGGCTCATGATTTCAGAAGCAACGCCGGCCACTGCTGCCAATGACGAAGCGCCAGCCCTCCGCCGCACGCCGAGCCAAAGGCGTAGCCGCGAACGGGTTGAACACATCCTCTCCTGCGCCACGGCGCTGATCGAGCAAAAAGGAAGCGATGCCATGCGCATGAGTGAGGTGGCCGAGATGGCCGGAATTTCCATCGGCTCGCTCTACCAGTACTTTCCCGACAAGGCGGCGATCATCCGCACGCTCGCCGAGCGCTACAACACGGCCTCCCGGGATTGTATCGCAACGGAACTCGCCAAGGTCACGAGCATCGCCGAACTGCGCGATGCCTTTGCCGCCCTTTTTGACATTTATTACGAGATGTTCCGGGCCGAGCCGGTGATGCGCGACATCTGGTCGGCGATGCAAGCTGACAAGATCCTGCGCGAGATCGAGCTCGCCGAGAGCCGGGCGAATGGGCGATTGCTCGCCGACGTCTGGGAACGGGTGGCACCCGGCACGCCGCGGGAGAAAATCGAAGATGCCGCTTTCCTCATCATGCATCTTGGCGAATGTACCATGCGGCTCGCCGTCTCGGTCGATCGTGCCGAAGGTGACCGCATCGTCGAAGCCTACAAGCGCATGGTTCTGCACAATTTTGCCTCGGGCGACATGCCCGACGATAAAAGCGTGGCATGAATTCGGGCGAGCAATGTCGGTAGAACCGGCTAGGCGCTTTTCCATAGCGGCTCGATTGACATGGATGAAAAGCAAACCTAATCATCGAAGATCGATTGGTTCCCGGGATGCGAACGCGTTTCGGGAGTAAACGGGAACGTGACGGATGGACCCAAGCTGGGCATCTCAATCACGGCCGACCCCGCGACTGTAGAGCGGCGTGAATTGCCGTTCCGGAGCGATCCGGAAGAAGCCACTGGGAGGAGAACCGCGAGACGTGGTTCGAACCTGGGAAGGCGAGGCAAGTTCCCTGGTGACTAGAGCGCCGCGCGTTCAAATGAACGCGCAAAGGACGCTCTAGCGCTCTGAATCTAGAGCATCTTTTCTGCCTTCAGTGGTTTCACTTGAAAGCAGGACACTCTAGGCACCTTACGCCGCGAGCCAGGAAACCTGCCAAGCGATGCGGGCATAAGCCCAAACCCGGGAAACATCCCATTGCCATCACGGAGGTTGTCATGGCTACGTCTACAGTTTCGAGCATTCCGCTGTCCCTCAGCGATCGTCTGACCGCAGGCCTCATCGCTCTGATGATCGGTGCCTTCCTCGTCTTCGGCGCCGGCTTGGCGAATTCGGCCGTCCTGCACGATACCGCGCACGACACCCGACATTCCTACGGCTTCCCCTGCCACTAAATGATGGCTTGGAACGCTCACGCGTTCCGCATCGAAGTGGACGACCGCCCGGCGGACGGAGTACGCGTGCGTGCCATCTGGCACGTCCGCGGCCGCAGCGCATATTCCACGTCCATGGAATGCTCCGGCCGCCCCGCGGCGCGCCGTGCGCCGAACTGAGGGATATAGACAATGATCGTCAAAACACTTCTGGCCGCCATCGTGGCCGGGCTGATCGCCGGCGTCTTCATGACCGCCGCGCAGGAACTGCGCGTTACGCCATTGATCCTGCATGCGGAGCAATATGAGGGTGAGGCTCCGGCGGCGACTGACCAGCCGGTGGGCGAGCAGCCTGCCGCCGCCGCCCACGATCAGCATTCTTTCCTGAACCTGGAGCGGGACGCGGTCGGAAAACAGCCTAACGCTTCTCCTCATGCTACTCCGAACGGCACCTCGCCGCTCGGCACGATCTTCTCGGCACTCTCGCCTATTTCGCCGGCCTATGCCCATGAGCATGGGGGCGAACACGAGGAAGGCGGCATCATGTTCGGCATGAGCCGCTTCTCCGGCACGCTGCTTGCCAATCTGGTGACCGGTGCGGGCTTTTCGCTGCTTCTTGCCGGCATCAGCCTCGTCATCGGCTACCCGATAACGCTCGCGAACGGTGCGCTCTGGGGCGCCTTCGGCTGGCTTGCCGTCCACATGCTGCCGGCGGTCGGCCTGCCGCCGGAATTGCCCGGCTTCCCCGCCGCCGAACTTGGCGACCGCCAGCTCTGGTGGGCGGCGACCGTGCTGCTTTCAGCGGCAGGGCTCTATCTGCTGGCACTGCGCCCCGGAATCCTCGCCAAGGTCGTAGGGCTCGTCCTGATCGCAGCGCCGCAGGCCTATGGTGCGCCGCAGCCGCTCGACATTTCCAGCAACGTTCCGGCCGTCCTCGGCGCCGAATTTGCCGTCGCCGCACTGGCGACCACGCTCGCCTTCTGGATCGTGCTCGGTGTTGTCTCCGGTTTTATCAACGATTGGTTCCTTAAGACGCGTTAAGCGCCCTCTCCCGCTCGCGGGCGAGGGGTCAGGAACTCGCCGCTTGTCCTTCTCCCGCAGGCGGGAGAAGGTCTCGGCAGCGGATGAAGGGCAATCCACGGGTGGAGAACGCTTCGTTCACCCGCTATTCCCGTGCCGTTTCACGCAAATGCGCCCGCAGCCGCTCGCGTCGTATTTCCGGCCTGAGCAACACGCAGCTATCGCAATAGCTGCCGGCATCAGTGCGATAGTACAGGCAGCAGCCGCCCCGCATTCTGTAGGTCTGGGAAAGCGCCCTCTCACCGTCATTGCAAGGCACGGCGGCATCGATCTCTTCATAATGGAGTTCCCGCGTAAACAACGGCGAGCCTTGGTGCTTGACGATCGCGAGGGCGTGAGCAATAGCCTCCGCCTCTTTCCCCTGACGTCGCCCAATCTCCAGAAAAGCACCCGCCAGACTGTCTGCCGCAAGCCGCCACTGCGCGCGGACTGATAGGCCGCAGCGCCGGCTCAACAGCGTAATCACCGGTTTCAACTGCGCAACGAAAACATCCCGGAAACGGCTGCCGGCCTCCTCCGGCCGGGCACCGGCCGCAATCTGCGGCAGTTCGACAAGAAAATGAAATCGGCTCGCCTCGAGCGTCCGCTCGCCCACGGGGCGCAAATAGCTTTCAAAGCGCAGCCCCGCCAATTCAGGCACCAGACCCGTGGCGAGAAAGACCGTTACAGTCACCAGGCTGAGCTGGTGACTGTAAAAAGCGATCAGATGCGCCGCCCGCACTTTGTCGTCCATGCCGGAGGCGAAACGGTTCTGATAGGCGAGGCAAGCCTCCACGCTGGCGGACGCATCCCTCCAGAACGCCGTTGCTGGAATGAATTTGGCAGCGGAAGCATCCGATGAACAGGCGACCTCCGGAAATGCAGCGGCAAGCCATTCGATGGCCGCCGCGGCGTCCTCGCCGCTTGCCGCGCTGCTCGCCCTCCCTTGCCGTTGCTGCACGTGTCGGACCCCTCGGCTATCAGAAAACGCTGGCGGAGAGCCAGCCGCCCTCGAAGCCTGCCTTGCGCAGCCCATAGCGGAAAGCCGGAATGCTGGATGTGAGGTCCCAAAGCAAGCCGCTTCGCCAGTTTTCGATCATTATCACCGAGAGCCCCTGGTCAAGCCCGACGACGCTGTCGTCCACCCATCCCTCGGCGCCTTCACTCGGCAGGCTCGGATTGAAGCCTCCGGGGAGACGGTCGTCATTGAGCAACGCCGGATAGTGCGCCAGGAGATGGGAAAGGCCGCTCAGGCAGGCATCCGGATCGAACGGCAAGCCGGCGAGCGATGCCCAGGGAACGAGCGTTCCGTCGTCGGCGCCGAAGGGCGCACCGCGGGCCGCATAGCCCAGCAATTTTTGCCATCGTCCGTCGCGAAGCTGCAACCAGCCCTTCGGCGCATGGCAGGCGCTGAAGCCCCAGAGATCGCGGCAATAGCCGGCGAAACCGTGGGGGTTCTCCTGCGCATATGCGCGCTGAAGGGCGATCGCCCGGCGCGTGTTCTCGAAATAGTCGCTCGCCACCCTGCGCATCCCGGCATCGCGAAGAGCGCGGAAATCGATCCATGCGTGGGGGAAAAGATGGATGAACAGCGCGCCGGCGTGAAGGTGCGGCATGCCGTCGAGCGTCAGCCATTCATGGGCGGCCGTAGAGGCTTCATAGGTCTCCGGCTCGATCGGATAGCTCGGCGAGCCGAGCGCCAGCACATAGAGTAGCAGCGCCTCGCTATAGCCGCACCACCGGTGCTTCAGGAAGCGGCCGGGCGGCCTCCATCCCATCGTCAGCGTATCGCCGCGATTGAGCGCCCAGGACCAATCCGCCCTTCCGTAGAGCCGCTCTGCAAGGCTCCGGATCTCCGCCTCGGCCTTCCCGCTTCCCGCAAAGTAGGCCGCAGCCGTCAGGACGCCGGCGAAGAGGAGCGCGCTGTCGATGGTCGAAAGCTCGCTGCGCCAAGTCCGCTCTCCGGTTCGCATATCGAGGAAATGATAGTAGAAGCCGCGATAGCCGGTTGCACGCGCGTCGCTCGCCTGCCTGCTGCTCTCGAAGAAACGCAGGGTCGTCAGCACCCGCCGTGCCGCTTCGGCTCGTCCGATCCAGCCGCGCTCCACCGCGACCGGATAACAGGAGAGACCGAAGCCCGTCGCGGCGATGCTCGACGGCGAAGCTCGCCGCGACGTATCGGCCACGAGCCCGGTCCTCTGGTCTGAATATCGAAGGAAATAGCCGAACGCGGCGCGTTGCAGCCGGTCTACACGTGCGAAATACGAATTCGGCGTGGCGTGAACCATATCGGCGTTCTGTTCGGTGACCGTGGTCACATTGGGGCGGCACCCGCCCTACAGCGCCGTGCGTCCTTTCAGACGCACGAAGATCGTGTAGCACTTTGAATTGCTGCATGGAACGCATTGGCTTGGGTGATCACCGAATATTGTAAGTTTGCTCCGCCGCAACAGTCGCCGATTGCTGATCCTGTGGTACATTCCTCTATGGCACTGATCCCAACGCCAAGTTCGATTTTCGCGAAGCGATACTCGGTAAGAGGGACAGAGCGTCCTGACGCTAAATCATGATGATTGGCTGACGCGATGTTGAACACGCTGGCATTGATCCTGGCTCTCAGTGGAAGCCCTATACAATCGGCGTTGCCCGCGGATGTCGACGTGGAACTGGTGCTGGCGGTCGACATGTCCGGATCGATGGACATGGAAGAGGCGCGCGTGCAGCGCTCCGGCTATCTGCAGGCGCTGAGGCACCCGGATTTCATCAACGCCGTCAAGGGCGGGTATCTCGGACGCATCGCCATCGGCTATTTCGAGTGGGCAGGGCTGGTAAACGAAGCCTCCGTCGTCACCTGGCAAGTGATCGACAAAGCCGCCGACGCCGAAGCTTTTGCCGCCAAGCTCGAGGCCCGGCCGATCGGCACGCGGCGCGGCACCTCCATCTCGAATGCGATCCTCTTCGGCACGAACCTCATCGAATCCAACGCCTTTTCAGGAGCCCGGCGCGTCATCGACATTTCCGGCGACGGGCCGAACAATACAGGCCCGCCCGTGAACCCCGCCCGCAATGACGCGGTGGAGCGCGGCATCGTGATCAACGGGCTCGCAATCCTCATCCGCCCATCAGTGTCGACGGGCCCCCTGGACCAATATTACGCGGAATGCGTCATAGGCGGCCCGGGCTCGTTCGTGCTCCCGGTACACGAGCCTGAGGATTTTGCGACCGCGATCCGCCAGAAACTGATCCTCGAGGTAAGCGGTGCGACACCTGCGCCCATCCTTCGCCTCGCCGCGGTCGCGCCCACGGCAGACTGCCTGATTGGCGAAAAACTGCGACCTGGATTTCTCGATAGGGTTTATCCGGAACTCGATCGGTAACGTGTTGCCGGGACAAATGCAAAGTCGCCGCACGGATCATCCGAGGCGGCGACTTCCATGATTATTGCTGGCGACTGCCCCTCTTTTGCTGCTCACTGCAGGATGCGAGTGCGGGACTCGAAATCCGCCCCCGCAACGGTCAGCTCCCGTCGATCACGGAGTTCATTGGAGACGGCTTGCAGCGCCATTTCGACGCAATATTCCAGAGCCTGCGCATCCAGCGCCCGGGCACTATCGCGGATATAGGCCAGCATTCTCGCGATGCTGGCAAGTTCCGTCTCATGGTCAGTCGAAGTCGTAGCAAGATTGTTCATTTGAACCCCCATTACGTGCTCTCGTTGGGGTGGAATATAAACGAATTTGGCGGTTCCGCGCGTTGCACGAGCGTTGCACACGTCATGGTCGTATTGCGTGTCGCTTTTCGCTTGCGGGGAATCAAAATTGCTGATCGTTTCGCGCGAAAATGGCCCTTCGTCCGGCCTGTCGACCAGCCCGCAAGCGGGGAGAAGGACACGCTTGGCAGGGCGCGGCTTGCCCCCTCTCCCTTCTTAATCCCGCATCATGAGAAGATCGCCTTCGAAAGCGCACGCGGTCCGAAACGGCGCGCCCTCTCGCCTTCCGGGTTCTCGAGATCCGGAACGAAAACCTTGACGACGGAAAACGGCAGACGCTCGCAAGACAATCGCACGGTAATAACGGATTGCGCTCCCGCTCCCTTGACGCAATCGAGGACATGGCCCAACAGGCCGCCGAGATCCATCCCGCCGTCCCGGGGTTCGGCCGCAACCGGTCGCGGCTCAGCGAGGAAGGCGCGTCGCGTAGATTCCGGCAAAGGCCGGTTGAAGGTTTCGGGATAGACGTCGTCCCGGGCGCCGCTGATATAGGTGAGCCGCGATTGCGCCGCCTCCGTCACCGCCCTGATCGCCGCCCGCACCGCCGAGAGATGCGCGCCGCTGCCGCTTGTCACCTCGACGAAGCGAACATGGCTGCGGATAGCCGTGTCACGTGGTCCCAGGAGAGCGAGAAAGCAGGGGATGTCCGTGTCGCAGCTTATATCGAAAAGTCGGAGATCCAGTTCCGCAGTTTTTATGCGCTCAATCAAAGCGTTTAGCGCCGGATCGCCAAGTGTTTCAGGGGCGACACAAGCCTGATGACGAGCGTCCGAACCGGACACGCGCCACAGGGCATGCGCATCACGCTCGACCCGCTCCAGCAAGCCGTGCAGTATCGCCTCCTCGACTACATTTCCAGACGCTAGGCCATCCGACGACATCCAGAAACGTGAGGCCCGTGTACGGTCGAGCATGGCCGCTTCCAGCGGGACAAGCGTTTCACGGCCGGAAATCAGATCGACGCCGGCAACCCACTCGACTTCGTCATCCGGCCGGATGTCTTCCTGGCCTGCGGCGATCAACCCGTCCAGCGTATTGAACATCCGTCCGGAGACCTGCAAATTGCGGGCCGTACCCACGATGGTTGCGACCGACGGCGCGCCGGCAACCGTACGTTCGAGGGCCTCCATCGTTGCGGAAGTTCTGGCATCCGCGTCCGACAGCCCTTTGCCTTGGGCGACCACGATCGACCGGGAGTTCGGCGTATAGGCGCACCAGACCGGGATCCCGACCTTGTCGAGCCCCGTATGCCGGGCGACGCGCGTCACGCCAAAGTCACCAAGCAAGGGTCGAACGCGGGCGAGCGTTTCCTCAGGGTTGCACGCCCGGTCGGAATAAACACCGTCCCCGTTCGCCCGTCTTTGGATCTCCAGGCTGATCACCCGTCAAAATGGCCCGAGAACACCTCGTCAGCGGACGACACCGCCACCGCGAAGTCGACGCTTTTGATGACGGCGCCGCCCTTAGCGCGAAGACTGTTCGCGGTCGCCAGATCGCCCGTCACCGAATCGAGCGGCCTTACCGTCCCGTTGCCCAAGTCCGCCAGCCACAGGCCGGGTTCGCCGGGAATCCCAATCACAACAACTTTTGCCATATCGCCCCTCATGCCTCTGATCAAAACCCCGCTTTTTTCAGTCCCTCGCGATAGAGGTCCTTCTGCCACTGCTCTTTCATCGGAACGACGGCAAGCCACTTGTCGACATCGAAGCTCGGATTGATCTTCAAAGCCCGCATCCTATGCGCTCGAGCTTTCTTGCGGTTCCCGAGCATCGCCCAGCTCGCCGCAACGATCCTGTCCCCCGGCGTCTTGTCTTTCATCCTTTGCGCAAAGCCGATTGCCTCCTCGTATTGCCCGAGGAAATAGCTGGCACCCGCCGCGCTCCAGAGATAGGCGTCCGGCGCCAGCGGATTGAGCGAAAGCGCCTTGCCGAGCTTCTCGAGGGCCTCGGCCGGGCGGGCGGCGTGAACGAGGGTATCGGCGTGGCTATAGAGCACGTCGGCGTAATGCGGGCTTAGCTGTTCGGCCAGATCCAAGGCAGCGAGGCTTTCGTCCAAATCGCCCTGATAGAGCTTCACCACACCCAATTCGCGGTGTGCGGCAGGAAGCTGTTCGTTGCTTTGCATCGCCCCCCTCGCATGGCGCTCGGCAAGCGACAGAAGATCGTTGTTACCCTGCGCGGTCAAAAGCCATTCGGTCGCATAGGTTCGCGATATTCCGCTCAAGGCCGGCGCGAAATCCGGCTTGAGCCTGATTGCGTCGCGGAAGTCACGACGGGCCCTGCGAACGTCCGGCAAGCCGAGACCGGACAGATGGCGCAACCCGCCGAGATAGGCGTAGTAGGCCTCCGGATGCGCCGCGTAATCCAGGTGCTCCGCCTGCCCCCTCTCGACCTGCTCCGTCACCGCACGCGCGACATGATAGGCGATTTCCTGGCGCTGCTGTATCAGCCCCACAGGCGAGATCGTGAAGCGGTCCGCCCATATGATTTCGTCGGAGGGAAGAAAGATAAGCTGCGTGAAAAGCCCCTGGTCCGAAAGGCGACAATCGAGCGCGTAGGTGACGCCATGTTTCTGAAGGAACGCGGCCTTGTCCGCCGCGTCGCGAATTCGCTCGGCGGTGTAGGGCGCGACAACCGACATCGAACGCAGCGAACAGAGCCCGATCGTGATGTCCTCGATCACCGCGACGCTGACGGTGTGAAGCGTTGGGTCGCCGCCGAGCGCGGCAGGCGGAAGCAATGCGACGCGCGGCAACGGCGGGGCGGCGGGCGAAGCGCCTTCCACCGTCTCCCCGACGAATGCGGTCGGCTGCAGCAACACTCTGGCTGGCGTGCGGCCACCGTTCAGCAGTTGGCCGTGGCCGACGCGTTCCAGGATTTCCAGAACGGCCGTGTCGGCCGGGTCGAGTTCGAGGAGATGCGCGCAGGCTGAGCGCAGCATCGACCTGTCGGCGAAGCGCTCTTCTGCATCGATGAGCGCCTTGCGCAGCATTTCTGTGAAACCCTGCCGCTTCCGCATGATCCAGTCCGTGTACCGGCCAGCCGGCAGGTCCGCCGAAGCCAGAAAAGACTCCCGCCAAAGCGCCAGGGCTTTGCGGAAGGTCTCCTCGGAGCCGCCCAGCGCGTCGAACCCAGACACGTCGCAAGACAATGTCCCCAGCGCCACCTCGCTCTCTATCGAGGCAAGCAGCGGTCCGTCGGCTGTCGCAAGGTGCCGCATGCGCCAGAGGGTGGAACGCAGGTTCTTGAAGGCGACGCTCTTTTCCCGGTCGGGCCAGATCAGCGTCGCGAGCTTCTCGCGAGAGGCCGTTTTCTGTTCCGACACACACAGGTAAGCGAGGATCAGCAGGCCCCGCTCCGGACACGCCGCAACCCCGCCGCTGGAGTCGACCAGCCGCAGTTCCCCGAATGTCTGTAGGTGATAGCCCCCGCCTACCATGGAAGCCTCAGCCGCTCGAAGGGCCTGGAGCCCCGCCCCTGGCGGCCAGTCGAACGACCGGCTGCCGGTTAGCGCTCTGCGATTTGAACATCACCACTTTGTCTATGCCCCCTCTTTCCCTCAAGCGAATGTCGAAAGATCGGTCACATCACGCAATCCGCCGCCGGTCGATGGCGGTGAATTTTTGAAGAAGAAGGAAAAGTGTACGTCGAGAACGTCCGCAATATCATGCAGCCGGCTCGCGGACACCCGATCGACACCCTCTTCGTATTTCCGGATCTGCCCAGGCGCGACACCCAGCGCACCGGCAAGCCCGTCCTCGCTCATTCCCAACATGGTGCGGCGAAACCGAATGCGACCACCGACAAAAATGTCGATGGGATTGGGCGAGGTAAAACCCATCTGCGCCTCCGCATGATCCGATGGCTGCCCCTTCTTTGAGGATGCTTGAAAAACGGAGACGTTGCAACTCGCAGCTTTGGGCGATGCACAGGGTTCTCGTCATGGAGGGCGTCCATGGCTAGAGGCACAGCACATCGTCTTGGGGATCCGGCCGGCTCAATGCGCGTGGGGCTCGAGGCAATATCGTTCGAGAGAGAGAGAGAGAGAGAGAGAGAGAGAGAGAGAGAGAGAGAGAGAGAGAGAGAGACTCTGTCGCAGGTTTCCCGGCGGATAGCCACCGCTCCCCGCAGCCGTTCTATCCGCCGGGTCGATCGTTCGGGGACCGCCCGGTTACCATGACCTCCAACCACTCGACCAGTAACGCCCCTTGAGATCGCTGAGGCGGTCTTCAAGGTCCGCAATGATGTCCTCGAGACGCGAGGATCGCCGCATCGGCCAATATGAATATGAACGGCTGGTACTTGCAATGAGCAGCCCGGCCACGGCCATTAACGCGAGTGCGGTCCAAGCCGGATGTTCCCTCGCCATTTCGCCTGTCCTGCGGCCCGTGTCCATGACCCTGGTGGCGACGGCTCTACCGGACGGAATCTCCAGGTCGGAGAGCATGTCTTTGAGCGAGTCGACCTGCTCGCGAAGCCACTGAACCTGCTCCTCGATCGGCTGCTCCGGAACACCGACCTTGCCGGTCTTCGTATCGACCACCCCACGGGGCACCGCGGCACCGAGTTCATTCTTATCTGCCATTATCCTGATCCTCCAAATCGAGCCCATTCCAAAGGTCTGGGCGACTACCGAGGAAAACGACTGCCGGGGCGAGGAGTTCCTTGGGCGGTGGGAAGTGGTGGAAGATGTCGGGAATGGTGGGCCCGGAGGGCCAGCAAAATCGCAATCTTTTCAATGGGGTTTGCCAAATTTTCGGCGGATGAATTCCCTATCCGTTCCATAGTTTGCCAAATTGCCAAATCGCCCTCGATGATACGTTCATGGGCTTCCGGGAACCTTTGCTTCTTCCTTTCGGGAAATCGCGACCTCGGCTTTGGCTCCTTTGGTCGCGTCACTTGCTCAAGCATCGAGCGCCTTATGCGGATCGGCGGGTCGCCGCCGAAGATGTGAATGCGCGGCGTCCCGTCATCATCAATCCAGATGATCTCGCTCCGGACGACCACCTCGTCGCCCACCTGAATTTCCTCCCTTGCCGTCACCGCCGGTGTCAAACGGTGATCGGCGGCGGCCGTCGGGTCGCGGCGCTCAAGACGCGCACCAACGAAATCTCTGCTTAGGGTTTAGCTCGTGACCTCTCAAGGTTGCTGTGATAACGTCAGACTTCCTTGACGACATTGTTTCTGGGGCTGCTCCGGGTGCAGGACTGATCCCGCAAACTACCCTGGGCGCAAAACGAGAAGGGGTGGACGGATGGCATGGAGTTTAGGTGAAGTGTGGCTTCAACCCGGCCAGTCTGAGAGGCGGTGGTATACCTTTGGGGATCCTCCAAGCTGGATCGGGCCGCAAGTTCTCTTTCCTAGAGCCCTAAATGCTCGGGGAGTGCTGGCCGTTCGGGACCCGGGCACTGAGGCCCTCCCCATTAGCTTGGGAACCCGTTACTGGGCGACAATCGTAAATGTGAGCCCCCCAGGCGAGTGGGTTAATTATTCTCTAACGGGGGGCGAACTAAAATGACGTTCAAGAGAGCCGCCAACTTATTTGTACGGACCAACGCGTCCGGTGACATCCTCAGCATTTTTTGGCCTTTTGAGACCGTGGAACAAGGTGGCCCGGATCAAACAGGTGTTGCCCTTTCGGATGGCGAAAAGTTACACAATGTCGCCGTTCCTCCTGATTTGTATGATGCTGTTTCGGTACGGGACTTACCTGCAGACTTGTTTGGCAATTACGATCTCCAAGTCGACGAAAAGGGCAACGCCCTACTTGTGAGACGCGGGCTCGAAGGGCACTAGGTCGCCGACTCATAAAGCGCATCCAGATTTTGGCTGAAGCGAGTTTGACGAGAGCAAGGTAGTTTTCGCTTCGACGGCAACTACATGTTCCCGATCGTCGACCGGTTCGGCACCATGGATCAGGTGCGCCAGCACTACGCCGATCCCGGAACGGCTACGTCTGACGCGCCGAAGCCCCTACCCTCCAACGATTTCGCTGATCTGCACGATGGGCGCGATGTCCGTATAGTTGGCGACGTCCGCGGCGATCTCCGCGCGGTGGGGACCTAACGCCTCCTGGAATATCGCCAGGGTCGGCGAGTAGACGTGGCACGCCGCGACGAACTCCGGCGCGCTTCCAGGTTCGCGACCCGCAAGGCCCTTATCGATCTCGTAGCGCAGGCAGGCATCGCCGAGCCGTTCCTGGATCAGTGGCATGTGGCGGGTGCGGTAGTAGTCGTGATCGAACTTCGAGCCGCCATCGGCCGGATAGTAGACGCTCATCTTGATCATGGTCGGGCTCCTGCCTGAACGCCTCTCCGAGCGTCCGAGGGGCCTTTCTAGCTCACCGGCTCGTAAAGCCGCAACCAGATTTTGGCTGAAGCGAGTTTGACGAGAGCAAGGTAGTTTTCGCTGTGCTTTTCGAAGCGGGTGGCGATGGCACGGAAGTGCTTGAGTTTGCTGAAGAAGCGTTCGACGAGGTTGCGGTAGCGATAGAGAAAGGCGCTGAACGGCGGGCGGCGTTTGCGGCCGGGCATCGGCTTGATGTTGGCCCATACGCCGCGCGCGGCCATCTCGAGGCGCAAGGCATCACTGTCGTAGGCGCGATCGGCGAGCAGCACGTCGCCGCCGCCGAGCGTATCGAGCATGTCGGCGGCGCTCCTGCCATCGTGTGCTTGTCCGGGCGTCAGCTTGAGCGCGATCGGCAGGCCGCGCGCATCGACCAGCGCGTGGATCTTAGTGGTCACTCCACCGCGCGAGCGCCCCATGCATCTGTCGTCAGGCTCACGCCCCGGGGGCGGTATCCGGCGCGTCCCCTTTTTACCGTTGGCACCATGCTGATGAACCCGGATCGACGAGCTGTCGATCATCTGCACATCGCCATCGTAAGCCATTGACACAGCATCGAAGAGCCGGTCCCATACGCCCGCCTTGCGCCATCTGACGAAGCGGTTGTAGCAGGTCGTATACGGGCCGTAGCGCTCGGGAATGTCCGCCCACGGCGAGCCGGTCCGAAGACGCCAGTAAATCCCATTCAGAACACGCCGGTCGTCAACCCGAAGCCTTGGAGCCTCTGCGCCGCGACAAGGAATTCGTGCTTTTGAACGGCTATGGCGTACCTTTTTCGGAGAAGTCCTTGACCGGAATGATGGCGCATTGGACGCACCAAGCGGGCATGCCGAAGGGCTATACCTTGCACGGCTTGCGGAAATCCTATGGCGGCGATCTGACCGAAGCGGGCGCCTCCGAAATGCAGCAGAAAGACATGCTCGGGCACACCACCCTCGATGAGGTGGTCAACTATGCAAAGGGAGCAAGCAAGCTCAGATTGACGGTCGAGGGAACCCGGCGGCTGGAGGAATACCATGAAAAGCGGGCCAAAAAGCCTCGCCTGCGGGTGGTCGGCGGCGGCGAATGATTTGAGCAAGAACCGGCGAATCAAAAGAGGGCGGCGCTTCAGCCGCCTTTTTTGTTGCCAATTGTTTGCCAAGCTTGCCAAAATCCAGTTGGCAAACCGCCCCTTAACTAATTGATTTTAAAGGAAAATGGTGGGCCCGGAGGGACTCGAACCCCCAACCAAGCGGTTATGAGCCGCCGGCTCTAACCATTGAGCTACAGGCCCTGTCGACTGTCGCAGTCGCCGCGAACCAATGGTAATTCGCGTATGGCAATGGCTCTAACCGAAAACCTTTTTGACGACAAGCCATTGCCGCAATGCCTACACAATCGATAAGCATGGAATCGAGGGACAAAACAACCGGAGAGAAACAATCATGATGTCTACACGCGTTGCCCGCACGATTCATGTCGTTGCCATGGCCGCCGCTTTTGCCGGGGCGTTCGCTGCGGTCGCGGCGGCGCAGGATAATGCCGATGGCCAGGGGGGCGGCCAGCGGGACGGCAAGGGACGCCCGGATGGCATCAGGGGCCGTCAGGCGGTTATCAAGGTCTCCGGTGAGGGCCGCTCGACCACGGCGCCCGACATGGCGATCCTGCAATTGAGCGTCGTCAAGGATGCGAAAACCGCGCGCGAGGCGCTCGACGCCAACAACAAGGCGATGGCGGAGGTGCTTACGGCGCTGAAGGAAGGCGGCATCGCCGAGCGCGACCTGCAGACCAGCGGCTTCTCGATCAATCCGCAGTATAATTACCCGCCGAACAATGACGGCGGCAACCGGCCGCCGGAACTGGTCGGCTACCAGGTGGTCAACGGCGTTACCGTGCGCGTCCGCGATCTCGGCAAGCTCGGCGAAATCCTCGACAAGTCGGTGTCTCTCGGCGTCAACCAGGGCGGCGGCATCGAATTTACCAATGACAAGCCGGAGGATGTGATCACCGAGGCGCGCAAGAAGGCCGTCGCGGACGCCATCGCCAAGGCCAGGGTGCTCGCCGAAGCGGCCGGCGTCTCGCTCGGCCGGCTGATCGAGCTCGCTGAGCAGCCGTCGCGGCCCGAGCCGCTCCCGGTGGTGCGCAGCATGGCCAAGGAATTTGCCGCCGATGCGGTGCCGGTGGCGACGGGGGAGACTGCCTATACCGTCACCGTCAACGTGACCTTCGCGGTCAACCAGTAAGCGCCGGTTTGGCCCTGAGCCTGCAAGGTTCAGGGCAATTCTGACATCTTCAGACCGGCAAAAGATGGGCCTGGGCCGAAAAACAATGAGCCCCTCACGCTGCTGCATGTTCCTTAATCGGAACCGATTAACGGACAAAACATGCAGCAAATTCAAAGTGCTACAGCGATCTTTGTGCGTCTGAAAAGACGCACGGCGCTGTAGGCGTGAGGGGCTCATTTCCGTCGGCCGGGGGAGACAAGACGGAAATTCGAGAATTTACCAGCGACCGATGAATGGGCATCCGCGCACATTGGCGAAGACGATCGTTTGGTTGGAGCCGCGACGGCGGCCTTCGACGACGACGCGCCGACGCGAGACATCGGCTACATAGGCCCGGCGCAGGCCGCGATCACGTGCCTTCTCGACGGCGATCCACGGAGCGCAGCGGCCGCGGCGTTCGCCAAAGCCCGGGCGATAGCGGTCACGGCGCCAGTCGCGCTCATCGCCGTAGCGGTCGTAATCACGATACTGGACATCGACGCCGCGCGGAGAGCCGAATTCGAAGACGAACGATTCAGCGGAAGCTGTGGAGGCCGCACCGGCAAGACCGGTCAAGCCGAGAACGGCTGCTACGGCGGCATTGACGAGGAATTTTCTCATGGCGATTCTCCGGTGTAACGAGGGTTCATTGGCGGTTATCGTTTTTCAGCGATTGAGCCAAACATAGACCGGATAAACTGAACGCTACCGGAACCCTCCGTTCATGTGCTGTTCAGGTTGATGAATCCCTTCCTCGAGGGAACGAAGCGCGAAAGGATTCGTTCCCGCGCTAAAGCGCGCCGCGCGCGCCGGCGGTTGCGCAAAGTCGTTGAATTGCAGCGCAATTCTGGAGATTGCAGGGAGGAAGAGCGGCTTCAGCCAGCCAGCTCCTGTTCAAAAATGCGAATGTTGCGATAGTGGCTCAAGCGGGTGATGGCACCATCCTCGATCTCGAAAATGAAGACGCTCGGAATGGAGTAGGACTGACCCGAGGCCTCGGGAAAGCCGGTCATGGTTTCGCGATAAGTGCCGCGCGCGGTCATGTCCGCGGCCACGCGCTGCCCGAAAGCATCATGCATCAGCACGACGTCGCTGAAAGTCTCGTCGAAATGGCGCAGATAGCTCATTACCCAGGCTCGCAGCGGACCGACGCCAACGGTTCGCTGACCGGTAACGGAATCGAGCGCAACGTCTTCGTCGACAAGCGTGGAGAGGGCATCGAAATCGCGATCGTTGAGGGCTTCGATGAAGCGGCTGGCGATCGTCTGGGCGTCTGTCATTATCTCCCCCTGAACTCGAAGGCGCAGTTACTCTACTGCGTCGTCCCTTCAAAAAACGGAACCGATTTAGGGATAAAACCACGCAGCAACGCAAAGTGCCACAGCGACCTCAGTTGCCGAGATGCAAGATCACCTCGCGACGGTGTGGGCTGTCGCGATGCTCGAAAAGATAGATCCCCTGCCACGTACCGAGCGACAGGCGCTGGCCGGCGACCGGGACACCGATCGAGACCTGCGTCAGCGCCGCCTTGATATGCGCGGGCATATCGTCCGGCCCCTCCTGCGTGTGGATGATCCACCGCATGGACGGGTCGGAGGACGGCGGCACCAGGCGGCGAAAGAACTCGTTGAGATCGCGTTTTACGTCCGGATCGGCGTTTTCCTGGATGAGCAGCGACGCCGACGTATGACGGACGAATACCGTCAGGAGTCCCTCCGTCACGCCGGAAAGCCGCACGAACTCGGCGGCTTCATCAGTAAACTCGTAGAGACCCTGGCCGTTTGTAGCGATAGTGATGGCGGTTTGCGGCATGTCTTCCCGTTTGCCCTGCTCGATCTCGCGACTGCATGGTTCACCCATTCGAACCGATGAAGGCGGTCGGCAATTATTCAATGTAGCACGATCGACAGAAACGCGCATGGCCGGAACGCCACGCGATCCGGCCATGCGAGCGGCAGTTGCCTAGATGGGAGCCGAAGTTGTTACAGTCACCTTGTCCGTCTGAAAGGACGCGCGGTGCTGTAAGTTACAACTCCAGGAAGGGCTTGAAGCCGCCGTAGATCATCCGCTTGCCATCGAAAATGGATTTCCACTCGTCTCCCTGGAGCCGCGGGTCCGCCATCACCTTGGCGACGATCGCATCGCGGTCCTCGCGCGACTTGTAGAGCACCCAGGAGAAAACGACCGTCTCGTCATCCTTGGCCTGTACCGCGCGCGGAAAGGACGTAACTTCGCCATAGGGCACGTCGTCACCCAGGCACTCGACATAGCCGAGCGCGCCATGTTCCTTCCAGACGTCGCCGGCCTTTCGCGCCAGGTTCTTATAGGCCTCGACATTTTCCTTCGGCACCGCGATGAGAAAACCATCGACATAGGACATGTCCACCTCCTCTGCTTGAAAGACAACAAAGGACGATCGAGGCGGAAAGGTTCCGACAGTTTGCAAATATTCGACGCGGCTGTCGGGAGAGCATCTTTCCGATCGTCCTCGGTTCGCAAGAGCTATCCCAAGGGAGAAACGCCATGCAGAAGATCACGCCATTCCTCTGGTTCGACAATCAGTTGGAAGACGCCATCGAATTCTACACCTCGATTTTCCGCAATGCCCGCGTCGAGGGCATCAAGCGAGGGCCGGACGGCAAGGCCTTCACCGCCAGCTTCGAGCTTGAGGGCCAGCACTTCATGGGTCTTAACGGCGGGCCGCATTTCAAGTTCACCGAGGCGATCTCGTTTTTCGTCCGATGCGCGGGTCAGGCCGAGGTCGATTACTATTGGGACCGCCTGATCGAAGGCGGGATGCCGCAGCGATGCGGCTGGCTGAAGGATCGCTACGGCCTATCCTGGCAGATCATTCCGGATGCGCTGATGCGCTATCTCAGCGACCCCGACAGTGCGAAGGCTGGCCGGGTGCAGCAGGCGATGATGGGCATGGTCAAGATTGACGTTGCGGGTCTGGATGCAGCAGCGGGAGATACGACATGTTTCCTTAAATCGGCACCGATTTGAGGATGAAAACATACAGCAATTCTAAGGTGCCACAGCGACCTTTGTGCGTCTGAGAAGGCGCACGGCGCTGTGGGCAAGAAGCTCCTCACCCGCCGCAGGTCTGCAGCTGACGCGCGTAGAGTGCGGCCATATTCGCCGCCCTCTTGGCGCCGGTTTTGGCCGTGTCGCTCCAATTGCCGCGCGCGTAGCCGCCTTGGCCATGGTAGTAGGCAACATAGAGCCGATAGGGATCGTTAAGCGCAATGCCGTTCTGCTGGTGGCTTTGATTGTGGTACCACGCAATGAAGCGGATGGCGTCGCCGAAGTCCGATCGGCGTGCGGTCCAGCGCCCGGTCTCGCTTTGGTAGCGCGCCCAGGTGCCGTCGAGTGCCTGGGAATAGCCGTAGGCCGAGGAAACCCGCGTCCAGGGAATGAATCCGAAGAGCTTGGTGCGCGGCGGCTTGGCGTTGTGACGGAAGCCGGACTCCGTATAGATCGTTGCCATCAGCACCGGCACGGGCACGCCATATTCGCGCTCCGCCTGATAGGCGGCGCGGCGCCAATTGTTGAAAAGGCCATCTCGCTGCTCGAAAACCGCGCAGGCGTTCCGGGTCTCTCTCGGTACCGTTCCGCAGCCGGCCAGCAACAGGAGGACGACGACAAATACGCAACGCATCGTGGAACCTCTCGTTTGCGAGAGATTGATAAAACGTAAATGTTAAGGATCGGTTTTGAAGCGAAGTTGAACGATTTTAAGGATCGCAACTTCACGACGAACGAAGTCCATGCAGCAGTTCAAAGTGTGACAGCGATCTTTGTGCGTCAGATAAAGACGCACTGCGCTGTAATATTTTGCACTGTAGCATTGGCCGCCGATCGCGAAGACAACTGGAGGCGGCAGACCGATGGTGGTGGGGAAGAGAGCGGTTGTAATGCTGCTGGCGATGTTTGCCGGCGCGGCCGCCGCCGACAGCGTCCGCGATCTCTACACGAGCGACGCGATCGTCACAGGCACCGCCGAGGAAAACCGGCAGATCGGCTTTCGCGAATGCCTCGGCGAAGTTCTGATAAAAGCGTCGGGCGACCAACGGATCCTGGAGCTTCCGGCATTGGCGCCGCTCATGCAGCGCGCGGGCAGTTTCGTTGCAAGCTTTTCCTACCGCGATCGACTGGAAGGTATTCCGATCCATGACGAACAGGGCACGCACGACCGCCCGCATGACCTGACCTGCGCTATGAGCCGGCGACCATCGATCCGCTGCTCCATACTCTCGGGCGCAAGCCTTGGCTCGCACCGCGCCCTCGGCTGGCCGTCTTCCTTGCCGTTAAAGACCAGCAGCGCAGCTTCGTGCTGGCGAGCGACGGCCAGGAGAGCCCCTATATGGCGCAGTCGCTCGAAGCTGCGACCGTACCCCTCGCCCTTGCGATAAAGCTGCCGGAGAGCGCTGTTGTTGCAGCCGAACGGCTTGACGCCGCCGCCTTGGCAAGGGCGGAACCGGCGCGGTTGAACGCATTGGCAAGGATGATCGGCGGCGAGGTGCCGCTCGCCGGTACGCTCGCATGGAGCGATGCGGCGCTCGGCTGGATTGCCGACTGGCAATTGCTCGCAGCCGGAAAAACCCATCGCTGGCAGGTGAGCGGCGTCAGCTTCGACGACGCGTTCCGCAACGCTCTCCGCGGCGCGGCGCAAGTCCTCTCAGGAAACGGCGCGCCTCCTGACGACAGCCGCTGACGCTTTCCTAATCGCCAGAGCAGGATGGGAAAAAGCGTTCCGCATCCCGCTCCAACTTATCTTAGCTGAGCGTGCCGATCAGTTCACGATAGGCAGCCTCGGGAAAAGCTTTCAACGTGCGGGTCCGCACATTGCCGTTCATGCCGAGGGTGAGCGCAAACCGCGCGGCCACCGCATCGTCCGGCGCCTCGCAAATTGCGACCATGTCGTATTCGCCCATGGTGAGGTAAAAGTCCTTGAAGGAGCCGCCCATCTCTTGGAGCAGCTTCCTGGCGGCATCCAGCCGCTTCGGAGACTCGCGAACGTTCTTGATGCCCTGCTCGGTCCAATTGAGAAGCACGACGTAAGTGGTCATCTGACACCTCCCCTTAGAGCACCTGCTTTCGGCCGAAAGCTGGGAAAGCAGATAAGATGCTCCGGATGCAAAGTGCTGGAGCGTTGTTGTGCGTTAATCACAACGCGCGGCGCTCCAGAGCACGGGTTTACGCCTTGCGGTGCAATACTCCTCTCGCACTGCCAAGAGTGCCCTTTCGGTGCAAGCCGGAAAGTATAGTCCCAGGCACAGAGGCGAACAAGCGCGCATGAAAAAAGCCGGGCACAGGGCCCGGCTCTTTGTAACGCGTCTCAGAACGTTCAGCTGTCGAGGAACGAGCGCAGCTTGCGCGACCGGCTCGGATGCTTGAGCTTGCGCAGTGCCTTCGCTTCGATCTGGCGGATACGCTCGCGGGTGACCGAGAACTGCTGCCCGACCTCCTCAAGCGTATGGTCGGTATTCATGCCGATGCCGAAGCGCATGCGCAGCACGCGCTCTTCACGCGGCGTCAGTGAAGCGAGGACACGGGTCGTCGTTTCGCGCAGGTTCGCCTGAATGGCGGCATCGATCGGCAGCAGCGCGTTCTTGTCCTCGATGAAATCGCCGAGATGCGAATCCTCTTCGTCACCGACCGGCGTTTCGAGCGAGATCGGCTCCTTGGCGATCTTCAAGACCTTGCGCACCTTCTCGAGCGGCATGGCGAGTTTTTCCGCCAGTTCCTCCGGCGTCGGCTCGCGGCCGATCTCGTGCAGCATCTGGCGCGAGGTGCGGACGATCTTGTTGATCGTCTCGATCATATGCACCGGAATGCGGATCGTGCGGGCCTGGTCGGCGATCGAACGGGTGATCGCCTGCCGGATCCACCAGGTCGCGTAGGTCGAGAACTTGTAGCCCCGACGGTACTCGAACTTATCAACCGCTTTCATCAGGCCGATATTGCCTTCCTGAATGAGATCGAGGAACTGCAAGCCCCGGTTCGTGTATTTCTTGGCGATGGAAATCACCAGGCGCAGGTTGGCCTCGACCATTTCCTTCTTGGCGATGCGCGCTTCACGCTCGCCCTTCTGCACCATCGACACGATGCGGCGGAACTCGGCGATGGAGATGCCGGTCTCGGTCGCAAGATTCTGGATCTCCTGGCGGATATCGCGGATCGTCTGGTTCTCGGCCCTGGCGAATTCCTTCCAGCCCTTGCCGGCGAGATTGCTGATCGACTTCATCCAGTTCGGGTCGAGCTCGGCGCCAGAATATTGCTCCAGGAACGAGTCGCGCTTGACGCCGTAGGATTCGGCAAGACGCAGCAGCCGGCCTTCGTTCTGCATGAGCCGCTTGGAAATGTCATAGAGCTGCTCGACCAGCGCGTCGATGCGGTTCTGGTTGAGCGACAGCGACTTCACCGCCTTGATCAGCTCATCCTTCAGCTCCTTGTAGCGGCGCTCCTGCGCCGGCGAGAGCGTGCCGGTCGCAGCAAGACGCGCTTCGACCTGCTGGTCCTGGAGCTTCCTGAGCTTCTTATAGGTCTCGGCGATGATGTCGAGCGTCTCCATCACCTGCGGACGCAGTTCGGCTTCCATCGCGGCGAGCGAGAGGTTCGATTCATCATCGTCCTCCTCCTCTTCCTCGACCGGCTGACTGTCGCCGCCGACATTGGTGATGTCGTCGTCATTGGCCGCCGCACGCGTCTTGCGCACCTTTTCCTTCTCTTCGGCAGCCTTGCGGTCCGCCTCGATCTTTTCCGCGCTCTGGAACTGCGGGGCAGCCTTGGCCTCGGGACCGGAATAGGTGGTTTCGAGATCGATGATCTCGCGCAGAAGCGTCTGGCCTTCGTTCAGTTCGTCGCGCCAGATGATCAGTGCCTGGAAAGTAAGCGGGCTTTCGCAGAGACCCGCGATCATCGTCTCGCGGCCGGCCTCGATACGCTTGGCGATCGCGATTTCGCCTTCGCGGGAGAGAAGCTCCACCGAGCCCATTTCGCGCAGATACATGCGCACGGGGTCGTCGGTACGGTCGGTCGGCTCTTTCTTCTTTCCGGCCGCAAGCGCGGTGCCGGTGGAGGTGGCCAGTTCGCCGCCCTCGCTCTCGCCCTCGTCGCTGCTGTCCTCGTCGTCGCCGCCGGCCGCTTCCTCGGCTTCCTCGTCCTCGATGACGTTGATGCCCATGTCCGAAAGCATGGACATCGTGTCTTCGATCTGCTCGGAGGTAACCTCCTCGGAGGGAAGAACGGAGTTGAGCTCGTCCATCGTCACATAGCCGCGCTTCTTGGCGGCCTTGATCATCTTCTTGACAGCGTCGTCGGAAAGATCGAGAAGCGGGCCGTCCGGAGCGCCTTCGCGTTCAACGTCTGCTTCTTCGTTTTCTTTGACTTTGGTTGCCATTTATTCGTCGCTTTCCTTGTCGCAACCGGCGTAAGCCCGGTGCCAATACTGCTCGGAGGTCCGGGTACGCCGCGTACCCGCCACCGAATCATTTCCCCTGACGTAACGGGATGAAGTTTAATTCCTGATTAACCACGATAGCGATCGCGATTGAACGGGCAAGCTCCGACAGTCCTGCCACTGACTCGTCCCTGGCATGATTTCCTATCCGCCGTACCATATCGCCATTTCTGCTTGAAATGGTGATTCCCAGAATTTTCGGTCCCGTCAAGCATTTCCGGTGAAAAACCGCGTAAATCGGCAAAAAACGCTTCTCCGCGGGTTTCTGCGCTGTTTATCAGCTTTCGCTCAAGATGTAGGAACGGCCTTTAAAAAGACAAGGGTTGCGGCCTTTTTCCCCGACAAGGCGCTGTTGCCGCGATGAAGCCGCACCAGCCGAATGGTGCGCGCCCGCTAAAATTATAGAGATCGCCGTCGGAACCGTGGGCGCGTCGGTTACATCCAATCCATCACCACCTTGCCCGAGTTGCCGGAGCGCATCGCCTCGAAGCCCTCGCGGAAATCGTCGATGCCGATCCGATGGGTAATGACCGGCGATAGGTCCAATCCGCCCTGGACGAAGGCGATCATCTTGTACCAGGTCTCGAACATTTCGCGCCCGTAAATGCCCTTGAGATTGAGCATCTTGAAGATGACCTTATTCCAATCGATCTCGAAACCGGCGGGCGCGATGCCGAGAATGGCGATCTTGCCGCCATTGTTCATCTTGTCGATCATGTCGCGGAAGGCAGATGCGGCGCCCGACATTTCGAGGCCGACGTCGAAACCCTCGGTCATGCCGATCGACCGCATCACGTCCGCCAGGTTCTCCTTGGACGCGTCGACGACGTAATCGATGCCGACCTTGCGCGCGAGATCGAGCCGAACGGGATTGATGTCGGTGATCACCACCTTGCGGGCGCCGGACCGCTTGGCGACCATCGCGCCCATGATCCCGATCGGTCCGGCACCGGTGACGAGCACGTCTTCGCCGACAAGATCGAAGGAGAGCGCCGTATGCACTGCATTGCCGAAGGGATCGAAGATCGCGGCGATCTCATCCGGCACGTCGTCGGGCATCGACACGACATTATACTCCGGAAGGCAGACGAACTCGGCGAAGGCACCCGGGCGGTTGACGCCGACGCCGAGCGTGTTGCGGCAGAGATGCCCCCTGCCCGCCCGGCAGTTGCGGCACTTGCCGCAGACGATATGGCCCTCGCCGGAGACACGCTCGCCGACATGATGTTTGGTGACAGCGGAGCCGACTTCAGCGATCTCGCCCATGAATTCGTGGCCGACCACCATCGGCACCGGAATCGTCTTCTGCGCCCACTGATCCCAGTTCCAAATATGCACGTCGGTGCCGCAGATCGCCGATTTCTTGACACGGATCAGAACGTCGTTCGGCCCGACCTCCGGCACCGGCACGCGCTCCATCCAGAGGCCAACCTCAGGTCTCGTCTTGACCAGCGCCTTCATCATGTTGGTCATCGCAATGTCCTCACTTGTCCGCAGCGCGCGGCTCCCTCATCGCTTGTGTTGCCCCTCAAATCACACTCAGTTCGCGTCCCACCTCCTCGAACGCGTCAATCGCGCGCCGGACGTCCTGTTCGCTATGCGCAGCCGACATCTGCGTGCGGATGCGCGCCTGTCCCTTCGGCACCACCGGGAAGGAAAAGCCGATGACATAGACGCGCTTGTCGAGCATGCGTGCCGCCATTTCCTGCGCCAGCGCCGCATCACCGAGCATGACCGGGATGATCGGATGACCTTCGCCCGCAAGCGTGAAGCCGAGCTTCGACATTTCCGCGCGGAAGAGCGCCGCATTCGCATAGAGCCGCTGGCGCAGGTGATCGCCGTTCTCGATCAGTTCGAAAACTTTGAGGGATGTAGCCGCGATCACCGGTGCAAGCGTGTTGGAGAAGAGATAGGGCCGCGATCGCTGGCGCAGCCACTCGACGACGTCTGCCTTGGCCGACGTGTAGCCGCCCGATGCCCCGCCAAGCGCCTTGCCGAGCGTGCCGGTGATAATGTCCACCCGGCCTTCGACGCCGCAATGTTCGGCCGAACCACGCCCATGCTTACCGACGAAGCCGACCGCGTGGCTATCGTCCACCATCACCATCGCGCCGTATTTTTCCGCAAGATCGCAGACGCCCCGCAGGTTGGCGACGATACCGTCCATCGAGAAGACGCCATCCGTGGCGATCAGCTTGAAGCGGCTGCCTTCTGCCTTTTTCAGTTCCTCTTCCAGCGCCGCCATGTCGTTATTGGCGTAACGGAACCGCTTCGCCTTGGAAAGGCGCACGCCATCAATGATCGAAGCGTGGTTTAACGCATCCGAAATGACCGCGTCTTCCTCTCCGAGCAGCGTCTCGAACAGCCCGCCATTGGCGTCGAAGCAGGAGGAATAGAGGATCGTGTCTTCCATGCGCAGGAAAGAAGAGATCCGGGCTTCGAGCTGTTTGTGTTCTTCCTGCGTGCCGCAGATGAAGCGCACCGACGCCATGCCGTAGCCGTATCGGTCGAGCGCCTTCTTGGCGGCCTCGGCAAGCTCCTCGTTATCGGCGAGGCCGAGGTAATTGTTGGCGCAGAAATTCAGAACCCGATCACCGGAAGCGACCTCGATTTCACCCGATTGTTTGGAGGTGATGACGCGCTCGGATTTGTAAAGCCCGGCCGCCTTGAGACCGTCGAGTTCCGAGCGGAGGTGAGTAAGAAAGGCAGAGGTCATGAGAGGCCGCTTTCGAACAAAGGAGTTTGTCTAGACAAATAGCACGATGGCTAGCGACGCACAGCAAATTCTCGCTGCATTGTCGAGGTGAAACGCGCGGGATTCAAGCGTCTTCCGCGCCGCCGACGCGGCGCTGCTGGATCCCTGTGACAATCCCTGTGCTCGTTACAGGGATCCAGCCACGGCGCGTCTGCGTCGTGAATGAGCACAGCGCACCTTGGCCGAACCGGATCAACCACCGCCTTCTTCAAACGCATCGATCACCGCCAGGAAAGCTTCGCCATACTTCTCCCGCTTGCTCTCGCCGATGCCGGGAACATCAAGGAGATCCTCGAAGCCGCGCGGCCGCTGCTTGGCGAGTGCAATCAGTGTCGTATCCGGGAACACGACATAGGGCGGCACGTCCATGTCGCGGGCAATCGCGAGGCGCTGCGACCGTAGCTTTTCGAAGAGCTCGAGATCGGAGCCGGCCAGGTCCGAACGCTCGCGCGCCGTCGCAGATTTCGTCCCGCGCGCGGCCTTGCCGGAACTCGGACGGTCTTTGCGGAAAAGAACCTGTCGTTCGCGACGAAAGACGCTGCGCGCCTCGGGTTCGAGCTGCAGCGCGCCGAAGGCGGAATGGTCGACCTTGATCAGCCCGGCGGCAAGCAACTGCCGGAAAACCGATTGCCAGGTGCGTGGCGGCAGATCCTTGCCGGCGCCGAACACCGGCATATCGACATGGCCAAATCGTTCGGTCTTCTCGTTGATCGTTCCCATCAGCACGTCGATCACGTGACCAGCACCGAAACGCTCGCCGGTCCGGTAGACGGCGGCAAGCGCCTTGATCGCGGCTTCCGTTCCGTCCCAGGTCTCGACTGGTTTCAGGCAGGTGTCGCAGTGGCCGCAGCGGCCGGGATGCGCCTCGCCGAAATGCGCGAGGATTGCCTGCCGCCGGCAACCGGCCGTCTCGCAGATCGCGAGCAGCGTGTTGAGCTTGCCCCGTTCGATGCGCTTGATCTCCTCGGGCGAGCCGCCCTCATCGATCATTCTTCGGCGCTGAATGACGTCGGCCATGCCATAGGCCATCCAGACCTCGGAAGGCAGCCCGTCGCGCCCCGCCCTGCCGGTCTCCTGATAATAGGCCTCGACCGAGCCCGGCAGGTCGAGATGGGCGACATAGCGCACGTCCGGCTTGTCGATTCCCATGCCGAACGCCACCGTCGCGACGAGGCACAGCCTTTCTTCCTTTAGGAATGCGTCCTGATGGGCATCGCGCAACGCCCGATCCATACCGGCATGATAGGGAAGCGCGCGTATCCCTTGCGTGTTCAACCATTCCGCCGTGTCATCAACCTTGGCGCGCGACAGACAATAGACGATGCCGCTCGCATCCTTGAAGCGGGACAGGAAACGCAGGAGCTGCTGGCGCGGCTGGTCGCGTTCGACGATCTCGTAGGCGATGTTCGGCCGGTCGAAGCTGGTGGTGAAAACCCGCGCGCGGTCGAGCCCCAGCCGCTTGATGATGTCGTCCCGCGTGTGCGGGTCGGCCGTCGCCGTGAGCGCGATGCGCGGGACGCCGGGAAAACGGGATGCGAGACAGCCGAGGCCGCGATATTCCGGCCGGAAGTCATGTCCCCATTGGGAAACGCAATGGGCCTCGTCGATCGCAAAAAGCGCTATGTCCGTATCGGCGACCATGTCGGCGAAGGCATCCGTGACGGCGCGCTCAGGCGTGACATAGAGTAGATCAAGCGCGCCTGCGGCAAGCGAATGGCGGACCGCAATCGCCTCGTCGCGTGTCAGCGAGGAATTGAGCGCGGCGGCACGAACGCCGAGTTGCTTCAGCGCTTCCACCTGGTCGCGCATCAGCGCGATCAGCGGAGAGACGACGATGCCGACGCCGTTGCGGCAGAGTGCTGGAACCTGGAAGCACAGCGATTTGCCGGCACCCGTCGGGAAAAGAACGACCGCATCGCCGCCTGCCACCACATGCTCGACGACATCCTGCTGTTTGCCGCGGAAGGCCGAATAGCCGTAGACGCGTTTGAGAACGTCGAGAGGATTGCCGGTGCCTTCCGTTTCGAACAGGCGCGCGGCAGTGCTGTTGTGGCTATCGTGCATGGAATCGCTTTCGTCGGGCGGGGCAGTATGGCGTCTCGGTAGGTCGGATGCAAACTGGCGGAGGATTACCCCTGGCCCTGCCCTCTTCCCGCAGTCGGGCGAGGGTGTGTCGCGCCTGCGGCTCGATAGTGCCCGCGTGATCCTTCTCACCGCGCCCGCGAAAAGGTGCCGGCAGGCGGATGAGGGCAGCCTCAACATTCGGAAAAAAACCTACCGCGCAGCTGGACCCTTCACGCGCCCGGAGAGCACGCCAAAACCCTCGATGATCGCCTCGAGCTTGTCCATGCGGTGAAGTTCGAGCTGCACCTCCTCCATGGCCCGCACGAGGCGCTGGCCCTGTTCGATATCCTGGGCCGCGGCCGCCTCGGCGATCTCGCGTTCCAGCTCCCGCTTCTGCCAGAGGAGTGCTTTCGTCCGGCGGTGGAGCGTGAGGGCCTGGAGATAGCCTTCGCGCGCGTCCTCGGTCGCCGCCGCGATCGTCGCCGTCCACAGCCGGGCGTAGCGGACTTGCTGGTCGAGCGCGCCGATGAGCGCACCAAATCCCTCGGCCTCCAGTTGCTCCACGAGACTTTCCCGCGTCAGTCGCGGCCCGTTAGTCGCCGCGGCATTGAGGACCGCGGCCCAGCAGCGCTGCAGGTCGCGGTGATCGAATTCGATGGTCGATATTTCATCATATTCATCGAACAGCAGTTGCGGGTGATTGACAATGGTGAGTGCAAGCACGCTTTCGCGCAGCACTGGCGGCCGCACGGAACGAGCCGCCTTCATCATCTGGTTAAGCTTCGAACTACCCGCGGTCCCGGCTTCAACAACTGCGCCCATCACAGGATCGGTAGGCGGCATCGACCTTCTGCCGCCTTGGCGCCCACCCCGGTCGAACGACCGTCGTTGGCTCCTGAACGGCGGCGCGCTGCCTTGCAGGAAGGCATTCAACCGGTCGCGCATATCCTGGCCGTAATGGCGGCGCACGCTCTCGTCGGCAATGACGGAGGTCACCTGCCTCAGACGCGCTTCCAGTTCGGCGCGCTTTTCCGGCGTGTCGAAGTCACCGCCCTGAACTTCGCGCAGCCATACCATTTCGGCGAGCGAGCGAGCGTTGGCGAGCACCTTGTCGAACGGCTCGCGTCCCTCGTGGCGCACGAGGTCGTCGGGGTCCTTGCCATCCGGCAGCATGGCGAAGCGGACGGAACGTCCAGGCTTCAGATGCGGCAGCGCCAGATCGACCGCGCGATTGGCCGCGCGAATGCCTGCACCGTCACCGTCGAAGCAAAGCACCGGCTGCGGCGTCATCTTCCAGAGAAGGTCGAGCTGGTTTTCGGTGAGCGCCGTGCCGAGCGGCGCCACTGCATTCTCGATGCCGGCCTGATGGAGCGCGATCACGTCCATATAGCCTTCGACGGCTATGATCGTTCCCGCCCCGTCCGCGCCTTGCGAAGCGCGTCGGGCGCGCGTGAAATTGAAGAGCACATTGCCCTTGTGGAAGAGCTCGGTCTCGTTCGAATTCAGATATTTGGCCGGCGCATCCGGCGACATGGCGCGGCCGCCGAAAGCGATCACTTTCTCGCGCGAGGAGAGGATCGGAAACATGATGCGGTCGCGGAAGCGGTCATAGGAGACCGGTATATCCGGCCCGTGCACCACAAGGCCGCAATCCTCGATCTGCTCCTTGCCGACGCCCTTGCCGGCAAGAAACTCCTTCAGCGCATTGCGGCTGTCAGGCGCAAAGCCCAGTCGAAATGTCTCGATCGTGCGACCGTTCAAACCGCGCTCGCGCAGATAGGCGCGCGCCTTCGCGCCGTTTGCCGTCTGGAGCTGATCCTGGAAGAACTGCGTCGCCAGTTCCATCACGTCGAGCAGGCTCGTGCGTTCCTTCTCCCGCCGCTCGGCCTGAGGGTCCGGCTGCGGCATGGCGACACCTGCCAAGTCGGCGATCTGCTGCACGGCTTCGGGGAAGCTCAGGCCTTCGAGATCGGTCAGGAATCGGAAATGGTCGCCGGAAACGCCGCAGCCGAAGCAATGATAGCGGCCCTTGCGATCCTCGCAGTGGAAGCTCGGCGACTTCTCCCCATGGAAGGGGCAGCAGGCCCAGTAGTCGCCGCGCGGGACATTGGTCTTGCGCCGGTCCCAGGTGACGCGCTTGCCGATCACGTCCGAAATCGGAACGCGGTCGCGTATCTCGTCGAGGAAGGACTGTGAAAAGCGCATGGACAACGGATACCTCTAGCCGATCTTCATATAAGCGGCATGGCTGACGGAAGCCACCGCCGTGATCCGCGGGTACCCGCTATTCACAGGCGGCCGGCATGCGCGGTGGGGCGCAGTCGGGCTGTCCAAGCAAGCATGTCGCGCGACCAAGCGTCGCGTCTGGTGAGGATAAGTCGGAGCGAAGGGCGCCCGCCAAACCGCGGCGGGCGCGCCAGCTTACTTCAGCAGCTCCTTGACGACGCCGGAGGCCTTGGCGAAATCCATCTGGCCGGGATAGCGCTCCTTCAGCGCGTTCATGCACTTGCCCATGTCGCGAAGGCCATGGGCTCCCGTCTCGGCGACGATTGCGGCACAGGCCTGCTTCACCTTCTCTTCGGAGAGCTGCGCGGGCAGGAATTGGTTGATGATCGCGATTTCCTGCCGCTCCTGCTCCGCGAGTTCGGGACGGCCACCCTCGTCGTAGATGCGAGCCGATTCCTCACGCTGTTTGATCATCTTGGCAAGGATCTGCAAGATCTCGTCGTCACCGACCGGGTCCTTGCCCTGACCGCGATTGGCAATGTCGCGATCCTTGATCGCAGCCTGGATCAGCCGAACGGTCGATGTGCGTCGCGTATCCTTGGCTTTGAGTGCCTCTTTCAGTGCGTTGGCGAGTTGGTCGCGCATGTCTTACTCCATGTCAAAACCGGCCCGCGCTACCTGTGCCCGGAACCGGTTCGAATACATCGTTGTTGTCGTCGTCTTAAACCAGTGCGGCGGGCGCAATCAAACGGATTACGCAACCGCTTGAATTCTAAGGAACTTTATTTCCCGGCAATTCACAGCGGCTGGTTGACCCGGTGAACGCCTTTGGCTATTTTCCGGCACCTGCACGACATCGGCATGAATCCATTTTTCGCGGGGCTTCCGCGCGCCATGCCGCATGCATTTGAAATGGCGACGAACCGACCGGCTTTCAAGCCTCGCTTTCCGCCGCAACGGGATAGGAACGATGACCGCGACACCCGCATGGACAACCCAGCAACCCACCGCCCTGCTCGTTCTGGCCGACGGCACGGTGATCGAAGGCAAGGGCATCGGCGCGACCGGTAAGGTTCAGGCCGAGGTCTGCTTCAACACGGCGCTGACCGGCTATCAGGAGATACTGACCGATCCGTCCTATCTCGGTCAGATCGTCACCTTCACCTTCCCGCATATCGGCAATATCGGCACCAATGACGAGGACATCGAGGACCTGACGCCCGCCGCTCGCCACGGCGCCGTCGGCGTGATCTTCAAGGCCGACATCACCGAACCGTCCAACTATCGCGCCGCCAAGCATCTCGACGCCTGGCTGAAGGCGCGCGGCATCGTCGGCCTCTGCGGCATCGATACGCGGGCGCTGACCGCCTGGATCCGCGAGAACGGCATGCCGAACGCCGTTATCGCTCACGATTCGTCCGGCGTCTTCGACATCGAGCTTCTGAAGGCCGAGGCAAAGGCCTGGAGCGGCCTCGAAGGCCTCGATCTCGCCAAGGTCGCGACATCCGGCCAGTCCTACCGGTGGAACGAGAAGCCGTGGGTATGGAACGAAGGTCATTCGACGCTCGGGGAAACGGAAGCCGCCTATCACGTCGTCGCGCTCGACTATGGGGTCAAGCGCAACATTCTCCGTCTTTTCGCCGGCCTCAACTGCCGGGTGACCGTCGTTCCCGCCCAGACGAGCGCGGAAGAGGTTCTGGCGTTGAAGCCGGACGGCATCTTCCTTTCGAACGGGCCTGGAGACCCGGCGGCCACCGGCACCTATGCGGTGCCTGTGATCCAGGATCTGTTGAAGACCGAGATTCCTGTCTTCGGCATCTGCCTCGGCCATCAGATGCTGGCGCTGGCGCTCGGCGCCAAGACCGAGAAAATGCACCAGGGCCATCACGGCGCCAACCACCCGGTCAAGGACCACACCACAGGCAAGGTCGAGATCGTCTCCATGAACCATGGCTTCGCGGTTGATTCGAAATCGCTGCCGCAAGGCGTTGAGGAGACTCACATTTCGCTCTTCGACGGCACCAATTGCGGCCTGCGTGTCGCCGGCAAGCCGGTCTTCTCCGTCCAGCACCATCCGGAGGCTTCCCCCGGCCCGCAGGACAGCCACTACCTCTTCCGCCGCTTCCTCAATCTGGTGCGGCAGAAGAAGGGCGAGCCGGCGCTCGCCGAACGCTGAGAAGAGCCGCAAGGCAAGAGAAGAGGCCCGCCACGTGCGGGCCTTTTTGCGATCAGGCGTCGCCAAGCCGGGCGGCGATGAAATCGACCGCCGCGCGCACCGAGGGCAGTTGTCCGCGCCTGTGCGGCATCAAAATCGTCGTCGTCACCTTGCCGGCCGTCCATTCCGGAAGAATGCGGACAAGGGCACCGCTTGCGATCTCCTCATGACAAAGCTTGCCGGGCAAGGTGGTGATGCCGAGGCCGGCCATGGCAGCCTCGCGTAAAACGCGGGATTCGTCGGCAACGAAGCGCGGTCTTGGCGAAACCGCGACCACCGAACCATCCGCGTGCTGCATCGTCCAGCCTTCGGCCGTTAGCGATGTAAGCAGACCGTCATGCTGCTCGATATCTTCTGGCTTCTGAGGCAGCCCGCATCGGTCCAAATAGAGAGGCGAAGCGACGAGCAGCTTGGCCTCCGAACCGACCCGCCGTTGCACGAGATCGGAATCCGGTAGCGGCGCGAAATGATCGCGCACCGCGAGGTCGAAGCTTTCCTGGATGATGTCGACGAAGCGGTCCGTCGCATGCAGCACGACACGCACCTTCGGATAGGCGAGCGCGAGTTGCGGCAGAAGCGGCGCCAGCGAAAGCTGCGCGGTCGGAACGGAAGCCGTGATCCTGACTGTGCCGCTCGGCTCGGCAAGCCTGCCCTTGACAACGTTCTCCGCCGCCTCCGCCTCGATCAGCATGGCTGCGGCGTGGCGATAGAAGTCCTCGCCCGTCTCGGTAACGGCAAAGCGGCGCGATGTGCGATTGATGAGGCGGACGCCGAGGTCCCGTTCGAGCTCCGCCACGCGCTTGCTGAGCGTCGATTTCGGCACGTTGAGCGCCCGCGCCGCCGGTGCAAAGCCTTTGTGATCCACGACGTGGACGAAGAAGGTGAAATCATTGAGGTTTGCCATAACATCCCAATCGTCTGCAAATGTGGACGATACGTCCACATCAGCCCCACTAGCACAACTTCGTCCACGAATGCATCTCTTCGTTCATCCAAACCGAAGAGGAACATCATGACGAACTATCAGGACAAAAAAGCCGTCGTGATCGGCGGCACCCATGGAATGGGACTGGCGACGGTCAAGCGTCTCGTACACGGCGGCGCGGAGGTGCTGCTGACCGGGCGCAACGAGGACAATCTCGCCAAGATTCGGCGGGAGTTCGGTGCACGCGTTCACGCCCTGCGCTCGAATATCGCCGATATCAACGACATCGCTATTCTCGGCGCGGCCGCCGGGCAGAAGCTCGGCGCGATCGATCTTCTGCACATCAATGCCGGCATCTCCGAACTGGAGCCCTTTGATCAGGTGAGCGAGGCCTCATACGATCGCCAGTTCGCGGTCAACACCAAGGGCGCATTCTTCACCGTCCAGCGGTTGGCGCCGCTCATCCGCGAAGGCGGCTCGATCGTCTTCACCTCCTCCGTCGCCGACGAGGGCGGGCATCCGGGCATGAGCGTCTACAGCGCCACCAAGGCGGCACTCGTCTCCTTCGCCTCCGTGCTCGCGGCCGAACTGCTGCCGCGTGGCATCCGCGTCAACACGGTCAGCCCCGGCTTCATCGACACGCCGACGAAAGGCGTTGCCGGCCTGACCGAAACCGAACGCGCCGAGTTCAAGGCGCTGGGCGACACCATCACGCCGATGAAGCGCAACGGCACGGCCGACGAGGTGGCGCGCGCGGTGCTGTTTCTCGCCTTCGAGGCAACTTTCACGACGGGAGCAAAACTCGCGGTCGATGGCGGCCTCGGCCAGAAGCTCTCCATCCCGGCCTGATATGACAAAGGAAAGAAGAACCATGAGCAGGATTTCCATTCTCGGCCTCGGCGCCATGGGCAGCGCGCTTGCCGCGACTCTCATCCGCAAGGGCCACTCGGTAATCGTCTGGAACCGAACGCGCTCCCGCGCTGAACCGCTTGCTGCCGCCGGTGCAAAAATCGCCGCGAGCCCAGCCGAGGCAATTGCAGCAGCGGAGCTGACGATCCTCTGTGTCGTTGATTACGACGCCGCGCGCTCGGTGCTGACGCAGGCAGAGGACGTGCTCGTCGGGCGTTATCTCGTCAATCTGACCAACGGCACGCCGGGCGACGCGAGAGACCTGGGGACCTGGCTGGACGCGAAGGGCGCGACCTATCTCGACGGCGGCATCATGGCGATCCCGCCGATGATCGGGGACACCGGCGCTTTGATTCTCTACAGCGGCTCAACCAACCTTTTCGAGCGGCACCGCGCAGTGCTCGACGCGCTCGCCGTAAGCCGCCACCTTGGAGACGATCCGGGCCTCGCAGCGCTTCACGATCTGGCCCTGCTTTCCGGAATGTACGGCCTCTTCTCAGGCTTCCTGCATGCGAGCGCCTTGGTGACGAGCGGCGGCGGCAAGGCCGTCGACTTCCTGCCGCTGCTCCTCTCATGGATCGAAGCAATGAGCGGCACCCTGCCCGACCTCGCCGGCAAGATCGACAGCGGTTTGCACAGTCGGAATGTCGTCTCGAACATCGAGATGCAGAAGATCGCTCTCGAGAACATCGTCAGAGCGAGCCGGGAACAGGGCGTCGCGCCCGATTTCATCGAGCCAATGCTGCGGCTTGCGGGTCAGCGGGTCGCCGAGGGTCATAACGCCGACGACATCTCCGCCGTAGTCGAATTGATCCAGAGGCAAAAGCGAACCTGATTTCAAGGCGTTAGGACTGCCGTTTGAAACGGAGTGGCAGATCATTGAATCATTTTCGGAACAAGGCCCGCCGACAACGACGGGCCTTCGTCTATCGGAAACAGCTCTTACCTGCAGGCGGCGCAGAAACGCTGAATACGGCGGCAAGCCTCCTCAAGCAGCGCCTCGGAGGTCGCGTAGGAGATGCGGAAGTTCGGCCCGAGGCCGAAGGCCGAGCCATGCACAACCGCCACGCCTTCCGCCTCCAGAAGCTCGGAGACGAAGTCCTCGTCCGTTTCCATGACCTTGCCCGAAGGCGCGGTCTTGCCGATGAGGCCGGCGCAGGACGGATAGACGTAAAAGGCCCCTTCCGGTGTCGGGCAGGCGATGCCCTTGGCCTGGTTCAGCATCGAGACGACGAGATCGCGACGGCCCTCGAAGATCTTCTTGTTCTGCGGGATGAAGTCCTGCGGACCGTTCAGCGCCTCGACGGCGGCCCATTGCGCGATCGAGGTCGCGCCCGAGGTCTGCTGGCCCTGAATCATGTCCATCGCTTTGATGAGCTGCAGCGGACCTGCGGCATAGCCGATACGCCAGCCGGTCATGGCATAGGCCTTGGAGACGCCGTTCATCGTCAGCGTGCGATCGTAGAGGCCGGGCTCGACCTCGACCGGTGTCGCGAACTTGAAGTCGCCATAGGTCAGATGCTCGTACATGTCGTCGGTCAGCACCCAGACATGCGGATGCTTCATCAGCACGTCGGTGAGCGCCTTCAACTCATCATGCGAATAGGCTGCGCCCGAGGGGTTCGACGGCGAGTTGAAGACGAACCACTTGGTCTTCGGCGTGATCGCCTTTTCGAGGTCCTCGGCCTTCAGCTTGAAATTGTTTTCCTGCTTGGTCGAGACGACGACCGGCGTGCCACCGCAAAGCGCCACCATCTCCGGATAGGAGACCCAGTAGGGCGCGGGGATCACGACTTCATCGCCCGCATTCAGCGTCGCCATGAAGGCGTTGAAAAGAATCTGCTTTCCGCCGGTACCGACGATCGTCTGCGCGGCGGTGTAGTCGAGATTGTTTTCGCGCTTGAACTTTTTCGCGATGGCCTCGCGCAGTTCCGGAATGCCGGAGACCGGCGTGTACTTCGTCTCGCCGCGATTGATCGCGTCGATCGCGGCCTTCTTGATGTTGTCGGGCGTGTCGAAGTCCGGCTCCCCTGCTCCGAGGCCGATAACGTCCCTGCCCTTCGCTTTCAGCTCGCGGGCTTTCTGTGAAACGGCAATGGTGGCGGAAGGCTTTACACGGGAAAGGGCATCGGCAAGGAAGGCCATGGGTGTGAGGTCCTGATCGTTTCGGAACGGCGTGAGGCGCTACGGAACGAAAAGTCGGGCTCCATAGCGGTTAGGTCTATGTCGAAAGAAGGCCAGCCTGGCAAGCGCTTGAGCGGGAAAAACGCGGCGAAATCCTGCGAATTGCGTCACCATGACAAAGTTTCATGAATGCTATCAGGACCGTCGGTCGGCGATGGCGTTCTCTCCAACCCTCGGCGACGCTGCCAAGCCGTAAGGTCCGCGTCGATCGGCGGCCGGTGTCAGCGCGACGCCGATGCGGCGAAGAGCGTCTTCCCGGCCGTCTTTAATCAAAAAAATCAGTGTTCTTCCTTCGTTTTCGGAACGCCTTAATTTCGTCACAACAACTGCCGCAGCGCGCCGCAATTCCGTCCTGCAAGAGCCGATTTCCGGGCCTCTTCTCGATGATGCGAATGCATTGGCATCATGGGGGTGTGCTATGTTTCTCGACGATGAAGTTGCCGCCGCGCGCAAACGGCGCAACGAGGCGCGCTGGGGCTTCTATCTGGCGCTCGCCGCACTCGCAGCCTGCATCGTGATGATTCTCGGCCTGATGGTGCAAGCCACGGCGGAAGCGGCCGAAAGCAAGCCAAGGCAACTGGCGGGCTACGTTCGCCCGAACGACCTGGGAACGGGCGCACTGCTTTTCCCCTCCCGCGAGCCCGGTTATTTCGTCGAGGCCCCGCGGCTGGCGACGGACGTCCAGATCGACGTCAACGGGCCGATCATGCGCACGCGCGTGACGCAGCGCTTCGAGAATCCGAGCGAAGGCTGGGTCGAGGGGACCTATCTCTTTCCCCTCCCCGAGGATTCGGCGGTCGACACGCTGAAGATGCAGATCGGCGAGCGCTTCATCGAAGGCAAGATCAAGCCGCGTCTGGAAGCGAAGGAAATCTATGAACGGGCGAAGGCGGAAGGCAAGAAGGCGGCGCTCTTCGAGCAGCAGCGGCCAAACATCTTCACCAACGAGGTCGCCAATATCGGCCCGGGCGAGACGGTCATCGTGCAGATCGAGTACCAGAGCAACGTGCGCCAATCGAACGGCCTCTTTTCCTTCCGCTTCCCGATGGTCGTGGCACCCCGCTTTAACCCGCAGCCGATCGTCCGGACCGTCGATCTCGACAGCCGCACCGGCTATGCCGTCAGCGAGCCGGTTCCGGATCGCGAAAAGATCGAGGCGCCCGTGCTCGATCCGAAAGAAAACGCCAAGATCAATCCCGTGACGCTGACGGTCAATCTCAAAGGTGGCTTTCCGATCGAGGACGTGACCTCGCCCTATCACCAGATCGAAACAGCCATCCCTGACGAGCTCTCTCGCCGGATCACACTGAAGAACGCAAGCGTTCCGGCGGACAGGGATTTCGAACTGAGCTGGAAGGCGATCGAAGGCAAGACCCCCTATGCCGGCCTCTTCCGCGAAACGGTGGACGGCAAGACGTACCTGCTCTCCTTCGTGACACCGCCGACGGCAGCCGGTCCGGACGGAAAGCCGATCAAGCGCGAAGTCGTCTTCGTGATCGACAATTCCGGCTCGATGGCCGGCCCCTCGATGGAGCAGGCCAAGGCCAGTCTCGCGCTGGCGATTTCGAGGCTCAAGTCGGACGACCGGTTCAACGTCATCCGCTTCGACGATACGATGACGGTCCATTTCCCCGAATTGGTCGCCGCCACGCCCAACAACCGGGAAAACGCCATGGCCTTCGTGCGCGGCCTGACGGCCGACGGCGGCACCGAGATGCTGCCTGCGCTCAAAGCGGCGCTTCGTACGCAAGGGCCGGTAGAACCCGGCGCGCTGCGTCAGGTGGTTTTCCTCACCGACGGCGCGATCGGCAACGAGAAGCAGTTGTTCGACGAAATCCGCAACAACCGCGGCGATGCACGCGTCTTCACCGTCGGCATCGGCTCTGCCCCCAACAGCCACTTCATGGCCAAGGCCGCCGAATATGGCCGGGGTACCTTCACGCTGATCGGCGCCGAGAGCGAGGTGGCCGCGCGCATGGGCGAGCTCTTCGCCAAGCTCGAGAGCCCCGCCATGACCGAAATTGCGGCCGTTTTCGATGGTGCCGCCGCCACGAACATCACCCCCGATCCGATGCCCGATCTCTACCGGGGAGAACCGGTGGTGCTAACGGCTGAGCTTGACGGTGCGATGCCGAAAGGCAAGCTCAGGATCATCGGCAAGGCAGGGGACCAGCCCTGGCGGGTAGAGATGGACATCGCCAAGGCTTCAGCCGGCAAGGGCATCGCCAAACTCTGGGCGCGCCGCAAGATAGATGATCTCGAAGCGCGCGCTGCCGCCATCGCCGATCCGGCCTCGCTCGAACGGCAGATCGAAACGATCGCTCTCGCCCACCATCTTGTCTCACGTGTGACCAGTCTCGTCGCAGTCGATGCGACCCCATCCCGTCCCGCCGGAGAACCGGTCGCCTCTGCCAAGGTTCCCTTGAACCTTCCGGAGGGATGGGACTTCGGCAAGGTTTTCGGCGAGACCGGAGCGCCTGGCAAGGTCGACGAGCGCGAAGCCTCCGCAGAGAGCGAAAACAAGCTTGCAATGCTGATCGCGGACCGCATGGCGGCGGCGCCCACGGCACGCGCCGCTCGCCTCATCGCCGAGGCCAACAATCAGGTGAACCTGCCGCAGACGGCAACCGAGGCGGACAAGCAGATCCTGATCGGCCTGATGCTGCTTGCGATCGCGCTGATGGCCGGCACGACCTTCGCCCTCTGGCGAAACCGGATCAGCACAGTCGTCAGGGCGGAGATCATGCGCCATGGCCGGTGACGATGACGACCCGCGTGAGCAACGTCCGGGTTTTCTCGCCCGGCTGTCGGCGGTCGAAACGATCGTCGCGGCAATCATCGCCCTCATTGCCCTTGCGGGTCTGATGCTGATCGGCAAGGGCTTCTACATGAAGGCCAAGGCCGACGTGTCGCAGATCCTGTTGAAGAGGAGCTTTGAGGCGCAGTTGCACGGCGCGGCCGGCGGCAAACCCTGGCCTTGGGCGGACTTCGAGACGGCTGCGGAGATTTCCGCGCCGCGGATCAACCGCTCGGCGATCGTGCTTTCGGGAGCAAGCGGCGAGGCCCTCGCCTTCGGCCCCGCCTGGCTTTCCAACACGTCGCTGCCGGGCGACCAAGGCACCGCCGTCATCGCTGCCCATCGCGATACGCATTTCCGCTGGCTGAAAGACGTCAAACCGGGCGATCTCCTCGTGCTGACGCGCAAGGATGGTCGGCGCTTCATCTTCCGCGCCGAAGAGGGGCGTGTCGCCCGCTGGGACGAGAGCGGCATCAACGCCTCCGCCGGCGGATACCGTCTGGCACTCGCCACATGCTGGCCCTTCGATGCCATCGAACAGGGGCCAATGCGTTATATCGTCTCCGCGGAACTCGTTGCGGAGCAGCGGTCCATGACACTCACCGGCTTCATACCGCAATAAAGCCCTTTTGATCTGATTTGACTTGAAGGTCGACGCACCGCGCTCCAATTTGGTCGGATCACGGGCGGAAATCGACCTGGAGATCATTCGTGATCGATTCTAGGAAGAATGGGGTGGAAACCGCTCGCACTTCGTCGTCCCGCCCGAATGGAAAAGCGCAATCGGGAGGATGATATGCGGTATACGCGCTGGAGGAAAACCGACTTGAACAAAGTCCGGGCGGCGCATTTGCCCTCCGCAGCAGCACCTCTTGCTACCACCCTTTTCCTCGTCCTGGCTTCTTCCGCGGCCGCGCAAGAGACGCGGGAGTTTTCGACACAGAGCGGCACGGTTCTTGTCGAGACGCTTGCAACGGGCCTCGATCACCCCTGGGCAGTCGAGGTCATGCCGGATGGCGCGCTGATCGTCACGGAGCGACCGGGGCGGCTGCGCATCCTGCGCGACGGCAAGCTCTCCGCCGCAATCGACGGCGTGCCGAAGGTAGCCGAACGTGGTCAGGGCGGCTTACTTGACGTTGCTCTCGATCCGCAGTTCGGCACGAACCGCACCGTATACCTGACGCTCTCGGCTCGTGGCGAGGGCGGCTACGGCACCGTCGCAGTGCGGGCTGTCCTTTCCGAGGACGAACAGAAACTGACGGACGTGCGTGAGATATTCCGGATGAACCGGTTCACCCGCCAGGGCCTGCATTTCGGCTCGCGCATCGCGATCGACAAGGATGGCAGCCTCTTCTTCGGTATCGGCGACCGCGGCGAACGCGACCGCGCCCAAGACCCACGCGACCATGCAGGCTCCATTCTCCACATCAATGCCGACGGCGGCATCCCCGCCTCCAACCCCTATCGCGGCGGCACCGGCGGCCGGGCGGAGATCTGGTCAAAGGGACACCGTAACCCGCAAGGCATCACCTTCGATGCCAAGGACGGCAAGCTGTTGACGGTCGAGCATGGTTCGCGGGGCGGCGATGAAGTGAACAATCCACAGCCCGGCAGGAATTACGGCTGGCCGGTGATCACCTATGGCAAGGATTATTCCGGCGCTGAGATCGGCGAAGGCACGGCCAAGGAAGGCTACGAGCAACCGCTCTATTATTGGGATCCCTCAATCGCTCCCGGCGCGATAGCGGTCTATCGCGGCAGCATGTTTCCGGAGTGGGACGGCAATCTCATGATCGCCGCTCTCAAATACCAGTTGCTCGCGCGCCTGGAGCGCGACGAGAACGGCGCGATCACCGCTGAAGAGCGGCTGTTCGACGGCGAGTTCGGCCGCATCCGCGACGTGATCGTCGCCCCCGACGGCGCGCTGTTGATGGTGACCGACGAGGAAGACGGCGCCGTGCTCCGGGTCTCCAAGGCTCCGACGCAATAAAGGCATCTCGGCGCGTCTACTGCATGTTTCCTTAAATCGGCTTGATCTAAAGCGAAGCCCTGACCTCCTTGCGGAACATGAACTTCAGGCCGGACCAGACGGCGTCCACGGCGCAGACTTTCACGTCGACGAGAGCGAACGGCAGAAATATCTCGCGCAGGATGTCCTCGGTCAGTGTGGTGGCGACACCGGAGGCCCGCTTCGGCCAAGAAACCCAGAGCATGCTGTCGGCCTTGAGCCGGGCGGCGAGCTCGGGGGCCAAAGGTTCGAGCACCGCCCTCTCCGTCTCAAAGACATGGATATAATCATACCGCCGCGCGGCCGCGCCTTCCAACGAGGTTGCCACATGCGCGAAGCTGCCAAAGCCTGAGATTTCTGGAAGATCCGCGGGAACGCCGAGAAGCAGAGCGACCTGCCCATCGCGCAGACCGAGTTTCTTCGCAAGCGGTGTTCCTGAATACCCCGCCGCGCTCGTTCCCGCTCCCGCCGTCATGCCATCCCGTTCCTTGCGCTCGCTGTCGGCGGCGAGGATGAGACTTGCCCGGGCAAAACGCAACTGGTAGAGCGGCGATGCAACCAACGTGAGCGGCGTGGCCTTGGATTGCTCCAGATCACACCTTTCCTCACCCCGCTCTATCCAAAATCATGACGATCCGGGAGCGCATCCGTGACTCGCATCCAGGCCAATCTCTTCCTGCTGTTTTCCGGCGCGATCTGGGGTGCGGGTTTCGTCGCCCAGTCGACGGCGATGGAGGCGATCGGTCCGCTCTGGTTCATCGGCCTGCGCTTTGCGATCGCGACGGTGGTGGCCATGCCGCTGGCCCTTATCGAGGCGAGACAGGCCGCGGCGCCGCTCCCTTCCAACGCGATTCGTAACTTCGTCTTCATCGGGTTGGCGCTTTTCGGCGGCGCGGTGACGCAGCAATACGGGCTGCTCAGCACCAGCGTCACCAATTCCGGTTTCCTCACCGGGCTCTACGTCGTCTTCGTACCGGCGCTGACCGTCGTCTTCCTGCGCCGCAAGCCGCACTGGATCATTTGGCCGGCCGCGCTGCTCGCGAGTTTCGGTATCTTCCTTTTGAGCGGCGGCGCCCTGTCGGGCTTGACCGGCGGAGATCTGCTGACGATCGTCTGCGCGCTGTTCTGGGCAATTCAGATGATGCTGGTCGGCATCTTCGCTCAAGGCACCGGGCGCCCGATGCTGCTGTCGATGACGCAGTTTGCGGTCTGTGCCATTTTGGGATGCCTATTGGCCGCCGCGCTCGAGCCGTTGAGTCTCGACTTCGTCAGGAAGGCGCTGCCGCAGATCCTTTATGCCGGCGTCTTTTCGAGCGGCGTCGCCTTCATCTGCCAAGTGGTCGGCCAGCGCTATACGACCGCACCGCAAGCGGCGATCTTCCTCTCGAGCGAGGCTCTCTTTGCCGCCCTTTTCGGCGTGCTGCTGCTCGATGAAATCATCACCGCTGTCGGCTATCTGGGCTGCACTCTTATTTTTGCGGCGATGCTCGCGGTCGAGCTCGTTCCGGAGTTGGCGAGAAAGCGGCGGAAAGAGGTGGAAGCCGCTGCTTGAGGCCTTGCTGAACAATATTTGCTGCGCCGCCAAGCAAGCTGCACTTACTGTATTACTTATTACTATCCTACGCCGCTCTACTTTGTTTTCGGCCGGCGCGCGCAGGCCGGCCCGCGCGCGACAACATTTCTTATAGTTTTTCTGGAGGTCAGTGGATCCCATCTTTCGCTTGCACAGACTTCCGCGAAGGATGAGACATATCATACAGTTGCGATTTTCGCGCGTGAGCTGCTCAAAGTGTCGGCACGGTCGAGAGCGATGGAATTTTGCACAAACAGTTCAATTTGCGGCCACCCTCATTCAAAAAGCTGTGAATTCAACAGCTTGCGATCCATCTCGGATATTGCGTATCAAAGCGCGAGTTGACCCGTTTTTGAGCAATGAAAAGACGCAATACCTCGTCAGAAAAGTTTTGCTTGCCAATTCAAAATAAACCCATCACTCTTACTGTGTTCGGGCAATTTGCGAGCATGGGAAGATCTTGAAAATATAAGCGGGCCGGAGACGCAAGCCACTCCGGGCGGCCAGACCGGGGGGACGCTTATTTTGCATCCCTTCCTATGGCTGGCTGCGATAACAGGACCCTTTCCTCAAAAATCGACAACTGCCTGCCCCACGCCCATTTTGGGCAAAACTGCAATGCCGCCCGCCAGTCAAGCGGGGGGAGAGAAAAGGACCTGACGCATGGCCGAAACTGGCACTGTAAAATTCTTCAACACCGATAAGGGCTTTGGCTTCATCAAGCCTGACAACGGTGGTGCGGACATCTTCGTACATATTTCTGCCGTGCAGGCTTCCGGCCTGAACGGTCTCACGGAGAACCAGAAGGTAAGCTTCGACACGGAACCGGATCGCCGCGGCAAGGGCCCTAAGGCCGTCAACCTGCAGATCGCCGGCTAACGCTGTTCTCTGCTGATAGATTTCAAGTTGGAGCCCGGCAACCTTGCCGGGTTTTTTTGTTCAGGCTCCGTTCAGTTTGGCCGCTATAGACTTTATTCATCATGAAAACCGGAAGTGCTCCGGCCCCCATGCATAGGATTGAAAGCCCATGAACAAGTTCGTCAAAGCAGCCGTTCTCTCGGTCGTCGCTGCTGCCATGGTTCTCCCGACTTTCGGCATCGCCGAGGCAGGCCATCGGCATCGTCACCACAATGGCGATGCGTGGGCGGCAGGCGCAGTGGGCTTGGTCACCGGCGCGCTCATCGGCGGCGCGATCGCTTCGCAGCCGCGCTATAACGAGCGGGTCTATATCGATCCCGAACCGGAATATTACGAGCCGCGTCCGGTGTACCAGCCGCGTCCGGTCTACCGCCCGGTCTATCGCCCCGTCGTGGTCGATTATGACGTCGAACCCTGGACGCCCGCCTGGTATCGCTATTGCTCGCAGCGCTACCGCTCGTTCGACCCGGATACCGGTACCTTCATCGGCTATGACGGCCGTAGTCATTTCTGCACCGCCGGCTGACCGAAGCGCGACAACATAAACGAAAAAAAGCACATGCCCCGCGCGGGGCATGTGCTTTTTTTCGTTTATGTGGCGAAGGGCTGCGGGCTTTTCTCCCGCGTCCGGATACGCTCAAGCCAAAATCATCGCGCTTAGAGACCGCGGAGATAAGGATTGCTGCGGCGTTCCTCGCCGATCTGGCCGCCCGGTCCGTGGCCGCAAATGAAACCGACATTGTCACCAAGCGGCAGGATCTTGTCGCGGATAGAATCGAGGAGTTGCTGATGATTGCCGCCCGGTAAATCGGTGCGTCCGATCGAGCCGTGAAAGAGGACGTCGCCGACATGCGCGAAGTTCTGCGCCCGATTGAAATAGACGACGTGGCCCGGCGCATGACCGGGGCAATGCAGCACCTCGAAGACGTGATCGCCGAAGGACACGGTATCGCCGTCCTCCAGCCACTGATCGGGCAGCACGTTTTGAACCTTCATTGTCAGGCCGAAGCGCTCTGCCTGGCTCTCCAGTCGCTCAAGAAGCGGCTGGTCGTCCTTGTGCGGTCCGATGATCTTCAGCCCCAGCGCTTCCTTCAATTCCTTGGCGCCGCCCGCATGATCGATATGGCCATGCGTCAGCCAGATCGCTTTCAGCGTGATGCCGTTTTCGCGGACCGTCTGCAGGATGATGTCGACATCGCCGCCGGGATCGACGATCACGCCTTCCTTGGTCTCGCTGTCGAAAAGGACCGTGCAGTTCTGTTCAAAATGCGTCACCGGGATGATACCCGCTTGTAACATGCCGACCGTGCCTCGCTCTTGGATCGTGACGTGTGCCGTGCGGATGAACCGTCCTACAGCCCCGTCTCAGCTATAGCGATATATGGGTGGGATGACAGTGCAAATCAGCGGAGTGCGGCGATTTCCGGCGCGGCCACTGGCGGCGAATATTGCACGGTCGTGAGCAGCAGGGCCGATATCGCCAGCTTAGCCGCCACGACGACAACGACCAGAGGGCGAAGCCGCTCGACGGTGGCCTTTGTCTCGTCGACGGTCCCATGTTTCATTTTCATCGCTCCAGGTCGATTCGCGCCTTCTTTGCCGGGGCGGAAAAAGGTCAAGATTTCCTGCGGTTGTTCGATCATCGAGGCCGATGCGTAGACGCTTTTCGCGTTCCGCGCCGCCCCGCTGTCGGCTCAACCACACGGCAAGCGAAGCCAATATGTCTCACCCTCACATATAGTGATGTCACCCGGGGAACATACCCGCCGTGCGGCGCGTTTGGCCTGCATCATTCAAGAGGAGCAAGACGATGAAGACCCTCTCCCCCCACCTGTTTCGAACGGTCGCGGCAGCGGGTTTGATACTGGCCGGCGTTTCGACGGGTTATGCAGCGATGAGTGCGACGACATTGACCGACTTGAACGTGCGGGCCGGTCCGGGACCTCAATATCCGACGGTCGGCGTTGCAACGCGCGGCAGCGCTGCCGTGCTTGACGGCTGTATCGAAGGCAGCAACTGGTGCCGCATCGATGTCAACGGTCTTCGCGGCTGGGCTTATGCCCGTTATCTGGCAACCACCCAAGGTGGATCGACCGTGGTAATCGAGGAGCGTCGCACGGACCTCGCGATCCCCACAGTCACCTATGAAGGCGAGCCTGTGGTTACGACCGCCGAACCGCTCGAATTAGTCGGGCCGGTCGAGGAGATCGATCCCGTAACGCCGCCTCCGGCAGTGCGCACCTATATCACCCAAAATCCCGTCGACCCGGTCTATGTTGAGGGCGAGGTCGTCGTCGGCGCCACATTGCCGTCCACGGTCGCGTTTCGGCCGATCCCCGACTACGACTATCAATATGTTATCATCAACGGCCAGCCCGTTCTCGTGGAACCCGCCACACGGCGCGTCGTCTACGTCTACCGCTGAGCGCTGCGAAACGGTCGGGCTCGATCCTGCACATCGCGCAGCGCCGACGTGCTGCGCGATAAAGTTAGTGGCGACCGCCCTTACCTGTCCAAACGAATCATCGACAAGCAAGCCAGAGAACACCCCGGATTCGGGACGACATCATTCTGCCCGTTCCGTCAACGGCACCTTTCAAGAAATAGTATCACTGCACAACACCTTCTGTCCGGGGGGCAACGCGAAGGCAAAACTATCATCTGAATCAATAAATTGCTGTAATCCTGCGCACTCCGCCCAAGCGCCGCAAAACAGACTGCACCTGACACCGACAGTGGCGAATTTGACAAGTTTCCCGTTTCGGTTTCAACCTCTCCGTGCCGGATCATCGGCATTTGGCGGCTCTGGATGGAGGGTCGCAGGACGGAGGGACCAATGGAAGCATTAGTGCCTATCATTACCCAGTTGATTGCGGGGGCGGCTGGTGGCAACGCGGCCAGCGCCATGCTGAAGCAGCAGGCATTTGGGATTGTGGCGCGCACGATCGTGGGTGCTATCGGCGGCCTCGGCGGCGGATTCCTGATCCAGATGCTTGGCGGCGAAGCAGCAGCGACCGGCCTTGCCATGCAAGCGCTCGGCGGGCTTGTCGGCGGTGGTGTGCTGAGTGGCCTCGTCGGCCAATTCGTCGGCAAGCAAGCGTAATGCCTCCCGAACGATATCCGTAGCAAGACAAAAGGCGGCTCAGGGCCGCCTTTTCTGCTTTGATCTACAGCGCCGTGCGTCATTTCGGTCGCACAAAGGCTTACCCTTTAATCGATCCCGATTTAAGCAACCATGCAGTCGTCACTCCGCGGCGGCGGCGACCGGATGAACTTCCTTCACGTAATCCTTCATTAAGTTTTCCGAGATCGTGCCAGGCTTGAAACGATAGGGGCCGATTTCGGACACCGGCGTTACTTCGGCCGCCGACCCGGTGAGGAAGCATTCCGAGAACGTGGAGAGCTCATCGGGCATGATGACACGCTCGACAACCTGGTAGCCGCGGCGCTTCGCGAGCTCGATGACCGTCCGGCGCGTGATGCCGTCCAGGAAGCAGTCCGGTATCGGCGTATGAAGGGCGCCATCCTTGACGAAGAAGATATTGGCGCCGGTCGCCTCTGCCACCTGGCCGCGCCAGTCGAGCATCAGCGCATCCGCATAGCCCTTGGCCTCAGCCGCGTGCTTGGAAATCGTGCAGATCATATAGAGGCCCGCCGCCTTGGATTTGGCGGGGGCGGTCCGGGGGTCGGGCCGGCGGTAGTCAGCGATATCGAGACGGATGCCTCTCAGTTTTTCGGCCGGGTCGAAATAGCTGCCCCATTGCCAGATGGCGATCGCGACATTGATACGGCTGTTCTGTGCGGACACGCCCATCTGCTCGCTGCCGCGCCAGGCGATCGGGCGCACATAGGCGTCGGAAAAGCCCTGGCGCTTAAGCAGTTCGTTGCTCGCCTCGTCCAGCTCTTCGATCGTGTAGGGGATCTTGAACCCCAGAATATCCGCCGACTGGTGGAGCCGCTGATTGTGTTCCGTCAGTTTGAAGATGCGCCCCCCATAGGCACGCTCGCCTTCAAACACCGCACTTGCATAGTGCAGCCCATGGGTCAGCACGTGTATCTTCGCTTCCTTCCACGGCACGAACTCGCCGTTGAACCAGATTTCGCCGTCCAACTGATCAAAGGGAATTGCTGCCATGGTGTTATCCTCCGGCGCGTTGTGCACCATACCTGCTGTTGATTACCTTGCCGTTTTCAGTTTATCGGCAAACAGACGGGGGGAAAATTCAATTTCATGATTTTATCGTCCGATGCCGCCGCTCTAGTCCCTCGTTTGCCGAGGCGGACGCTAGCATGCAGCAAAAATATGTCAACAAACCTGACATATTTTGTGATATGTTTCGCGAACTGCAATTTGGTTGAAAGGAAATGACCGCGTGGCAGGCCGATCCAAGGATAACAGCCAACATATGGCCGATGTCGCCGCCGACGACGACACGATAGACTTCGAAATCATCGAGTTGCTTTTCTTTGCCTATCGCGACTTCACCGGCGATCCGGATGCCATACTCGAAAAGAGCGGGTTTGGCCGTGCGCACCACCGCGTTGTGCATTTCGTCAACCGGGAACCGGGGATGACGGTCGCCGATCTTCTCGACACGCTGAAAATAACCAAGCAGAGCCTTGCCCGCGTCCTGAAGCAGCTGATCGATTCCGGCTATATCCGTCAGGTGACCGGCCCCGAGGACAGGCGGCAGCGAATGCTCTATACGACGAAGGAGGGCCAGGCACTGGCGCGGGCGCTCGCCGAGCCACAGTCCCGCCGCATAGCCGATGCATTGGCAAAGGCAGGTCCGGGCGCTCGCGAAATCGTGAAACGTTTTCTCGCGAATATGAAGAATGCCGCGGATTGATTCCATGGGCCGCCGTTCGGTCGCAGCTCGCGCCACGCGATCCCTGGAATCGGGGAATTGGGCGACCATTGCGCATCTGCTTCAATGCGTGGTCTCTAACGTCTTGGAACGGATGACGTTTACAAGCGGGATTGCGTCAATCCAAGGTCAGGTGGCCGAGAGGGACAGTAGGCCGGCCTTGCAACGAGGGAAATCGAGCCATGATGGCAAAAGCGAAAGTCTCCGATGATGCTGCGCATCTTCTGATCGTCGACGACGACCGACGGATTCGCGACCTGCTCAACCGCTATCTGGTGGAGCAGGGCTTTCGCGTAACGACGGCGGCGGACGCCGACGAGGCCCGGCGAAAGCTCATCGGCATCGACTTCGACCTTTTGATCGTCGACGTCATGATGCCGGGCGAAAGCGGCATCGCCCTGACGCAGAGCCTTCGAGAAATCAAGACCGTGCCGATCATCATGCTGACGGCTCTCGCGGAGTCGAATTCGCGCATCGAGGGCCTCGAGGCCGGTGCGGACGATTACCTGCCGAAGCCCTTCGAACCGCGCGAGCTCGTGCTGCGCATCAACAACATCCTGCGTCGCAACCATCCGGCACAAGCGCCGAAGGTCGACCAGGTCATCTTCGGCCCCTACACCTTTTCCGTGGTCCGCAAGGAACTCCGCCGCGGCGCCGATCATATTCGGTTGACCGACCGCGAACAGGAGATCATGACCCTATTTTCGCAGCGTGCCGGAGAAACGATCCCCCGTCACGAACTGATCGGCGACGATGCCGAGGTCGGGGAACGGACAATCGATGTGCAGATCAACCGGCTGAGACGCAAGATCGAGGACGATCCGTCCAATCCGATCTGGCTGCAGACGGTTCGCGGTATCGGTTATCGATTGAGTGTGGACTAGCGCGGGAGGAGGAAATCCTGCGCGATTTTCCGCTCCACCGCCGAAATTTTCGGACTCCATCACGTTTATGATTTTAACCCAAATCATCGTGATCTAGGGTCAGGGGCTAACATGCCGAACATTCTGGCAAATGAAGCAAAGAGCCATGGCAAGCTTTGACAGCCTCAGACGCGACGGATCGAGCTCTGCGGATGGCGCCTGGAGGCGCCTTTTGCGCTGGCTGCGCCGCCGCCTGCCGATGGGCCTCTATGCGCGTTCGCTGCTGATCGTCATCATCCCGATGGTTCTGCTGCAATCGGTGGTCGCCTTCGTCTTCATGGAGCGGCACTGGCAACTCGTCACGCAACGGCTCTCCGCCGCCGTGACCAGCGAGATCGCGGCGGTCGTCGACCTGATCACCACCTTCCCGCGCGAAGCCGATATCGATCAGGTCGTGCGCATCGCGCGCGAACAGCTCGACCTCAACATCACGGTCGAGCCTGGCGGCGAGTTGCCGCCACCGCGCCCCAAGCCCTTCTTCGAAATTCTCGACCAGATTTTAAGCGAAGAGATTTCGGACCAGATCCGCCGCCCCTTCTGGATCGACACGGTCGGCAACTCGAAAATCGTCGAAATCCGCATAAAGCTGGAAGACGGTCGCATTCTTCGGGTCTACGCCCGGCGCAATCAGGCCTATGCGTCGAACACGCACATCTTCCTCGTCTGGATGGTCGGTGCCTCGCTCGTTCTGCTGACAATCGCGATCCTCTTCCTTCGCGGACAGATCAGGCCGATTCTGGCACTGGCGAGTGCTGCCGAAAGCTTTGGCAAGGGACAGAAGATCGACGATTTCGCGCCGCGTGGTGCTGAAGAAATCCGCCGCGCCGGCCTCGCCTTCATCCTGATGCGGGAGCGTATCGAACGCCAGATCGAGCAGCGCACGGCGATGCTGACCGGCGTCAGCCACGATCTGCGCACGATCCTCACGCGTTTCAAGCTGCAACTCGCGCTCGCCGGCAACAACTCCGACCTCGAAAGCCTAAGCCAGGACGTCGAGGACATGCAGAACATGTTGGAAGGCTATCTCGCCTTTGCCCGCGGCGAGGCGGAGGAGGATGTCGGCCGGTTGAAACTCAGCGATCTGATGGCTCGTCTTGGGGCCGAGGCCGAACTGTATGGCAAGACACTGACCACCTCGATCGACGGGGAGAATGAAATTCGCGTGCGGCCGAACGCCTTTACACGGCTGGTGACCAATCTCGCGTCGAACGCCTATCGTTACGCGAACACGGTGCGCATCGAAGCCCGCCATAGCGCCAAATGGCTGACCATAAACGTCGACGACGATGGGCCGGGCATTCCGGAACGGTCACGCGAGGATGTGTTCAAACCGTTCTTCCGCCTCGACGAGGCGCGCAATCTCGACAGTTCCGGCACCGGCCTCGGCCTAGCCGTCGCCCGCGATATCGCCCGAAGCCACGGCGGCAATGTTACCCTCGCAGACAGCCCGCTCGGCGGCCTGCGCGCAACGGTGCGCGTGCCGACGTGACTACCGCGAATAGGTCGACGTAAGGCCGCGACGTTCATTGAATCGATGCCAGGCGTCGATCCGGCGCGGATGGCGCGCACGCATGGCATCGAGGGGAGCAAGGAGTCTGCCCTCCCGGCCAAGCGATGCATCGAGAATTTCGATGATCCGGCGGTTCGGCCAAGGCTTGCGGGTGATGGTCAGGAGGGCTTCGAAGGCCTCCCCTTCCCTGCCCGCGCCCAACTGGTGGGCGATAAGTCCGTAGGCAAAGGCGGTCGAGCGGCTGACGCCGGCGTGACAATGCACGAGGATCCGGCTGGACCGGTCTTCGGCCGCCGGCCGCATCGCCTCGAAAATCTCGAGAACGAGCTCCGGGAAGTGCAGTGTCGCGGTGGCATTTTCCTGGTCGCGCATGCGCACGACCCGATGGCTCGCATCCGCAATGACCGGGACGTTCGTGTCCGGCAATTCCGGATCGAGCAGCGAGAGCACATGGCTGGCACGCCACTCCCGCGCCGCCTCGGCCGCGCGCCACAGGCAGGAAACCTTGATGCGTTCCGGAATGGGATCATCGTTAAATATCATGGCGCCTCACATCAGCTTCCTGCCGTTCGGGACCGGCCTTTCAGTGCCGGCAAGCACGATCGCGCCCGCCTCGTCCTCGAAGCCGAGTGTCAGGACTTCAGAGCGGACCGGGCCGATCTGGCGCGGCGGGAAATTGACGACGCCAAGCACCTGGCGTCCGACCAGATGCTCCGGCCTGTAGTGCACCGTGAGCTGCGCGGACGATTTCTTGACGCCGATCTCGGGGCCGAAATCGATCTGCAGCTTGTAGGCGGGCTTTCGCGCTTCCGGAAAGGCCTCGGCCTCGATGATCGTGCCGACGCGGATATCGACACGTTCGAAATCAGCAAAATCAATCACGTCCGACATCACAATCCTTTACTGAGAAAAATTCTAAGCGCGTCTGGCTTAACGCATCCTGGCGAATTTCGGAAGGCTGCCGGCGACGACCTCCGCCTTTACACCTGCGCAGTCTGCGTCCACGTCGGATGCGCAAACTGTTCGGCGAGGAAATCGACGAAAACGCGCACGCGCGGCGACAGGAATCGGCGGTGCGGGTAGACCACACTGATCGGCTCGGCCTCCGCACGGTTGCAGTCGGTGAGCACCGGTTTCAGCCGGCCAGCTCTGATGTCCGGCCCGACGAGCATCTCCGAAAGCCGCACGATCCCCATGCCGGCGAGCGCGAGCCGGCGCAGGGCTTCGGTGCTATTAGTCTCTATGGAACTGCGGATGCGCATCGCCCGGCGACCACCGGTTTCGTCGAACTCCCACACGTTGAGGCCGCCGCGGGAGGTAATGCCGAGACAGACATGCCGCAGGAGGTCGTCGGGCTTCTCCGGAACACCATGGCGCTCAAGGTATTCGGGCGCCGCGCAAATGACCCTCCGATTGGGGGCAAGGCGGCGCGTGACGAGCGTGGAATCGCTTTGCGCCGCCACCCGCACCGCCACATCCGCGTCACCGTTCATGAGGTCGACGACGGCGTCGGTGAAATCCAGTTCGAGTTCGATTGCCGGATAACGCCCGATGAAGGCCGGCAGCATCGGTACAATCAGCCGATGGCCGAAGGCGCTCGGAAGACTGACGCGCAACCGGCCGCGCGGCTCGGCGCCCGGCTGGATCGCAAGTTCAGCCTCCTCCATGTCGCTGAGGATGCGGCGGGTCGACTCCGCATAGGCGTTCCCCTCCGCCGTAAGGCTGATGCTGCGCGTCGAGCGCTGGAGCAAGCGCACGCCGAGTCGGGCCTCGAGCCGCCCGATGATCTTGCTGACAGCCGACGGCGTCATCCGCATTCGCCGGGCAGCCGCCGAGAAATCGCCCTCCTCGACGACGGCGAGAAACACCGCCATGACCTCCTGTCGGTCCATCGCATCTATTCCGATTCGTCACAGATAAACGGAAAATAACATGGATTATCGTGATCAACGACAGGCCGTATCGTTCTCTGAACTCAAATGGTCATAAAGGTGAAAACGATGAACGAGCAGAGGCGTGATGATATCCCGGACAGCCTGCAGCTTCATGCGCTGGCACGCCGCCAACGCAGCGCCGCCATCGGTCAATTCTGTCTTTGGGCGATCCGCTCGGCGCTACGGCTCTTGTTCGGATACACGGAGACCGCCCGTCGTGATGCGCATTCGCGGAGACAGGCCGCTGGCGGCTAACCTCGAGTAATCTCGCCATTGGCCCGGATTATCCTACGCGGAGCCAGCCAATTCCTCGGCACGCTTGCGTGCGGCGGCAATCGCCTTGTCGAAGAGCGGCTGCATGCCGCCGTCCGCCATGAGGATAGCGAGTGCAGCAGCCGTGGTTCCGCCCGGAGACGTCACGTTCTGACGCAGTCGCGCGGCGTCATCGGGGGACTGATGCAGGAGTTCACCAGCCCCCGCGACGGTTTCCCGAGCAAGCCGCATGGCGAGGTCCGCCTCGAGGCCGGCCTTGCGCCCGGCCTCTGCCATGCACTCGACGAGATAGAAAACATAGGCCGGACCACTGCCGGAAACGGCGGTCACAGCGTCGATATCCGCCTCGGTCGCCAGCCATTCGACAGGGCCGCTGACCTTCAGCAGATCGTGGACGAGCGCACGCTGCGCTTTCGTCACGCCGGCGTTGGCGAAAGCGCCCGTGACCCCACGCCCGATCATGGCAGGGGTGTTGGGCATGGCCCGTACCGTCGCGGTGTCGCCCAGGTGGCGCTCGATGAAGGCGAGCGTCTTGCCTGCTGCAACGGATACGACCACGGTCTCAGGGCCGACCAGACCTTTCAGAGGCGGCAACACCGCCTCCATGACCTGCGGCTTGACGGCGAGGAAGATCACGCCTGCCTTGACGGCTTCGGGCGCGGAGGTTGCATGGCTGACGCCATTGTCCGAGATCAGTTTTGCCATTGCCGGTGGCGGACCCGGATCGATGACGAGAATATCGCTGCCGCGTACGCCGCTCTTAAGCCAGCCGCCGAGCATCGCCCCGCCCATGTTGCCGGCGCCGACGAGAACGATCGGGCCTGAAAGGGCTATGGTCATCTCATGCCTCTCCAACGGTTTCGAATAGCACCGCATCGACCGCACGCTGCGCATCCATGCCGGACCAGACGACGAATTGGAACGCTTGGAAATAGGATTCGCAGGCGTCGAGCGCGCTCGATAATAGCACTTCGACCTGCTGGTTCGTAGGTTCCGCACCGCCTGAAAGCAGGAGGGACTGGCGGAAAATGACGACTTCCTCCTGGCGCCAGAGATCGAAATGCCCCATCAACACCTGACCATTGATATGGGAAAGCAGGCGGATAACCTCGTTTACACGACTGTCCGGCACCTTGATATCGAAGGCACAGGCGAGATGCAGCGCCTCGAACTCCTCCATCCAGGAGAAGGAGACGTGATAGTCCGCCCACTTGCCCTCCACCGTCATGGCAATCTCGTCTTCGCCGGACCGCTCAAACGACCAGTCATTGTTGGCAGCGACGAACTCGATCATATCGACCGGGTTGGACTGGCGCTCGACTTCCATTTCCAAAAGGCTCATGCATCACCCTAAAGGCGCGGCACAGGCGTACGCAGTCACGTTCGCAAGACGCAACACTGCAAACCCAATACCGGATACGGACACACTATGATTGCTGGACCCACGGCCATCCTGGCTTACTTACCCTGCCCGGAGCTTGCGTGATCCGTTTCGAATCATCATTTAAAATCAGTGTATAACGGCAGAGTCAGCCTGCCAGCCCCTCAACCGAAAAATTGCAGAGGAGAGCGGCACCCCTGCTTGCGTTTTCGATTCAGCAGGGATGCTTAAGCGACTCTGCCATAAGGCTTTTTTGGCAGTGTCCACAGGTGGAAAACTTTTGAGATTTTGACACTCGGACCCGGAACGACGAGGGTGCGACGTGGTTTTTCCGCCGCCATCGCGCCACACCGGGAATCGCGAGCATCACGGGCGACGCCTCCCCGCGGCGGGCACGCTTGAAGGTCGTGCCCGCGCGGATCGGCATCGGGGCAAACAGGGCCGCAAAAAGCGCGGCCGATCTTACTTGCCCACCTCGGCGAGGCGTGCCTCGAGCGCTGCGATACGGGAAAGCAGCGCTTCATTTTCCTCGCGCGCCTTCACGGCCATCTCCCTGACGGCCTCGAATTCCTCGCGCTTGACGACATCGAGCGAGTTCAGAGCCCGTTCGGCCTGGGCTCGAAACGCCGTTTCTACCTCGTGCCGGACACCCTGGGCTGCGCCCGCGGCATCGGTCATCAGCTTGGCAAAATCATCGAGAATGCGGTTGGCTCCTGTGCTCATCGTCCTGATCTCCGTTCCGGCCAGCGCGTCACGCGCGGTGCGATCCATGGATTTCAGGTAGGGTCCTCGAGGAAACGATGCAAGGAAAATAACGGCGAGCGCGGCTTGAAGACGATGACGGCGGCTTGACCCCGCCGAATTCGATCGCCATGTTCCGCCAAACAATCGGCCCGGCCAAAACAATCGCCTGGCACGAGGCAAGACCCACGAGACAAAACCTTGGAAACAATCGCGACCCGCCTCGCCATCCTCCCCTTCCCCGAAATCGACCCCGTCATCTTCACGATCGGGCCGCTCGCCGTGCACTGGTATGGTTTGGCCTATGTCGCCGGCATCCTCCTCGGCTGGCTCTACGCCCGGCGCATCATTCAGAACCAGGCGCTCTGGCGCGACAGCACGCCCGCGCTCAACGCAACGCAGCTCGACGATTTCCTGCTCTGGGCGGCGGCGGGCATCGTGCTCGGCGGACGCGTCGGCTATATTCTCTTCTACGATCTCGGCTCGGTCCTGCAAAATCCGATCCGGGCGATCGAGATCTGGAACGGCGGCATGTCATTTCATGGGGGTCTTCTCGGGACGACGCTGGCGATCATCATCTTCGCCCGGAGGAACGCCATTCCGATTTGGAGCCTGCTCGATGTCGTGGCCGCCGTCGTGCCGATCGGCCTCTTCTTCGGCCGCGTCGCCAATTTCATCAACGGCGAGCTCTGGGGCAGACTGTCTTCGATGCCGTGGGCAATCGTCTTTCCGACCGGAGGACCTTTCCCCCGCCACCCGAGCCAGCTTTACGAGGCGGCGCTCGAGGGTATTCTGCTGCTCTCGGTCCTCGCTTATCTCGTATTTCGCCGCAAGGCGTTGAAGACGCCGGGCCTGATCTGCGGCATATTCGTGTGCGGCTACGCCGCCAGCCGCATTTTCGTCGAATTCTTCCGCGAACCGGACGCGCAGATCGGCTATCTGGCGGGTGGCTGGCTGACCATGGGCATGCTGCTTTCCTTGCCGATGGCGCTCGCTGGCATATGGGCCATTGCCAGGGCGCGCCGGGCCGCAGCAGCCGCCGCTTAACTGGACGGGTGCATGACGAATCCTCTCGCGGACAAGATCAAGGCGCTGATCAAGGCCAATGGGCCGATCAGCGTCACCGACTATTTTTCCCTTTGCCTCGCCGACCCACAGCACGGCTACTACCACGCACGCGAACCCTTCGGCCGGGCCGGCGATTTCATCACCGCGCCGGAAATCAGCCAGCTCTTCGGCGAAATGATCGGCATTTTCCTGCTGCACGCGTGGCAGCAGCACGGCTCGCCCGAGCATGTGATCGTCGCCGAAATCGGCCCTGGCCGCGGCACGATGATCTCGGACATGCTGCGCGTCATTCGCCGCCTGGCGCCAGACCTCTACCGCTCGGCAGAGGTGCACCTGGTGGAAACCAGCGAACGGCTGCAGCAAGTCCAGGCAGAGACCCTTGCAGAACATGACGGCAAGGTGCACTGGCACGCAAGTTTCGATACCCTGCCCCCAGGTTTTTTGCTCTTGGCGGCAAACGAGCTTTTCGACGCGATTCCGATCCGCCAGTTCGTTCGCACCGCCGAGGGCTTCCGCGAGCGCGTGGTGGGGCTCGATGCCGACGATCAATTGAGTTTTGGCGTCGGCGTCGCCGGCATCGATCCCTCACTTCTGCCCTCGCCGGCGCAATCGGTCGCGGAGGGCACGATCTTCGAGATCGCCCCGGCGCGCGACGCGGTAATGGCCGCTCTTTGCGAACGTCTTCGGACGAGCGGCGGCACGGCGATCATCATCGATTACGGGCATCTCTCGACCGGCTACGGCGAGACGCTTCAGGCCGTCCGCGAGCACCGCTACGACCCGCCGCTCGCAAATCCCGGCCGGGCGGACCTGACAAGCCACGTCGATTTCGAGCAACTGGCAAGCCGGGCCAAGGCGGAAGGCCTGCAGGTCAACGGCCTTGCCCGTCAAGGCGACTTCCTCGTCGGCCTCGGCCTTCTGCAACGCGCCGCAGCCCTCGGTCGCGGCAAGGATGAAGCGACTCAGGAAAACATCCGCGCCGATGTCGAGCGGCTCGCAGGCGCCGGCGCCGGAAAGATGGGCGAGCTGTTCAAGGTGCTGGTTGTCAGCAGCCCCGAAGTGGCTTTGGCGCCGTTTCGAAAAAAGGCGCCATAGCTCCGAGACACGGGAACGCGGGTGGCATTTTCGCCCGCCTTTCGTGCCAACTTTGGAACAAGATGCAACGCCCGTTTTGGAAGGAGTTCGGAACCTGGCAGCCGCTCGGCGATTGACAGGCCCGGCACGCCGGGTCAACATCACGCCGGCAAATCAGCCGCAAATCACCGGGCCGGACGCGCCCTCAATTCCAATGAAGCTTAGAAAATACAAGGGCGTGAACACCGAATGCAGGACGATGCCTCGCTTTCCCCTGTGCAGAGCCCGCTCTTCGGTGCCAAGGTGGGCCCAGCGATTGCGCATGGCTATTTTACCCGCGAGGGTGGCGTGTCGGAGGGCATCTATCGCGGCCTGAATGTCGGCCTCGGCTCCAATGACGACCGGGAACGCGTCAGCGAAAACCGTGCCCGGGTCGCCCGCTGGTTCCATGCCGAGCCGCGGCGCCTCGCCACCGTGCATCAGGTTCATTCGCCGGACGCGGTCGTCGTGGACGGCAGCTATGACGGCTCGCGGCCGGACGCCGACGCACTGGTAACCGCGACGCCCGGCATCGTCCTTGGCGTCCTTTCCGCAGACTGCGGGCCGGTCCTTTTCGCCGATCCGGAAGCAGGCGTGATCGGCGCCGCCCATGCCGGATGGAAGGGAACACTCGACGGCATCCTCGAAAGCACGATCGAGGCGATGATTTCGATCGGGGCACACCGCGAGCGGATCATCGCCTGCCTCGGCCCCTCGATCAGCCGGCAGCACTACGAGGTCGGCGCCGAATTCGTCGATCGCTTCCTCGCGGCCGACGACAGCTACGCGTCGTTCTTCAGTCCGTCCGGACGAAACGGCCATGCTATGTTCGATCTGCCGGGCCTTACAACCCGGCGGCTGGCTGAGGCAGGGGTGGCGGCGGAAAATCTCGACATCTGCACCTATGCGAACGAGGAACGCTTCTTCTCCTACCGCCGCACCACGCACAGGCGGGAACCCGACTACGGCCGGCAGATATCCGCGATTTGCATACGGGAGGTTTGATATGGCGCTTCACTTCGCCGAAGAGGAATATGCGGCCCGCCTCGCACGGCTCACGGCCAAGATGCAGGAGGAAAAGCTCGACGCCATGCTCCTCTTTGCGCAGGAGAGCATGTACTGGCTGACCGGATACGACACCTTCGGCTACTGCTTCTTCCAGACGCTGGTCGTCAAGAAGGACGGTTCCATGGTGCTGCTCACGCGCTCGGCCGACCTGCGCCAGGCGCGTCACACATCCAATATCGAGCGCATCGAAATCTGGGTGGATCGGGTGAATGCCGACCCGGCCATGGACCTCAAGAACCTGCTCAGCGAACTTGATCTTCTCGGCTGCCGCATCGGCGTCGAATACGACACTCATGGCATGACCGGCCGAACGGCGCGCCTTGTCGACCATCAGCTCTCCACCTTCGGCGAACTCATCGACGCATCGCTGCTCGTAAGCCGCCTTCGTTTGATCAAGAGCCCGGCGGAAATCGCCCATGTCGAAAAGGCGGCGAGCCTTGCCGACGCGGCGCTGGAGGCCGCACTACCGCTGATCAGTCCTGGCGGCAGCGAGGCCGATATTCTCGCGGCCATGCAGGGCGCGGTCTTTGCCGGCGGAGGCGACTATCCGGCCAACGAATTCATCATCGGCTCCGGCGCGGACGCCCTGCTCTGCCGCTACAAGGCGGGCCGGCGCACGCTCGATCCCAACGACCAGCTGACGCTGGAGTGGGCCGGCGTCAGCGCCCATTATCATGCGGCGATGATGCGCACGATCGTGATCGGCGAGCCCACCAACCGCCATCGAGAACTCTACAGCGCCTGCCGCGAGACGATCCAGGCGATCGAAATGGTGCTTCGACCCGGCAACACCTTCGGCACGGTTTTTGACGTTCACGCCAAGATCATGGACGAACGCGGCCTCGCCCGCCACCGTTTGAATGCCTGCGGCTATTCACTTGGCGCGCGCTTCTCGCCGTCCTGGATGGAGCATCAGATGTTCCATGTTGGAAATCCGCAGGAGATCGAGCCCGACATGTCGCTCTTCGTGCACATGATCATCATGGACTCGGACACCGGAACGGCCATGACGCTCGGCCAGACCTATCTCACGACGGCCGATACGCCGCGGGCGCTCTCACGCTACGGACTGGACTTCATTTCTGCGTAACGAAATCGTCCTATGCTTTCCAGCGGAGTGAGGACGTGCCCGGCGGTTTTCCGCCAAGGTTCCGCTCCGTGTGTAGAGTCGAGACGGACGGTGGGAACGATGCGAAAGCTGATCATGCCTGTCGCAAGCCTTGGTCTTGCTGCGGCAGTTGCAGGCTGCAACAGCACGGATGCGCTGATACCGCAGGTGGATGTCGGCGGAGGAACCTTCCGCTCGCCCCCGGTGACGCAGTCCGATCTCGACGCCATGTCCACGCAAACTGCTGTGATGCCGGTAGAGAGCGTCCCACCGGGCCGCACGGCTGCCTTCTCGGCACAGCCGAACATTGCCAGCCCGCCGCCGCAATACGCGACCGGCGACGTCGATTACACGGATCCCGCCGGCACGCTGGAAGGCCAGGCGAGGCGGCTTGCGCAGGGCGAGGCGCCAGTTCAGAACAGGCAGGCTGAGAGCGAGCAGACGCCGAGCGAGACGGCGCAAGACGGCGCCGTCAGCGGGCAGCCTGCCGTTGGGGAAGCGACGGCGACTGAGCCGGAAGAGACGAAACAAGCCGCCGCATCGCCGGCCGCAGCCGGTTCCGGCGGCATCCGGTTCCTGCCGATCATCGGCGCGCCGGTCCAGGCGGTGACGCCGCTTTCAAAGCAGCTCGGCGCCGCGGCCCGGGCTGAGGGACTGCCGATCAAGAGCTCCACGGACACCACGAGCGACCATATTCTCAAAGGCTATTTCTCCGCGCTCAATGACGGCGGCAAAACGACGGTCGTCTATGTCTGGGACATTCTCGACGGCAGCGGCAACAGGCTGCACAGGATCCAAGGACAAGACACGGTTGCGAACACGGCGGCCGATCCATGGAGCGCCGTTCCCCCGGAGACGATGCAGGCAATCGCCAGCAAGACCATCGAAGCCTATCTCGAATGGCGTCGAGCTAGCGCGGGATGAGGAAAAGTGTGCGCGGTTTTTCGCCCGCATCCGCTCTAAACTTTCTAGAATCGATCACCTTCTAAGATTTTGGCGGTCGACCAAAATCATCGTGATCTTGGCCCGGTTGACGCAAAGATTTTAGGATAATGACCGCTGCGGCGCAGCATTCCCCTTGCATTCAAGTTCAAGGACGCTAAAAAGCGGCCGATCAGCTCTGAATGGCGGCCATCCGCAAAGATTGCCCGCGATCGGAATGGCTCACGGAATCTGCGTGGACAAACCGCCCCGGACTGGCCCCGGACGGTAACCGCGCCAGCTCAAGGCGGACCGTCAATGAAGGTTTTCGCAGGCAATTCGAACCGGCTGCTGGCCGAAGCGATCTGCAACTATCTCAACCTGCCCCTCGGCAAAGCCACGGTGAGACGCTTCGCCGATCAGGAAATCTTCGTCGAGATCGGCGAAAACGTTCGCGGCGAGGACGTCTTCATCGTCCAGTCCACCTCGTTCCCGACCAACGATCATCTGATGGAACTGCTCATCATGATCGATGCGGTACGCCGCTCCTCCGCCCGCCGCATCACCGCCGTGCTTCCCTATTTCGGCTATGCCCGGCAGGACCGCAAACCGGGCCCCCGCACGCCGATCTCGGCCAAGCTGGTCGCCAACCTCATTACCAGAGCCGGCGCCGACCGCGTCCTCACCCTTGATCTTCATGCCGGCCAGATCCAGGGCTTCTTCGACATCCCGACCGACAATCTCTACGCCGTTCCTATCCTGGCGCGCGATGTCAAGGAGAACTACGACTTGAAGAACGTCATGGTCGTCTCGCCGGACGTCGGCGGCGTCGTGCGCGCCCGAGCCCTCGCCAAGCGACTCGACTGTCTGCTCGCAATCGTCGACAAGCGCCGTGATCGTCCGGGTGAATCGGAAGTCATGAACGTCATCGGCGACGTTCACGGCAAGGATTGCCTCCTCATCGACGACATCGTCGATTCCGGAGGCACCCTCTGCAACGCCGCTGAAGCGCTCCTCAAGAACGGCGCCACCAGCGTCACCGCCTACATCACCCATGGCGTTCTGTCCGGCGGCGCGGTCGCCCGCGTCACCTCCTCGATGCTGAAGGAACTGGTCATCACCGATTCGATCCAGCCGACGACGGCGGTGCAATCGGCGCACAACGTCCGGGTGATCTCGACCGCAGGCCTCATCGGCGAAGCGATCAGCCGCACCAGCCAGGAAGAATCGGTTTCGAGCCTGTTCGACTGAAGCGGCATGCGACCGGTGTGTTGGCCTATTGCCGCTTACCGGCAAGAGCCTGCGCCAGCGGCTGATCGGCGAGATTGTCGATGAACCAGTTCGGGTAGACCGACGCAAGCACGGTCTCGGCATCGAGCGTCGAAATCTCGCTCTCCATCAACCCGAGTCCCACTGCGCCAAGATTGTCTTCGAGCTGATGCGGCTTGGAGGCGCCAAGCAACACGCTCGTCACCGCCTCCTTTGCCAGCAGCCAGGCAATCGCCACCTGCGCCACGCTCGCCCCGTGCGCATCGGCGACCGTGCGCATGCGCTCGACGAGACGGAAGCCCTGTTCCTTGTCGAAGGGCAGAATGTCAAAACCCGAATAGCGGTTGTCCGGATCGCCGAGATTTTCGCGGGTATATTTGCCGGAGAGGAAGCCGGAGGCGAGCGGGCTCCAGACGGTGAGCCCCAACCCGTAGCGCTGCATCATCGGGATCACGTCGCGCTCGACATCGCGACCGACCAACGAATAATGCATTTGGCCATGAGTGAAGTGCGCGAGACCGCCCGCCTTCTGGATCTCGAGTGCTGCCGCCACTTTCCAGGCCGACCAATTCGAAAAGCCGATATAGCGCACCTTGCCGGAACGCACGACCTCATCCAGCGCCGACAAGGTTTCCTCGAGTGGCGTATAAGGATCCTCCTTGTGGGCGATGTAGACATCGATCCAGTCGGTGCCGAGACGCTTGAGGCTCTGCTCGACCGACCACAGGATATGACGACGGGAGAGCCCCGCCTGCGTAAGTGGCATGCCGGTGCGAAAACCGACCTTGGTGGCGATCACCACCTCGTCGCGACGCTTCCTCAGCGCCTCCCCGAGGATCCGCTCCGATTGACCGGACGCGTAGGCATCAGCCGTATCGAAAAAGTTGATGCCGGCGTCGAGTGCCCGCCGGACAAGCGCATCGGCAGCTTCCGCATCCGTCTTGTAGACGGCGCCGATACTGCGGTCTCCCGCGGTGAATGTCATTGCGCCGAAGGCGAGGCGCGAAACCACCAGACCAGTATTCCCGAGCGTTGCGTACTGCATGTCATGCCTCCTCGTTTGTCGGACAGGTTGTGTGGCGGCAGAACCTCCGGATGATCTCTAACGCAGCCCCAATCGGCAAGGCAACGATGACAGCGTCGTGCGTCTTTTCAGATGCACAAAGATCGCTGTAGCACTTTGAATTGCTGCATGTTTTTGTCCTTAAATCGGCTCCGATTTAAGGAACATGCAGTGGGAGGAATCGGTTTCGAGCCTCGACTGAGCTCGTTTCAAGCGAAATCCTGCCATCTTTCGGGCATGGGCGCTGGTCGCGTTTATGCTGCCGTTCAATTATCTTTTTACGTCCAGCATATAGGACGCGGCCTCTCCGGCAGGCATTGCGTCCCTGGAATATGTGAAGGTGCCGTGCTCCTTGACTTCCCGTGCCGCGCGCATGAGCCCTGCAAGGGCCGCCCGCGCAAAGGAGCCACCGACACTGATGCGCTTTACACCCAGTTCCTGCAGTTGTTTGACCGTAAAAGTTTGCCCGGCGAGCCCCATAACGACGTTGACCGGTCGATTGACCGAAGAGCAGACCGTCCGGATTGCTTCGAGACTTGGCAACCCCGGGGCGTAAAGGACATCCGCCCCGGCCTCTTCGAATGCAAGAAGACGCCGGACCGTGTCGTCCAAATCGAGCCGCCCATGCAAGAAATTCTCTGCCCGGGCGGTCAAAATGAAGGGGTGCTTGCGGGCCTCTTCTGCCGCGGCGGCAACGCGTTCCACGGCTAAATTAAACTCGAAGACGGGATCGGCGGGGTCGCCAGTGGCGTCTTCAATCGAACCCCCGACAAGACCAACCTCCGCCGCTAAGGAAATCGTTACGGCACAACACTCGGGATCCGCACCGAAGCCGTCCTCCAAATCGGCGGAAACAGGTAAATCGGTTGCTCCAACGATACTCCGGGCATTCTGCAAAACAGCCTCACGCGAAAGAGCCGCCGCGGAATCTCTCCGCCCGATGGAAAAGGCAAATCCAGCACTCGTCGTAGCCAAGGCCTCAAAACCCAGCGCCGCGAGAATGCGCGCAGAACCGGCATCCCACGGATTGGGGATCACAAAAGCCCCCGGACGCGCATGCAATGCGCGGAATGCCTGATGCTTGCTCGTCTGGTTCGCCATGTCCGCCTCTCCTCGCGATTGAAGATAATCAGCGATAGCACCAAACGAACAAAAAGGGAACGCAGCGGCGCGCGGCGGATCAGCCCCGCGGCGGCAAAGCGCAAGCTTCACCGCCGAAGAGGCGTGATCGCGTCAGGAAGCGTTTCTCCCGACCATTGTCGAGAGAGAACATCCCGCCCCTGCCCGGCACGACATCGATGATGACTTGGGTGTGCTTCCAGACATCAAATTGACTGGCGCTGATATAGACCGGCACGCCGTCGATCTCCCCGAGCTTCACATCGTTGTCGCCGACGATGTAGTCGTCTGCCGGATAGCACATGGGCGACGAGCCGTCGCAGCAGCCGCCCGATTGATGAAAAAGTATGTCCGGATGGTCGCGACGGATCTCGCGGATCAGGCCGATCGCCGCGTCGGTCGCGAGTACGCGCGGCTCTCCTCCTTCGTTCGTCATTGCTATCTCCTTATCTCACAAGCAGCAGGCCCCCGATGCGATACCGGGAGCCCGCCGGGTGGATCGCCGGCAGAACCGGCGCGGTATCAGAAGAAGCCGAGCGCTTTCGGGCTGTAGCTCACCAGCATGTTCTTGGTCTGTTGGTAGTGGTCGAGCATCATCTTGTGTGTCTCGCGGCCGATGCCGGATTGCTTGTAGCCGCCGAAGGCGGCGTGCGCCGGATAGGCATGGTAGCAATTGGTCCAAACGCGGCCCGCCTGGATCTCGCGCCCGAAGCGGTAGCAGCGGTTTGCGTCACGGCTCCACACACCGGCGCCGAGGCCGTAAAGCGTATCATTGGCAATCTTCAGCGCCTCGGCCTCGGTCCTGAAGGTCGTCACCGACACGACCGGCCCGAAGATCTCTTCCTGGAAGATGCGCATCCTGTTGTGCCCGCGGAACACGGTGGGCTTGACGTAGTAGCCACCGGCAAGGTCGCCTTCGAGTACATTGCGGCTGCCGCCGGTCAGCACCTCGGCGCCTTCCTGTTTGCCGATGTCGATATAGGCGAGGATCTTTTCGAGCTGTTCGCCTGAGGCCTGCGCTCCGATCATCGTCGCCTGGTCGAGCGGATTGCCCTGACGGATCGCCTCTACCCGCTTTACCGCCCGCTCCATGAAACGATCATAGATGCTTTCCTGGATGAGCGCGCGGCTCGGGCAGGTGCAGACCTCACCCTGGTTGAGCGCGAACATGGCAAAACCTTCGAGCGCCTTGTCGAAATAGTCGTCGTCCTCATTGAGCACGTCCGCGAAGAAGATGTTCGGCGACTTGCCGCCAAGCTCAAGCGTCACCGGGATGAGGTTCTGGCTCGCATATTGCATGATCAGCCGCCCGGTCGTCGTCTCGCCGGTGAAGGCGATCTTGGCGATGCGCGGACTGGTCGCCAGCGGCTTACCGGCTTCGAGGCCGAAGCCGTTGACGATGTTGAGCACGCCCGGCGGCAGGAGGTCGCCCACGAGTTCGACCCAAACGAGGATGGAGGCCGGTGTCTGCTCGGCGGGCTTCAGTACGACGCAGTTTCCTGCAGCAAGAGCCGGCGCAAGCTTCCAGGCGGCCATCAGGATCGGGAAGTTCCAGGGAATAATCTGGCCGACGACGCCGAGCGGTTCGTGGAAATGATAGGCGACCGTATCGTGATCGATCTCGCCTATCGAACCTTCCTGCGCCCGGATGCAGGCGGCGAAATAGCGGAAGTGGTCGATCGCCAGCGGAATGTCGGCAGCCATCGTCTCGCGGATCGGCTTGCCGTTATCCCAGGTCTCTGCCCGCGCCAGGAGCTCGAGATTGTCCTCCATACGGGCGGCAATCTTCATCAGGATGTTCGAACGCTCCGTCGTCGAGGTCCGCGCCCATTTCTCCCGGGCGGAATGGGCCGCATCGAGCGCGAGCTCGACATCGGCCGCATCCGAGCGGGCGATCTGGCAAAGGGTGCCGCCGGTAATCGGTGTAGTGTTCTCGAAGTAGCGGCCGGCGACGGGCTCGCGCCAGTCGCCGCCGATGAAGTTTCCGTATTTTTGCTTATAGGGGTTCTCGACGATCTTCTGGTGCAACATGGCTTCCTCCCTGGAAAAACAGCGTTCCGATTTGCTGTGGAAGGAAGCGTGAGGCCGAATGCGGATTTCCGATAGGGCGGCCCTGCGGCCAGAAGCGCGATCTGTTTCAGAAATGAGACAGGTTCGGCTCGACGACGATGGTGCAATGCAGCAATAGGGTGGAGAAAATCGTGGGTTTTCGCCGGCATCCGTCCCGCACCCCGCTGCCGCGTCCTTCTCCCCGCGCGGGGAGAAGGACCTGCCGTAGCCGCTCGACCTTCGTTACGTCAGTCAGCATTCCCTCTCCCCACCTGCGGAGAGAGGGTTAGGTGAGGGGCATTTCCCTTATTCCCGCGCCTGCAGCACTGCCTCAGCTGAGCGAAAGCCGCTTCATCTTGCGGTAGAGCGTCGCACGGCTGATGCCGAGAAGATCGGCCGCCTTCGAAACATTGCCGTTGGCGCGTGACAGGACGCGGCGCAGGACCGCCCGCTCTGCGTCGGGCAACTCGCCTCCGTCTCCTGCGGCCTCTTCCTGAAGGAGGTCGGAAGCAGGAACGCCGCCGGCAATGCGCTTGTCGTCGAGGCCGAGCCATTGCCGCGCGGCTCGCGTGGCGCCGAGAACGAGATCGTCGCGGTCGACCGCGAGCAGCGCCGGGCCCGGCCGGTCGACCGGAACGAGCACGATGCGTGCGCCGCCGAAGGCGCGCCGGAACAGGTTGGCCTCGATACGGCCGGCGGCGTCACGAACGGCCTGGGAAAGAATAGAAAGCGTTGCCTCCGATGTGTCGTCGCGGCAGGTGGAAACGTCGATCGCAGCAGCAAGGCGCCCGGTTTCATCGCGGATCGGGGCCGTCGCGCAACTGAGCCCGATATTGCGGCTCAGGAAATGCTGGTCGCGTTGGATGACGACGGCGCGCTCGTCGGCGAGCGCCGTGCCGATGCCATTGGTGCCAACGCTTGCTTCGCTCCATACCGTGCCCGACCAGAGGCCGACGCCGCGAAAATCCGCATCGTCGCCGGTCGCGCCGCGGCGCTCGAGCGCAACTCCTTTGTCGTCGGTCAGGAGGAGGCAGCATCCGGCCTTGCCGACGGCGGCGAAGAGCCGGTCAAGCTCGCTCGCGGCTTCCGAGATCAAAGCGCCCGAGCGTTCCCGTGCCTGGTGAAATTCGCTCTCCGTCAGTCGCCAAGGCGAGCGTGATTCCTCCGGTGCCAGCCCGTGAAGGGTCATGCAGCGTCGCCAGGAGGCAGCGACCGGCGAGCTGACGGCGGCCGAGGGCTGATGCGCGATCCGGTAGACGTGTTCCGAATGGTCCACTGCTGCTGGCATTCGCTCCCTCCCTAAAAGCGTCCTCCGGCGGAAACAGCTTTGCCTGATCTCCCGGTTCGGCATACCTGACTCGGCTGCCACTATAGGCATCGGTCGCGCGGAAGGTCCAGCCAGACGAAGGTCGTGCCATCAACCGCGTTCATGAACAGATCAGTCTGGCGGTATCGACACATCCATTGGATGTGCTACTCGGTTCCGGGGCACTAGCTGCGACTCGCCCGCAACATCCGCCCGCAAACTCCGGTTGCCCGCCATGCTTCGTGACTTTTCCGTTCAAAGCCTCTTCATGGGTCTGTTGATCGCCTTTGTCGGCTTCGCAAGCTCCTTCGCGGTCATCCTGCACGGCCTTGCGGGCGTCGGAGCGACCGAGACTCAGGCAGCTTCGGGCCTGATGGCGCTTTCGATTTCGATGGGCATCTGCGCGATCGCCATCAGCGTCGTCACGCGCCTTCCCGTCAGCATTGCATGGTCGACGCCCGGCGCGGCCCTGCTCGCGACGGCGGGAACCATCGAGGGCGGATTCAATGCCGCGGTCGGCGCCTTCCTCGTTTGCGGCCTGCTGATCGTCATCGCCGGGCTTTGGAAGCCGCTCGGCAAACTGGTCTCCTCCATTCCTCCGGCGCTCGCGAACGCGATGCTTGCCGGCGTGCTGATCAGCCTGTGTTTCGCACCGGTGAAGGCGATCGCCTTCAATCCGCTCTTCGGCCTGCCGATCGTTCTCGCCTGGGCAATCGTCGGCAGCATCAACAAGCTCTATGCCGTACCCGCCGCACTCCTCGCCTTCGCCCTCGTGATCGCCTTCGGCATCGAAATGCCGGCTGGCGCATTTGCCGAACTCTCCTCGGCGCTGGTTCCCAAAGCCGAATTCGTCTCCCCAGTCTTCAATACGGCGGCCATGGTCAGCATCGCGCTGCCGCTCTTTATCGTGACCATGGCATCACAGAACATTCCCGGCATCGCCGTGTTGAAGGTCAACGACTATCACCCGAACCCCGGCCCCCTCTTCGCAGCAACCGGCCTCTTCTCGATGCTGAGCGCGCCTTTCGGCGGTCATGCAGTCAATCTGGCGGCGATCACCGCGGCAATGTGCGCCGGCGCCGATTCCCATCCCGACCGTAGCCGCCGCTATTGGTCGGCGATCAACGCCGGCATCGCCTATATCGTTTTCGGCCTGCTTGCCGGTGCCGTCACCACCTTTGTCAGTCTCGCCCCGCCGGTTCTGATCGAGGCCGTTGCCGGCCTTGCGCTCATCGGCGCCTTTGCAAGCTCCGCAATGGCTGCCTTCACCGCGGCGAATACCCGCGAAGCGGCCGCGATCACCTTCCTCGTCACCGCTTCGGGCGTCAGTTTCGGCGGCGTTTCCGGCGCCTTTTGGGGGCTGCTCGCCGGCGGGCTCATGCTCGCACTTTCCCGGTCTACCCGGAAAAAGGCCTGAGCGGCTGCGCGCCTTGCATTTCCAGCCGTTCTCCGCTATGCACCGCGCGTCCGCGCAGACACCCTTGGAGGCAACGCGGATGAAGCCGCCATCGGCGGCTTCAGGTTTTTCCGCTTTTGACGGACGAACTCTCCAAATAACCAGAAAGGTCTATCCATGAGCCAAACAACTTACGAGCTCAAGGCCGAGACGCGCGAACGGGTTGGTAAGGGGTCCTCCCGTGAACTTCGCCGCAACGGTCTTATCCCGGCTGTCATCTACGGTGACAAGCAGGCCCCGCTTTCCATCGCACTCTCCACCAAGGACGTGACGATGAAGATCCACGCCGGCGGTTTCATGACCACCGTCGCCGTCATCGACGTCAACGGCGAGAAGATCCGCGTCCTGCCGAAGGACTATCAGTTGGATCCGGTCCGTGACTTCACAATGCATGTCGACTTCCTGCGTGTCACCAAGGACAGCCGGGTTTCGGTCCAGGTTCCGGTTCACTTCGAAAACGAAGAGAAGTCCCCGGGCCTCAAGCAGGGTGGCGTTCTCAACATCGTTCGTCACGACGTCGAGATGAGCGTCTCTGCCGACAACATTCCGGAGTTCCTGAGCGTTGACCTCACCGGCCTTAAGGTCGGCGACAGCATTCACATTTCCGACGTCAAGCTCCCGGCGGGCGCGACCCCGGTCATCGCCGATCGCGACTTCACGATCGCTACGATCGCCGCTCCGGCCGGTGGTGTGAAGGAAGAGGAAGAAGCGGAAGCCGAGGGGGAAGCAGAAGCTTGATTTCCGCTTGATGAATCGGCGATCGCCGGTCGGTGATCGCGGTTCACAGCCCCGCTACTGCATGTTTCCTAAAATCGGACCCGATTTAGGATAAAAATACGCAGCAGTTCAAAGTGCTATAGCGACCTTGTGCGCCTGAAAAGACGCATGGCGCTGTAGCGGCACTGCCGCCTCAAGAACAACCCGCTCCATGTTGCATGGGGCGGGTTTTCATTTTCTGCCCTGCTCCAGCGTGTCAACTCCGGAAACCATATCGCATGCAAAGCCGGCTCCGCCATTTCATGAAATCTCGGCGTGCAGTTTCAGCAACATTTAAGGATTTGATGATGTTCTGCAGCCGGGGAACGTATCGGTGGCAGTGCAAGAGTATCCGAACATGAAGAGAGCGACAGCCCCTGCTGGCAGGGCGGGCCGATGATGCACTCGGTTGAGAGCAGGTTTATTGCAATCGTCTGCGGCGCAATGCTCGTATTCGTTGTCCCTTTGCTCGCGCTGTTCCTGACGATTTCCAGCGAGCGCGTCGCGCGAGAGAGGCTTCAGAACATCGAACTGCTGATGGAGGCGAGCGGCCAGGCGCTCGGCAAACCCATCTGGGATTTCGATCAGGACGGCATCGAGCGGATTGGGCGGTCACTGAGGAACGCCACCGACATTCATGCCGTCACCATTTTCGACGCCGGAGGAAGCATCCTCGCTCAGCTGCCGCCTGGGGGGGCCGGCAGCATAACCGCACGTCGCCAGCTCAGATCCGCAATTTCCTATGACGGTGTGGATGGCGCCAAGGCCGTCGGCGTACTTGAAGTCGTCGTTCCGACCTCCGGCATCCTGTCGCGTTTCAACAAGGATGAATGGGCGATCCTCGGCATCCTTCTCTTCGCCGTTGCAATCGTCTTCACAGCCGCACTGATCGGCAACCGCTTCACCGTCATCCGTCCGCTGATGCGGTTGACCGCCGCAATCGAGGCGACACGGCGCCTGGGGTCGCGCCACCGGGTCGACTGGACCTCCGACGACGAAATGGGCGCGCTTGCCGCCAACTTCAACGAGATGCAGGACCGGTTGGAACGCGAGGAGACGGAACTGAAGATCGCGCATGGTCGAGCGACTGAGATCTACAATCTGACGCCGGCGATGCTCTTCTCGCTCGATCGCGAGAATCGGCTGACTGCCGTCAGCGACTACTGGCTGCGTGCGACCGGGTATAACCGCTGCGACGTCATCGGCCGGAGCTTTATCGATTTCGTCGACCCGCACTGGCACGAAACCTATCGCCTCCGGTCAAAGACGACCGCCGCGGAAAATCACACGATCAGCGAAGTCACCCTGCCCTTCCGCAAGGCCGACGGCGAATTCATGACCGTGCTGATCCTTGAAACGGAGACAGCCGGGGGTGGCGAAACATCGCTTTCCGTCATGACCGACGTCACGGCGCTGAAGCAGGCGGAAAGCCGCAATCATGCGCAGGCGATCACCGACCACCTTACGGGGCTCCTCAATCGGCAGGGCTTCGAGAGTGCGCTGGACGATGCGATCCGCAGCGCCGACGAATGCGGCATGCAGCTCGCTTGCCTCTTCATCGACCTCGATCGCTTCAAATGGATCAACGACAACTTCGGCCACGCCGCCGGCGACGCCGTTCTCCGTGAGACGGTCGAACTGATCCGCGCGGCGCTCGAACCGGGAGACGTGATGTCCCGGCTCGGCGGCGACGAGTTCGCGATCCTTTTGCAGGGATTGGATATTGCCGCCCACGCCAGCGAAGTCGGCGAACGGATCTGCGCCGCACTCCGCGAGCCGATGCCGATTGCCGGCAATGAGTTGTCAGTCAGTGCCAGCGTCGGCATCTCGGTTTACCCGACGCATGCCGACGGCGCCTCGGATCTCCTGTTGAAGGCCGATATGGCCATGTATGCGCGCAAGCATGACGGCAAGAACGGTCTGCAGATGTTCGACGCGGGCATGCTCGACACCGCACGCGAGCGCCACGAGATCGAACAATGCATCGAGGCCGGCCTGAAGGAGGGTTGGTTCGAGGCCTGGCTGCAGCCGATCGTCAGCCTCGGCGACGGCCGGATCATCGGTTTCGAGGCGCTGATGCGTCTCGACCACCCTGAAAAGGGCCTCATGCCGCCCGGCAAGATCGTCGGTATTGCAGAGGAAACGGGTACGATCGGCCGCATCGGCGAGCGCGTGCTGGAGAAGGCGATCCGCCACCTTGCAGCCATATCGGCGCTGGATGGAACCCAGGACACCTATCTGGCCGTCAATTTCTCGCCCCTGCAATTTGAGCTCACTCTGCCTCACAAGCTGGCAGCGCTCCTGCTCAAGCATCATATTTCGCCGAAACGCATCGTCATCGAGATCACAGAGGCGGTGCTGATGCTCGACAATCCGGAGGTCCATGCGGTCCTGAAGCAGCTCAACGAGTTCGGCTGCCGTATCGCATTGGACGATTTCGGCACCGGCTATTCGTCACTGAGCTATCTCAACCGTTTCCCTGTCGACATCGTCAAGGTCGACCAGTCCTTCACGCGCTCGCTGAGTTCAGGCACCACCGATGTCAGGCGCAAGAGCCGGATGCTCATCAAGGGCATTCGCACCATTTCGCACCAGATGGGCTGCGCGGTCGTCGCCGAGGGCGTCGAGACCAAGGAGCAGTGGCAACTCCTGCGCAAGCTCGGCGTGGATAATGGCCAGGGTTACCTCTTCAGCCGGCCCATGCCGATCGCCGCGATGCTGACCATGCTGGAAAATGATTCCGAGGCCAAGGCGAGCAGTCCGGCATAGGCCGAAAAGGAAAAAATGGGCGTGAAGCATCTCATCCTGGCATTCTTCCTCGGTCTTTCCGCCACCGCTCACGCCGAGACGATCCACTTCCTCACCGAGGAATATCCGCCCTACAATTTCTCCACCGCCGGCGGCGCGAACGGCGCGTCCGTCGAACAGGTCGCCCTGATCATGAAGGCACTCGATCTCCCTTACGACATCGAGGTTCTGCCTTGGGCGCGCGCCTTCACACTTGCCGAAAGCCAATCCCTCCATTGCGTTTTTACCACCGGCCATGACGCCGAGCGGGACCGGAAGTTCAAATGGATCGAGCCGCTTCTTGTCGATCACATGATCATGGTGCGCCACAGAGACTCCGCCATCGCGCCACGGACGATCGACGAAGCAAAAGAGTTCGTCATCGGAACACAGCGCGAAGACTTCTCCGCCACCTATCTGAAGACACACGGCTTCGAAAAAATCGATTATGCGGCCAACCTCGACTCCACGGTCAAGAAGCTGATTGCCGGCCGCGTCGATCTGGTGATGACTTCGGAAAAGACCTTCGAGAGCATGCAGGCCGCAGGCAGACCGGTCGAGGCGGCGCTGGTGCTGGAGGGCAAGCAATACGGCATTGCCTGCCACAGGGACATGCCGGATGAAACCATCGCCCGCCTGCAAGCCGAACTCGACCGCCTGATCGCCGACGGCACGCAGGACCGGATATTCGAGCGCTACGGTCTGCGGCCGAACAGGATCGAACAGGCCGCGAAATAAGGATTGACTTCCCCGGACCGCGATGATTTTGGGTTGAAGCAACGGGACGCGGATCGCCCCTCACCCGGACCTTCTCCCCATTTGTGGGGAGAAGGTGGCCGGCAGGCCGAATGAGGGGCGGAGGCGGGGCAAAAACGTCTCACGCCCTTGCGAACCAGAAACCATCGAGGGAGTTGGCGACATGCTGATCATCGCTGGACTTGGCAATCCAGGTTCCAAATATGCCGGCAATCGCCACAATATCGGCTTCATCGCGGTCGATGCCATCCAGCGGCGCCACGGCTTCTCCTCCTGGTCGAAGAAGTTCAAGTCCGAGATCGCCGAAGGCGAGATCGGCGGCGAGCGCGTGCTGCTGATGAAGCCGCAGACCTTCATGAATCTTTCCGGCGAAGCCCTCGGCGAAGCCATGCGCTTCTACAAGCTTTCACCCAAAGACATCGTCGTCATCTATGACGAACTGGACCTGCCTGCCGGCAAGGCGCGGATCAAAACCGGCGGCGGTCACGGCGGACACAACGGCATCAAGTCGATCGACGCCCATTGCGGCAAGGAATACCGCCGCCTGCGGCTCGGCATCGGCCATCCCGGCGTCAAGGACCTCGTGCATGCCCATGTGCTCGGCGATTTCGCCAAGGCAGACCAGGCCTGGCTTTCGCCCCTCCTAGACACGCTTGCCGACAATGCCGGCATGCTGGTCAAGGGTGAGGACTCGCAGCTCATGAACAAGATCGCGCTTGCAACCGGCAGCAAGCCGGAGGCGGAAAAGCCGACGACGCCGAAGAAGCAGACCGCGCAATCCCACGTTCACCAGGCCCGGAACGCGGCCCAGCCGAAAAAACTTCCGACGACCGGCCCGTTGGCCGACATGCTGAAGAAGATGTTCGGCGCGAAGGACGACTAGCCGGACAGACGCCAGCCGAGGCCCTGTTGGGCGAACACCCGCAACGAATCGTGCCTCGAAACCCCGGCCTTCGCCGTGGCGCGGTAAAGCTCATAGACAAACGCGAGCGTGAAGGTGGCCACCAGGACCCACGCCGCATGAATGGTCAGGTCACTCATGATATCGTTCCAGGCCGCCTTGCTCGTACCAAGTAGGGCATCGCCTGAGCTTCACTCCTCCGGCTCGGTCGTGAACATCAGCGGAAAGCCTGCTTCCTTGCCTAGATCGGTCGCCTCCTTCGCTTTGGTTTCGGCGATGTCCCTGGCGCAGACCACGACGACCGAGGTGCCGAGCTTGTGCGCCGTCATCATCACCCGATAACCGGCCTCCTCGCTCATCCGGAACACGGCCTTCAGCACCATGACGACGAACTCGCGTGGCGTGTAGTCGTCGTTGACGAGAATGACCTTGTAAAGCCTCGGCCGCTCGAGCTTCGGCTTCGTCTTGGTTTTCCGTTTTGCGGCAACGTCATTGTCACTCATCGGAAACTCACCCGTTGACGACATGCAGAAGGGATCGGAAGCAATATTGCGCGCACAGCAACGGCATTCAAGCCGAAGCCGCCTGAACTCGTTCGGATAAGCGTCAAGAGCTTGACCGCTCCTCTCCTTTATCCCATAGCCACCGCCAAGGAATTCCAGAACGACAGGTTTTAGCCATGGGCTTCAAATGCGGTATCGTCGGACTGCCGAATGTCGGCAAGTCCACACTCTTCAATGCACTGACCAAGACGGCAGCGGCGCAGGCGGCAAACTATCCCTTCTGCACGATCGAGCCGAACACGGGCGAGGTCGCCGTTCCTGATCCGCGCATGCGCAAGCTCGCAGACATCGCCAAGTCGAAGGAGATCATCCCAACTCGCATCTCCTTCGTAGATATCGCGGGCCTGGTGCGTGGCGCATCGAAGGGTGAGGGTCTCGGCAACCAGTTCCTCGCCAACATCCGCGAGGTAGACGCCGTGGTCCACGTGCTGCGCTGTTTCGAGGACGACGACATCACCCATGTCGAAGGCCGCATTCACCCGGTCGCGGACGCCGAGACGATCGAAACCGAGCTGATGCTCGCCGACCTCGAAAGCCTTGAGCGGCGGACCGACCAGACGCGCAAGCGCGCAGTCGGCAGGGACAAGGAGTCAATGGCGCAGCTTCCCGTGATGGAAGCTTCGTTGAAGCTCCTGCAGGAGGGCAAGCCGGCGCGTACGTTGCTTTCGAAGCTCGACGCGGACGAGCTGCGCATCCTCCAGGGCCTCAATCTTCTCACGGCACACCCGGTTCTCTATGTTTGCAATGTCGCCGAAAGCGACGCCGCCACCGGCAACGAGCACACCCGCGCCGTCGCCGAGATGGCCAAGGTTCAAGGCGCCGAAAGCGTGGTCATCTCGGCTGCGATCGAGTCCGAGGTCGCGCAGTTGCCGGAAGAAGAAGCCAAGGAATTTCTCGCCGCGCTCGGTCTTGAGGAAGCCGGCCTCGACCGGTTGATCCGCGCCGGCTACAAGCTGCTCGACCTCATCACCTACTTCACGGTCGGCCCGAAGGAGACGCGCGCCTGGACGATCCCCCGCGGCACCAAGGCGCCGCAGGCCGCCGGCGTCATCCATTCGGATTTCGAACGCGGCTTCATCCGCGCCAATACCATCGCCTATGACGACTACATCGCCTATGGCGGCGAAACGGGCGCCAAGGAGGCCGGCAAGGCGCGAGACGAAGGCAAGGACTATGTCGTCCAGGACGGCGACGTGATTCACTTCCGCTTTAATACGTAAACAGTGTGATCCGTCGCAATCACGGCACGGCATACAGTCGTGTCGTGATCGCGGCCGGCAGCAGGCTTATCGCCATGCGGCGCAGCCGCTGCCAGAAAATGCCGATGACGAGCACCGTCAATCCGACCACCGCACACACGATGAAGACGTAGCTGTCGAGTGAAGCTCCACTCTTGTTGAGGATTGCCCAAATGGCAGCGCCCAGTGACAACAGGCCCGATGTCACAAAGGCGCGGCGGTCGATCACGAGACCGATTGTCATGAACAGAGCGACAAGAATTACGACGGCGACCGCCTGACCCAGGCCCCTCTCACCGCTCCACCACGCCTCGTCGCCGCCCGAGACTATGACGAAAGAAAGCATCGCGTAGAGCAATGCCGGCGCCGCGGCGAGATGCAGCCAGAAGGCGATATCCGACCGCACTGATAGACGCTGGGGATCCGCGATGTCATAGCGCATCGCAATCGCAAAGACCGCCACTGCCGCGACGAGCAGAATGCTCGGTGCGAGATATGGATAGGCCATCAGACCAGCGTCAATCCCCCAGGTTTTCTCGATAACGGTAAAGATCGAGGCGATTGCTACCGAAGCGATCGACAACACGAGCAGGGCAAATGCCAGGGGAATCCGGTACCGCCAGTAGAATAACCCGAGAGGGAGCGGAAATGCGCAGACGTAGATCAGCACGAGGGTTGTCGGTTCCGATGCACTTTGCAGAGCGTTGATCAGCCCGTACATCCCGAGAGTGATCCAATGAACGAGCGCCAAAGTCAGTGCGACTGCAGGCAGCGCCAGCCGTTGCCGCCGCACGAGGATTTCCGCAAGCATGACGATCAGCGGCAGCGTCGCGATCGCTCCGCCTATACCCCAAAGGCCGACCAAGACGACGACGACGCCAATTGTGATCAGGATGTCGTGAAAGCCTCTGAGGAAACGTGGTTGCTCGCTCTCTAAGGCCGCTTGCGCATCAGCGGGCTTGCCGTTAGATGCGTCACGCGCGACCTTGAGCACCCGAGCGCCAATGCCGCGATCGGAAAGATGCGCTTCGAGATCATTTATCTGATCCGGAGAAATAATTCCCCTCTCGGCAGCCGCGGTGAGCGCCCTGTTTAGCTCGGTCACGTTATATTCCTCGACAATGGACGGACGGGCACAACCCCTAGTAAGCTGATTGCATGAACGATCGACACGCGCAACCCTGGAAACTCTGCCGGGCTGAACCAAGCCTAGGCAACGGCGGCAAGGCACAACGAGGATAGTGGACATGCTCTATTTCGAGGATTTCACGCCAGGACGGCGCTTCGATTATCGACCGCTCCTGATGCAGGCTGCCGACATGATCACCTTCGCCAGCGAATTCGATCCGCAGCCGATGCATCTCGATGAGGAGGCCGGCAAACGCAGTATACTCGGCGGCCTCTCCGCCTCTGGCTGGCACACAAGCGCCGTCGGCATGCGGATGATGATCGACGCCTTTCTTGGCAACTCGTCCTCGCAGGGCTCGCCCGGCATCGACTTCATGGATTGGAAGAAGCCGGTGCTTGCAGGTGATGTCCTCGGAGGCTTCAGCATCGTGCTGGCGGCGCGCCAGTCCAAATCCAAGCCCGACATCGGCATCGTCAAATTCCGAAACGAGATCAGCAATCAGAGCGGCGAGCCCATGGCAATTTCGGAATGCTCGGTGCTCTTCCGAAGCCGCCAGAATGAGCCGCAGCAATGATGACGCTGGAAGAGCTCTGTACAACCGGCCGGAGGATTATTATCGGCAGCCTGACCTTCGCGGCTGAGGATATCGTCCGCTTCGCCCGCGATTTCGATCCGCAGCCGTTCCACCTTGATGAGGAGGAGGCCAGGCGCTCGCTCTTCGGCGGTCTTTGCGCCTCCGGCTGGCACACGAGCGCCGGTTGGATGCAGTGCTTCGTGCGGTTCTGGGACGATGAGATACGCCGGCTGGCGGCCGAGGGGCTGCAGGCGCCAAAGCTTGGCCCGTCCCCAGGCTTCCGGGATCTCAAATGGCTGAAGCCGGTCTACGCTGGCGACACCGTGACTTACGCCGTCACCTTTATCGAAGCTCGCGCCCTCGCCTCCAGACCTGGCTGGCGGATCAACACAATCTTTTGCGAGGGCGAGAACCAGCACGGCGAAACGGTCATCCGTTTCGAAAGCAGGGTGATCGAGTTCACCTGAGCGGGCGCCGCCGGGGTGGAATGCCGGATCCGCTCCCCCGCTCCCCGACGCTACTGCGCGCCGGCCGGCGGCAGTGCGCAAATAAGCTCCCGCGCTGCAACTCCAGCACTCAATCTATACAGATTTTGACCGATCGGTTCTAAACTCTTGACCGAGGAACAATGAGAGAGTATCAGATTTTAAACGATCGGTACAAAAATGGAAAAGGTTGATGGAGTTCGAGGGCAAGGTTGCACTGGTGACAGGAGGGACGCGCGGCATCGGCGCTGCCATCGTTCGGCATTTGGCCGAACGCGGAGCCGACGTCGCATTCACCTATGCACGTTCGCAGGAAAAAGCGTCGGCGCTCGTCAACCACGTTGAGGCGCTGGGACGACGGGCGCTGGCAATAAAGGCGGATAGTGGCAGCCCGCACGAGATTGGTGCCGCAGTCGATCGCGTGCCGGCCGAACTGGGTCGCCTCGATATCCTCGTCAACAATGCCGGCATATTCCCCTCAGGGCCTTTTTGGGACGTCTCATTGGAAGAGATCGACCGGACGCTGGCGATCCACGTCCGAGGCGTTTTCGTCGCCTGCCAGGCGGCACTTGCCCATATGACCAGCGGCGGCCGGATTATCTCCATCGGCTCATGCTTTGCTCAGCGGGTGCCCTATGGCGGTGTTACGCTTTATTCGATGAGCAAGTCGGCGCTTGTCGGCCTGACCAAGGGGTTGGCTCGAGAAGTCGGCGAACGGGGCATAACGGTCAACGTCGTCGATCCGGGCTCGACGGACACGGACATGAATCCGGCCGACGGACCGGCGGTTGCGGCCGAACTAGAACTGATGGCGATTAAACATTACGCGCAGCCCGCGGACATCGCGGCCACGGTCGGGCCATCTCGCAAGCGCCAACGGCCGTTTCATCACCGGTGCGTCGATTGCGATCGACGGCGGCTTCACAGCTTGACCGGGTAGTGCGGGACCGCCATGGCATGGGTTTTGCTGATAATCGCCGGATTGCTCGAAATTGCTTGGGCGCTCGCGCTCAAGCAGGCGGACGGTTTGACCAAGTTCTGGCCGAGCGTCATAGGCATAGGCATCGCGATGACCAGCCTCGTGCTGCTGGCGTTCGCGCTGAAACATCTGTCAGTCGGAACCGCTTACGCAGTTTGGGTCGGGATAGGGGTGTTCGGTGTCGCAGCCTTCGGTATGATGTTCCTTCACGAACAGATCTCGGCGATGCGTATCCTCTTTCTGGTGCTGATCGGCATCGGCGTTGCCGGTCTCAGAGCAATTGAAGCATGACGGCGATCGAAGCAAAGAAGAAAAAGGCCTCTTCAACAGTAGGGCGACCGCGGACCTTCGATCGCGACTCGGCACTTATGGAAGCCATGCGAGTCTTCTGGAGCCGAGGTTACGAGGGAACGTCGATCCAGGATCTTGTTGAAGCAATGGGCGTCAACAAGCCGAGCCTCTACGCGACGTTCGGCTGCAAGGAGGAACTCTTCCGTGAAGCGGTCGAGCTTTACGAACGAACCGAGGGTCTCCACGTCACCCGCAGTCTGGAGCGCGCCACAAGTGCCCGTGCGGCCGTCGAGGAGATGTTGCGCACAAACGCAGTCGCCTATACCGACGCGGCCAAACCGCGAGGCTGCATGATCGTGCTCTCGTCGCTTCTGGGTGCACCGGAGAACGAGGAGGTCAGACGCTTTCTTGCGGAAAACCGTCTGAACGGCGAGCGCAGCCTGAAGCAGAGGCTTCAACGAGGGATTGCCGAAGGAGATCTTCCTCCGTCCGCAGACGTGGACAGGCTTGCCGCCTTCTACACCACAGTGCTCGAAGGCTTGTCGATCCAGGCTCGCGATGGTGCATCGCCGGAGAAGCTTTCTTCCATCATCGACGCAGCGATGCTCGCGTGGCCACAAAGCTGATGGTTGCCTGAACGGGTCCGAGAATGATCCGGCTAGTGCCCCTCGAACTCGATTAGCGTACGGACGTCTACTCCAAGCGCCTCGAGCTTCTTGCGCCCGCCGAGTTCAGGCAGATCGATGATGAAGCACGCGGCCACGATGTCCGCGCCCATCTGCTTCAGAAGCTTGGCCGCACCCTCGGCGGTGCCGCCGGTGGCGATCAGGTCATCGACGAGGATCACCTTCTCGCCAGGCACGATCGCGTCCTTGTGCATCTCCATCTCGTCCACGCCGTATTCGAGGCTGTAGGCGATCCGCACCGTGTCGTGCGGCAGCTTGCCTTTCTTGCGGATCGGCACGAAACCGGCCGAAAGCTGATGCGCAATCGCGCCGCCCAAAATGAAGCCGCGCGCCTCGATGCCGGCGATCTTGTCGATCTTGGTCCCGGCATAGGGGTGCACGAGCTCATCGATTGCACGACGGAAGGCTCTTGGATTGCCGAGCAAGGTCGTGATGTCGCGAAACATGACGCCCGGCTTCGGATAGTCCGGAATGCTCCGAATGGCGGCAATCAGTTCCGATTGTACGGTCGCGGTCATGGTTCGGAAACGGCCTTTGCGAGTCTTGAAGTTGGCAAAGCCATAGCATCAACAAACCGCTTCTTTATAGAAATTTCTTTGCCAAAATTAGGGACCGGAACAATTTGGCCGAACCGCAGGTTGATGCTACGCTTTCGGCCGGCAGGTCACAGCCTGACGGCGGTTCTGCCCTATGCAAGGCGAGCGGGGGGAGGTTTTTTCGCCACATCCCGCTCCAACTTCCTGCTGCATGTTTCCTTCAATCGGAGCCGATTTAAGGATAAAAACATGCAGCGTTTCAAAGTGCTGCAGCGATCTTTGCGCGTCTGGCGAGACGCGCGGCGCTGGAAAATCGATCACGTTCAGATTTCGGCTCGAACCGACCCAAAATCATCGTGATCCGAAGGAAGGAGGAACACCATGCGCTTATTCGAATGCGGTTCGCTCGTCCCGGGTTGCCCTTGGCACACCCGCGCCGACAATGACGCGGAAATCGTTCGGCGGGCCGTCGAACACATGCGCGAAACCCACGGCGAGACGATCATTCGCGAAAATATGGTGGACAACATCAAGGCGCGGATCGTCGACGAGACTCAGGCCGCATGACGTCGGGAGCGCCAAGGCGCAATGCGGCATATGCGATCAGCCGGCACGCGCCATGGATTCGAGCCGGGCGACAAGCGTCGCCCGGTCGACATTGAAATTGCGCTCGATCCAAAAATTTTCGAGTTCCGCCAACAACTCGCCGACCTTCGGTCCCGCCGCGACACCCGCCTTCAGGACATCGGCCCCACCGAGTGGAAATACCGGGCGGCGCCATTTTTCCGCGCGCGCCAGTAGCCGCTGAAACGCCGCTGTTTCGGCGAGGAAGGCCGGATCGTTTTCCGACTTGCGACGGGCGGAGGCGAGCGAAAGCCTGATGCGGACGATGATCCCATCAGTGCCGTGCCGGTAAAGCAGGCGGTCGAGCGCCGCGTCCGCGAGGGTTGAGGCGATCTCCGGGGCATTGGCGAACCGGCCGAAATAGGTGCCCTCCGCTTTCGACAGGCGCAACCGGGCTGCCATCGCCTCGAGCCGCTCGGCATCCGGAGGAACGATTGCCGCGAGCCTTAGCAACGGGTCGGGCTCCCACGAAAAGATCCTCTCCGCGGTCACTAGGCCCGGAATGGCGTCTATGCCCCATTTCTCGGTCTCGGGCAGGATTTCGCTGAGCACGCCGGCCTGGCGCATCCAGAGAAGCGCACGGCCGGGATCGGCGGCGGACAGCAACTTCTTCGTCTCGCCCCAGACGCGTTCGGCGGAAAGCGTCGAGAGCTTGGCGCGCGCCTGCGCGCAGGCTCTCAGTCCCTCGGCATCGGGACGGCCATGGCCGTAATGGGCGAAAAACCGGAAGAAGCGGAGGACACGCAGATAGTCCTCGGCGACGCGCTCGGCGGCATTGCCGATAAAACGAACGGTTCGCGTCTCGACGTCCGCGAGGCCGCCGACATAATCGAAGACCTCTCCGTCGCGGGCCGCATAGAGCGCGTTGATCGTGAAGTCACGCCGCTCCGCGTCCGCTTTCCAGTCGGTGCCGAAGGCCACTTCCGCGCGGCGCCCGTCCGTCGCCACGTCGCGGCGCAGCGTCGTCACCTCGTAAGGAGTGCCGTCAACGACGAGCGTGATCGTACCGTGGTCGAACCCGGTCGGAACCGACTTGATGCCGGCCGCCTTTGCGCGCGCTGCCACCTCCTCGGGTCGCCAGGTGGTCGCCAAATCGACGTCGCTGACAGGCAAGCCGAGAAGGCTATTGCGAATGGCACCTCCGACGACCCGCACCTCGCCGCCGTCAACGTTCAACAGTTCGAAGACGCGACGGAGCGAAGCAACTTCGAACCAGGGCTCGGCGGCAACGGAGGTCATGCATAGAGCCTTTCATAGAGCATGCGGACGATCCCCGCCGTAATGCCCCATATGTTCCAGTCGCCATAGGGCATGCGATAGAAATGCCGCTCGGCGCCTTGCCAATGACTGCGACCGCGGCCGTGATTGACCGGATCCATCAGGAACGACAGTGGAACTTCGAACACGCTTTCCACCTCCTCCGGATTCGGCACGAGCTCGAAACCGGGCTGAACGACGGCGAGCACCGGGGTGATGCGGAAACCGGACATGGCCATGTAGTGCGGCAGTCGAGCGATCGTTTCGACAAAGCGCGGATCGAGCCCGATCTCCTCCTGCGCCTCGCGAAGCGCGGCAACTTCGATGGACCGGTCCTCCGGATCGACGGCCCCGCCCGGAAAAGCAATCTGTCCGGAATGCTTGCGCAATGTCGAGGTGCGCTGCGTGAAGATTACCCTCGCATCATCGCCGTCGTCGACGACCGGGACGAGCACGGCCGCATCCTTCAGATGCAGGGTCTCGAGATAAGGGACGATACCGGGATTGAGAAGAAAATCGCCGTGATCGCGCCAGGCGGTCTCGACCGGTCCGCCCGCCTGGGCAAGCGCCCGGCGGCGGAACTCGTCGGCGGAAAAGGGGTGGGGGCTCATCGCGACAGCGCTTCCAGTTCGGCCGCCGGCATGATGGGGAAAACCGCCTGGGCCGATTTGACGCAGAACATCGCGACACCGTCGACGTCACAGGTCTCGCCCAGTTCGACGATATCGTACATGACCGGCCTCGAAACCAGCGCATCGAGACGACCGCGCACATGCAGATATGGTTTTAGTTCGCGGTTCTCGCCATGAGTGACGAAGCGCAGCGGGTGCTCCGGTCCGGCCTCCACCACATCGCCAACATTGGTGCGAAACGTCAGCACATTTGCACCTTCCCGCGACGACACGTTCATCTCCACGGCGACGAACGGCGCATCGGCGACACGAATGCCGACCTTTTCCACAGGCGTGACGAGATAGGTCTTGCCGTCCTCGTCCTTGCGCAGGACAGTGGAAAATAGCCTGACCAGCGGCTGACGGCCGATCGGCGTGCCCATGTAGAACCAGGTTCCATCGGCACGGATTTCCATATCGATATCGCCGCAGAATGGCGGATTCCAGCGTTCGACGGGCGGCAGTTCCCTTGCTTCACCGCCTTTTTCACCAGCAGCGCGTGCGATCAGCGCGGCGAGGCCCGCCGCATCGCCCGTTTGCTGAATCTTCGCTTCTGCCATCGTTCCGTCCCGTTTGGTCCTGATCTTGCATCTAAAATATAGCGCGTTCGCCGGACGTGCCGGATGCTCCGCCGCTTATTTTCGGAGCATCCATCCGCATTTCGTGCTTTGAAGTCAGCGCGGTATGCTTCAAGAGCTTGATGCAGGCTCACGAGATAGTGCGTTGGCGGCGGCTTGTCAGCCGTCCGCCAGAGTCTAAATTGAAAAATAGGAACTGAATATCGGGCGATGGCCAATTCGGTTCAGCAGAGAACGACCGGGGAGAACGGCGATGAGTGTTATGAAAAGCGCGGTCGAACTGGCTGACGAGAAGGCGATCGTCGCCGCCGCGGAAGCGGCTCTCGGCGAAATCGCGCTCATTCGCGAGGAAGTCGGCAAGGTCATCTTCGGCCAGGAAAGCGTGGTGGAGCAGACGCTTCTCGCCGTTCTTTCCGGGGGGCATGCGCTGCTTGTCGGCGTGCCCGGTCTTGCCAAGACCAAACTCGTCGCCACGCTCGGCACCGTTCTCGGGCTCGACAACAGCCGCATTCAGTTCACGCCCGACCTGATGCCCTCCGATATCCTGGGCTCCGAAGTGATGGACCAGGACGCAGCCGGCCATCGCTCCTTCCGCTTCATTCCAGGCCCGATCTTCACGCAATTGCTGATGGCCGACGAGATCAACCGTGCCTCGCCGCGCACGCAGTCGGCGCTGCTTCAGGCCATGCAGGAATATCACATCACCGTCGCCGGCGCGCGCAAGGACCTGCCGCAGCCTTTCCACGTGCTCGCGACCCAGAACCCGCTCGAACAGGAAGGCACCTACCCGCTGCCCGAGGCGCAGCTCGACCGGTTCCTGATGCAGGTCGACGTCGGCTATCCCGAGCTCGCCGCCGAGCGGCAGATTCTGCTGGAGACAACCGGAGTGGCGGAGGCGGAGGCGCGGTCCGTGATCGACGCTCAGCGCCTCCAGCAGGTCCAGAGCCTGATCCGCCAAATGCCGGTCGGCGAAAAGGTGGTCGATGCCATCCTGGCGCTCGTCCGTTCCGCCCGTCCAGGCAACGGCAATGCGGCGACGGACAAGAACGTCGCCTGGGGACCGGGTCCGCGCGCCGGCCAGGCGCTGATGCTCTGTGCTCGGGCACGCGCGCTTTACGATGGCCGGCTGGCACCTTCGGTCGACGATATCCTGGCGCTTGCCGAGCCCGTCCTCCAGCATCGCATGGCGTTGACCTTCGCCGCCCGCGCCGAAGGCATGACGGTTCGCGATGTTATCGCCGAGCTGGTGAAACGAGCCAAGGGATAGCGCATGGCCTCCATCGGGCACATAGTCGCGCGAACTCCTTCTGGCGAGGTTCTGTCGCGCGCGCAGCAACGCGCGATGCTCGTTCCCGACTGCCTTGTCGAAGCGCGCAGGATTGCCAATACGGTTATTTCCGGCTGGCACGGCCGGCGCAAGCGCGGCATCGGCGAAAACTTTTGGCAGTTCCGTCCCTACAGCGAAGGCGAGAGCTTGTCGCGCATCGACTGGCGCCGCTCGGCCCGCGACGACCATACGTACGTCCGCGACCGCGAATGGGAGGCGGCGCATACGATATGGCTCTGGGCCGATCTCTCGCCCTCGATGATGTACAAGTCGACGCTCGGTGCCGTTTCGAAGGAAAGCCGCGCATTGGTGCTGATGCTGGCGCTCGCCGAAATTCTCGCCCGCTCCGGCGAGCGGATCGGCTGCCCGGGCGTAATGGAGCCGGTCTCCGCCCGCAACGCCGCCGAGCGGCTGGCAACCGCTATCATGCTGAGCCCGCTCGCCGAAGGCCTGCCCGGAACCAGCATGATCCGCGGCACCAGCGATCTGGTATTGATCGGTGACTTTCTAGACCCCGCGGAAAAGGTGATGGACCGGCTCGGCCCGCTTGCCCGCCGCGGCCTGCGCGGACATGTCGTCGAGATTGCCGACCCCGCCGAAGAGGTTTTCCCCTATGCCGGTCGCACCGAGTTCACGGATCCGGAAACGGGAGAAAAGCTGACTGCCGGTCGCGCCGAGATCCTCCGCGACGACTATCAGCGCGCCTATCTCGCGCGCCGCGACAGCCTGGGCACGAACCTCCGTCATCTCGGCTGGACCTTCATCCCCCACAGAACCGATCGGCCGGCATCCGAGGCGCTGGTGGCCGTGCATATGTATCTTTCGGGAATGCCCAGCCGGGCGACGCATGGGGGAGCGCTATGATCGGCGGCCTTCCCTTCCTCTTTGCCAACCCAGCCGTTCTGGCGGCACTTGTCGCGCTGCCGGTGATCTGGTGGCTCCTGCGCATGACGCCGCCAAGACCTGCAGCCGAAGTCTTTCCGCCGCTGCGCATTCTCGCGTCGGTGCTGAAGCGCGAGGAGACGCCGTCGAAGAGCCCGTGGTGGCTGACGCTCCTCAGGATGGTGATGGCGACCGCCGTCATATTCGCGATCGCCGATCCGGTCTTCAATCCGCGCAGCAACGCGCTCTCTTCCTCCGGTCCCTTGGCGCTACTGATCGACAACAGCTGGGCGACGGCACCCGACTGGGAGCAGCGGGTAGAGGCCGCCTCGGCGCTGATCGATGACGCCGAGGCGAAAGATCTTCCCGTGTCGATCGTCTTTACCGGCGATCGACAGCATGACGCGACGCCCGGATCGGCGGGAGCCGCGCGCAACCGGCTGGCTGCGGCCGCGCCCGAGCCGCTGCCTGCCGACCGAGGATCAGCGATCGCTGCCTTGCAAACGGCATTTGAGAACGCCCCGCCAGGGACGATCGCCTTCGTTACCGACGGCATCGAGGCCGCGGACGGCAAGACCATGGCACCGCTGGCCCAAATAGGCGCTGCCGCCCTCAAGGTCATCGAGGCGGACGGCAGTCAGGCGATAGCGCTCACCGGCACCAGCAACGACTCGACCGGCATGTCTGTCACCGCAACGCGCTTGAAGACCGACGACCGCCGCTCCTTGTCCCTTGTCGCCTACGACACGCGCGGCCGTGCGATCGCCGACGGCACGGTCGAATTCGCGCCCGGCGAGGCGACCGCCAAGGGAACGATCGAGGCTCCCTTCGAACTGCGCAACGACTTCGCCCGCATCGGCATCGAGAATGCCGCGACGGCCGGTGCCACCCACTTGCTTGACGACGGCTTCCGCCGGCGCCGCGTGGCGCTGTTGAGCGGCGAAGCGCGCGACCTCTCTCAGCCGCTGCTGTCGCCGCTCTATTACATCAATCGGGCACTGGCTCCCTACGCCGATCTGGTCGAGCCGCGGGAAACCGATCTGGCTGTGGCGATTCCCGAGCTCCTCGAACAGCGGCCGTCGGTTCTGATCATGGCCGATATCGGCCGCCTGCCGGAGGAGACCTACCCGCTTCTGACGAAATGGATCGAAAATGGCGGCACATTGATCCGCTTTGCCGGGCCTCGGCTTGCCGCAGCCCCCGCAGATGATCCGCTGGTTCCCGTCACGCTCAGGCAAGGAGAGCGTGCGCTCGGCGGCGCCCTTTCCTGGTCCGAGCCGCAGCCGCTTGCCGACTATCCCGTCAACAGCCCCTTTGCCGGCATGGCGCGTCCTACCGATATTTTCGTCAAGCGGCAGGTTCTGGCCGAGCCGACTGCCGATCTTGCCGAACGCACCTGGGCAAGCCTTGCCGACGGCACCCCGCTCGTGACGACGGCGGCACAGGGCGCCGGCCGCATCATCCTCTTCCATGTCAGCGCTGAAGCGACCTGGTCGAACCTGCCGATCTCAGGGCATTTCGTGGAAATGCTCCGTCGCAGCGTCCAGCTTTCGCGCAGCGGCGGCGTCGCCGGCGAAGGTAAACAGGTGCAGGCACAGGCATTGCCGCCTTACCGGCTCCTCAACGCCGATGGCCTGCTCGTGGCTGAGACCGGCAATGCACGTCCGCTCGACATCCTCCCGGGCAAGACACCGGTCGCGACACCGGAGAACCCGCCAGGGCTCTATGGCTCGGAAGACGGCTTCACCGCGCTGAACCTGCTGCCGCGCGACACGGAACTCAAGAAGATCGACATGACGACGGCAGGCCCCCATACCTTCGAGCGGCTGGCCGGCGCGGAAAGCTGGTCGCTGAAACCGGCGCTGCTGACGGCCGCGCTGCTTCTGCTTCTCGCCGACGCCGTCATCGTGCTCTTCATGAGCGGCGCTTTTTCGCGCATCCGTGTGGCGAGGGCTGCGGCGACGATGATCTTTATGCTGGCTGCGTCCGTCGTGCTCCTTCCGCCGCAAGCCTTCGCGGATGACACGCGCCCCGATGATCAGCGCATCCTCGAGCGATTGGATACAACGCACCTCGCCTATGTCGTCACAGGTGAAGACGATGTGGACCGTCTTTCCGAACGCGGTCTCATGGGGCTCACCGATTTCCTGACCTACCGCACGACGCTTGAGCCCGGTGCTCCGGTCGGGCTCGATATTTCCAAGGATGAACTCAGCGTCTACCCAATCATTTACTGGCCGATCTCTGCCAACGCGCCCATGCCGAGCCCACAGGCCGTCAGCCGCATCGATGCCTACATGCGCGCAGGCGGCACGGTATTGTTCGATACGCGCGACCAGTTTTCCTCGCTTGGCGGGTCCTCAGGCGGAACCAGCCCCAACGCGGAACGTCTCCAGGCCATTCTCGGCAATCTCGACATACCGCCGCTTGAACCTGTTCCCGCAGATCATGTTCTGACCAAGGCCTTCTATCTGCTTGCGAACTTCCCAGGCCGCTACACCGGCAGCCCGCTCTGGATCGAGGCGCAGCTCGACAACAGTGAGGAGCCGAGCAATCGGCCGGCGCGCGCGGGCGACGGGGTAACGCCGATCATGATCACCGGAAACGATTTTGCCGGTGCCTGGGCGATCGACGCAAACGGCGTCGCCCTGTTGCCGACGGTTCCGCCGGACGAGATGCAGCGCGAATATGCCTTTCGCTCCGGCGTCAACATCATGATGTACATGCTGACCGGCAACTACAAGGCCGACCAGGTGCACGTACCTGCTCTGCTCGAGCGGCTCGGACAGTGAGGGCCGATCGATGACCGTCGACTTTTCACCATTCCTTCCCTGGCCCTATCTTGCAGCGCTGACGCTCGTCGCCGCAGCCCTTGCGGCGTTCGGCATCTGGCGGCGCATTCGCGGAGCCTGGGTCAGGACGGCGGCGCTCGCCGCATTCTGCCTCGCTCTTGCAAATCCCGTCCTTTTCCAGGAAGAGCGCGAGCCGCTCTCCACGATCGTCGCTGTCGTCGTGGACCGCAGCCAGAGCCAGGATAACGCCGGCCGACGCGAACAGACGGACAAGGCGCTCGCCGACCTCAAGGAACGCCTCGAGCGGTTCCCGCAGATCGAGGCGCGTATCGTCGAGGCTGCGGACGGTCAGGAGAGCGAAGCGCCATCGACGAGGCTGTTCAGCGCACTGGCGACGGCACTTGCCGACGTGCCGCCTGCCCGCGTCGGCGGCGCCATCTTCATCACGGACGGCCAGATCCACGATGTGCCGGACGTCAACCAGAAACTCGGTTTCGATGCGCCCATCCACGGCCTGATCAGCGGCAAGCCGGGCGAGTTTGACCGCCGCGTCGAAATCGTCAGTGCTCCCCGCTTCGGCATCGTTGGCGAGCAGCAGAAACTGACTTTTCGCGTCGTTGACGATGGCGCGTCCCCCGGCGGCGGAGCCGAAGTCACGATCCGCCTGAACGGCAACGAGATCGCCAGGGAATACGTCGAACCCGGCACGGATATGCCTTTCAGTTTCACCGTGCCGCGCGGCGGCAACAATATCCTCGAATTCGCGGTCGATCCGGTTGCAGGCGAAGTGACGGAGGCGAACAACCGTGCCGTCCACGTGCTTGACGGCATTCGCGAGAACCTGCGTGTGCTGCTCGTCTCCGGCGAGCCGCATGCGGGCGAGCGTGCCTGGCGCAACCTCCTGAAATCCGATGCCGCCGTCGATCTCGTCCACTTCACCATTCTGAGGCCGCCGGAGAAGCAGGACGGCACGCCGATCAACGAACTCTCGCTGATCGCCTTTCCGACGCGCGAGCTCTTCGTCGACAAGATCAGCGAGTTCGACCTGATCATCTTCGACCGCTACCAGCATCGCGGCGTTCTGCCGATCCTCTATTACGACAACATCGCCCAGTATGTGCAGAACGGCGGCGCGTTGCTGATTGCAGCAGGGCCGGAGCACGCCGGAAACGATTCGATCGCGGCGACGCCACTCTCGGCCGTGTTGCCGGCAAACCCCACCGGCGTAATGAATGAAAAGGCCTTCTTCCCGCGGCTTTCGGACGAAGGAAAGAAGCACCCGGTGACGCGCGGCCTCGAAGGAGCGTCAAGCGAACCGCCGGGCTGGGGCCGCTGGTTCCGTACCGTCGACGTCGACAGGCCGCTCGGCCAGACGGTCATGGAAGCGGCCGACGGCAAACCGCTGCTCGTCCTCAATCGCGTCGGCAAGGGACGCGTGGCCATGCTGCTTTCCGATCAGGGCTGGCTCTGGGCCCGCGGCTTCGAGGGCGGCGGACCGCACGTTTCTCTCTATCGTCGCACGGCCCATTGGCTGATGCAGGAGCCGGCGCTCGAGGAAGAGGCGCTTACCGCGCGCGCCTCGGGCCGGACGTTGGAGATCACCAGGCAAACGATCGAAGGCGATCCCGGTCAGGCGACGCTTACCCATCCATCCGGCAAGACGGAGGAGATCACTCTTAGGGAAGGTGAGCCGGGCCTCTACAAGGCAGAGGTCAAGACCGACGAAATCGGTCTCTTCGAAGTGGCAAACGACGAGCTGACGACGCTGGTGCACGTCGGCAATGTCGATGCACCGGAATTCAAGGCCGCGATCTCCACCGAGGAAAGGCTGAAGCCCTGGGCGGAAAAGACCAAGGGCATCGTCCGCCGCCTCGCGGATGCGGACGGACCGGTCGATCTCCCGTCGATCCTGCCGGTGCGCGGCGCCGTGCGTGTCGCAGACGACCAGCGCCTGTCACTGCGCATGACCGACGAGACGGTTTTGAAGGGCATCAATTCGCTGTCGCTCTTCGCCGGCCTGTTCGGTCTTGCGGCGCTGCTCTTCCTGATCTCCGCCACCTGGTATCGCGAGGGCCGGTGACGAACGGCGAGATCACGATCACGGACCTGCGCAATGCTCCGCAGTTTGCGCCGGACATTGCCGATCGCATCTGGCGGGCCTGGTGGAGACCGAACGGATTCCCACTAGAGCACATCACCGCGTTGATCGGGGAGAATCTCGGCAACGGTCCACTTCCCTTCGCGATCGTCGCGCATCAAGGATCCACTTTTGTCGGCACGGCTTCGGTCATTGCTTCGGACATGGAAGAGCGGCCGGACTACACGCCTTGGGTGGCCGGGTCTGGGTCGATCCACCCTTCCGGCAGCGTGGCATCGGCAGCGCTATCGTCGACCATGCCGTACGTGCGGCACTCGCGACGGGCGCCAATCCCATCTATCTCTGCGCGCTGCCCACCAAAAGGCGCTTCTATCAGGGCTTGGGATGGTCACTGCATGAACAGGACGTCGGCGAACACCGGCTCGACGTTTTCACGAGTATCGGCTCGTTTCGGAATTCCGCGTCCGTTTCTGCGGATTGAAGATCAGGCGGCAGCGCCCTCGGCGGGCCGCCCAACAGGTTCGCAAGCAACAAGCGCAGCGCTGTCGTCGCGCCAGGCGATGACGCCTTCGAGCCGCGCGTGAATATCCGCCGCCATCGGCACGACCAGCACTCGGGCCGGATCGACGGGACCCGGGAAATCGAGTGCGCCGTAACGCACCTTCTCGAAACCGAGCGGTTGATAATAGGGTGGATCGCCAACCAGAATGACGGCCTCGGAGCCCTTCCGCCGCGCTGCCTCGACGGCGATGCGAACGAGTTCGCGGCCGATGCCCTTGTTCTTGTGTGACGGCCTTACGGCGAGCGGACCGAGGAGATGTCCGCTTACGGAGCCCGCCGTCACCGGGGTCATCCGCACCGAGGCGATCGTTTCGCCATCATCGGCGCAGATGAAGGACAGTGAACGGTCATGCGGCCCCTGCTCGCGGATTCGCGCCGCGGCCCGCGCAAAACGGCCCGGGCCGAATGCCTCTTCATTGATGGTTTCAATGGCTGTGTCGTGGGATGCGTCTTCGGTCAGATAGACGAGATCGTGCTTTTTCATGGATGTCGAGAACCGGCGTGCGAACGAGAATAAGGATGACTCGCCCAGAAGGGCGTTGGCAGCATCAGCGTCGTCGCAGGGTTCCCCACAGGATCATGGTTTTGATCGCTTCCGAAAATGAAAAAACTTGCCGATCGCCGATAGCAGAAAATCGCCGCCTGTCAAAGCCTAAAACGCACTGTTCGGAATTTGACACCTATCGGCGGCGCTGCGCTGCATTATGTATGAACAGACGGAAGGATCAGAAAGGAGCTCGGTCATGGGAAGGCTGGTGGATGGCGTCTGGCAGGACGTCTGGTACGACACGGTTGAAACGAACGGTCGCTTCAAGCGCAGCGTTTCGCAATTCCGCAACTGGGTTACCGCCGATGGGTCGCCCGGCCCCTCCGGCGAAGGCGGCTTCAAAGCCGAGGCGAACCGCTATCACCTTTACGTGTCGCTCGCCTGCCCCTGGGCTCATCGCACGCTGATTTTCCGCAAGCTCAAGAAGCTCGAGGAGATGATTTCGCTCTCCATCGTCGATCCGCTGATGCTCGCCCAGGGCTGGGAATTCAAAGGGGAGAACGGCGGCAGCGTCGATCACCTCTTCGGATCGAAGGCGCTCTGGCAAGTCTACGTTCGCGCCGATCCTACTTATTCCGGCCGCGTCACCGTGCCGGTCCTATGGGACAAGAAGACGAATACGATCGTCTCCAACGAGTCCGCCGAAATCATCCGCATGTTCAACTCGGCCTTCGACCACCTCACCGGCTCGACCGCGGATTTCTACCCGGAAGAACTTCGAGGTGAGATCGACGAGCTCAACGCACGCATCTACGACGCGGTCAACAATGGGGTCTACAAGGCGGGCTTCGCGACCAGCCAGGAGGCTTATGAGGAGAGCGTCACGGCGTTGTTCGCCATGCTGGACGAACTGGAAAGCCGCCTCGCCTCACAGCGCTATCTTATGGGAAGCCGGATCACTGAGGCGGATTGGCGGCTGTTCACGACGCTCGTCCGCTTCGATCCGGTCTATGTCGGCCATTTCAAATGCAACATCCGCCGCATCGCCGATTATCCGAACCTCTGCGCGTACCTGCGCGATCTCTATCAGGTGCCGGGCATCGCCGAGACGGTGAACATGCGCCACATCAAACAGCATTATTACCGCAGCCACACGATGATCAATCCGACCGGCATCGTGCCGGCCGGCCCCGAACTCAACCTCGCGGCGCCGCACGGGCGGGACAAGCTGTAAGCGGCTACCAGAATGTGTCAGGCGTTGCCGTTCCGGAGAGTTCGGCGAGCCGGCGACGGGTCGCGGGCGTCGTATCCTCCGGCAGGTCGTCGAGGGCAAAGAAATCGGCGGCGGCGATTTCCATGTCCGCCGTCTTCGGCCGCTCCTGGCGGACATTGTCGCAGCGGAAGAAAATGACATGGTCGCGCTTGCTGGTGTTGCGGTTGTAATAGACCTGGAAAAGCAGCGGCGGCGCCGTCAGTTGCAGATTGCCTTCTTCCTTGAGTTCGCGAGCGAGCCCCTCCACCGCCGTTTCATGCCGATCGAGACCGCCGCCGGGCAGATGCCAGCCTGGCAGATAGGAATGCCTGACGAGGAAGACCCGGCCCTGCTCGTCGAAGCAGGCAGCCCGCACGCCGAGCGTCATGCCACGCGACAGCGCAAAATAGCCATGGGCCAACCGCGTCAGGAGACGGAGCCGCCAATTGCGCAATTCCGGCGGGCGGTCCTGCTTCACTCGCCGCTCCTTTCGGCTCTACTGCATGATTCCTCGGAACCGATTTAACGAACATGCAGCAATTCAAAGTCTACGGCGAGCTTTGCGCGTCGCGCTGTAGGTCATCGGGATAACCCATTCAAGTGATTCCCCTTTCGCGGAATATGCGCTAGACGGGGGCGATGTTCAAACTCGCGCATATTTCCGACGTCCATCTCGGACCCCTGCCCGACCTGTCGTTTCGCGAACTCGCCTCGAAGAGGATCACCGGCTTCGTCAACTGGCACAGGAACCGGGCGCGCCATCTTTTCCCCGGCACGCTGGCGTGTCTGATGGACGATATCGAGAAGCGCGATCCGGACCACCTCGCGATCACGGGAGACCTCGTCAATCTTGCCTCGTCGCTGGAAATCGAAGCGGTCACCGAGTGGCTCGCGGAGGCAGGCGACCCACAGAACATTTCCGTCGTTCCCGGCAACCATGACGCCTATGTGCCCGGTGCTTACGAGAACACGACCCGCGCCTGGTATCCCTATATGCGCGGCGACGACAGCCCGCCCGTATGGACGAAGAACCGTCACTCCTTTCCCTATATGCGGGTCCGCGGCCCAGTAGCACTCATCGGCTGCTCGACGGCTGTCGCCACGCCCCCCTTTGCGGCAAGCGGCTATTTCGGTCCAAGACAGGCGCGCGCCACGGTGAACCTGTTGCGTGCGGCAGGTGAGGCCGGTCACTTCCGGGTCGTGATGATCCACCATCCGCCGATCCGAGGCGCGACCTCGATGCACAAACGCATGATCGGCATCCGTCGCTTCGCCGCGACGATCTCGTCCGGCGGCGCCGAGCTCGTTCTCCATGGCCACACGCACCTCAACACGGTCTACTGGCTGAAGGGTCAGACGGCGCCCGTGCCGGTCGTGGGCATCGCTTCGGCTTCGCAGGCGCCGAACGGTAGCAAGCCTGCAGCAGCTTACAATCTTTTCGAGATAACCGGAGAGCCTGGAAATTGGCATCTGACGCGCGAGCGCTACGCCCTCAATGCCGACGCAACCGGCGTAACGCTCGCGGAAACCACGCGTTTCTAGACGCCTGCAACCGCGAACATACGCATCGCGCCGTCAGAAATTTCCGATCGAGCCGAATATTCGACGGGCCTCACGCGTCTTAATCGCGTTCGAGGCCAGTGATCACCCGGGCGACATCCACGTCGGCCGGTTCCCGACGGGCGATGTTCATAGGAGACAGGCATGATCAACCGCACGACCGTTCTCTTCACCCTTGCTGCCTTTACGGCCTCGATCGCGAGCCAAGCTGCGATGGCCATCGGCGAGGACAATAGCGAGCCGCCCAAGAAAACGAAGACGAGCACCGAATGCCGGGAAGGACAAGTCTGGGACGCCAAGAGGAACAGATGTGTCGACGCGAAGAGGAGCGATCTCAGCGACGATATCCTGTTCGATGCCGCTCGCGAACTGGCTTATGCCGAGCAGTATGAAAACGCGATCGAGGTTCTCGGTGCCATGAAAGATCAGCAAAGCGCCCGCGTGTTGAACTATCTCGGCTATGCCAACCGCAAGGCCGGGCGCACGGAGCTTGGCATGCAATACTACAGGCGCGCACTTCAGGCCGACGAGAATTACATTCTCGCACGATCATACATGGGACAGGCCTTGGTCGAGCAAGGCCGGATGCAGGAAGCGAAGCTCCAGCTCGTCGAAATTCGCGACCGCGGCGGCGAAAACACCTGGGCCTACAAGGCCCTGCTGCAATCTCTCGGCGGTATCCGACAATATTGAGCGGCCGCCGGTAACATCGTGACCCCCGGCCGTTCAGAGTCGAGCACGCCGCTGCAGCCGCATTGAGCGATTACGGTGAGGCCAAGAGGGAAATCTGGATCCGGAATGCAAAACCTCCCTCCGTTCCCGCTCTCCCTTGCAGACTTCGGATCAAATGTTTCATATCATGCGTCTATTCGCGATCCTTTTCGCACGGCGAATAGACGCTTGATCCGGCACGTCTCCATTGGAAGAGCAATGCGCCCAGCGGCAGAAACGAAGGACTTCAGACGGGATTTGGTCAGCCTGCTGCCCAAATTGCGCCGTTTCGCAATGACGCTGACACGCAACCCCAACGATGCCGACGACCTTGTCCAGGAGGCTTGCGAACGGGCGATCACGCGCAGCCATCTCTGGAACGGCGAGGGTCGGTTGGAGAGCTGGATCTACGCGATGACGCGCAATCTCTGGGTCGACGAAATCCGCAAGCGCAAAGTTCGCAGCGGCAGCGGAACGATCGGTATTTTTGACCAGGACGAGTTGAATGTCGACGCTGCCGCTGAAAAAACAGTCTATGCCAACCAGTTGCAGAAGATGATCCTCTCCATGCCGGAGGGATTGGCCAGCGTGTTCCTGCTCGTCAATGTCGAAGGCCACAGCTATCGCGAGACGGCCGACATACTCGGGATTCCGATCGGCACCGTCATGAGCAGACTGTCGACGGCGCGGCTGCGGCTTGCGGCCATGCTGTCCGAGAATACGGAAAGGAGGGCCTGACCGTTGCTGCAGACGAAGGGTCTAGCGCTCGAAGTGCGGTTGTCCGCTTATATCGACGGCGAACTCGGCGAAGCCGAAAAGTCCGAACTCGACGCGTTGCTGGCGCATGATGACGACGCAAAGGCGCTGTTGGACCGCCTGAAGGCCGGCAATGCGTTTGGAAACAGGGCGTTCGAGGATTTCCTCCACGATCCGGTGCCGCTGGCACTGGTGCGCCAGATCAAACAGGGTCCTGGCATCAATCCCAGGTCCGAGCGTGTGACGACCTCCAATCTTCCCGCACGACACGCTCCCATCTGGCCGCGCATCGCGATTGCCTCATTAGCCCTGCTGCTCCTTGGCGGCGCTGTGGGCTTTGTTATAGGCAGCGCGAACATGACCCCCGAACCGGCGGACCAGGCCACTGCGCGTCCCTGGATCGAGGAGATTGCCGACTATCATCGCGTCTATTCCCGCCAGAAGCAGCACCTCGTCGAGCTGCCGGCTTCGCAGGCAGCCGAGATTGAAACCTGGCTCAAATCGAGCGTCGGCGTCGCCTTCAAGATTCCCGATCTCGCCCACAAGGACCTCACCTTCGAAGGCGCAAGGCTCCTGGTCGCCGACGGCAAACCGGTCGCCCAGCTCGTCTACCGCGATCGCGAGGGCGAGGTTTTCGCCATCTGCTTCCTCAAGGACGCTGGCGCGCTGCAATCGGACCAATTCGAGGAAAGCATTCGCGGCGATCTCGGGCTCGTCTCCTGGCAGAAAGGCGGCGTTTCCTTCGTGCTCGTAGGGCCGTCGTCGAATGCGGGATTGCAGGATCTCGCCGAAACGGCAGCGGCGAACATCTGACCCGGATTGAAGGGAGCGCTGGCGGCTTTCCGCCGTCATCCGCTGCCGGCACTCTCTCCCCGTTCCTGAGGAGAGAAAGGACTCGCCGTGAGCGCTCAATCCCTCTCCCCGCCTGCGGGGAGAGGGTCAGGACGAGGGGCAATCCACAGCCCTAAACCGAGCTAGATCAAAACCCTGCTCACTTCGCCATCGTTTCCAGGACCCGATTGGCGGCCGAGACGATCGCCTCGAGCGAGGCGGCGACGATGTTGGTGTTGATGCCGACGCCGAAGAGCGTACCGCCCGGATATTCGACCTCCACATAGGCGATGGCCGCGGCATTAGACCCGTGCTGCAACGAATGCTCGGAATAGTCCGCGACCGAGAGTTCGATGCCGAGATAGATCGACAGCGCGTTGATGAAGCCGTCGATCGGGCCGGTACCCTTGCCCTCGATCCGTCTGGTTTCGCCATTGTCGGTGATCTCGGCGGCAACCACGCGCAGGCTCTTGTGGTCACCAACCGGATAGGTGTGGTGGTCGACGAACTTGATGCGGGCGCCCGGCTGCTCCACGTAGCGTTCGAGGAAGCGTGCATGGATGCGCTTCGAGGGAAGCTCCTTGCCCTCCTCGTCGGTAATCCGCTGAATGTCCTCGCGGAACTCCACCTGCAACTTGCGCGGCAGATTGATTCCGTAATCTTCCTGCAGAATATAGGCGATGCCACCCTTGCCCGATTGGGAATTGATGCGGATGATCGCCTCGTAGCTGCGGCCGACGTCCCGCGGGTCAATCGGCAGATAAGGCACCTCCCAAAGCGGCTTATTGGCCTGCTTGATTGCCTTCATGCCCTTGTTGATCGCGTCCTGGTGCGAGCCCGAGAAGGCGGTGTAGACGAGTTCTCCGACGTAAGGGTGGCGCTCCGGAATGACCATCTGGTTGGAATATTCGTAGACTTCCTTGATCCGCTCGATATCGGAGCAGTCGAGCTTGGGGTCCACCCCTTGCGTGAACATGTTAAGCGCCAGCGTCACCACATCGACATTGCCGGTACGCTCGCCGTTGCCGAAGAGCGTGCCCTCGACACGATCGGCACCCGCCATCAGGCCCAGTTCCGTCGCGGCGATCCCGGTGCCGCGGTCGTTGTGCGGATGCAGCGAAATGATCAGGTTCTCGCGGTTGTCGAGATTGCGGCACATCCACTCGATCTGGTCGGCATAGACATTCGGCGTTGCCATTTCGACCGTCGACGGCAGGTTGATGATGAGCTTGTTGTCCGGCGTCGGCTTGACGACCTCGATGACCGCGTTGCAGATCTCCAGCGCCACCTCCAGCTCGGTGCCGGTAAAGCTCTCTGGGGAATACTCGAACCGGTAGCCGCCGCCCGCCCTCGCTGCCATGTCGGTGATCATCTTGGCCGCGTCGGTCGCGATCTGCTTGATGCCGGCGACGTCCTTGCCGAACACCACGCGGCGCTGCAACTCACTGGTCGAGTTATAGAAGTGAACGATCGGCCTGTGAGCGCCCTGAAGCGCCTCGAATGTACGCGTGATCAGTTCCGGCCGGCACTGCACCAACACCTGCAAGGACACGTCGGCCGGGACATTGCCTTCCTCGACGCACCAACGGGCAAAGTCGAAATCTGTCTGCGAGGCGGACGGGAAGCCGATCTCGATTTCCTTGAAGCCCATGTCCACGAGCAGGTGGAACATGCGCGCCTTGCGATCGTGACCCATCGGATCGACCAGCGCCTGATTGCCGTCACGCAGATCGACCGAGCACCAGACCGGCGCTTTGGTTATCGCCTTCGAAGGCCAGGTGCGATCCGACAGCGCGACCTGCGGGTAGGGCTGATATTTCATCGCGGCCTCGGGCATGCCGGTCTTGATGGAATGCGATTTCAGAATCATTGCAGCTTCTCTTCGTCACTGGAGCGTGGTTTGCCGCCTGCAATAACCGATCACCGGGGACATTGCGATGGCGAACGCCGTGCGGACCGCGCCTCTATGTTTAGCTCTTTGGGATTCGAGGAGCATCTGCCGGCAAGGCTTTTCGGCCGCCGGGCGCTCCTCAGCGAACCCGGCAACCGCGAGTAAGGCCGAGAAGAAGAAGCGAAGCGAAGGCGCGCGAAGGGGCACGGTTGTCACCGTGTCCGAAGAAGATCGCTGCGATCTTTTGTGCATTCGCCTGGGTCATGGGAAAGCCTATACACGGCTTGCCGCGCCAGAGCAAGGGAGGCGACACGGGGATATCTGCTTACTCCGCAAAGCAAAAAGGGCACCGGCGTTCGGCCGATGCCCTTATATTTTCTACAGCGCCGTGCGTCTTTTCAGACGCACAAAGGTCGCTGTAGCACTTTGAATTGCTGCATCTTTTTATCCTTAAAATCGGTTCCGATTTAAGAAAACATGCAGCAGTCGTCCTGACGAGATCAAATATCCGCGATCGACGTGATGATCTTCGAGACGAGGCCGTAAGCCTTCGCTTCGTCGGCGCCGAGCCAGTAGTCCCGGTCGGTGTCCTTGGCGATCTTCTCGACCGGCTGACCGGTCGCTTCGGAGAAGATGCGGTTCAGGCGCTCGTTCATCTTGATGATTTCGCGAGCTTGGATCTCGATGTCGGAGGCCATGCCGCGTGTGCCGCCGGAGGGTTGGTGCAGCAGAAAGCGGGTGTTCGGCAAGCAGACGCGCCGCTCCTTCGGCGGGGCGACATAGATCAGCGCGCCGGCAGATGCGACCCAACCGGTACCTATCGTCCAGACTCTCGGTTTCACGAACTTGATCATGTCGTGGATGCTGTCACCGGATTCGACATGACCGCCGGGTGAATTGACGAAAATACGGATATCCTCGTCGCTGGCCGAGGCCAGCGCAACGAGCTGCGAGCAGACTTTCTGCGCCAGCTCCTGGGTGATCGTTCCGTAGATGAAAATCGAACGCGACTTGAAAAGGTTCGCCTCGGTTTCCTTGCCCAACGGCAATTCGGTCTTCTTCTCTTCCTGTTCGTCGTCGTTCATCCGCATTCTCCGGACTCCTCATGAATGTCTTCCAAACCAGATAATGCGACTCGACGCCGAAAACAATGCGGATGGGCGGGCGAAGCAGGTCGTGCACGACGAACGCTGCCACCACGGTAAAATGCGATAACGTCAAATGCCGTATGGACAGCGGGCAGAAGCCCAATAAGATCAGCGATGTCGTTAGGGGCGGTGCAAGGTAGGGGGAACGACGCCTTTGCCCGCTCCAAGCAGAGAATCGATCAGCGGATGCCGAACAGACGCAACATCGGCGGCATCGGACCAAGGCAGGCGACCTCCCAAGCCTGTCGATCAGTGGGGACCAGAATGAAGAAACGCATCCTTATCGCCGCCGCCGTGTTCGGGACATCCGCCGCGCCAGCCTTCGCCCATCTCAATCCCTCCGAGCACGGCTCGCTGATGGCGGGCCTTTCCCATCCGCTCCTCGGGGCGGACCATGTTCTCGCGATGGTCGCCGTCGGCCTCTGGGCGGTCCAGATCGGCAGGCGGGCACTATGGGCGGTTCCAGTCGCCTTCGTCGCAGCAATGGCGCTGGGTTTCACACTCTCGGTCGCCGGCGTCGCCCTGCCCTTCGTCGAACCGGCGATCCTCGCCTCGGTCGTGGCACTCGGCCTGGTCGTCGCGATGGCCGTGCGACTGAGCCCAGCGAGTGCGGCAGCCGTTGTCGGACTCTTCGCGCTCTTTCATGGCCATGCCCATGGCGGCGAGCTCGGCGCGGCTGGCGCTTGGACCTTTGCCATCGGCTTCACGATCGCAACCGCCCTGCTCCATGCCGCCGGCGTTGGCCTCGGAGCAGCGTTTTCCCGGATCTCGAGCGGCGGCACTTTCGGCCGAATTGCCGGTGCCGTCACGGCGCTCGCCGGAGCGACGCTCATCCTTGGCTGACATGCGCGGTTGATCCGCAGCTCGGAATTCGTCGTAAGCATTCGCCCTCTACGACGAATCTTTTCCTCATCCCCAGGTCAGCGGATCCAGCCGAAGATAGAAGGCGAGCCGTCCGAGATCGGGGGCTGAAATCCCATGAATGTCGAAGAGCCTGTCCCGTGCGATTTGCGCGTCGTCCGGTCGGACCCAGCTTTCACGGGCGCTTCCGAGAAGAAGGGAAAAGTCGACATAGCGGTCCGCCGTCCCGAGCCGGCCCAAATCGATCAGCCCCGTACAGTTATGCGTTTCCGGGTCGACCATGAAGTTTGGCAGGCATGCGTCGCCATGACAGATGACGAGGTCCCGCGACTCCTCGGTGAGCCGCTGTGGCAACTCTCTCCGCAGATCGGCAAGCAGCTTACTTGGTGGCGTGTCCTGGAATTCGGGGTCCAGAAAATCCGGATTGACCGCGTCGCGAGCAACAACATCGGCTGCACGGTGGAACATAGTCTCGAGGCGCCGGTGGAATGGGCAGCCCCCTGCGGGCAGATCGTGAAGCAACTTGAGTTGCCGAACCATCGACGGCCATGCCAGCCGAAGATCGGGCGCGGACAGATCGCTCGCCGGCACGCCCGGCACGGCACTGGTGACGAGGCACGCCCCCTCCTCCGATGCGATCCAGTCGAGTACCGTTGGCGAACCTATACTGAACGCGGCCAACCATTCCGTTCGGCTGCGTTCGTTATCGAGCAGCACGGCGCCCTTGCCGCTCGATATTTTTGCATAGGCGCCGCCGCCGTTTCGGCGAAACACCCGGTCGCCGGATTCACCCCACCGGACGGGTGTCCATTCCGTTCCGGTGGGAAGCAATCTTTCGGCCGCATCGTTTCGTCTGTCCATGCAGGAAGAACCGTTTGGGGCAATCAACCGCGGCCACGATAGGTCGGCACGCCCTGGTCCGGCAGCCAGACGCCCTCCGGTGGTTTACCCGTCTGCCAGAAGACGTCGATCGGAATGCCGCCGCGCGGATACCAATAGGCCCCGATCCTGAGCCATTTCGGTGAAAGCAGCGACACCAGCCGCTTGGCGATGTCGATGGTGCAATCCTCGTGGAAGGCCCCGTGATTGCGGAAGGAATGGAGGAACAGCTTCAGCGATTTCGATTCGACCAGCCAGCCATCCGGGACGTAGTCGATGACGATGTGTGCGAAGTCCGGCTGGCCGGTCATCGGGCAGAGCGAGGTAAATTCGGGCGCCGTGAAGCGGACGAGGAAGTCGGTCCCGGCATGATTGCTCGGCACCCGTTCCAACACCGCCTCCTCCGGGCTTTGCGGCAGATCGACCTTTGCTCCCAGCTGTGAGAGTCCTGTTACGTCGGTTTTCGTCATTTCCGTGATGCTCCACAAGATCACGATGATTTTGGGTCATTAACGTGATCGATCCTAATAAGCTAGAGCGGGATGCGGGCGGAAGACCACATACAGTTCCTCACCCCGCTCTGCTGCGTGATTCCTTAAATCGGAATCGATTTAAGGCCAAAATCATGCAGCAATTCAAAGTGCTACAGCGACCTTTTTGCGCGTCTATTTAGACGCGCGGCGCTGTAGTCTTGACGCGCACCCCGTGCGCCTTTTCGCCTTCCGGCTCGACATGAATTGCGATCCTCGCGCCCGGATGAACCACGCGTATGGCATCCTCGATGCGATCGCAGATATCGTGTGCGTCGCCGACCGGCATCGCCTCCGGCACGACCATATGAAAATCCACGAAGATCGCCGGACCGGCCTGCCGCGTCTTCAAATCGTGAACGCCGAGCGATCCGCCGGCGGTTGCCGCAATCGCCTGCTTGATCGCTTCTTCCTCCTCCGCTGGCACGGCCTTGTCCATCAAGCCGTCGATAGACCGCGAAATGACCTTCCAGCCCTGGAAAAGAATATTGCCGGCAACGATCACCGCCAGCAGCGGATCGAGGATCGCATAACCGGTGGCGATGGCGAGAAGAAGGCCGACGATCACGCCCGCCGAAGTGATGACGTCAGAGAGAATGTGATGTCCATCGGCGCTCAAGGCCGGCGAGCGATGCCGCATGCCGGCGCGGATCAGGACATAGGCCCAGATTGCATTAATAACGCTGGCGGCAAAGTTGATCGCGAGACCGAGCGCCGGCGCCTCCAGCAGGACCGGCGCCCTCATCTCCGGCACCGCCTCCCAGATGATCAGCAGCGCCGCGGTCACGATCAGCACACCTTCGATAACCGCGGAAAAATACTCCGCCTTGTGGTGCCCGAACGGATGGCCGGCATCTGCCGGCTTTGCCGCGTAGCCGATCATCGCATAGGCGATCAGCGAGGCGATCACGTTGACGATGGATTCCAGCCCATCGGACAAGAGCGCCACGGAACCGGTCAGCCACCAGGCGAGCATCTTCAGGCCCATGACGCTGAGAGAAAGCGGCATGCCCCAGAAGGCGAGCCTCAGAATTGCTCGGTTGTCGGATCCGGCCATCTTCATTCCTCATGCAGATGCAAACGAGTTGCAAATGCAAGCCCATTCAAACGCAAAACCGCCCACGCGAATTTTCGCGCAGGCGGGTGATAGAGACCATATGGGCGATAACGAACGGCTTGTCAAAGGGTCGATCGGCCATGCGACTTCGCTCAGGGGGCCGAAGCCCAAAACAGCGCGCCTGTCTCCGGTGTTACGCTGCCTTGATCTTTGCCCTTTTCGCAAGATGCGCCACCACGTTCTCGATCATACGCATGCCGGCATCGCCGCCGAGCGTCATGATCGATTCCGGATGGAACTGCACGGCCGCGACCGGCTCCTTCATGTGCTCGATGCCCATGATCGTCCCGTCCTCGCTTTCGGCGGTGATCATGAACTCGAGCGGCAGGCTGGACGGATCGGCGAAGATCGAATGATAGCGTCCGACCGTCACCTCCTTGCCGAGGCCGGAGAAAACGATCCCGGGCTCCAGCACGCGGATGCGCGAAGGCTTGCCATGCATCGGGATCGCCAACTGGCGCAGATTGCCGCCATAGGCTTCGGCAAGCGCCTGCAGCCCGAGGCAAACGCCGAAGATCGGCAGTTCGCGCGCCCGTGCCTTCTTGATCGTCGCCTTGCAATCGAAGTCCTTCGGGCTGCCCGGACCGGGCGAAAGGACGACGAGGTCCGGCTTCACCCGGTCGAAGATTTCCTCTGCCACCGGCGTGCGGACGGTCGTGACCGTTGCTCCCGTCTGACGGAAGTAGTTTGCGAGCGTGTGGACGAAGCTGTCCTCGTGATCGACAAGCAGGATGCTGACGCCGGCTCCGACCGGGGCGACATCGCGCCCCGCCTTGGCGCTGTTGGCGGATTTGGCGTCGCGAATGGCTGCAATCATGGCGGAGGCCTTGAGTTCGGTTTCGGCTTCTTCTTCGTCCGGATTGGAATCGTAAAGCAGCGTCGCGCCCGCCCTCACCTCGGCGATCCCGTCCTTGATGCGGATCGTGCGCAGCGTGAGCCCGGTATTCATGTCGCCGTTGAAGCCGACCATGCCGATTGCGCCACCATACCACGCCCGCGGGCTCTTCTCATGGCTCTCGATGAAGCGCATCGCCCAAAGCTTCGGCGCGCCGGTGACCGTCACCGCCCAGGCGTGGCTCAAGAACCCATCGAAGGCATCCATGTCATCGCGCAGGCGTCCCTCGATGTGGTCGACCGTATGGATCAGCCGCGAATACATCTCGATCTGCCGGCGGCCGATCACCTTCACCGAACCCGGCACGCAAACGCGGCTCTTGTCGTTGCGGTCGACGTCCGAGCACATGGTGAGTTCGGACTCGTCTTTCTTCGAGTTCAGGAGCTTCAGGATCTGTTCGCTGTCGGCGATCGGATCGTCGCCGCGCTTGATCGTGCCGGAAATCGGGCAGGTCTCGATGCGGCGGCCGGAAACGCGCACGAACATCTCCGGCGAGGCGCCGACGAGATATTCCTGGTTTCCAAGATTGATGAAGAAGGAATAGGGCGACGGATTGATCGCCTTCAGCCGGTTGGAGATCTCCGAGGGGCGGCTATCGCAGCGCTCGTAGAATTTCTGCCCCGGTACCACCTCGAAGAGGTCGCCGCGGCGGAAGCTTTCCTTTGCCTTGACGACGAGCTCGGCATATTCGCCCGGGCGATGGTCCCCATGCGGCGGAATGCTGTCGACCGTGCGGAACGGCTCGGGGGCGATCTCTTCCGCCTTGCCCTCAGTCGACAGGCCATTTTTGGCAAAATCATAGCGATCGATCCAGGCCTTCGCAGCATAGTGGTCGACGACGAGGATTTCATCCGGCAGGAAGAGGACCATGTCGCGCTGATCGTCCGGCCGCTTCAGTTTGAGCTCGATCGCGTCGAACTGGAAGGCAAGGTCGTAGCCGAAGGCACCGTAAAGGCCGAGGCTCGCATCCTCCTCCGAATGGAAGAGGTTGGTCACCGCGCGCAGTACCGTGAACACCGTCGGCATTTTCGAGCGCTCTTCCTCGGTGAAAACGCGATCCGGCTCGTTGATGGTGAGATCGAGGCGATGGGCGGTCGACGCGCCGAGCGTGATATCGGCGACCGATCGCAGGTGCTCGGCGATCAGCGCCAGCAGAACTTCGCCACGCTCATTATAGGCCTCGATCCAGAGCGAACGACCGAAGGAGGAGATAGCGAGCGGCGGATCGACGATAGCGGTGTCCCAGCGCGTGTACCGGCCGGGATATTCGTAGTTCGAAGAGAAGACGGCGCCACGCCGCTCGTCGAGCTTATCGACATAGCCGGAGATCGCGTCGGTGTAGGAAGCATCGCGCCGCCTGCGGGTGACCACAATGCCGCCCTTGCTGGTGTAGGTTTCCGCGCCGTCTTTCAGAATTGCCGTTGCCATTCGCCTCGCTCCGTCAAAGCCCGGTCTCTCCACGCGGCCCGAACACGAAAAAGCCGCCTCGAAATCTCGGGCGGCTCCATCTCTCAATCACGCATGACTGGTCAAGGCCGCCTCAGCGAGCCCACCACCAGACCGAAATGTTCTGCGCGATCGTCATGGGCGAAGTGTTAGCGCGGCTTGCGGGCGCGCGCAAGCGGGAAAAACTCGGGCCGTATCTGGAGGCACCAAAAAAGAAAGACGGCCAAAGCAGCCGCCTTCTCAATTGGTTCGCCTCCGGTGCTCAGAAGCGCTGCGTCAGCGAGATCTTGAAGGTACGACCGGGTTCCGAATAGTACTCAGCAGGCTGCGTGAACGTGTTCTGAGTGTTGACCGCATCCCAATAAGTCTTGTCGAAGACGTTGTAGACGCCCGCATTCACCCTCAGACCCGGCATCTGTTCCGGTTCCCACCACCCCGTGAGATCCATGAGGCCATAACCCGGCGCCTTGAACGAGGACGTAGACTTCTCCGAGACGGATTTCACCGCGGTAAATATGAGATCGGTCCCCCATGTCTCGGTCGCGTAGCCGAGACCAAGCACACCCTTGAGCGGCGCTACGGAGCCGAGCACCTCGTCCGTATCGAGGTCCTTGCCATAGGCGTAGGCGAGCGCGGTGCGCACATGGAAGCCGTTGCTGAAGACTTTATGGGCGGATACTTCAACGCCATGAATGCTGACGTTGGCGCGATTGATCGCCTCGGTAATGCCGCGCGGATAGATGTCGTTCGGATCGTCATAAGTACGCTCATCAATGAAGTTCTTGTACCTGTTGTAGAAGGCACTCACACGCCCGCCGAAATCCTCATCCCCAAGCTTGGCGCCGATCTCGAAACCGTTGCTCGTCTCAGGCTCCAGATCGGGATTGCCAATGCGCAGATAGCTGCCGGGCGCGCCGTAGTTCAGATAGAGTTCCTGGGTAGTCGGTGCTCGGAAGCCCATGGCCCATTGCGCGTAAAGCTCGACCTGTTCGGCAGCCTGATAGGTGCCAAGCAGCTTCGGCGAGAGTGCGTCGCCGCTCTGCCCCGGAGGCAAACCGTCATAGTTCGGATTGCGCATATACGCTGCAGTGTTTTGCGGCGAATATTCATACCAGTCATAGCGAAGGCCGGGCGCTATCGCGAAGGGACCGTCACCGACCGAAATACGATCCTGCAGGTAGATGCCGAACTTCTTGCTGTCGACGTCAGGCGAATCCGACTGGTTCGTGTGAAGGAACCCGCAGGCAGGACTCGGGGCCTCGTCGCAACTATCATCACCCGACGAATATTGGTGAAGCTTTCCGATTGCGAATTCTCCGCCGAGCGTCACACGGTGCTGCAGGATGCCGGTGTCGAAGAACTTCTCCACATAGCCGCTCGCGCCGTAGCTCTCGTCCTCCGCCTCATTCAGGCGCGAATACTCGCCGATCACCGATGTGCTGCGGAATGCATCGGCGCCGTTTTCGCGCAGCAGGCGCTGCCAATAGATGACCGCCGAGGCATTGTCGAACCAAGCATCATCATCGACTGCCTCGAACTTGTAATCCAAGGACAAGCGTTCCCGTCGAGTGTTATCGAGCTTGTCGTAATCGCCGGGCCGGTAGTTGCCGAGAAGGCTTTGGCCGGCCATGAAATCAATGTCCTTGTCGCGATCGAAGCGTTCTGCCGTCAGCCCGAAGGTATGGCCGCTGTCGGTGTATTGTCTGACCTTGAACAGCAGATTGTTCTGATCGTAATCGGCGGGATCGGCTTCGGTGCGTGTCACGGAATAACCGCCGACATCGCCATTGCTTTTCCGTTCATGTCCGCGCTTGTAGCCGCCCTGGAATAGAACCGCCGTGTTGTCATAGCGGGCGGCCACGGCAGCAGAACCGCCGAGGCTCTCGTCTTCGCCGTCATAGGCGAATTTGAATATGCCGCCCCAAGTCTTGCCCTCGCCGATCAGGTCTTCCGGTTCGAGCGTGCGCAGGACGACCGCGCCCCCGAGCGCACCGCCGCCGGCCCGGCTGGAATCGGCGCCGCGAACGATGTCGATGGTCGAGAGAGCAGCGAAATCGAAGCTGTCGATCCCGCCGTCGGCATCGCGCGCTCCGTCATCGAGGAATGGAATGGCAATGCCGTCAATGGTCGTCAGCACCCGGGCGCCCTCGAGGCCACGAATATTGACGCTCCCATTCGTGCGGTTGAAGTTGACGCCCGGTTCCAGGTACCTACCCAAGTCTTCGAAACTCGATATCTGATGGTCATCGAGTTCCTTTTCCGTCACTTGCGACGCGAGTGGCGTGTCGGCTATGCCCTTCTTCTCGCCGCCCTTGACCTCCAGCTTTTTCAGCAGCGTCACGCGTCCCTGCTTTTCGGCAGCGGTCGCTTCATTGCTGGTGGTTGATTGCGCATGGGAGACGGCGATGCCGGCCAGGGTGACGAATGCCGTGCATGCGAGAAGAGCCAGGCGATGATGCCGGTTGAGCATGGACCAGTCCTTTTGAAAGTGTTGGCCGGGCTTGCTGTTGAGCGGCGAACTCAAGGGGCTGGCTGGGCAGTGTCGGGATCCGGCATGACGGATATGTCATCGCCTTATTTAGGCCACATAAAAAACATGAGTGAAATTGTCAATATAAATTTAGTGGTGCCACGGCCACCCCTCTCCGGCGCAACCGGCCTTCTCCTCAGTTTCAGCACATTTTGAAAGAGGATTGCTTCTCATGCGTTCCGGCCGCTTCGGCCACGCGGGGAACGGGAGGGACCTGCATGCGACCTGCCGCGGGAATGATGCTGCTGTCTACCATGATCCTTTCGGGGGTAAGCCTTCCCGAAAAGGGTCCTCTGCCGGTCGAGAAGCCCTCGACCACGGACGAACAAGCACCGCCGACGCCGACGCCGAAGCCGCTTGCGCCGCGCGCGAGCGAGCGCCCTGCGAGCAATCAGGGGAAGACGGGCTCCCTAGGCGAAAAAAAGACCCGGCAAGCGGAAGACGGTACAGCCCTCGATCCCGATCGTGACGGCGCAGAGTTGAGGGAGCCAATCCTCCGCGTGGAAGAGGAAGACCCAGCGGCGCATGCCACCTGCCTGGCTGCGCTGAAAGCGATCGGCAGCACCTACAGCGATGCTGCGCGCATCGATGAGCGCAATGGTTGTGGTATCGACAAGCCTATCGACATCACGGAAATTTTGCCCGGCGTCTCCGTGAAACCGGAGGGAAAAATGCGCTGCCAGACGGCATTGGCGCTTGCCCGCTGGACGAAGGAAACTGTCATCCCTGCCGCTCAAACCGCCTTTGGTTCGGAAGCCCGCGTTGCTGCACTGAACCAGGCCTCTGCCTATGTCTGCCGCTTGAGGAACAATGCGGAAACGGGCAAGATATCGGAACACGCACGCGGCAATGCAGTCGACATCGCCTCCTTCACGCTCGAAGGCGGCAAGACCATCAATATTCAGCCGCGCGACGAGGACGGCACGCTGGCCGGCGCGTTCCAGCGCGCGGTCACAGCCACCGCGTGCCTCTATTTTACGACCGTGCTCGACCCCGGCAGCGATGCCGCGCATGAGGACCACCTGCATCTCGACGTGATCGAACGGAAGAACGGCTATCGCTATTGCCGCTAGAGCATCCCGCTTTCAAGCGGAACCGCTGGAAGCGGACAAGATGCTCTAGAATCTAGAGTGCTAGAGCGTCCTTCGTGCGTTCACTTGAACGCACGGCGCTCTAGCGGGAGCACCGGGCGTGGTTTTCCGCGCCGCGAACGCCCTTATCCGCCTGCCGGCGCCTCCTCCCGCCTACGGGGAGAAGGCTAGGGCATGGGCGGATCTGGCCAATACGCCCGCACCAATCGATCTCCGCATTTCTAACTGGCCCCTACCGCCCCATACCCAAGCGCCACGAATTCGCCCGAGAAGAACCCTGCAATCTCTCCCTCGCCGCTGAGTTCGGCCGTCATCGCGAGGCGCGCCCTGCCCCGCCGCTCGAGCAGGCGCATGAAGCCCGGCCATTGACCGCTATCTTCAAGGCTCGAGCGAGCCGAAAAGGATCTGGCGATGGGCTTCAGATAATCCATGCGGTTGCTCTGTATGACCAAGCGACTGGAGATGCCGCTCAAGCGGAGCCGCACGTGCAGAAGCGACCACGCGGAAAGGATCGATAGCGCCGATGCGCTGCCGCCGAAGACCGTTTCGCGATGGTTGATATTCGGCGCCAGCGGTGCCCGAAGCAGCACATGGTCCCATTCCAGCGCGGCCACCTCGACCTGCATGGCAGCGGAAAGGGGGATGTGGGTGTGAAGGTAGGCCTGCAACTCCGAATGTGTCATGGTGTCTCCGTGTGGCTGCCTGAGAAGGCGGCTCTCCGCGCGTCAGTCGAGAAAAGGTAACTCTGGGGCGAGAGCAAATCGAGCGCTCGCATCGCCACAGCCGTTTTGCCGCACGAGGATCGTCCGCCTCGATTGAAACCGCCTCGGACCGACACGATCTATGGATCGGCGATGCGGACGAAAGTCCGGCGTTTCGCTCGTGTCCACGCCTTCGTTTCAAGGCCCGCTATCGAGGAGCAATCCATGCCGCTTACAATGTACAGACTTTCCATACCCGCCTTCACGCGCGGCTTTTCCGCCCTCGGCGGGATCCTCGACAAGGCCGAGGCCTTTGCGTCGGACACCGGCATACCGCTTGCCGAGCTCTTCGAGGCGCGGCTGGCGCCGGACATGCTGCCGCTTGCCGGCCAGGTGCAACGGGCAAGCGATACCAGCAAGAATGCCATCGCGCGGCTGACGACGCTGGAAGCGCCGCGTTTTCCGGATGACGAACAGAGCTTCGCCGATCTGCGCGGGCGGATCGCCAAGACCGTCGCATTCTTTGAGTCGGTCAAACCCGCCGATCTTGAAGGGAGCGAAAGTCGCGAAGTGACGCTCAACTTCACCAAGCTCAAGGTCAGTTTTAGCGGCGAGGATTACCTTCTGAAGTTCGTGCTGCCGAATTTCTACTTCCACGTCACCACTGCCTACGACATTCTCCGCCACAAAGGCGTGCCGATCGGCAAGCCCGACTATATCGGCAGCCTCGACTGAGCTCGCGATTCTAAAGGTTAGAGCGGGATGCGGGCAGAAAGCCGCGCACACTTTTCCTCATCCCGCTCCCGATCACGATGACTTTGGGTCGGGTCGGCCCAAAGTCATGAACGTGATCGATTCGATGAGTGAGAGAGCGGGATGCCGGCGGAAAACCGCGCACACTTTTCTTCATCCCGCTCTAGAACAGTCCCTCTATATTCCCCTCTTCATTGAGATAGATTCTCTCGGACGACGGCGCCTTCGGCAGGCCTGGCATCGTCATGATCTCGCCAGTGACGACGACGATGAAGCCGGCACCGGCGGCAAGCCGGACCTCGCGGATAGGCACCGTGTGGCCGCTCGGCGCGCCGCGCAGATTGGGGTCCGTGGAGAAGGAATATTGGGTCTTGGCCATGCAGATCGGCAGATGGCCATAGCCCTGGTCTTCCCAGGTTCTAAGCTGATCCCGCACCAGTTTGTCGGCGATGACTTCGCTTGCGTGATAAATATCCTTGGCGATCGTCTCGATCTTGTGGAAGAGCGGCATGTCGTCCGGATAGAGCGGCGAGAATTGCGAGTGGCCCGCATTGGCGAGTTCCACCACCTTCCGTGCCAATTCTTCGATGCCCTCTGAGCCTTGCGCCCAGTGTTTGCACAGAACGGCCTCCGAACCGAGGGTCGCGACATAATCCTTGATCGCCTGGATTTCCGCTTCCGAATCCGAGGTGAAATGGTTGATCGCGACGAGCACCGGGACGCCGAATTTCTTGACGTTCTGCACGTGCCGGCCGAGATTCGCGCAGCCCTTCTTCAGTGCCTCGATATTCTCTTTGCCGAGGTCCTCCTTCTTTACGCCGCCGTTCATCTTGATCGCCCGCGCGGTGGCGACGACGACGGCAGCGTCGGGCTTCAGGCCGGCCTTGCGGCACTTGATGTCGAAGAATTTCTCGGCGCCGAGATCCGCACCGAATCCGGCCTCGGTCACGACATAGTCCGCCAGCTTCAGCGCCGTCGTGGTGGCAATTACCGAATTGCAGCCGTGCGCGATATTCGCGAAGGGCCCGCCATGGACGAAGGCGGGATTGTTTTCGAGCGTCTGTACCAGGTTCGGCTGCATCGCATCCTTGAGGAGGACGGTCATCGCCCCATCGGCCTTGATGTCGCGGGCGTAGACCGGGCTCTTGTCGCGGCGATAGCCGATGATGATGTTGGCGAGGCGTTTTTCGAGATCTTTCAGGTCCATCGCAAGGCAGAGGATCGCCATGACCTCGGAAGCGACGGTGATATCGAACCCCGTCTCGCGCGGATAGCCATTGGCGACACCGCCCAATGAGCCGACGATCTGGCGCAGCGCCCGGTCGTTCATGTCCATGACGCGGCGCCAGGCGATGCGGCGGATATCGATCGCCTGTTCGTTTCCCCAGTAGATGTGGTTGTCAATCAGCGCAGCGAGCAGGTTATGCGCCGCGGTGACCGCATGGAAATCCCCGGTGAAGTGAAGATTTATGTCCTCCATTGGCACGACTTGGGCGTAACCGCCGCCCGCCGCACCGCCCTTGCTGCCGAAACAGGGGCCGAGCGACGCCTCGCGTATGCAGACGATCGTCTTCTTGCCGATGCGATTGAGGCCGTCGCCGAGGCCGACGGTGGTCGTCGTCTTGCCCTCGCCCGCCGGTGTCGGGTTGATGGCCGTCACCAGAATGAGGCGGCCGTTCTTCTTGCCTTTCTGCGCCGCGATGAATTCGGCGCTTACCTTCGCCTTGTCGTGGCCGTAGGGCAGCAGGTGTTCCGGCGGAATGCCGAGCTTGGCGCCGATCTCCTGGATCGGCTTCTTGCTCGCAGCGCGTGCGATCTCGATATCGGACTTGGCTCCCGCCATGGCGGCTCCCCCCAGCTTGCATTTCGCTCCGTCTCCACTGCGGAGCGCCTGCCCTTCAATTTCGCTATTTTTCGCCCGTCAGCGGGCGAGAATGTCGCGCATTTCGACAATGTTTGACCGCACCCGCAGGATGTAGAAGCCCATGGTCGCAAGATGCGTCGGCATGATCCAGCCGTCTTCGCGGCCGTTAGAGATGATAAGCGGCTGGATGCGGAGCGCCGCACGAAGCTGCTTCAGCGTCTCGGTGTAGATCGGCGTCAGGCCACGCTGCGCGACGACATTCTCGAAGTCGGCCCCGGCCGCTGAGAGAATGCCGTAATAGCCGTAGAGCTGGCCGAAGGCGAACCAGAAGCGGTCATCCGCGCGCGTATCGAACCAGCCGCCATTATGGAATTCCGAGCGTTCGCGGATGATCGCCGATGTATTGCCGAGGTCGTTCGCGACGCGGTCAAGAAACTCGACCATGTTGTCGGAGCGGCCGTCGAAGATCGCCTCGCACCTGCCGAGCGAAACGTTGAACTTCCGGAAATCGCGCATGGCCGCCCGATAGAAGCTCGGCGTCGGCGTCTTCGGGCCGAAGGGATTGACGCCGAAATACCAGGTTTCCTCATCGAACTGGATATTGCCGCGGGCGCTCTGCAGGTCGTTGTTGACGCCGGACGTACCGCGTACGCGCCCGAGCGAGTCGACGAGCTCCACCGCGGTGCGGCGCACGGCCTGATTGATGCCGCGCTGGAACGAAGCCTTGTTGTCGAGCCATGGCGTGTCGTCCCAATCAAGCCCGAACAGACCGAGCTTGTAGAGCAGCATCGAGGATATCCAGGCGTTCTGGTTGACGTTGAGGTCGATGAGATCGGCCGCGACGTCGACGATCGCCGAGGTCTGGCAGACCGTTCCCGCCGGCAATTGCACCGCTGACAGCGCTTCCGTCGTCGAAGTGTCCGCCACGGTCGCCTGGCTGGCGGCTGCCGCCGCACCGGTCGCTTGCCCCGTCGTGGTTGCGCCGGGCCCGCCAATCGGCGAGCCGGCCGGCACCTTGCGCTCCGCGAGCTTATAGCGGTCGACATAATCCGGATTGAAATTGGTCCAGACCTGCGTCTGCCAGATGAAGTAGCCGTATAACAGGATCAGGCCTAGCAGGATGAGACCGATCGGCCCTTTGATGATCCAGCTTCTGCCTCGGTACCAGTTCCCGAATGCGACAAAGGGCCAAAGGAGCCAGGCCACCGCCATGCCGATGCCACGGCCGATCGCCGTGAAAACACGCTGGAAAAACGCAACGATCGGATCGAACATGTTTTATTCCTCTTTGAGGCCGTAGAGCTTGTGGCGGAAGGCGGCCTTGTCTTTGAGATATGTGCCGGTGAGCGTCGCAACAACATATTCCCGGAACTTTTCGCTGTAGCGTTCGTAGGCGTCATAAAAGCCCTCTTTGTCGAACACGAAGCGCGAGACGAAGTCACGCGGGACGAGTTGCGAGATCAAACGATTGACCAGCCATTGATCCGGATGAGCGGGTCCGGCCCTGACCAGCAGGAAACGATTTTCCGGCGCTATCTCCTGCATCTTGATCGTGCCGGTCGCCGCGATCATTCGCGACATTTCCTGAAGGAAGGGATAGGTGCCGTCGCGCGCGACCAGCGCCGCGTTGCGATGAATCCACGTCTGCAGCCAGATCCGATCGGCGTTGATCAGTTCGGTGGTCGGATCGGCCTCGTTGATCAGCCCCCGAATGATCATGTCTGCCCGATGCTGGAAAAGACCGGAGTCCTGCACCCACGACGCCTGCGGCAGTTGCAGCCGGTTTGTCGCCGCCAGGAAATCGTAGATGCGTGCATGATCGGTGACGGCGATATAGCTCACCTGCCACGGCCGCGACCGCCGGAATCCGGGGACCGAAGGATCGCAGATCACCGTCGTCGTCTTCTGATCCAGGAAGACGTAGACGCCGCCGAAGTGATTGGCCCAGAACGCCTGGTGGCGGAAGACGAGCTGATCGGGCACCAGCGCATTCTGCCGGATGTCGCCGGTTGTCTTCGCGAGTTCCACCATCCGATTCAGCATCGCATCGTCGGACCAGGCGTTCGGCACCTTTTTCAGCCGGTCGACAAGCTCGCGAAGTTCGGTCGCCTTGCCGAGCATGTCTTCGGCGGAAAGCACCCGAAAGCGGACTTCGTTGATCGACAGGAGATCGTCTATATCTTCGACGACCGAAACCGAGTCCTCGATCTCGCCATAGAGGGCGTCCTTGATCGTGATCGCGTTGATCGCGCGGCTGTTGGCATTGAAGAACTCATGCATCAGCGCCGCGGTGTTGGAAAAGCTCGTATGAACGACCGGTAGCTCCACCTGCGCGGGCGTCAGGATGATGAAGCGCCGGTTGACCCGGTTCGGGTCGAGGTAGTCCCGGTCGCCAAGTTCACCGGCGATCTCGGGCGAGAAGCCGGTCATGTCGATGCTGAACCGCTCGAGCGCCGTCGGCTTCAAACCGAAACCCTCGAGCGCCTTGTTGTAGCGCGCAATGAGGTGCGGCTCCGAAATGTCGAGCAGCCGGCCATAGATCAGTTCGGCTTCGAGGAGGCGCTTCATAAGTGAACGCTCCGCGGGGTGTGGAGGCGGAGATCACGTCCCCTCTCCCCGCCTGCGGGGACAGGGTCAGAGTCACGGGCAAATCGCTGCAGGACGGCCGTCAACTCTGCCACCTTCCCTCCCGCTTCATCGTTTCGATCTCGCGGATTGCCCTTTCGCGTTGGCGTTCGCGGCGGATGACCTCGGCGACGGCCGCGTCGTCGGACTTGTCGGTGTAGCGGAACTCGCTGTCGGCATAGCGGTTGATTTCCTGCAGCACCATCTCGATCGTGATCGGCCCGCGCAGGTCCGCGATCATGGCACTCTTCTCGTCGTAGGACTTGTGCATAAAGGAGCCGGCATCCCTGAACCAGTCGTCCGGCAGTTCGACATCCATCGCCCGCATCTTGATCGCATCGGTAATGTTCCGGATCGCCCGGCCGGTGAAGCGCGGTTCCGCCTGCTTGATCATGTGCAGGTAGGCGCCGACGTCAGCGAGCGTCGCGATCTTGCCCTTTTCCTTCACGTAACGCTCCCAGACGGCTATGAGACCGTCTTCCTGCGGCCGGGCGTGCGTTGCATAGGATTGCGAAACGGCACGCTTGATCTCCTGGCCGGCATAGAGGTCGTGCTGGCCCAGCGGGATCTCGTGGTTCTTGCCGACAAGCAACGCGAAGATATCGATATAGTCGCCTTCGGTCTGCGGCCCGTCGACCAGCCACCGGGCGCCGGCGCGCTGGCGCAGCGCATCGTCGACATTCTCCGGATAGTTCGAGAACATGCCGAAGGTGCAGTTGCCGCGCACCACCGTCGAGGCGCCGCCGAAACTCTCCATCAGGACCGCCGTCACCTCATGCTGACCGGCCGAGGCGCGATCATCCGATCGTTTCGCCGCCACCTGATCAACATCGTCGATCGTGCCGAAGCCGATCGCCCGAGGGTTCATCACGTTATTGACGAACTCCTTGCAGTTCTGGCCGGACTTGCCCTGGTAGGAGGAAATCTGGTCCACGCCGAAGTTCTCGTAGTGGAAAGCATAGCCGGCGACGCCGCAATACTCGTGGAGCAGGCCGGCGAGCATCTGGATCAGGATCGTCTTGCCGGTGCCCGGCATGCCGTCGCCGATAAACGTGAAGAGAAAACCTCCCAGCTCGACAAAGGGATTCATCTGCCGGTCGAAATCATAGGCCATCAGCATCTTGGAAAGCTTCAGCGCCTGATATTTGGCGATGTGATTGCCGATGATTTCCTCGGGTTTCTTGAAGGTCATCGTGAGCGGCTTGCGCTTCTGTCCAGGCGCGACATCGAAGCCGTTCAACGTGAAATCGTCCTGATCGAGCCGTATGTGGACGGTCTCGAAGTTCTGCAATCCGGTGAAGCGCGCCTTGCGGGCGATCAGTCCTTCTATCGCGACGCGGGAGAAGGCCCGTGCACGCGCGGTCAAGGCACGGTCGTCCGGCGCACCGGCTATGCTGCGATCGAGTGCCGCGACCAAGCTCTTCAGCGCGTCCTGCGGCGTATCGAAGAGGAAATCCGGCTCCACCGCGTCGTCCACCGGCTCGCCCTCTCCCTGCAGCGTCGCGCCGAGATAGGCGGCAAGCGTGAAGGCGGCGACGTAGGCCAAAGCCGAAAGCAGCGCCTTGAACTGGCCCGCCTCCTCGCCGGCAAGCGGTGAGGTCGAATTGCGCGCCTGCAGCTGTTCGAGGTTCGTCTGCCGCGCGAAGACATCCGAGACGGCCAGCGCCACCTGAATGCCGCGGCGGGTGCGGTAGAGCACGGCGTGTTGCGCTGGTGAGAGCAGCGGATCGGCGCCGCGCACGGACTGGATGGTGCGCGCAAGCTCGATCTCGCGGGTGCGACGCTGGCCGCCGGTCGAGACGGTGGAGACAAAACGGCGGCCGGTGCCGGCAAGCGGTGTCCCTGCTGAAGTGTCGTCCCGTTCCAGGATGACCAGCTTGCTAACCAGGCTCTGCGCGGTCGCCTGATGCTTGGCGATATCCTCGTCGTGCAACGTCGTGAGGCCTGCGTTCAAAGTCATGGCTAAACCTCGCTCACCACCTGGTTGCCGGAAATGACATGCACTTTGTAGTCGCCGAAAACCTGGGCCGCCTCCCCGGCCGCATAGAGCGCCTGGTAAGCGTCGTGCGGTACCAGTGCGTGTTTCTCATAGGCGCTTACGCCCATGCGCGCGGCCTCGAGATTATCGGTATCGATGTGGAATTCCTCCTGCGCCGGCGTCGAGGACCAGAAGCCGCGGCTTGCCGGGCGTTCAGCCTTGGAAAAGACCTCCTGCACCGTCCAGGTCAAGAGCCAGGCATTCTCCGTCTTGCGTACCTTCGAGAGGATGTCGTTGATCCGCGCATTGTTCTCGGTGATCCCTGCCGAATAGAAAGGCCCGAGCACGATGCGCCGCAGCTGTTTCGGGTGCAGTTCCGGAAAATCCTTGTCCAGATTGGTGGCAATGGTTACCGGCGTCAGCGAATAGGCGCAGTTTTTCGAGGCGAAATCGTCGAAGCGACTTGCGAGCTCGGGATTGAGAAGTCCGCCGACCGGCAGCGGGATCTCGACGTCCGGATTGAGCTTGCCGTCGGCGGTAACCAGCATTTCGACGATCTTTTCGGAGGAATCCTCGATCGTTGCCATGTAGACCATCGGGAGCGTCTGGGTTCCATCGAAGGCACCCCAGGAGACGACGTAGTAAGGCCGCATCGTCTTCGGATTGACCGCAACTCGGATCGTCTCCGGCAGGATGAAAGGCGAGAAGATATCGCCCTTGCCGATCTGCTCGAGATAAAGCCTCTCCGCCATGCGGGCCTGCAGCGCCTCCGGAAAGGCCTTCTGCCGCAAGATGAAGTCGGCCATCTCCTCCCGCAGCGCATCGGCGGCGGGAATGCTCGCCAGACGCTTCTCCGCACTTTGGCGGTCGTTTTCGAGCTCCAGCACGTTCTGGAAGACCGGAAATCCGCTTTCGGCGCGCGAGATCCGGAAGTGCTCGACGAACCCGATGCGGTTTTCCCAGCAGGCGATCGAGGCTTTCAGCCGCGCGAGATAGGGAACGATAACCTCGCCTACGACCGTGTTCCGATAAAGCGGCGAATTGCGGTCGCCGAGAAAGAGCTCGAGCCCAGCCAAGGCGGCGCGGATGGAGGTGAAATATTGCCTTACGGCAACGGAGACGGCGGTGTTCATGCAAATCCCTCCGGCAGGTGCCGAAAGGCGCTCGAAGATCTGGTCATTGCCGCCTTGCCGATCACTGCTTCACGTAGTTTGCGGCATTATGCTTGTCCATCACCGCCTGGAAGCGACGGGCGAAGGCGTCGTCGGCCAGTTTCTTGCGCCGCTGAATCTCCTGCGTCGCCAGCATGTTCTTCTCATGCATTTCGAGCAGGTCGCCGATATGGCGCTGTGCGGCCGCGCCGATCCCGGCCATGGTCTCTTCGGCGGCCGTGTCGACCTGGCTGCCGAGCGTGTTGATCTTATGGGCGACATCCTGCTGCGCCGCCGTCTTCAGCGAATCCTCCAGTGCTTTGTAGAGCACGATGCGCTGTTCGGTATCGATCGTCAGTTTATTGATCAGCGTGTTCTGCGCAGCGATCTGGTTATTGAGCGAATCGACGAAGGTCTGGAACATCGCAGTATAGCGTTCCAGCGTCTGGCTCTCGGCAAGAAGCTCCTGCTCCTTTGCCTGCTTCTCGTTGTACTCGGTCGCGAGTTGCGAGCGCTCACCTTCAAGTTCGGTGCGGGTCTTCTGGTCGGTCGATGCCGCGATCCTGTTCTCGATGTCGAGCAGCAGCGGGTTCAGTTCCTCGATACGCTTCTGCGTCTCTTCAAGTGCAGCCATTGTGCCCTTGCGGCGTTCGATCACCTGGATGAGGCTCTGCTCGGAAGTCTTGTAGCGCTGATCGAGGATCGCCCTTTGCTCCTTGAGGATGCCGACAATCATATCGGACTTGGAGAGAAGCTCCTGAAGATTTCCGGCAAGCGACATGTTGCGCACGCGGTCGGTGCGCATGCGTTGCATCTTCTGCTTGGAGAAGATGCCGATGAGCTTCTCGTAGCCCGTATAGCTCTTCATGCTCTCGAATTCGGCACCGAAGACGTTGGTCGCGTCTTCCAGTCCGATGATCAGATCGGCGATGTTGGCCTCCATCACCTTCTGCTGCTTGATCACGTCCTGAATGCGGGCGTTCTCAATGTCGAAATCGACGTCGCCGAGCTTCGTGTCCGCCTTGGCGAACTGTTCGAGGACCACACCGGATTGTTCGAGCTTGCTGCGCATCTGCTCGACAACACTCTTCGTCTTCTCGATCTCGGCGTCAAAGTTCTGAAGAGTCGCCATTTCGTTCTCCCCTCGATCCACATAGGCCGATCTCTCGGCGCGCCGAATTATTCAGCCCTCGATTGCAGTTATATAAAGGACGTTTAGCCGGTCAGGACAAGTGTCGCGCCCATGCTTTTTCGCGCAGGGCGTTCTGCTGCCAACGAGTGATGAGGCGCCGGCTATTGGACCATTCGAAGATCCCTGAGATAGGCAATCACATCGGCGAGATCGACCGGTTTCTTCGCATGAATCGAACCCTTTGCGGGCAGCCTCATCTTCATTGCCGTTTCGCAAAGGCTCGGCCCTTAGCCTTCGCGCATTCGGTCTTCCCAATGGCGGCGGCAATAGGAAACATATTTCTCGTTGCCGCCGACATCCACCTGCGCGCCCTCGCGCACGATCTTGCCGGCTCCGTCGAGGCGCACCACCATCGTCGCCTTGCGACCGCAATGGCAGATCGTTCTGACTTCGCGCAATTCGTCGGCAATCGCAAGCAGAGCCATGGAGCCGGGAAAGAGCTTGCCCTGAAAATCCGTCCTGAGGCCATAAGCCATCACGGGTATGCCGAGACGATCGGCGACACGCGCAAGCTGCCAGACCTGGCCCTCCGCCAGGAATTGCGCCTCGTCCACGAAGACGCAGGCGATCTCGCCGGAGCCGTCACCGTTCAGGCGGTGGATAAGAGCGTAAAGATCGTCTTCGCGGTTAAACGGGATCGCCTCCGATTCGAGCCCAATGCGCGAGGCGATCCGGCCGGTACCGGCGCGATCGTCGAAAGCGGCGATCAGCATCACGACGCGCAAGCCGCGCTCCTGGTAGTTGTAGGCGGCCTGCAGGAGCAGCGTGCTCTTGCCCGCATTCATCGTCGCATAGCTGAAGTAGAGTTTGGCCATGTTCCCCGTCTCCGGACGTCGTGTCCCCGGGGTAATGACGGGGCTTGCGCCCGATGACCAGAGCATGGCCGCACCACCCACAGCTTTTCGCGCGACGCCGGCTAGACAGCCGCCTTTGCACATGAGCCACGGGCATGGGGGACCGCAGAAGCGCCATTTCGTGGGCATTGCGACATGGGGCGTCGCATTGTGCACCCCGTTAATGTACTGAGGCAATACACTTCCGTCGGCACTAAAGCGCTTGAACTCAAGCGCCATTGGTGTTTGGCTAAAATAATAACATAGGCAGGGGAACGACAACGATGATAAGGATGCTCTCTCTCAAATTCATGATGGCAGGTGCCGTTTGCATGGCAGCCCTGACTGCCGGAACCGCTGTCGCTGCCGAACCGGAAAGCTGTGGCACCGTCCGCTTCTCCGACGTGGGCTGGACCGACATTACCGCAACCACGGCTACCGCAACCACAATCCTGAAAGGGCTCGGCTACGAGACGGACGTGAAGGTGCTATCGGTCCCGGTGACTTATACGTCATTGAAAAACAAAGATATCGACGTTTTCCTCGGTAACTGGATGCCGACGATGGAGGCCGACATCGCGCCCTATCGTGAAGACAAGTCGGTCGAAACCGTGCGCGAGAACCTCGAAGGCGCGAAGTACACGCTCGCGACCAACGCCAAGGGCGCCGAGCTCGGCATCAAGGATTTCAAAGATATCGCCGCTCACAAGGACGAGCTTGACGGCAAGATCTATGGGATCGAGCCCGGCAACGACGGCAATCGCCTGATCATCGACATGGTCGAGAAGGACACATTCGGCCTCAAGGATTTCGAGGTGGTGGAATCCTCCGAGCAGGGCATGCTGGCGCAGGTCGCCCGGGCGGAGAAGGATGGTGAGCCGATCGTCTTCCTCGGCTGGGAACCTCATCCGATGAACGCCAACTTCAAGCTCACCTATCTTTCCGGTGGCGACGATATCTTCGGACCGAATTTCGGCGGCGCAACCGTGCACACGAACGTGCGTGCCGGCTACACCAGCGAATGCCCCAACGTCGGCGCCCTGCTCAAGAATCTAAAATTCTCCCTGCAGATGGAGAACGAGATCATGGGCAAGATCCTGAACGACGGCGAAGAGCCGGAGAAGGCCGCCGCGACTTGGCTGAAGGCCAATCCGGCCGCGCTCGAGCCCTGGCTCGCCGGCGTCACCACTAAGGATGGCGGCGATGGACTGGCAGCCGTCAAGACCGCGCTTGGTCTTTGATCGTAAGGCGGGGAACACCCCGCCTTTTTTCACCGCTTCGCGCGATCCTGTTTTTGACCTGACAAGACGGATTCACCTTCGTGGAATTTCTGACTGAAAACCGCATTCCCATCGGGGGCTGGGCCAAGGCGTTCGTGGATTGGCTGACAACGAATTTCGAACTGTTCTTCGATCAGCTCGCAAATTTGCTGTCGGCAATCATCTCCGTGCTGCTCTTTGTGCTCCAGACGCCTCACCCGCTCATCGTCATCGCCGCCGTGACCGCACTTGCCTGGTGGTTCCGCCGGTCGGTCGGCATCACGCTCTTCACCGGTCTCGGTCTGCTGCTGATCGTCAACCAGGGCTACTGGAAGGAAACGACGGAGACGTTGGCGCTGGTCCTTGCGGCTAGCTTTGTGAGCATGGCCGTTGGCGTTCCGCTCGGCATCGCCGCAGCGCGACGCGCCTGGATCTATGCCATCATGCGCCCGATCCTCGACCTAATGCAGACGATTCCGACTTTCGTTTATCTCATTCCGGCGCTGATCCTCTTCGGCCTCGGCATGGTTCCGGGCCTGATCGCCACGGTGATCTTCGCCATTCCCGCACCGATCCGCTTGACCCGCCTCGGCATCATCTCCACGCCACCCTCGCTGGTCGAAGCGGCCGAGTCCTTCGGCGCCACCCCTTGGCAGGTGTTGCGGAAAGTGGAACTGCCGTTTGCGACCCCGCAGATCATGGCCGGCCTTACCCAGACCATCATGCTGTCCCTGTCGATGGTGGTCATTGCCGCGCTCGTCGGCGCCAACGGCCTCGGCGTTCCCGTCCTCAGGGCGTTGAACTCAGTCAACGTGGCCAAGGGCTTCGAGTCCGGCCTCTGTATCGTCATCCTTGCCATCGTCCTCGACCGCCTGTTCCGCTCGTCCGATGAAGGAGATGGTGCATGACCGACACGGTTGTTTTCAAGAACGTCGACATCATCTTCGGCAAGAACCCTCAGACGGCCCTGCAGATGGTCGATCGGGGGAAAACCCGCGATGAGATCGGTGCCGCCACAGGTCTCGTACTCGGTGTCGCCGGCGCTTCGCTGACGATCAATGAAGGCGAAATCCTCGTCCTGATGGGCCTCTCCGGCTCCGGCAAGTCAACGCTGCTGCGCGCCGTCAACGGACTTGCGCCGGTCGTGCGCGGCGAGGTTGAGATCAAGACCACGAACGGCTCGTTGAACCCGTACCGTTGCAACGCCAAGTCGCTTCGCGACTTCCGCATGCATACGGTTTCCATGGTGTTTCAGCAATTCGCGCTGCTGCCTTGGCGGACCGTCGCCGACAATGTCGGCTTCGGTCTCGAACTGGCCGGCGTTCCCGATGCGGAACGAAAGAAACGCGTCGGCGAACAGCTTGAGCTCGTCAACCTGACGAAATGGGCCGACCGCAAGGTGAACGAGCTTTCGGGCGGCATGCAACAGCGCGTCGGCCTCGCCCGAGCCTTCGCCACCGGCGCCCCGATCCTCCTGATGGACGAGCCGTTTTCGGCGCTCGATCCATTGATCCGCACGCGGTTGCAGGACGAATTGCTCGAATTCCAGCGGCGGCTGAAGAAGACGATCATCTTCGTCAGCCACGATCTCGACGAGGCTTTCCGCATCGGCAATCGCATCGCCATCATGGAAGGCGGACGGATCATCCAGTGCGGCACACCTCAGGAGATCGTGAAGAACCCGGCAAACCAGTACGTTGCCGATTTCGTCCAGCATATGAACCCGATCACCATGCTGATGGCGAAAGACGTCATGCACACCGGCGTCGAACGCGCAGCGACGATCGCCGGCGTGACGGCAACTGCCAAGCCGACGACGCCGCTTGTCGACATTCTCGATGCCATGTCCCGCCAGCCGGGCAGCATCGGTGTGGTCGACAACGGCTCGGTCGTCGGCACGATCGACGCGCAAAACATTGTCGAAGGGCTCACGCGTCATCGCAACAAAAGTTGACGCGATCCGCCAAGGGGCCAATAAAACCCGGAGCGGCCGCTCCGGGTTTTTTATTATCGGGGAAGCGGTCGTTGGCAGAAGGAAGCGAATCATGAGCGACAAACCCAGCGTACTGCGCGAAACTGATGACGAGGCCCGCAAACTCGCCCGTGTCTTGCTTCGTTCGGCACGAAGCGGCGCGCTTGCGGCGATCGAGCCCGAAAGCGGCGGATTCCCTTTCGTCAGCCGCGTGCTGACCGGCATCGATGTCGATGGCGCACCGGTCATCCTTGTCTCTCAACTGTCGACTCACACCAAGGCGCTGCTTGCCGATCGGCGCGCGTCTCTCCTGACCGGCGACCCGGGCAAGGGCGACCCTCTCGCCCACCCCCGCCTGACCGTCCAATGCGACGCCGAAGAGGTTTCGCGCGAATCCGCGGCCCATGCCCGCATTCGCGAGCGATTCCTTCGCCGCCATCCCAGGTCCAAGCTTTACGTCGACTTCCCGGATTTCGGCTTCTTCCGCCTCAATCCGCTGCGCGCAAGCCTCAACGGCGGCTTCGGGCGCGCCTATGCACTGACGGCGGAGGACCTGATCATAAGCTCGCCCGCCGTGACCGCGCTCGCCGAGATGGAAAGCAGCGCGATCGAGCACATGAACATCGATCACGCCGACGCGGTGAAGCACTACGCGACAGTCCACTGCCGTGCATCGGATGGCGATTGGAAGGTCGTCGGAATCGACGCGGCAGGTCTCGATCTTTCCGATGGCGAGCGGCTGAAACGGCTCGAATTCGATGCGCCCATCCGGGATACAGCCGAATTGCGGCCGCTTCTGAAAAAACTTTACCGTTAATCGCCACTTAGCTACCCCCATTTCTTGCAGTGGGTGGTTGCCCTTTTATGCATCACGGCTAATTATCGTGCTTCGTCAAACATAACTACGTGTGATGTAATTTTCGCATGGAGCACGCAATGCAGCCTCTTTCGACTGAAAAACACGAGGAAGCCGAGATAGCAGCCGGTTTCCTCTCGGCCATGGCCAATCCAAAACGCCTGCTCATCCTCGATTCTCTGATCAAGGAGGAAATGGCGGTCGGCGCATTGGCCAACAAGGTCGGCCTCAGCCAGTCGGCTCTTTCCCAGCACCTTTCGAAACTGCGTGCCCAGAATCTGGTTAGCACCCGTCGTGACGCACAGACGATCTATTATTCGAGTTCTTCTAACGCAGTCATGAGGATTTTGGGCGCGCTCGCTGAAATCTACGGCGAAGACACCAAGGCCGTGGAAGAAAAGCCCCTCGTCCGCAAATCGGCGTAGTCTCCCAATACGTCCGCCGAGCTGGACAAGCCCCTAAAGCCCCGACGAGCAATCGTGCGGGGCTTATGTTTTTTCAGCGGCACGAGCGACGACGCCGAGTGCTGTTCTCAAAAAAGCTTCCGGCGCAAGGCGCCGGATCCGTGGGCTTGACGCTCATGGGCGCGCTGATAGTTTGACCAACGGGTAAAGAATCCGGCTTGGCCAGCAGTCAACCCGCCAGCAGTCGCCGAGGAGAACAGACATGTCGAACCGCCTTAACACAACGCCGAACGATCTGCGTGCCTTCTGGATGCCGTTCACGGCCAACCGGCAATTCAAGAAAGAACCGCGCCTCTTCGTCGGCGCCAAGGACATGTATTACACGACCCATGACGGGCGGACGGTGCTTGACGGAACTGCCGGGCTCTGGTGCGTCAATGCCGGTCATTGTCGGCCCAAAATTACCGAAGCGATCCGCGAACAGGCGGGCGAGCTAGACTATGCGCCGGCATTCCAGCTCGGCCATCCGAAGGCCTTCGAGCTGGCCAACCGGCTCGTGGATATCGCACCCGAAGGCTTGAACCATGTTCTCTATACCAACTCGGGCTCCGAGTCGGTCGATACCGCTTTGAAGGTGGCGCTCGCCTATCACCGCGCCAAGGGCAACGGCTCGCGCTTCCGGCTGATCGGTCGCGAACGCGGCTACCATGGCGTCAACTTCGGCGGCATCTCCGTCGGCGGCATCGTCTCCAACCGCAAGATGTTCGGCACGCTTCTGACCGGCGTCGATCATCTGCCGCACACGCACCTGCCCGGCAAGAACGCGTTCACCCATGGCGAACCGGAGCATGGCGCCGACCTCGCCAGCGAGCTGGAGCGCATCGTCACGCTTCACGACGCGTCCACCATTGCCGCCGTCATCGTCGAGCCGGTCGCCGGTTCCACCGGTGTCCTGATCCCGCCGAAGGGCTATCTCCAGAAGCTGCGCGAAATCTGCACGAAGCACGGGATCCTGCTGATCTTCGACGAAGTCATCACCGGCTTCGGTCGTCTCGGCACACCCTTTGCCGCGCAATATTTCGACGTGAAGCCCGATATCATCACCACCGCCAAGGGTCTCACCAATGGCGTGATCCCGATGGGCGCAGTGTTCGTGACGTCGGAGATTCACGATGCCTTCATGACCGGTCCGGAACATCTGATCGAGTTCTTCCACGGCTACACCTATTCCGGCAACCCGATCGCATCGGCAGCGGCGCTCGGCACCCTCGACACATACAAGGAAGAAGGTTTGCTGACGCGGGCGGCCGAGCTTGCCCCCTACTGGGAGGAAGCTCTGCATTCGCTGAAGGATTGCCCGCATGTCATCGACATCCGCAACATCGGACTGATCGGCGCGATCGAGCTCGAGCCGATTGCCGGCGAACCGACGAAACGCGCCTTCTCCGCCTTCCTCAAAGCCTATGAAAAGGGTCTGCTGATCCGCACGACCGGCGATATCATTGCGCTGTCGCCGCCGCTGATCATCGAAAAAGGACAGATCGACGAACTGTTCGACAAGCTGCGCGACGTGCTGAACAACAACATCTGAGGCTCGTTCTCGCGACCTACTGCATGTTTCGTGAAGTCGGAACCGATTCAAGGATGAAACCATGCAGCGATTCAAAGTGCTACAGCGTCCTTGTGCGTCTGAAAAGCGCACGGCGCTGTAGGACCCATTCCCCGCACGCGGGCAGAGGGTTACTGTTGTGAATCAAAATGAAAAGGCGGAGTGCACGCATGTCCGAGGCGCTGGAACGTTTTATCGATCAGGGCGTTGGCCGCAAGCCGGCAGACATCGTGCTCAAGGGAGGGCGGTTCTTCGATCTCGTCACGGGAGAGCTCGTCGCGTCCGATATTGCGATCTGCGGTGACCGGATCGTCGGCACCTGCGGCGATTATCAGGGACGCGAGGAAATCGACATTACCGGCCGCATCGTCGTTCCCGGCTTTATCGACACCCATCTGCACATCGAATCCTCGCTCGTCACGCCGCATGAATTCGACCGTTGCGTTCTCCCACTCGGCATCACCACGGTGATCTGCGATCCGCACGAGATCGCCAACGTGCTCGGCACCGAAGGCATCCAGTTCTTCCTCGATTCGGCGATGGAAACGATTATGGACATCCGCGTCCAGCTTTCGTCCTGCGTGCCGGCGACGCACCTCGAAACGGCCGGCGCCGACCTGCCGATCGAGCGGCTCGTACCCTTCCGCAACCATCCGAAAGTGATCGGGCTTGCGGAATTCATGAATTTCCCCGGCGTCGTGCATAAGGATCCGGTCTGCCTAGCAAAACTCGATGCCTTCCAGGGCGGTCATATCGACGGCCATGCGCCGCTGCTTCGGGGGAAGGAACTCAACGGCTATCTCTCGGCAGGCATTCGCACGGAACACGAGTGCACCAGTGCCGATGAAGCGCTCGAAAAGATCCGCAAAGGCATGCACATCCTCGTGCGCGAAGGCTCCGTCTCCAAGGACCTGCATGCCCTGATGCCAATCATCACCGAGCGGCTGTCTCCCTATCTGGCGCTCTGCACGGATGACCGAAACCCTCTCGACATTGCCGAACAGGGACATCTCGATCACATGATCCGAACGGCGATCGCCGCCGGCGTCGAACCTCTCGCCATCTACCGTGCCGCCTCGATTTCGGCCGCGCGCGCCTTCGGCCTTAAGGACCGCGGCCTGGTCGCGCCCGGCTGGCGCGCCGATCTCGTCGTCGTTGACAGCCTGAAAAACTGCAAGGCGCAAATCGTCTTTTCGGCCGGGCGGCGGGTGACGGATGCGCTCTTCGCCGGGCGCAAGCCGGTGGAGGCCGTTGGGCTCGACAGTGTCAAGGCGGGTGAGATCAAGGCCGCGGACTTCGGCATTCCCCATGCCGAGGGCGACACCTCGGTGATCGGCGTGCTGCCCGGGAAGATCATCACCGAACATCGTCGCTATCACCTGCCGGCCGAGGGTAACCAGACCGGCGTCGATCTCGACCGCGACATCATTAAGGTCGCCGTCATCGAGCGCCACGGCATCAACGGAAATCATGCCAACGGCTTCGTCCAAGGCTTCGGCCTGAAGAGGGGCGCAATCGCCTCCACCGTCGGGCATGACAGCCATAATATCTGCGTCGTGGGCGTCAACGAGGACGACATGGCGCTCGCCGCCAATAGGCTTGGCGAGATCAAAGGCGGCTTCGTCGTCGTGGATGGCGGCCGGGTGACAGGCGAGATTGCTCTCCCCATTGCCGGCCTGATGAGTCTGGAACCCTATGAGCGCGTGAGCGACATACTGCACCATTTGCGCCAAGCCGCCTTCGCGCTCGGCGCCACCCTGGAAGAGCCTTTCCTGCAGCTGGCCTTCCTGCCGCTGCCGGTGATCCCGCACTTGAAGATCTCGGACCGCGGCCTCGTCGACGTGGACAGGTTCACGCTGATCGGCTGAGCGATGGAGGGATGAGGAATACGCTCGCGCTTCGGTATTCCCTTCTCTCCGCATGATTGCTCAAGCTTAGACAAAGGCGCCCAGCACCGTCCCCACCGTCATCCTCGGCCCTGACCCGAGGATCCGTCCACAGGCTGCCAAAGCATGCTCGATCAGGTGGCGGCTTGACGTGATGCAAAGGCGCTGCCCCGCTTGGCGGCCGCGATATCGCCAGCGTCACATCGCGTTTGGGGCCCGCGCCGCTCCCCCGCTCATCGCAGCCTTCCGCAGAAAACGTCCAGGCCGGCGAGCGCTATTGCGTTGTCGGCGAAGGCCGGTGCAAAGCCGGGCATCGGCTGGACTTCGGCAACGGCGGTGTCGATCGCAAGCTGGACTGTCTGCGGTTCCCGCGTCAGATTGAAGACGAAGAGCAGCCGCTCGCCGTTCCCCTCCCTTATGAAGGTGAGGACATCCTGGTTTGAACCGATGAACGTCATATCCCCATCGATAAGCGATTGATGGGCTCTGCGGAACTCCAGCGTCTGGCGATAATGCTCAAGCACGGAGCCGGCAATGCCCGTTTGCGCGTCGACCGCCAATAGCCGCTGCGCTTCGCGCACCGGCAGCCAGGGAATGCTGGTGGAAAACCCCGCATTCACCAGATCCCTTTCCCAGACCATCGGCGTCCGGCAGCCGTCGCGGCCCTTGAATGCGGGCCAGAAACGGATGCCGTAGGGATCGCGCAGCTCGTCGAAGGCCAGCTCAGCTTCCGGCAAGCCCAGCTCCTCGCCTTGGTAAAGGCAGATTGAACCGCGCAGGACTGCAAGCAGGGAAATGGCAAGCTTCGCCACCTTCTCCTCCTCCACCTCGTGCTGCGCGAAGCGGCTCACGTGACGCATGACATCATGGTTGGAGAACGCCCAGCAGACCCATCCGTCGACGACGGCCGACTGGAAACGCTCGACGCAGCGGCGGATATGGCGTGCGGTGAATTCCGGCCCGAGAAGGTCGAAGGTATAGCACATGTGCAGCTTGTCACCGCCGCTGGTATAGTCGGCAACGATCCGCAAGGAGCGCGCCCCGTCGCCGACCTCGCCAACGGTGGCGCGGCCGTCATACTCATCGAGCAGCGCCCTCACCCGGCGGAGGAAGCCGATGTTCTCCGGCTGGCTCTTATCGTGGAGATGATCCTGCATCCCGTAAGGATTGACGTCCGGCGAATCTCTGGTCGTCGCATCCGGATCGGGAACAAGCGGCGGGTTATCCCGCAAATGCAGGTCGTGGAAGTAGAAGTTCACGGTGTCGAGCCGGAAACCATCGACGCCGCGATCGAGCCAGAACCGGACGGTCGACAGCACCGCCTCCTGCACCTCCGGATTATGGAAGTTGAGATCGGGCTGCGAGCTCAGGAAATTGTGCAAGTAGTATTGCTTGCGCACGCCGTCCCATTCCCAGGCAGGGCCCCCAAAGACTGACAGCCAGTTGTTCGGCGCCGTGCCATCCGGCTTCGGATCAGCCCAAACATACCAGTCGGCCTTCCGATTGGTTCTGTTCGAGCGGCTCTCGATGAACCAGGGATGCCGGTCCGATGTATGTGAGATCACCTGATCGATGACGACTTTCAGGCCCAGCCGATGTGCCTCCTCCAGCATCGCGTCGAAATCAGCGAGCGTGCCGAACATCGGATCGACGTCGCAATAGTCGGAGACATCGTATCCCATGTCCGCCTGCGGAGACCTGAAGAACGGAGACAGCCAGACGGCATCGACGCCGAGCGAAGCAATGTGCGGCAGCCGCCGGGTCACACCGCGAAGATCGCCGATACCATCGCCGTCGGTATCCTGGAAGGACCGCGGATAGACCTGGTAGATCACCGCGCCGCGCCACCAGTCTTCACCCGATCTCGATACAGTCTCCATCCCGCAAGTCCTCGTCGTTTCGGCCGTTCCGTAGCAGATGTATCTTCGGGAAATCGCCGAGTAAACTCAGCCCCGCAACATTCGCTTGCTGCGGGGCCAACAGATCGCTAACGCATTCTGGGAAGGGCAATTCGGAGAGGAGAAGCGAATGGCTGGCAGCATGCTGTCGATCGGTGAGTGCATGGTCGAACTGATGCAGGCGGAAGGAGACATGCTGCGCAAGGGCTATGCGGGCGATACTTTCAACACCGCCTATTACGCTCGCCTCTTCTTGCCGACCGATTGGAGTGTTGATTATTTCACCGCCGTCGGCACCGATATCGTATCGAGCGAGATGCTGGCGTTTATCGAAAATACCGGCATTGGAACGGGCCACATCCGCAGGATCGAGGGCTTGATGCCGGGCCTCTACATGATCCATCTGAAGGAAGGCGAACGCAGCTTCTCCTATTGGCGCTCGGCCTCGGCCGCGAAGCTGCTCGCGGAGGATCCCGAGCGGCTGCGGGCGGCGATCGAAGCGTCCGACGTCGTCTTCTTTTCCGGAATCACACTCGCGATTCTCGCGGCTAACACCGTCGAGACGCTGCTCACGGAACTGCGGCGGGCAAGAGCGAGCGGCAAGCGGGTCGTCTTCGATCCGAACATTCGCCCGCGACTTTGGGGCGAGCCGGCCCGGATGCGCGCGACCCTGGAGGCGGGCGCGCGGGCGGCCAACCTGGTCATGCCGAGCTTCGACGACGAGGCAGCGCATTTTGGCGACGAGTCGGTCGAAGCAACGATCGACCGCTATCGGGCACTCGGTGTCGAAGACGTTGCAGTCAAGGACGGCGCCCGGGGCGTCACGCTTCACTTTACCGGCGAAGAACGCGTCCATGTTCCCGCCGTGGCGGCGGCGGTCGTCGACACCACCAGCGCCGGCGACAGCTTCAACGGAGCGTTTCTTGCCCGCCTTGCGGCAGGCGACAGTCCGGCCGAGGCAGCGGCCTTTGCTGTGCGTGTGGCCGCGGCCGTGATCGGCCATCACGGCGCATTGATCCGGCGCGACAAGCTGGTGCCAGACCACATCCTTTAAGGCCGACGTGCAGTGTCCGCCCGCTTGCGGGTAGAAGGTGGCCGGCAGGTTGCGCGCTTTCTCCGCTCGCCCCCAAAACACACCCGCTTGGACCACGGTGATTCTGACTAGAATTCAACCGGCGGCCGATCGTCTCGGCACTGGCGCTCGATGAGGAAAAGTGTGCGCGGTTTTCCGCCCGCATCCTGCGCTAACTTATCAGAATCGATCACGTTCATGATTTTAGGTCGATCCGACCTAAAATCATCGTGATCTAGAGCGAATTTACTCAGCAATCGCCCGGAGCAGGATATCAGCGCCTCTTGCGCGCCTTGGATTCGTAGGGATTTTCCGACGCGCGGAAATGGATGCGGATCGGCACGCCGGGCAGGTCGAAATCGTTGCGCAGGCCGTTGATCAGGTATCGGGTGTAGGACTCCGGCAACGCCTCGGGACGCGTGCAGGAAATCATGAACCCCGGCGGGCGCGCCTTCACCTGGGTCATGTATTTGAGCTTTAGGCGGCGGCCGGAGACTGCCGGCGGCGGATGCTGCACTTGCTGCGCTTCCAGCCAGCGGTTGAGGCGAGCCGTCGAAATGCGGCGGTTCCAGACCTTGTCCGTCTCGATGATCGCCTGCATCAAGCGGTCGAGGCCGTAGCCCGTATGGCCTGAAATCGGGACGGCACGGATGCCCCGGGCCTGCGGCAAAAGGCGTTCTGTCTTTTCGCGGAGGTCAGCGAGCACCGTCTGCCAATCCTCGACAAGATCCCACTTGTTGAAGGCGAGCACGGCGGCGCGGCCTTCGCGCAGCACCAGATCGACGATCTGCAGGTCCTGCTTCTCGAAAGGAATCGTGGCATCGAAGACGATAACGACGGTTTCGGCGAAGCGGATGGCTCTCAGCGCATCGGCGACCGAAAGTTTTTCGAGCTTCTCCTGAACCTTGGCCTTGCGGCGCATGCCCGCCGTGTCGAACATCTTGATCGTTCGGCCACGCCACTGCCACTCGACCGAGATGGAATCGCGGGTGATGCCCGCCTCCGGTCCGGTTAGAAGCCGGTCTTCGCCGAGAAAGCGGTTGATGAGGGTCGACTTGCCGGAGTTTGGCCGTCCGACGATCGCAACCCGCAGCGGTTTGGTCTCGTCATAGACGGGCTCGGATTCGTCGTCCTCGTCACCGGTCGGACGGATATCGACATCGGTCTCGGCGACGTCGTCCCTAGGCGGAAATGCTCTTTCCTCGCCGAGCGCGGCGACGATCGCGTCGCGCAGGTCGAGCATACCCTGGCCATGTTCGGCCGAGATCGGACACGGTTCGCCGAGACCAAGCGTGAAAGCGTCGTAAAAGCCGCTATCGGAGCCGCGCGCCTCGGCTTTGTTGGCAACGACGATGACCGGTTTGCCACGGCGGCGCAGCATTTCCGCGAGCGTCTCATCGGCCGGCGTCAAGCCGGCCTTGGCATCGATCACGAAGAGCGAAAGATCGGCTTCGTCGATCGCCGCTTCGGTCTGCGCCCACATCCGCCCCTGCAAACTATCGGGCGCCGACTGTTCGAGACCGGCGGTGTCGATGATGCGAAACTTGAGGTCGACGAGCTTGGCGTCGCCCGGACGCCGGTCGCGGGTGACGCCCGGCGTGTCGTCGACAAGCGCCAGCTTCTTGCCAACCAAGCGGTTGAACAAGGTGGACTTGCCGACATTGGGGCGCCCCACGATGGCGACGGTAAAGCTCATCTCGAAATCCGTTTCTGCCTCTACAGTGCCGGCGTCTTTCAGACGCACAAAAGTCGCTGTAGCGCTTTGTTTTGCTGCATGTTTTATCCCTTAGACCGGTTCCGATTTAAGGATCATGCAAGTAGCGGCGCAAGAAAAAGCGTGAAGCGGTTCTCCGTCCGCATCCAGCTCTAACTCGTTAGCATCGATCCCGTTCATAATTGGGCTGATTAAACCCAAAATCATCGTGATCTAGGCTTTGCCGCTCGCGGCGATCACGTCAAGCAGCATCTGCGCGCGGTTCATGACGCCGCGCGGGCTCTCGCGGTCTTCGGCGATCTGCTGGAACCAGCTCTTCGCCTTGGTGTAATCGCCCGCCTTGTACGCCGCAAGGCCGAGCGCCTCGCGCGCGGAATGACGCATCGGGTTCTGCGGCACGGCCAGTTGCTCGACCTCCGAGGAGACCTGCTCATAGCTCCCGGCATCGACAAGCAGATAGGCCGCCCGCAGCCGCGCCACATCGCGAAGGGCAACTGGTATGCGGCTGTCCTTGCCGACCTCGGAAAATGCCGCGATCGCCGCGTCGGTTTCACCCTTCTGCGCCTGCAAGGTCGCCGCACGCAAACGTGCGAGGACCGGATAGGAGCCGTAGCCTTCCTGCTCCAGCTTCGTCAGCGCCGCAAGAGCCTCGTCCGACTTGTTTCCCTTTGCGAGATCAAGCGCCGCGAGGAAGGCATCACCCGACTGCGAAGAGGAGGATTCCTGCCAATAATCGTAACCGACCTTGCCGACGGTACCGAGAACGATCAGTGCTGCCAGCGCGACGATAAGGCCGCCGAACCGCATCCAGATAGCTCGCATCTGATCCGAGCGGAGTTCTTCATTCACCTCGCGGATAAAGCTGTCGTCTTGGTTCGCCATGTCCCGTCCCGGCTTCCCGGCCTTATGCTGGATTTAATCTAGAGCGAGATACGGGCGGAAAACCGCGGAAGCGTTTCCTTATCCCGCTCTAGGAATTTTGCGCCTTCTACCCGATTTTGCGCCGCTTGTAAGGGGGAAAGCGCTATTTACGCGAGAACGATCGGGGCGACGCCGATCACCAGCTCGTGCAGCCTCCAGACGATCACCCCATAGAGCGCCGCGCCGATCAGCACTGCCGCCACATCATAGTTATAGGAAACAAAGGCCGGATAGGTGATTTCGCCGGCGCGCCAACGCTTTTTCATCGAAATGCGGAGGATGACGCCCCATGCGAGGAAGGCGCCGAATAGCAGGACGGAGGACGTCTCGCCATTCGCAAGCAGATGGGCGAGCGCCCAGATCTTGATCGCCAGGATCGCCGGATGCTTGGTCGCCACCCGTATCCTGCCGGCCGGCAGGAAGGCTGCCACAAAACAGATGGAGGCGATTAGCATCAGCGCCACGGCAATATGCGCCAGTAACACCGGCGGCGTATAGAGCACGCCGGTCGTGGACCGCGCCTGATCGAAGCCGATCGCGATCAGCGCGAGGCCGACGATTGCCGCTATGCCGTGAATGGCGTGCCAGGTTCCGGTGCCGCCTCGCTTGATCACCGCCGCGCGAACGCCCGGCGCGAAACTGCGAACAAGGTGGATGCCCAGAAAGATCACGATACCCAAAACCAGAAGCGCCATGTCTCACTCCGCTGGATCACGACGACTTCGGGTTCAACCCAAAATCGTGAACGCGATCGATTCCAGAAATTAGAGCGGGATGCGAGCGGAAAGTCCGCTTCAATAGGTTTCCGCATCCCTTTTTATTCCTTCGTTTACCATCGCATAACGTTATCAACCGTGAATTTCCAGTCAGATCAAAGGATTGCCGCATTGTTGAAGAAGGGACGGCGCAAGCAAATCGTCGCAGTTGCCGATTCTCCCCAGAAGCCTCCCAAGAAGCCTCCGAATGCTCCAAAAAATTTTCGCGCTCTCATTCTGTCTTTTTCCCGCTCTCGCGCATGCCGCACCGCCGGCAACCCAAAACGACAAGCAGCTTGTCATCGTCTCCTTTGACGGCGCGCACGACAACGCGCTGTGGGAAAAGAGCCTCGCCATGGCAAAGCGCACCGGCGCGCACTTCACCTATTTTCTCTCCTGCACCTTCCTGATGACCAAGGCTGACGGGAAGCAGATCTACAAGGCGCCGGGCCAGAAGGCAGGCCGCTCGAATGTCGGGTTCGCGCAAAGCCGTGAGGAGATTGCGTTTCGCGCCGGCCATATCTGGCGGGCGCATCTCGAAGGACACGACATCGGCAGCCATGCCTGCGGCCATTTCGACGGCAAGGGGTGGAGCAAGGCCGATTGGCAAAGCGAATTTGCGGCCTTCCGCACCGCACTCCTCAACGTGTGGAAGAAGGCGGACAAGCCGGCGGCCGAACCTGAGGGCTGGGCGGATTTCGCCCGGACCGGCATCAAGGGTTTCCGCGCCCCTTACCTGTCTCTGAGCGACGGCTTGCTGCCCGCACTCAAGGCAGTCGATTTCACCTATGACGCCAGCCTTGTCACCAAGGGACCCGGCTGGCCTTCGGCGAAGGAAGGGCTGCCGCGCTTCGGCCTGCCGCTCATTCCCGAAGGCCCCTCGCGCCGGCCGGTGATCGGCATGGACTACAATCTCTTCGTCCGCCACTCGATGGGCGTCGAAAACAAAAGGGGCAGCACCCGCTTCGAGGAACGCACGCTTGCCGCATACCGCGAAGCCTTCCGCAAGGAATATCAGGGCGAGCGCATCCCGCTTCAGCTCGGCTTTCATTTCGTCGAGATGAACGGCGGCGCCTATTGGCGGGCGCTCGATCGCTTTCTGACGGAGACCTGCGGCAAGCCGGATGTCGCCTGCGTCAGCTATGCGGAAGCTTTGCCGCTGATCGAGGACGCAAGAAAGAAGGCGGATCGCTCCGCCTTCTGATTGCCGCCGATTAAAGCGCGAGTTCTTCCTTGCCGCCCACTTCAATGAACTGCTGGTCGATCTCCGGCAGCGGCTCTTCCTCGAGTATCGACTCGAAGGCACGCAGGCGCTTGTAGATCGACATCAGCTCGACGATCGTCGGCCAGGAATTCACCAGATACTGGAAGGACGAGGTAACCTGGCTGAAGGCACCGGAAATCTGGTTTAATGCCCCGAGCGAAATCTTGCCGGCAATGATCGACGGCGCCAGGATCAACAGCGAAAAGATATTGTTGATCTGCAGGTAGAAGATACGTGCGACATTGAAATACAGATAGTGGAAATAGAGCCGGAAATAGTTTCGGCGCACATTGTTGTAAAGCTCCGCGACAGTCGGCGGCTGCGCGCGATCGGCGTGATCTTCGCCATAAACCAGTTCCTTGCGGTAGGCCGCTTCCACGCGCTGGTTGCGGAACTCCAGCCCCGGGAGCTTGATTCCGACCACCGCCAGAAAGACAGTCCCAAAGAGTGACCACAACACGGCCGCCGTCACCAACGGATACGGAATGATTCCGACAATCGGGAGTTCGGTGACATTGGCTGACAGTCGAATGAGCACAGGCGTGAAGGCGATCAAAGTCATGACGCTATCGATCAGGCTGACGCCGAGGCCTTCGACAGTTGTCGAGAAGCGCATCGTATCTTCTTGGACGCGCTGCGATGCACCCTCCACGTGGCGCAGTTTATCCCAGTTCGCCATGTAATATTCATTCATCGCGGTGCGCCAACGGAAGATGTAGTGGCTGACGAAGAAGCGCGTCATCACCGCGACCGCAACGGCCACCATGGCAATCGCTAAAAACGTACCGATCTGCCCATAAAATTCCTCGGCCGTCACCACTGCTGCCTTCGAAACGGCAGCCTGAACAAGATCCCAGAAGGGGCCGTACCAGTTGTTGATCGCCACACTCACCTGGACCTGGAAATAGGTGACGAACAGGACGAGAGACGACCCCAATATGGACCAGCTTTGCCAGCGATGCGGGGAATAGACATACCAAAAAGCCGTGAATATCCCAACAACCAGCCCAAAGTAAATGTAGAACCACACGAAGGCCGGCGACCAGAAGGCCGAGATGCCGACGATCGGCGGCGCATCAGGCGGCGCGGGTGGCAGGCCGACGACCGCGCCCAATCTTTCACCCCAGGCATACCAGAAGGCAATGGCGATCAAAGACCAGAGAACGACGGAGATAAAGAACTGCTTTGGTTTGGGATAGAACGACTGGAACAAGGGACGGCACTCTCATTTTCTTGGAGGTCAATAACTTGCCTCCTGATGCGCCGAAACTAGGGCAAATCCCCGTACGCAACAATTACGTAATGCGGATGTTACAGTTATTTCATCAAGCTGCGCGAGTGCCGGCACGCCTCCACCACAGCCGTTAATGCCATGCAGGAACGCGTCACCGGCGGAGCGCAGCCCCAATGTCGCGCAGTTCCAGCACCATGACGACGCCGCAGCAAAGCAGAACGACGGCGGCCACCAACGTCGGCAATGCAAAGCTTCCGGTCCGCTCGGCAAGCCAACCGGCGACCAGCGGCCCGATGATCTGGCCGATGCCGAAGGCGGCGGTCATGAAGGCAAGGGCCCGGCGGGGGCTTTCGGGCGCAAGTTGGCGGCCGATCTGCAGGCCGTAAGCCGTGATCATCATGAAGGTCGCGCCCAGCATCAGACCGCCAGCGAGCGGCGCGAAAGGCAGGGGAAGCGAGACCGTCAGCACCAGACCGGCGGCCTCGACAAGGAGCCCGATGGCATAGACGCCTGCCAGACCGAAGCGCGGCACCACGAAGCGCCAGAGATGCACCGCCAGGGCGGCGGTGATGCCTGTCAGCAGCCAAGCGAGAAATTCGATGCCGCCGTGGCCGCCGCTTGCCCCACGCGCCATGGCGACGAGGAATGTGGCGGTAATCACATAGCCGAAGCCGAAAAAGCCATAGGTGAGCGTCATGACCGCGAGCGGCCGCGTCCAGGTGAGCGGCGCCTCCCGCTGCCCTCCATTGGCGGCGTGGTGGCTGCCCGGCAGCAGCGCGGCCACAAGAACAGTGCCGGCAAGCGCGACAAGCGCGCCGGTAAACCAGTCGGCCTCAGAGGCGGAAAAGCCGGCGACGCCCGTCAGCGGCGACGCCCAGACACAGATTGACGAAAGTGCAATCCCGAAGCCGACGCCGCCGAAATGCACCGACGGCACATGTTCCGATTTGGCAAGCAGCCCCTGCCCCAGCACGATGCCCGACACGAAGATCATGGCGAAGGCGCTCGCAAGGCCCGCGAGGAAGCGGATGATGCAGTAGGCGAGAACGGACGAGGTCAGCCCCATGGCTGCGAGCAACAGCGTCGTTGCCGCGAGCGCCGCAAGGCCGATCCGCCGTTCGTGGCCGTGCGCCCAGCCGTAGGCTGCGAGCACAGCGCCCGCGAGATAGCCGACGAAATTCGCCGAGGCGATCAGGCCCGCATCCGCCGGCGAAAGCCCGGCGTCCGCCATCATCGCCGGCAGGATCGGCGTATAGGAGAAACGCCCGAAGCCCATCGCGACTGCCATAGCGATCGCACCGGCAACCGCCGTTGCCGCAAGTTCGCCGTGGGAGGCGGAATGAGCGGAAACGGGTGGCGATTTTACGCCTTCGCCTTGCCCTGTCATGGAAAGATCGGCCGCACCATCAGTTCTGGATTGCCGGGACCCGCCGCGATCCTGCCGTCTCTTGAGATTGCTCATGCTTCTCTTATTGCATCGCAATAAGAACGCGACAAATCATTATAATTGAACGTTCCATCGACGGAATCGAACGCTTCATCCCGACGCGGCGCAGGGCGTAAACTCCCGCCGGCCACCCGTTAGCCCGGCAGCGTCACCACAAGCGGCCCGCCGCGGGTCACCACGACCGTATGTTCATATTGCACGGTCGGTGCGCGCGGTTCGCTATAGAGCGTCCAGTCGTCGTCTCCGCCCTCTGCCCAGTGGGCGCCCATCGACAGAAACGGTTCGACGGTGAAAACCATGCCCTCGGCCATCCGCCGCCGCTCGGAAGGATCGGGCCAGGTAGCGATTTCGCCGGGCTCCTCGTGCAGCGACCGGCCGATGCCATGGCTCGCAAGGTTGGTGACCAGCGAATAGCGGTTCTTGCGCGCGAATTCGCCGATCGCATTGCCGATCGCCGCCAATGACTGGTCCGGCCGCACCTGCTTCAGCCCGACCCACATCGCACGCTTGCCGTCCCGGCAGAGCCGGTCGATCACGGCGGTGACCGGCGGCACCGGAAACGACGCGCCGGTATCGGCGAAGATGCCGTCCTTCTCGGCCGAAACATCGATATTGACGAGATCGCCGCCGCGGATCACTCGATCGCCGGGAATGCCGTGAGCGATTTCCTCGTTGACGCTGATGCAGGTCGCACCAGGAAACTTATAGCAAAGCTCCGGCGCCGAGCGCGCTCCCGCCTCCTCCAGCACCTTGCGGCCGATGAGATCGAGTTCCGCCGTCGTGATGCCGGGTTCGAGGGCTTCGCCCATAGCCTGAAGCGCATTGGCGCAGATACGGCCGATTTCCTTCAGCCGTACGAGGTCTTCGTCGTTGTTGAGAGTCATGGCGTCTCGCTTTCGCGCCCACATGTAGCCTGTCGGCCGCCGATATTCCAGCGCCGAGAGCGGCGCTCACGCGCTTGCGGGCTGCGCCTGGCTATCCTCCGCCAGCGCTTTCCGGACCAGCGGCGCCACCTTGGTTCCATAGAGCTCGATACCGCGCATGATCTGGTCGTGCGGCATCGCGCCGATCGCCATCTGCAGCAGGAAACGGTCGTTGCGGAAGAGCTTATGGTGGGCGACGATCTTCTCCGCCACGGTCTCGGGATCGCCGAGGAAGAGGTTGCCGGTGGGGCTGCGCGCCTGATCGAAATGTGCGCGGTTCGTCGGCCCCCAACCGCGCTCGCGGCCAATGCGGTTCATGACTTCCGCCTGCGGGCCGTAGAACTGATCGGCGGCTCTTTCCGTGGTGTCGGCGATGAAGCCGTGCACGTTGATGCTCGTCTTGAGCTTGGCCGGATCTCGGCCTCCGCGCCGCGCCGCCTCCCGATAGAGATCGAACAGCGGCGTGAACCGACGGGGTTCGCCGCCGATGATTGCAAGCGCCATCGGCAAGCCGAGCGCACCGGCGCGCGCGACCGATTGCGGTGTTCCGCCAACAGCAATCCACAGCGGCAAGGGGTTCTGCAAAGGACGCGGATAAACGCCGCGATCGTTCACCGGCGGACGCAATTGGCCTGACCAGGTGACCTTCTCGCGCTCCCGCACTGCCATCAGCAGATCCAGTTTCTCAGAGAAAAGCTGGTCATAGTCATCCAGCGATTGACCGAAGAGCGGGAAGGACTCGATGAACGACCCGCGCCCGGCCATGATCTCGGCGCGGCCGTTGGAGAGAAGATCGAGCGTCGAAAACTGCTGGAAGACGCGGACCGGATCGTCGGAGCTGAGAACCGTAACGGCACTGCTCAGGCGAATCCGGCTGGTGCGTGCTGCGGCTGCCGCCAGGATCACCGCCGGCGCCGACGCCGCATAATCGGGCCGATGATGCTCTCCGAGGCCAAAAACGTCGAGCCCGACCTGGTCCGCGAGCTCGATTTCCTCGAGCAGATTGGCAAGCCGACGGCGCCCTTCAGCGCCCTTGTCGACCGCGTTTGGATCCACGTCCGCGAAAGTATAAAGCCCGAGTTCCATGACGCCTTCCTGTTGCCGATCACTCAGAAATAGTCGGCGTCCGAGCAGGCCGCAAATGCGCGTATGAGAAACAGAGCGTTTCCCCTACGGCGGGCAATTTGCTGCTTCTCATCCCGCTGCCCCAAAAAGTCCTCTCGACCTACGCCGCCATCAGCGTCCGCTTGACCGCACTGCGCCAGCCCTTGAGCTTCTCCCTCCGGGTCGCACCATCCATCTTCGGCTCGAAGCGCCGGTCGCGGGCCCAGGAGTTGGCGAATTCATCCTGGCTCGGCCAGACACCGGCGCGGCTTCCGGCGAGCCAGGCGGCGCCGAGCGCCGTCGTCTCGAGGATGATCGGTCGGTCGACCGGCGCGTCGAGAAGATCGGACAGCCGCTGCATCGTCCAATCGGACGCCACCATGCCTCCGTCGACGCGAAGCACCGTGTCCTTTCCGTTGCTGCGCCAGTCCCGGTGCATGGCATCGAGCAGGTCGCGCGTCTGGTAGCAGACGGACTCCAGCGCCGCGCGAGCGAACTCCGCCGGGCCGGTGTTGCGCGTCATCCCGTAGATCGCACCGCGCGCATCCGGGTCCCAGTGCGGAGCGCCCAGGCCCGTGAAGGCGGGAACCAGATAGACCTCCTGCGAGGGGTCGGCACTTTCGGCAAGCGTGCCGGTGTCCGGCGCCGCCTTGATGACCTTCAGCCCGTCGCGCAGCCATTGCACCGCGGCGCCCGCGACGAAGATCGAGCCTTCGAGCGCATAGGTGGTTTCGCCGTCAAGACGATAGGCGATGGTGGTCAGCAGCCGGTTCTTCGAGCGGACGATATCCTTGCCGGTATTGAGCAGCGCGAAGCAGCCGGTACCATAGGTGGACTTCAGCATGCCGGGCTTGAAGCAGGCCTGGCCGATCGTTGCCGCCTGCTGATCGCCGGCGACGCCGAGGATCGGGATCACCGCGCCGAAGTGGGACGGGTCGGTGACGCCGAATTCCGCGGCGCAGTCCTTCACTTCCGGCAGCATCGGCCGCGGAATGCGCAGGATTTCGAGCAGTTCGTCGTCCCAGGCATTTTCGACGATATTGTAAATCAACGTGCGCGAGGCGTTGGTGGCGTCGGTAACGAAGGACTTGCCGCCGGTGAGCCGCCAGATGAGGAACGCATCGATGGTGCCGAAGCAGAGCTCGCCCTTGGCGGCACGTGCCTGCGCGCCCTTCACATTGGAGAGGAGCCAGCTGAGCTTGGTGCCGGAGAAATAGGGATCGAGCAGCAGGCCGGTCTTCTTGGCGAAGGTCTTCTCCAGCCCCTTCTTCTTGAGCTTGTCGCAGAAGGCAGCGGTACGGCGGTCCTGCCAGACGATCGCATTGTGGATCGGCTTGCCTGTTTCACGGTCCCAAACGACCACTGTCTCGCGCTGGTTGGTGATGCCGATCGCGGCGATGGCACTTGCGGAAATGCCGGCCTTGTCGATCGCTTGCTTGACAGTGAAGACGACGGTTTGCCAGATTTCCTCCGGGTCATGCTCGACCCAGCCGGATTTCGGAAAGTGCTGCTTGAATTCCTTCTGACCGACGCCCGCGATTTTCTGCTTGCCGTCGAAGACGATCGCCCGCGTCGACGTCGTACCCTGATCGATCGCGAGAATATATCCGCCCATACACCCCTCCTCCGCAGCCATTTTAATCAGTTGGAGCAGGATGCGAGCGGAAAACCGCACACACTTTTGCCCATCCTGCACTTTTCGCCCTTCCTCAACGGCGACATTCGCAAGACTTCAATACGAGGGGAAAACGAATGTCAAACGAAAACAAAACGCAAGCCCTCTCGCCATTGCGGTGGACGTCAACTCTGCGTCGCCTGCCCCAAAAAACACAATTGTCACTGCCGCGCATTTGCGCGTAGGCTGAGGCTGTTGCGTCGCAAAAGAGGCGAGCGTGTGCAGAATGCAGGCCCGATTGAACTGAAGAGAGTCGGCCGACGACGCAGAGGGGGATACGAGAATGACGAAGACCGCGGTCATAACGGGTTCGACGAGCGGCATCGGGCTGGCGATTGCCAAAGCCTTCGCCAAGACCGGTGCCAATATCGTGCTGAACGGCTTCGGCAAACCGGACGAGATCAGGGCAGTGACGGACGAGATTGCCGGGCTCGGATCCGGCACAGTCATCTACCATCCCGCCGATATGATGAAGCCGGATGAAATCGCCGACCTCATGGGAACTGCAGCCTCGCGCTTCGGCGGTACCGACATCCTCGTCAACAATGCCGGCGTGCAATATGTCGAAAAGATCGAGGATTTTCCTGTCGAGCAATGGGACCGGATCATCGCCATCAATCTCTCCTCCTCCTTCCATACGATCCGCGCGGCAATTCCGGCGATGAAGCAGAGAGGCTGGGGCCGAATCATCAACATCGCCTCGGCCCACGGGCTGGTCGCGTCGCCGTTCAAGTCTGCCTATGTCGCGGCCAAGCATGGTATCATGGGGCTCACCAAGACGGTCGCGCTTGAGGTGGCCGAAAACGGTATCACCGCGAACTCGATCTGCCCCGGTTACGTGCTGACGCCACTCGTCGAAGCGCAGATACCGGACCAGGCGAGGACGCGCGGCATCACGGAGGAGCAGGTGGTAAATGAAGTGATGCTCAAGGGTCAGCCGACGAAGAAATTCATAACCGTCGAGCAGGTCGCCTCGCTTGCGCTCTATCTCGCCAGCGACAATGCCGCTCAGATTACCGGCACGCATGTCTCGATGGATGGCGGGTGGACGGCGCAATAGAGCGGGGATAACGGCATGGCACAGGCATCCGATAGCATCCGTTTCATTCTGAACGATACGGAGGTGGCGCTTTCGGACGTTGCCCCGACCACAATACTGCTCGACTACCTGCGGCTCGAACGCCGCCTGACCGGCACCAAGGAAGGCTGTGCCGAAGGCGATTGCGGCGCCTGCACCGTCCTCGTCGGCCGCCTTGCGAGCGACGGCCGAGGCGGCGAAAGCCTCATCTATGAAAGCGTCAACGCCTGCATCCGTTTCGTCGGCTCACTGAACGCGACACATGTCGTGACCGTCGAGCATCTGGCGGCCAGCGATGGTACGTTGCATCCGGTGCAGCAGGCGATGGTGGATTTTCACGGCTCCCAATGCGGCTTCTGCACACCGGGATTCGTCATGTCGCTCTACGGGCTATGGCTGACGAACGACAATCCAAGCCGCGCGGCGATCGAAAAGGCGCTGCAGGGCAATCTCTGTCGCTGCACAGGATACGAGCCGATCGTTAGGGCAGCGGAGGCAGCCGCCAAGGAGCGGCCATCGGCGATCTTCGACCCGATCACCCGCACGCGGGAGACCGTAACGGCGCGGCTAAAGGCGCTCCGCTCAACGGAAACGATCGTCATCCGCAACGGCGAGGACTGTCTGATCGTGCCGGCTGACGCCGCAGGCCTGGCGACCGTGCTTGCCGAGTATCCGACGGCGACGATCGTCGCCGGTTCTACCGATGTCGGCCTTTGGGTGACGAAGCAGATGCGGTCGCTCAATCCAGTCGTCTTCATCAACGGCATCTCCGAGTTGCAGCAGATGGGGGGGACTGAGGCAGGGCTGACGATCGGCGCCGGCGTCAGCTACACGGCGGCTTTCGAGGCTTTGTCTGACATCCATCCTGCCTTCGGCGGGCTCATCGACCGCATCGGCGGCGAACAGATCCGCAACATGGGCACGATCGGCGGCAATATCGCCAACGGCTCGCCGATCGGCGACAGCCCGCCGCCGCTGATCGTCCTCGGCGCGACGGTAACCTTGCGCTCGAAGGACGGCATGCGCATGCTGCCGCTCGAGGACTTCTTCATCGCCTATGGAAAGCAGGACCGAATGCCGGGCGAGTTCGTCGAAAGCATCTTCGTTCCCGCGCTGCCGCCCGGCGACCTTTTCGCCGCCTATAAGATTTCAAAGCGCCGCGACGAGGATATCTCCGCCCTGCTCGGCGCCTTCCGCGTTTCCCTCGACACGGACAATCGGGTGAAGGCGGCGCTCATTGCCTATGGCGGCATGGCGGCGACGCCGAAAAGGGCGAAGGCCGTGGAAATGGCCCTCATCGACCAGCCCTGGACGGAGACGACCATTCGCGCGGCGCAAGCAGCTTTCGAGACGGACTACCAACCGCTCACCGACTGGCGCGCTTCTAGCGCCTACCGCATGCTGGCGGCAAAGAACTTGCTGCTGCGGTTTTTCATGGAGAGCGCCGGTGAAACGGCCCAGCTCCAGCGTTTCGAGGACGTGGCATGACTGGTCGTTTCGAGGTCTATGGTTTTGGAATACCGCTCACCCTAACCCTCTCCCCGAGGGCCGGAAGAGGGGACGAGGGAATGCAGCCTATTCTGCAAACGGCGAAAGGGCGAAGCGAATTTATCCAGACACGCTTTCCCGCCACCCCGATGATGAGAGGAACCGAGCGAAGCGCCGCAACATCCCTTCGCCCCGTCTCGACAGGGAGAAGCTGGCCGGCAGGCCGGATAAGGGGCCCATCCTTCCGGAGGAACGGCTGAGATGGACAAGTCCACCTTCGAAGAAAACAAGACCATCGCCGGCCCCATCTACACGCCGCTCCGCCACGACAGCGCGCGCAAGCATGTCGCCGGCACCGCCGACTATATCGACGACATGCCGGAACCTGCCGGCACGCTGCACGGCGCGCTCGGCCTGACCGACCGGGCGCACGCAGAAATCCTGGAGATGGACCTCTCAACCGTCGAGGCCGTGCCGGGTGTCGTCTACGTGCTGACGGCAAAGGACATGCCGCATTCCAACGACATCAGCCCCACCCACCTGCACGATGAGCCGGTGCTTGCCGATGGCCGGGTTCAGTTCCATGGCCAACCGGCTTTTGCCGTAATTGCGGAGACGCGTGATATCGCCCGTCGGGCGGCGCGGCTTGCGAAAATCACCTATCGCGACCTGCCGCATGTCATCGATGTCACCGATGCCATGGCAGTGGGTGGCGAATTCGTCACCCCGCCGCTGACGCTCCAGCGCGGCGATGCGGAAGGCGAGCTGGAGCGGGCGCAGCGCCGGCTCAAGGGCCGGATGCGGATCGGCGGCCAGGAGCACTTCTATCTGGAAGGGCACATAGCGCTCGCGATCCCCGGCGAGGACGACGATATGACGGTCTGGGTCTCGACGCAGCATCCGAGCGAGATCCAGCGTATGGTCGCGCAGGTGCTTGGCGTGCCGTCCAACGCCATCACCGTCAATGTCCGCCGCATGGGTGGTGGCTTCGGCGGCAAGGAAACGCAGGGCAACCAGTTTGCGGCACTTGCCGCTGTCGCCGCGCGCAAACTTCGCCGTGCCGTCAAGTTCCGCCCGGACCGCGACGACGACATGACCGCCACCGGCAAGCGCCACGATTTCCTTGTCGATTACGATGTCGGCTTCGATGATGACGGGCGCATCCTTGCCGTCCACACGAATTACGCCGCGCGATGCGGCTATTCCTCCGATCTCTCCGGCCCCGTGACCGACCGCGCTCTCTTCCATGCCGACAACGCCTATTTCTATCCGAATGTGAAGCTGAATTCTCAGCCACTGAAGACGAACACGGTATCGAACACCGCCTTTCGCGGCTTCGGCGGGCCGCAGGGCATGCTCGGCTGCGAGCGGATCATCGAGGAGATCGCCTATGCGCTCGGCAAGGACCCGCTCGAAATCCGCAAGCTGAACTTCTACGGCGACAAGGATTCCGGCCGCAACGTCACGCCCTATCACCAGAAGATCGAGGACAACATCATCCGCCGGATCGTCGACGAGCTGGAGGCGAGCGCCGATTATCAGGCGCGGCGGACAGCGATCATCGACTTCAACAAATCGAGCCGGGTGATCCGCAAGGGCATCGCCCTGACGCCGGTGAAATTCGGCATCTCCTTCACCATGACCCACCTCAACCAGGCGGGCGCGCTCGTCCATGTCTACACGGACGGCTCGGTCCATCTCAATCACGGCGGCACCGAGATGGGCCAGGGCCTCTACACCAAGGTGGCGCAGGTTCTCGCCGAGAGTTTCCAGATCGATATCGACCGCGTGAAGATTACCGCGACGACGACCGGCAAGGTGCCGAACACGTCGGCGACCGCCGCCTCCTCCGGCTCCGACCTCAACGGCATGGCTGCCTTCGATGCCGCCCGGCAGATCAAGGAACGGCTCGTCGCCTTTGCCGCCGAGCGCTGGCAGACGACCGCCGAAAACGTCACCTTCGTCGCCAATCATGTGAAGATCGGCGAAGAACTGGTGCCCTTCGCTGAGTTCATCGGCCGGGCCTATCTGGCGCGCGTGCAGCTTTCCGCCGCCGGTTTCTACGCAACGCCGAAGATCCACTGGGACCGCGCCACGGGGCGAGGCACGCCCTTCTACTATTTCGCCTATGGCGCCGCCGTTTCCGAAGTTTCGATCGATACGCTGACGGGAGAATACCTGGTCGACCGTGTCGACGTGCTGCACGACGTCGGCCGCTCGCTCAATCCGGCGATCGACCTCGGCCAAGTCGAGGGGGGCTTCGTCCAGGGCATGGGTTGGCTGACGACGGAGGAGCTATGGTGGGACGAGAAGGGGCGTTTGAGAACGCATGCGCCGTCGACCTACAAGATCCCACTCGCATCGGATCGGCCGAAGATCTTCAACGTGCGCCTCGCCGAATGGTCGGAAAACGCAGAAAAGACCATCGGCCGGTCGAAGGCCGTTGGAGAGCCGCCCCTCATGCTGCCGATCTCAGTGCTGGAGGCCCTGTCGATGGCGATCGCCAGCGTCGCCGATTATCGCGAGTGCCCCCGCCTCGACACGCCGGCGACGCCGGAACGCATTTTGCTGGCGGTCGAGCGCCTCAGGCAGACGTAGCCGGCGTCCGCTGCTCATCGCAATGTTCGGTCTACCGCAGCATCTCGTCATCCTGCCGGGGCATGCGCCCGTCCAGGAATCCCAGGTCCTTTTTCATATAATCGGAGGTTGAGTCGAGATCGAGTCTCAGGCTGCGGCCCTTGATGCCACGAAGCGCGGAAGCGGCGATCCTCATTGCCCCGCTCAACGAGAGAAATGATTTTCTTTCAGCATGTTCCAATGTATCGCAAGTCATCTTGGCACCTTTTGAACGCGGTGAACTTGGCTTGCAGAATGGCGGGAAAGATGCTCGAATTCCAATCGAACATCCGTCTGCATGCATCAAGAGAACTTATCCATGAAGATGTCGAAGCAGTTCCCGCTGAATGCGCTGAGGGTCTTCGAGGCGGCCGCCCGCCTCGGCAGCTTCACCAAGGCCGGCGAGGAACTCGGCATGACCCAGACTGCGGTCAGCTATCAGATCAAGCTCATCGAGGAGAATGTCGGCGAGCCGCTGTTTTTGAGACGCCCCCGGCAGGTCGCGCTCACCGAGGTCGGCCAGCGCCTGGCGCCCAAGGTGACGGAAGCCTTCGAAATGCTGCAGGACGCCGTTTCGTCGGCCCGCGGCGATGTCGATGCCGCGCTTCTTATCCACTCGACCGCGACCTTTGCTTCGCAATGGCTCGCGCGCAACATCGGCAGCTTTCAGCTCGCCCATCCGAATATCGCGGTTCGATTGACTGCGTCCAACAATATCGTCGATATCAGCAAGGAAGCGGCCGATGTCGCTATTCGTTCCGGTAGAGGTGCTTGGCCCGGTCTCGACAGCCATCGTTTGATGAGGGTGGAATTCACCCCGATGCTAAGCCCGGCGCTCGCCGAGACCATCGGCGGCGTGCATGAGCCGCGCGATCTTCTGAAACTGAGGATCATCGGCCCGGACGACCCTTGGTGGTTGCTCTGGTTCCGGGCCGCCGGCGTTCCCGATCCCGATCTTGCCGGCCGGCCAGTAAGCCGGCTCGGCGCTCAATCCTTCGAGGCGCGCGCTGCCATGGCCGGCCAAGGCGTCGCAATACTTACTCCTGAGTTCTATGTCGACGATGTCGCACTCGGAAGGCTTTACCAGCCCTTCGATCTGCGCTGCCGCGACGGCCAGGACTATTGGCTTGCCCATCTGCATGCCCGGCGGAACGTCCCGAAGATACGCGCTTTTCGCGACTGGATTCTTGCGGAACTCAATCCGGATGCCGCTTGAGCCGACATGCGCGGACAAACGGCTCTATCCGGCTGAAATCGGTCCGTTTCACCGGCGCGCGCCGACCAGCGAATGCGGTTGAGCAATCAAATCGGCTCTTCCCCGTCTCCGTTTTTTTTCGCAAGGTGATCCGACCGACACCACAGCGCCGTGCGTCCTTTAGGACGCACAACGTCGCTGTAGCACTTTGAAGTACTGCATGTTTTTATCCTTAAATCGGCTCCGATTTGAGAACATGCAGCAGAGGGGACCTGAATGTACGAATTCGCCATCGCCTGGGAATGGCTGGCCTTTGCCGCGCGCTGGCTGCATGTCATCACCGCCATCGCCTGGATCGGCTCATCCTTCTATTTCATCGCGCTTGACCTCGGCCTCGTGAAGCGCGAGCACCTGCCCGCGGGCGTCTATGGTGAGGAATGGCAGGTGCATGGCGGCGGCTTCTACCATATCCAGAAATATCTGGTGGCGCCCGCCACGATGCCGGAGCACCTGACCTGGTTCAAATGGGAATCCTACATGACGTGGCTCTCGGGCTTCGCCATGCTTTGCATCATCTACTACGGCGGCGCCGATCTCTTTCTGATCGATCGCCACGTGCTGGACATCTCGGCAACCACCGCGATCCTGATCTCGGTCGCTTCGCTCGGCCTTGGCTGGATGCTCTATGATCTTCTCTGCAAGTCCCCGATCGGCAAGAAGACCTGGGGATTGATGGCACTGCTTTATGTGGTGCTCGTTGCCATGGCCTGGGGTTATACGCAGGTCTTTACTGGTCGCGCCGCCTTCCTGCATCTCGGCGCCTTCACCGCGACGATCATGTCGGCGAACGTGTTCTTCATCATTATTCCCAACCAGAAGATCGTCGTTGCCGAGCTGATCGCTGGACGCACGCCGGATCCGAAGCTCGGCGCCCAGGCAAAGCAGCGCTCGCTGCACAACAACTACCTGACGCTGCCCGTCATTTTCTTCATGCTGTCGAACCACTATCCGCTCGCCTTCGCGACGGCGTTCAACTGGATCATCGCGGCACTGGTCTTCCTGATGGGCGTGACCATTCGCCACTGGTTCAACACCACGCATGCGCGCAAGGGCAAACCGACCTGGACCTGGATCGTCACCGTGATCCTCTTCATCCTGATCATGTGGCTCTCGACGGTGCCTAAGGTGCTGACCGGAGAGAAGGAGGCCCAGGCAGCGCCGGCCTTTGCGCGCTTTGCCGATAATGCCCACTTCCCGGCGGTCAGGGATACGATCTCGACCCGCTGCAGCATGTGTCACGCGGCCGAACCCGTTTACGAGGACATCGCGCGCGCGCCGAACGGCGTCCAACTCGAAAGCGATGCGGAGATTGCCGCCCGTGCGCGCGAAATCTATATCCAGGCGGGGCGCAGCCATGCCATGCCGCCCGGCAATATAACCGACATGACGGCGGATGAACGTAGGCTCATAACAGCCTGGTTCGAGAGCGCCGTCGGGGAGACACGATGACATCCACCCTCATTCGCGGCCGCACCTTGAGTTTCAAGCGCGCGCCGCAGAGCATCGACGACAGCGCTGCCTATACATATGAAAGCGATGGCGCCCTGCTTATCGAGACTGGCAGGATAAGCGCTGCCGGAGCCTATGCAACCGTCAAGGCCGCGGCGCCCGAAGGAGTGGCGGAGATCGATCACCGGCCACACCTCATCGTGCCGGGTTTCATCGACACGCATCTCCATTTTCCGCAGATGCAGGTAATGGCCTCCTATGCGGCCAATCTGCTCGAGTGGCTGAACACCTATACCTTTCCCGAGGAATGCCGTTTCGTTGAAACCGCGCATGCCGAGCGGATTGCCAAGCACTTCTTCGATGAGATGGTTCGCCACGGCACGACGACGGCCACGGCCTACTGCTCGGTTCACAAGACCTCCGCCGACGCCTTCTTTGCGGAAAGCCTGCGGCGCGGCATGTGCATGGTGGCCGGCAAGGTGATGATGGACCGCAATGCGCCGCAGGGCCTGCTCGACACGCCCGAAATGAGCTATGACGAGACGCGGGCGGTCATTGCCGAGTGGCACGGCAAAGGCCGCAATCACGTCGCCATTACACCGCGTTTCGCCATCACCTCGACGCCGGAGCAGATGGAAGTCACAAAGTCTCTCGTCCGGGAATTTCCGAAGCTGCATGTGCAGACGCATCTCTCGGAAAACCGTGACGAGATCGCCTTCACCTGCGAACTCTTTCCCGAAGCGAAGGACTATACCGACGTCTATGCCCGCTACGGCCTGCTCGGACGGAAGAGCCTCTTCGGCCATTGCATCCACCTCTCGGAGCGCGAGGCCGATGCCATGAGCGAGACCGGCTCCGTCGCCGTCTTCTGTCCGACATCGAACCTCTTTCTCGGCTCCGGCCTCTTTCCGCTCGGCGCGCTGACACGGCGGCAAAAGCCCGTGCGCGTCTCCGTCGCGTCCGATATCGGCGGCGGCACCAGCTATTCCATGTTGAAGACGCTCGACGAAGCCTACAAGATCCTGCAGTTGCAGGGCGAACGACTGAACCCCTTCGACAGCTTTTACATGATGACCCGCGGCAATGCCGAGGCGCTCTCACTTGCCGATCGCATCGGCACGCTGGAGCCGGGCAGCGATGCCGATCTTACCGTCCTCGATATGGCGGCGACGCCGGCCATGGCGCTCCGTGCCGAAGTGGTCAATTCGCTCGCCGACGAACTCTTCCTGCTGCAGACCATGGGCGACGACCGGGCGGTCGCCGAGACCTATGTGGCAGGCACGCCGGCGAAATCAGCGCTCGGCCCGAACTGACCCGAGCGCGCCCTGCAACAGGTCAATTTTTTTGACCTGTTGCTTTTGCGGCTATTACAAGCCTCCCGAAATCATGATAAGGGCTCGGCGATCATCCATCGATGAAGGCCGTTTCCATGACGCAAATCCTCGAAATCCGCGACCTCAAGGCCCTTGCCAAACGGCGAGTTCCGAAGCTCTTCTTCGACTATGCCGACAGCGGCGCCTGGACGGAGGGCACATATAGGGCGAACGAAGAGGATTTCGCGAAGATCAAGCTGCGCCAGCGCGTCCTGGTCGATATGACTGATCGCTCGCTGGAAACGATGATGATCGGCCAGAAGGTGTCAATGCCGGTTGCGCTTGCCCCGACCGGGCTTACCGGCATGCAGCATGCCGACGGAGAGATGCTGGCAGCGCAGGCGGCGGAGGCCTATGGCGTCCCCTTCACGCTTTCGACCATGAGCATCTGCTCGATCGAAGATGTCGCTTCGGTCACGACCAAGCCCTTCTGGTTCCAGCTCTATGTGATGCGCGAGCGGGAATTCGTGCTCGACCTTATCGACCGGGCGAAGGCCGCGAAATGCTCGGCGCTCGTCCTGACCCTTGATCTCCAGATCCTCGGGCAGCGCCACAAGGACCTTCGCAACGGCCTGTCTGCGCCGCCGCGCCTGACGCCGAAGCATCTCTGGATGATGGCGACACGGCCCCGTTGGTGCATGAAGATGCTCGGCACCAAGCGACGCACGTTTCGCAACATCGTCGGCCACGCAAAAGGCGTTACCGAGCTCTCCTCACTCCACTCCTGGACCGCCGAACAGTTCGATCCGCAGCTTTCCTGGAAGGACGTGGAATGGATCAAGGAGCGCTGGGGCGGCCCGCTGATCCTGAAGGGCATTCTCGATCCGGAGGATGCCAAGATGGCGGCCAAGACCGGCGCCGATGCAATTGTCGTTTCAAATCATGGCGGCCGGCAGCTCGATGGCGCCCCCTCCTCCATCAGCATGCTGCCGCGTATCATCGACGCCGTCGGTCATCAGATCGAAGTTCATCTCGACGGCGGCATCCGCTCAGGTCAGGACGTGCTGAAGGCGATCGCCCTCGGCGCGAAAGGAACCTTCATTGGACGCCCCTTCCTCTACGGTCTCGGTGCCATGGGCAAGGATGGCGTGACGCTCGCGCTCGACATTATCCGCAAGGAGATGGACATCACCATGGCGCTCTGCGGCAAGCGACGCATCACCGATGTGGGGCGCGACATCATCGCGGAATAAGCTCCACCGATGTGCGGGATATCACCGAAAAACCGCTTTGCTTGTCCGGTTAGCTGCCCCTGTAGGTGGAATAGCCATAGGGCGAGAGCAGCAGAGGCACATGGTAGTGGCTTTCGGGATCGGCAATTCCGAAGCGCAAGGGAATGAGGTCGAGGAAAGCCGGACTCGGCAGCGCCGCACCCGTTTTCCGCAAATAGTCGCCGGCGTGGAAGAGCAGTTCGTAACTGCCGGCCACGAAACCCGCGCCCTCGACCAGCGGGCCGTCAACGCGCCCGTCGCTGTTCGTGTGAACCGTGCGGATCAACTGCCGTTCCTCGCCTTCCAGCCGATAGAGATCGATTCTTAACCCGTTTGCGGGCTTGCCCAACGCGGTATCGAGAACATGGGTCGTGAGGCGCCCGGTCTTGCTCATCGCGTTCTCTCCTTCAAAGCGGATTCGGGATAACGAAAGGCTCGTCGTAGAAAAATTCTTCGAGATTGTTGCCCGGCCCCTCCCGGTCGACAACGATGAAGTCGCTCACTGCGGCGACAGCCATCAGCGGGTGGTGCCAGACGTTGCGGCCATAGTTCACCCCTTGCCGTCCGCTCGCCAGAAACACCCGCGGAGCGCCGGGGCGCCCGCCTTCGTCTTCAGCGACCACGGCAAGCCAGGGCAGATTGTCGAGTGGTGAAAAACTCTGACTGCCGAGCGGATGGCGCTCCATCATCGTCACGGCATAAGGGAAGGCTCGCGGCTGGCCGCGAAAAATATTGATGATGACCTTGGCGTCGTCTCCGATAACTTCGGCTCGTGCAAGTGCATGAAATCGCTCGGTGTTCCCGTTGTTGATGAAGCGCGCCGACGCCGGATCGGTTTCGATGACGCTGCCGAACGGCGCGAACGCCTCCTTCGTCAGAGGCTCGATCGAAAGCATGTGCGGCATCAGGCCGTGCTTCCGGCTCTCGGGCCCTTAGCGCCGAGACTTTGCGGCGCACGGCCAATCGTGTCCGATCGGCAAGCCGAGAGGTCGGGAACGGCACTGTCAGGCATTATCTTCTCCTGGAAGCATGGATCGCAACCGCAAGCGGGCGATCTGCTCCACCTGCGCGCAGGCGGTTTCAAATTCCTCTTCCGCGGAATTGTCAATCCGCCGTTCGAAGGCAGCGAGAATATCGTCCTTCGTTAGCCCCTTCACGGCGATGATGAAGGGAAAGCCGAACTTCTTCATGTAGGCCGCGTTGAGCGCGGTGAAGCGTGCATGCTCCTCCGGCGAAAGCCGGTCGAGCCCTGCCGACGCCTGCTCGGACCGGGAATCGGCGGTAAGCTCGCCGGCGAGGGCCAGCTTGCCGGCGAGATCCGGATGCGCCCGCAAGACAGCAAGGCGTTCGGCCGGCGACGCCGCACGAAATGCGTTGCAGAGCGCGGAATGGATATTGCCCGCCGTCAGCCCGGCCGCTGCGGCGCGATCGAACGCCCGTTCCGCCACCCAAGGCGAATGCTCGAAGATACCGCCAAAGCGACGAACGAAGGCCTCGCGTTCGGACATCAGAGCGCACCCTCCGGTTTGTGGTGTTCATACCAGTGGCGCGCGATATCGATGCGGCGCGGCACCCAGACCTTCTCGTGGGACGTCACATAGTCGATGAACCGCGCAAGCGCCGCCGCGCGACCGGGCCGCCCGACGAGACGGCAATGCAGGCCGATGTTCATCATCTTCGGGCTGCCTTCCTTTCCTTCCGCGTAGAGCACGTCGAACGTGTCCTTCAGGTAGGTGAAGAACTGGTCGCCGGAGTTGAACCCCTGATTGGTGGCGAAGCGCATGTCGTTGGCATCGAGCGTATAGGGAATGATGAGGTGCGGCTTGCCGGGACTCAGTCCCGGCACCCAATAAGGAAGCTCATCCGCGTAGGAATCGCAGGAATAGAGGAAACCGCCCTCCTCCAGCACGAGCTTCAGCGTGTTGACCGACGGCTTGCCCTGATAGATGCCGAGCGGCCGCTCGCCCGTCAGTTCCGTATGCAGCCGGACGACCTCGCGGATGTGCTGCCGCTCGATGTCTTCGGGAAAGTCCTTGTATTCGAGCCAGCGCAGGCCGTGGCTCGCGAGCTCCCATCCCGCTTCCTTCATCGCGGCGACGGCTTCCGGGTTGCGCGCCATGGCAAGGGTCACGCCATAGACCGTCAGCGTCACGCCGCGGCTCGTGAACATCCGCCACAATCGCCAGAAGCCGGCGCGAGCGCCGTACTCGTAGATCGATTCGATGTTGAGGTTGCGCTGTCCCGGCCAGGGCTGAGCACCGACAATCTCGGACAGGAGGTATTCGGAAGCGGGATCGCCATCGAGAATGCAGCTCTCGCCGCCTTCTTCGTAATTCAGGACGAACTGCACCGCGATACGCGCATCGCCCGGCCAGCGCACCTGCGGCGGCGTGCGCCCGTAGCCTGCGAGGTCGCGCGGGTAGGAACTCTCTGCCATGAAATCATCCTTCGATTTTTCCGGAACGGTAGCATCGCGCACCGGATTGTCGAGATGAAAATGACCTCGAGAAAGGACCTTAAAGCGTTGCCGACACGGAGGTGGCGGTAAGGGCCAAAGGCGCGGCAGCGCCGTCCTGAGCGCCATCCGCCGTCGCACGCTTTGATCTGTCGCCGCGCGGGCGCGCGGAAATCTTGCCGAGCGGATGCTGCGAATGCACGCGCATCGGCGCCCCTGGATCCTGCTCGAGGAAGAGGGCAAGACTGTCGATCGCCAGCGGTTTCGTCAGATGCGGATCGAAGTGTTCCCGCAGGGGCGCCTCCAGCCGCCGCGCCGTGTCCGCGTTCAAGGGACCGGTGAGCGTCATATGAAAGCGATACTCGTCCATCACGTAAGGGTCGCCCCAGCGATGAAGATTGGTGAATTGCGGCGCCGTCAGCCGGTCGGGATCGGAACGCTCGATCTCGTCCTCGCTGAGCGGCGCCCGGAACCTGTCGAATGCCTGGACGACACGGGCGGCGAGCAGATGCATCGCGTGGCTCGGCACCTGCGGCACCAGACCCCAGCACTGGCTTAAACGAGCCGCCTCCATCCGCTCGAGCTCGAACGGCGTTTCGGCACTCGTGAAGTGCATCAGCGCCTTCAGCAGTTGCGCTTCATCCATATCGCGGTCGAGGCTGAAGGGTGCCATGATCATGGCGTGAAAGCCGAAGCGACGGGGAACGGCCGTGTGGAAGGCGATTTCCGCAACGGTCAAGCCGGCGACCGAAGGAAACTCCACCGGCTCACCGGAATAGACGCTGCGCCCGAGCCAGCTCGCTGCCGCAGCCGACAGCGGGTCTCCCATCGGCGGGGTGAAACAAATGGCGTACCGCATGGCGCATGCTCCGAAAGTCGATTCGATGGCCGCGTGTTAAGTGATTTGCGTGACAGATTGACGAAGTGCATAAGATCGCGAGCTCGCGAGCTGGCACTTCCGACGACAGCGCTGGTCGCTATCGCAGCGCTGCGATCTGGACCGCGCAGCGGAACGAGTCCGGAAGGTCGATTGTGGATCGACCCGCGATGTCATCGATCACGAACCGAGCGAGGACGTGTGCAATTCCGAAACTGACCTTGAACCCGCCCGTCAGCACGAACAGCTTCTCGTGATCGGGATGACGGCCGACCATGGGATCCCTTCCGGCCGCTTTGGGACGCAAACCGGCCCAGCGCTCGATGACCGGCGCAGCGCGGAGCGCTGGTACAAGGATTTCCGCCCGCCGTATCAGCGCGTCCAACTGGCCGTCGGTGGAAAACGGCTCTTCGAAATGGTTCTCGCTGGTGCTGCCGATGGCCACATGCCCGTTTTCATGCGCCACGATATAGAGCCCGTCGGTGAAGATCACCGGCGAGGACGGATCGACGTCGGCTCTGAGAAGGGCAGCTTGCCCTTTGACCGCGCTGCCGCTCGGCGCTTTCGTTGCTACTAGACGGTCGAGAAAGGAGAAACTCTCGACGCCCGCCGACAGGATGCAATATCCGAAGGACAGCGCCCGCCCGTCAGTGAGCATGAGCCGGCCGCGGCGCGGATCGATCGACGAGACCTCTGCGCCCTCCTCCACGCGAACAAGGGGAAATTGGTCGAGCGCTGCGCGTAGCGCCTGCAACAGGCTTCGCGGCGCCACTCTTGCTGCAAGCGTGTCGTGGACAAGGCCAAAGGATGCAGCATCGGCCACAGGCCAGCCGCAGGCGGCATCGGCGTTGTGAACATGCCAGAAGTACCGACGGCCGTCCGCGATCCAATGTCGCGCGGCGTCCTGCTCATGGCCGAGCGCGATTTCGCGCAGGTGCGGCTTGCCAAGCGGCATGAGCCGGCCGGAACGGCGATAGCCCGCCGAGAGACCCGTCGCGTCCTCGATTTGTGCGATCTCGCTTTCCAGCGAAACCAGGGCATCGAACTGGAGCTGTTTCTTGGCACCCCAACGATCGGGCATATGCGGCATGAGCGCGCCGAGCAGGCCGCCGCTGGCACCGGCGCCGAGATTCTGGCGCTCGAGGAGGCGCGTCTCGATACCGGCGCGGCCAGCCATCAAGGCGGCCCAGAGCCCCATGATGCCGCCGCCGACGATCAAAACTTCGCTCATCGATTGACCTTCACCGGTCGGAAGACTACAGCGCCGCGCGTCTTTTCAGACGCACAAAGGTCGCTGTAGCACCTTGAATTGCTGTATGTTTTTATCCTTAAATCGGTTCCGATGTAAGGAAACATGCAGTACGGCATTGCCATGACCGCAACCGATCTCCGCCAGACCCATCCGCCATCACGGCAAAGCCTTGAATGGCACGAGGGCGATATGCCCTATTCGATGGAATTTGGCGATCACTTTTATTGCCGCACCGACGGCCGGCTGGAATGCGGCCATGTCTTCCTCGCCGGCAATGGGCTGCCGGACCGCTGGTGCACGGGCGGCACCTTCAGGATCGGCGAACTCGGCTTCGGCACGGGCCTCAATTTCTGTGAGACCTGGCGGCAATGGAAACAGGCGCAAGCAACGGATGATGGCCGCCTGCATTTCACCTCTTTCGAGCGTTTTCCGATGCAGGCTGGCGAGATCGAGCGGGCGCTTTCCCATTGGCCGGAGATCGGTGAAGAGCGGCAGGCACTCGTCGCCCGCTGGCCGAAAGCGCCGGCAGGCCGTGTGGATATCGATTTCACGGATGCGGTGCGGCTGACGGTGGTCTGCGGGCTCGCGCTTGACCGCCTCGCCGCCTCCGAAGAGAGCTTCGATGCCTGGTATCTCGACGGCTTCGCGCCATCCCGCAATCCCGACATGTGGTCGCAAGAACTGATGCAGTTGGTATTCGACAGGACGGTACCCGGCGGCACATTCGCAACCTATGCCGCGGCCGGTTTCGTCCGCCGCAATCTTGCCGCCGCAGGTTTCCTCGTCGAACGCCGCCCCGGCTTTGCCGGCAAACGCGAGATGCTGCGCGGCGACAAACCGTGAAGCTACCGCGTCTTCCTTAAGTCGGCGCCGATCTAAGGATGCAAACATGCAGCAATTCAAAGTGCGACAGCGGCCTATGTGCGTCTGAAAAGATGCACGGCGCTGTAGCCGTCCCCGTCAGGGAAAGACGACCGCCTTGACCGTGGCAATCAGTTGCTCGGTCGGGACCGCCACGCAATTGCGATCGATCTCGGCGATGGTCTTCTCCTTGACCTGTGGCGAAAGCAACTTTCTGAAGTCGCCAAGCGTCTTAGGAGCCGCGCAGATCACAAGATTCTCGAAGGCGTTTTGGAGAGCATAGTGCTCCAGCTTTTCGGCGATCTCGGCGGCGAAGCGATGCTGCTCTTCGCGCACCGGATTGCTGCTGTATTCCATCGCCGAGCGGCCATAGCCGACAGACGAATGGCTGCGGCCGGGCTTGTCGGCCATAATATCCCGAACGCGCTTGGTTTCGATTTGGAATGCCTCCACTTCCGGTTGCTGGCGTTCGTCCTTCAGCAAGTTAACGCCCTTGACTATACGCGCCGTGTTTCCATCGGCCGCCAGTATCCAAATCCGGTTCCGCACTATTTCTCTCCATATCGTCGATGGTCGGCGAAGGCTCGATAGGCAGAACGGCCGAAGCCGTATCAAGTTCCCCTTCGCCATGGACCTTTCACATCCGATGTCGCGCGGGCCCTACTCCATGCGGGCGAGATAGGCATCAAAGCTGCGCTCCGGTGTCGGCTCGTATCGCTCGCGCCCCTTCTTGAGCGAAATGATCCTGTCAACCCGGAAATCGCGGAAGTCCTGGCGCAGTTCGCACCAGGCCGTCAGTAGCCAATAGTGCCCGAAAACGCTGAGACCGAGCGGCCAGATTGTACGCTCGGACGTTTGTTCTGCAAGACTTTCGTAAGTGATGCGCAGCTTGCGCTCTTCCGCGATCGCCTGACGGATGTCGCCGAGCAGTGCCGGCGGGTCGGGCTGGAGCGCGGAACGAAAGGCACGAAGCGGTGCGCCTTTCAATTTTTTCGCGTGATCAGCCGGCAGCCCGTATTCGATCTTCTCCATCGCCTCACGGGCTGCTTGCGCCAGCCGCCGGTCGCCAAGCATCTGCACGGCACGCACACCAAAAGCGAGCGCCTCCAATTGCTCGAAAGTGAAGGTGAGCGGTGGCGCATCGAAGGCTTCGCGCAGGAGATAGCCGACACCGCGTTCCCCGTCGATGGGCGCGCCCGACGCCATCAGATGCTCCATGTCACGGTAGATCGTGCGCGGTGCGACCTCCATCCTGTCGGCAATTTCGCGCGCAGTCATGGCGCGGCCAGTGGCGCGCATGAGTTGGATGATGCGAAACAGTCGGTCGGCGGGCCGCATGGTTCCTCCCGCAGCATTATGGCCATAAGGTTGGCAGTTGACCTGTGATTAAGTCAAGCGGTGTTCAGCCAAGGAGATGCCGATGACCGCCCAACATGTTCTCGAACTCGCCGTTTGCACCGTGACCGACAAGGAGGCGGCGCTTGTCGCCCGCAGGCGCGCCATGCTTGCCGTCTCCCGCTATCGCGGCTTCATCTCCTGGCGCGCCGTCACAGCGTGCGAAACGATGGATATGCTCGCCGACCTGGTCGAGTGGGAAACTTTGGATGCGGCACAAGCCGCCGGCGAGCGTGTTCTGACCGATCCGGAGTTTGCCCCTTACATGGCGACAATCAGCTCGGTAAAGCTGATGCAGCACTTCCTCACCGAGCAGCAGATTTGAAACGATGAAAGGGGCGCAAGCCGTGGCAGAACCGCTGAAGAATCTGTTGCATCCGGCGTCGTCCTCGAGATCGCTGACTGCCTCTCGCGGAAGTCAGCCGCATTCGATCGCGATCGTTTCGTTGCGTCGGCAAGTGACGGTCTCGAATCGCTGGAACTCATGCAACGATCCCTGCGTATCCGGGGATGCGCTTCTCGAGGGCCTGCCGCGCGACTTCCCAACGGCGGCGGCCATTCTTGAGGGCACGCTGCCGGACCGCGGCGAACCCGGCCTTATCGGCTGGGCGCTTCTTCCGGTGAGCCAGTTCGTCGCCGCGCGCGGGCTTGACGATTTCGAGCTGTCGCTGCTGCTGCTCCGCCGTCTGACGCCATATTTCACCGGCGAGTTCGGCATCCGCGCCTTCATCCATCAGGATCAGCATCGCGCCCTGGCAACGATTTCCCGCTGGGTCCACGATGACAATCATCATGTCCGGCGGCTCGCAAGCGAAGGGACACGCCCTCGCCTGCCCTGGGCAATGCGGCTGCCGAAGCTCATCCGGGATCCGGAGCCGATCTTTCCGATCCTCACCGCGCTCATCGACGATCCCTCGGATTATGTGCGTCGCTCCGTTGCCAACAGCCTGAACGACATCGCCAAGGATCATCCGGACCTCGTCGCAAAATTCGTCGCCGCGCACATGGACGGTGCATCGCCGGAACGCTTCAGATTGCTGCGCCATGCCTCGCGTACCCTGCTGAAGCAAGGGCACAAAGGCGCACTCGCTAATTTTGGCTTCAGCCTGCCATCCTGCATCGAGGCTGGTCTTTCACTCGCCACGCCGACCGTCCGCCTCGGAGGCGATCTCCTTTTCGGTTTGACGATGCGCAACTCGGATGGCGCGCAGCAGCAGGTCATGATCGACTACGCGGTGCACCACCGAAAGGCGAATGGCAGCACGTCGCCGAAGGTGTTCAAGTGGACGGCGACGACACTTGAACCAGGTTCAGTGCTCAAAATCGAAAGGCGCCACCCGATCAGGCCGATCACGACGCGGCGTTACTATCCCGGCACGCATCGCGTCGTCGTCCTCGTCAACGGCAAGCCCATGGCCAGTGCCGATTTCGAGCTCGCGATCGCCTGAGTTGAACAATCATTTCGCGCCTGCGAAAGATGTGCCCTTGACTTTTCCGCTGAAAACAACGATTTGGAGCCTGCGTCACCTTCAGGCCGCCGCGTGAGCGCGCCCTCGGCAACCACATCAAGCCGTGAAGAAGGAAAAGCGCGAGACATCGCCGCGAATTGCGGTCAGCACAGGCGCTTGACGATTTTTCTTTAACCCACAAGTTCCCAATTCACGCGGGGTTCTTGACGCCAGACGACACCGGAATTGCATCCTGCGGTTCCGGCGAGAGCGTTTGGCGCGCCCTAAAGGTATACGCATTGTCCACTTTTAAAGAGCTCGGTCTTTCCGAGCAGATCCTGGCGACACTCTCCGCCAATGGTTTCGAAAAGCCGACGCCCATCCAGGCGCAGGCCATTCCGCTGGTCTTGAAGGGCCATGATCTCATCGGCCTCGCACAGACGGGCACCGGCAAGACCGCTGCTTTCGGCCTGCCGATGATCGAGAAGCTCGTCGCCGACGGTAAACGTCCCGATCCGCGCAACATCCGCGCTCTCGTGCTTGCACCCACCCGCGAACTGGTCAACCAGATCGCAGCCAACCTCAAGCTTTTCGTGAAGAGAAGCCCGCTCAAGATCGGCGTCGTCGTCGGCGGCGTCTCGATCAACAAGCAGACCGAACAGCTCGCCCGTGGTGTCGACATTCTCGTCGCGACCCCTGGCCGCCTGCTCGATCTCGTCGCCCGCAAGGCGGTGACGCTGACGCAGGCTCGCTACCTCGTCCTCGATGAGGCCGACCAGATGCTCGACCTCGGCTTTATCCACGACCTGCGCAGGATCTCCAAGCTTGTGCCGAAAAACCGCCAGACGCTGCTCTTTTCGGCAACCATGCCGAAGCTGATTGCCGAGCTTGCCGGCGAGTACCTGACCGATCCGGTCAAGGTCGCGGTCACGCCTCCGGGCAAGGCCGCCGACAAGGTCGAGCAATACGTCCATTTCGTTCCCGGCAAGGACCTGAAGACGGTAATCCTGAAGCAGACGCTGACCGCCAATCCCGACGGTCTGTCGCTGATCTTCAGCCGCACGAAGCATGGCGCCGAGAAGCTGATGAAGCATCTCGACCAGGTCGGCTTCAAGGCCGCCTCGATCCATGGCAACAAGAGCCAGGGTCAGCGCGAGCGCGCGTTGAAGGCATTCCGCGACGGTGAAATCCGCGTGCTCGTTGCGACGGACGTCGCCGCGCGCGGCATCGACATCCCGGGCGTTACCCACGTCTACAACTACGATCTGCCGGAAGTGCCGGATGCCTATGTGCACCGTATCGGCCGCACGGCCCGCAATGGCCGCGACGGCATCGCGATCGCCTTCTGCGCGCCCGATGAAATCCGCCTCCTACGCGACATCGAAAAGCTGATGGGCATTCAGATCGCCGTCGCCAGCGGCGAGGCGCCGGCCGACCAGGCGCGTCCGTCGAAGGGACGCGGTGGACGTGGTAGTGGACAACATCGCGGCAATGGCGGACAACGTCAGGGCGGCGCGCCGCGCCGTGACCGGCCCGCACGTGAGCCGGGAGCGACGGCCGGCTTTGCCGGTGACGACCTGCTCCGCGACGATCGCCATGCGCAAAAGCGTGACCGCCGTGACGATGGCCGGCCGGAAGGCAACCGCAATCACGAAGCCAAGAAGCACCATGGCCGTCCCGGCGCGAAGCACGGTGCATGGCGCGGCCGCAACGAAGGCCAGGCTGGCGACCGCCGCGAAGGCGGCCAAGCCGTGCGCCGGGCCGACAATCGCGGCCGTCAGGGCTGAGGCACGGGGCGGAGATTGCGGGGAGATGGCGCGCCGACCGGCGTTCCTCACCCCGCAAAACCTCGATCAGGACCGCCCCGCCGGCCCTGTGAGCCCTTTTATTAGAAGGCTACTTCAGCAGCGGTCCGAACATTTACCTTGGCCCTGCCTGCATCGAAGCCGTCGAGCGTTTCATTGTGATGTGCAACGATCTCCGGAAACAGCAGGCTTCCTGAATCCGCTGTCGTGTGGCCATCGGCAACAAGCGTGACATCGTATCCAAGCGAAACGGCCCGCCTCACCGTCGTGTCGACACAGAACTGCGACATGCATCCGCCGATGACCAGGTGAGTTACCGACAACTGGTCGAGGCGCGCGGCGAGATCGGTTTCGAAGAACGAATCCGAACTCTTCTTGTGAACGACGACATCGTTCTCGGCGGGCGCGATTTCGTCGCGAATGGCCCAGCCCTCTGTCCCGACGGCCAATCGATGTTCATTGGCGCCGTCATGTTGAACCAGCACAACTGGAATTCTAACCACTCGAGCCCTCGCTTGAAGGGTCCGGAGCCGCGCGACTGTCTCGTCTAGCGCCGCATCGATATGCGGCTGTCGCTCCGGCGTGCCCTTGCCGGAAAGAATTGCGTTTTGTACGTCGATTATCAGAAGTGCTTTTGTCATTTTGATTTGAAGCTCCGAAGATCCGCCGCTTGTTTTTCGCCCGCCAGCGCCTGCGGCAATGCTTTGGGGTTCACTTAGCCGGCCGTAGCGTTGCTGGCTGGCTTGCTTGAGGGCACGGCGCTGTCGGTCTTGCGGTTGGTCAGATAGACCCCCGTGACGGCGATGATCGTGCCGATGATCATCGGCAGCGTCAGGGCTTCGCCGAAGAAGAGCGCCGCCTGCACGGCCGCAAGCGGCGGCACGAGATAGATTAGCGAGGCAGCGCGTGACACCTGGCCGCGGCGGATGAGGTAGAGCAACAGCGCGATCGCTCCCATCGACAGGCCGAGGACGGACCAGGCAAGCGCCGCGACGAGCTCCAGGCTCCAGGTCACGTGCAGGTCTTCGAGTATTAGCGCCAGCGGGACGGTCACGATCAGGGCTCCGGCATATTGCAAGGTCGCAATCGCCCGGATATCGCCGTTCTGCAGATGCCGCTTTTGATAAAGCGTGCCATAGGTCACGGCCGCCATACCGAGTACGTTGACGGCTACCGGCAACAGTTGGATCGGGGTTGCGGCAGGGTCGATCGCCAGCATCTTCGGGAGCACGGCGAGCGCAATGCCGCAAAAGCCGAGCGCGAGCCCGACCTGCTGCTGCCTGCTGAGATTTTCACCGATCAGAAACGGCGCGACGGCGGCCGTCATCAGCGGTTGCAGTCCGGCGATGATACCGGAAATTGCCGCCGGCACCCCCTGCCCGATCGCCCACCACACGGCGCCAAGATAGAGCCCGTGAAGGAACATGCCGGAAACGACCGCATGGCCGATCGTCGTCCACGAGCGCGGCCAGCGCGCTCCGGTCGCCGCGCAGAAGCCGATGAAGAGCAGAATGGCGAATATGTATCGCAGCACCAGGAAGGTCAGCGGATCGGCGAAAAAGGCCGCATATTTGGCGACGACCCAGCCGGTGGACCAGAGCAGGACGAAAATGGCCGGAGCCAGGCGGGCGAGCGTCATCGATTTTTCCCGAGCGAAGCGCTGTCGCATGACCCGCTTCGGGGTCTTTCGCGAACGGTGCCATTGTTTCGAGCCGCGATAGAACGCAAGCCGCGATCGGTCAAAGTAATTTTTCTGATGATCCGATCAGCGGATCGGAACCATTAAACGCAGCGACGAGGCGGACGGGGAGACGAACCCAGGCTCATACTCCTCGCGGTAGTGAAGGCGCGTCGTATCGAGGGTATATCCCTCGGCCGCGATCCAGTCGTACATCTTCTTGTACTGGACGAAGACGTCCCCGGTCTCCGGGCGATGCATCGTCGTTGCGAAGCGCATCGCCGGCAGATCCATGTGTTCTGGCTGAGCGAACGTCTGGCAGTCCTCACCCACATAGCCGAGCAGGTAGCTGAAGCCCTCCGGATGAACATTCCAGGAAAGGCCTATGAGCGTGGAATGATCGCGCGGATGAGTGCGCCGGCGATGTTCCTGCGTCTCGGCGATCAGCCGGTGGATAGCACCGTCGGCCGCCTCCATGAACGTACCTTCCCAAAGGTGCCCTGTGATCCGCTGCGCCGGCCGTTGCGCGATCTCGTATATTGCATCCATTCCGTCTGTCTCTGCTGGCGGCTACATTCATTTACCCGGATCGGTGGGATTATGCGCGCCTAGATGGGATCGGCCAAGCACACGACCGCCCGGCAATGCCGAAAATTCAGGCATCTGCTTTTTGACAAATCAGGAGACGAACTCCGCGGCTGGCCCAAGCGCGGGTTGTGAGCCGGCGGACAGAGAAAAACGCTTTTAGCCGCGGCAGAGGCCACGCGAAAAATTCTTCGCCAGCGAACGCGCACGCTTCTTGCATTGCATCAAACGTTGTACTCAAATGGTCGAAAATAAGGGGACCACGCCTTTGGCATTTGACGAAATGATGAATGCGGACAGCAGTCCGCGCCAGCCATATTCGACTTACAATGAATGGTACGCCAGCCAGGACCGAAATCGGCTCATAGCGAAATCGAAGGAAGCCGAAAACATCTTCCGCAAGACGGGTATCACCTTCGCGGTCTACGGACACGCAGACTCCTCCGAAAAGCTCATTCCCTTCGATCTCATTCCCCGCATCATTTCCGGCCGCGAGTGGCGGAAGCTCGCCCAGGGTATCGAACAGCGCGTGATCGCGCTCAACGCCTTCCTCGACGATATCTATCACAAGCAGGAGATCATCCGAGCCGGCCGCATCCCGCGCGAGCTGGTCGAGAAGAACGATGCCTTCCTGCCGCAGATGATCGGCTTCCGGCCCCCGGGCGGCGTCTACACTCACATCGTTGGCACAGATATCGTGCGCACCGGCGAAGACCAATTCTACGTGCTGGAGGACAACGCCCGCACCCCTTCCGGCGTCAGCTACATGCTGGAAAACCGGGAAACCATGATGCAGATGTTCCCGGAACTCTTCCATCAGAACCGCGTGCGGCCGGTGGAAAACTACCCCAATCTGCTTCGCCAGAGCCTCGCGTCGCTGGCGCCTCCCGGCTGCGCCGGCAAGCCGCGCGTCGCGGTTCTGACCCCCGGGATCTACAATTCCGCCTTCTACGAACACGCCTTTCTCGCCGACATGATGGGCGTTGAACTGGTGGAAGGCTCCGACCTGCGCGTCATCGACGGCAAGGTGAAGATGCGCACGACCCGCGGCTACGAGGCGATCGATGTGCTCTATCGCCGCGTCGATGACGAGTTCCTTGATCCGTTGACCTTCCGTCCGGATTCGGCACTCGGCATTCCCGGCATCATGGATGTTTATCGGGCCGGCAACATCACCATCGCCAATGCGCCCGGCACCGGCATTTCCGATGACAAGGCGATCTACTCCTATATGCCGGAGATCGTCGAATTCTACACCGGCCGCAAGCCGCTCCTTGAAAACGTGCCGACCTGGCGCTGCTCCGAGGCCCAGAGCCTGAAATACGTGCTCGAGCACATCGAGGAGCTTGTAATCAAGGAGGTCCACGGTTCCGGCGGCTACGGCATGCTCGTCGGGCCGACTGCGACCAAGCGCGAGCGTGCCGTCTTCGCCGAGAAGCTGAAGGCGCGGCCCGGCAACTACATTGCGCAGCCGACATTATCCCTCTCGACGGTACCCATCCTCGTCAACAAGGGCATCGCGCCCCGCCACGTGGATTTGCGTCCCTATGTTCTCGTCTCCGACAAGGTGCAGATCATCCCCGGCGGATTGACGCGCGTCGCGCTCAAGGCCGGCTCCCTGGTGGTGAATTCCAGCCAGGGCGGCGGCACCAAGGATACCTGGGTACTGGAGGACTGAGGCCATGTTGGGAAGAACTGCGAACGGCCTCAACTGGATGTTCCGCTATATCGAGCGTGCGGAGAACGGCGCCCGCCTGATCGACGCGGGCCTGCGCATGTCGCTCACCCGCAGCGAGGCGACCGAGGGCGACTGGGATGGGGTGCTGCAGAGCGCCGGCGTGCGAGAGCTTTATGATGAGGTGCACGAGACGCTGACGAGCAGCGACGCCATCGATTTCCTGCTGCGCGACCATGCCAATCCTTCGAGCGTCATGTCCTGCATCGACGCGGGTCGCCACAATGCCCGCATGGTCCGCACGGCGCTGACGCGCGAGACCTGGGAGGCGACCAACGAGTGCTGGATCGAGATGAAGGCGATGCTCGCCAAGAAGGTGCGAGCCACCGACCTTCCCGAGATCATCGAGACCATAAAGCGCTGCGCCGGGCTCATACGCGGCGCCTTTCACGGCACGATGCTTAGAAACGAGATCTTCAATTTCTCGCGAATCGGCACCTTCATAGAACGGGCGGATAACACCGCGCGCATCCTCGACGTGAAATATTATGTGCTGCTGCCGGCGGTCGCCGCGGTCGGGTCGTCAATGGACAATGTGCAATGGGAATCGATTCTCCGCTCCGTCTCCGCACACCGCGCCTACGGCTGGGTTTACGATGCCGAGTTGCGGCCGGCGAACATCGCCGACTTTCTGATTTCGAATGGCCGGATGCCCCGCTCGCTCGCCTATTGCTACGAGAAGATCGTCAGCAATCTCGGCTATCTCGCGCGGGAATACGGCGAAACGCATGCGGCCCATGCGACCGCCGAGCAAACGCTCACGTCGCTCCGCAGCCGCTCGATCACAGACATCATGGACCAGGGACTGCACGAATATCTCGAGGAATTCATCAGCCACAACAATCGTCTGGGACAGGAAATCTCCGACGGTTACCGGTTCAACTGAGATTCAGGAGAAAAGCATGCACCTGAAAATCAGCCATACGACCGAATATCACTACGATGAACCGGTGCAATTTGCGCTACAAAGGCTGCGCCTGACGCCGACCAACCACCCGGGTCAGACGGTTCTGAACTGGAAGACGCGCGTCGAGGACGCTGTGGTCGAAGTGAGCTACGACGACCACTTCGGCAACCGCACGCATCTCGTCAGTGTCGACGGAGAACGGACGACCTTTCGCATAATCGCAAGCGGCGAAGTGGATACGGAAGACAGAGCCGGCATCTTCGGCGCACACCAGTCCTATGTGCCACTATGGCTCTATGCGCGGGAAACCCCACTCAGCAAGCCGGGCAAGCTGATCCGCGATCTTGCGAAATCGCTTGACGGCGGCAGCGACCTCGAGCGTATGCACTCGCTGATGGCCATCATCCACCAGGCCGTCGAGTACAAGCCTGGGGAAACGCAGGCCGAGACGCCTGCGGAAGAAGCCCTGGAGCGTGGCAAGGGCGTCTGCCAGGACCACGCCCATATCCTGATATCCGCTGCGCGAACGCTCGGCCTGCCGGCCCGCTATCTTTCCGGTTATCTCATGATGGAGGGGCATCCGGAGCAGACGGCGAGCCACGCCTGGGCGGAAGTCCACCTCAGCGGGCTCGGCTGGGTGGGCTTCGATGCCGCCAACAAGATCTGCCCGGATGACCGCTATGTCCGTGTCGCGTCAGGCCTATGCTACCGGGATGCGGCGCCCATTGCCGGCCTGGTCCACGGCATCGCCAGTGAAACATTGAAGGTGGCCGTGACGGTCGAGCGGCAGGGACAAACGCAGAGTCAGAGCCAAGGACAGCAAAGTCAAAATCAGAGCCAGTAAGGCTTGCCATCCGGATTCGCCCCTCACCCGGCCTGCCGGCCGCCTCTCCCTCTCCCCGCGCGCGGGGAAAGGGCTGGGGTGAGGGGGATCACAATCGCAACCGCGCCGGCCGCGTCACCACGCACGGCGCGGAAGGGCGCCGGGGCGGGCTCAGCCGCCTCGCCCAATCAATGACTGTCGCGTTCGACGACCGAGCCCCGCGCCCCGACGAGGAAGTCGAGGTCGGCACCGGTGTCGGCCTGCATGACCGTCTTGACGTAGAGGCCGCCATAGCCGCCTATGAGCGGCTTGATCGGCGAGACCCAGGCTGCCCGGCGGCGGATGAGTTCCTCATCCGAGACATGAAGGTGCAGCTTGCGGTTCGGAATGTCGACTTCGATCAGATCGCCGTTTTTCACGAGCGCCAGAGGTCCGCCTTCGGCGGCCTCGGGAGCGGTGTGGAGGATGACCGTGCCATAGGCCGTGCCCGACATGCGCGCATCGGAAATGCGGATCATGTCGGTAATCCCCTTCTTCAGCACCTTCGGTGGCAGGCCCATATTGCCGACTTCGGCCATGCCCGGATATCCCTTCGGGCCGCAATATTTCAGCACCATGATGCAGTCTTCGTCGATGTCGAGGTCGTCGCGGTTGATGCGTGCATGGTAGTCTTCGATGCTTTCGAAGACGACAGCCCGCCCCTTGTGCTGCATGAGATGCGGCGAAGCTGCGGACGGTTTCAGCACGGCCCCCTTCGGCGCAAGGTTGCCGCGAAGCACCGCGATGCCGCCCGACTTCGTCAGCGCCTTCTCCGCCGGCAGGATGACGTCTTCGTTGTAGTTCACGACGCCCTTGACGTCGTTCCAGATCGTGTCGCCGCTGACGGTGATGACGTCGTTGTGAAGGAGTCCCATCTCGGCGACCGCCTTGATTACGACCGGCAGGCCGCCCGCGTAATAGAACTCCTCCATGAGATATTTGCCCGAGGGCTGCAGGTTGACGATCGTCGGCACGTCGCGCCCAAGCCTGTCCCAATCGTCGAGCGTGAGTTCGACGCCGACGCGGCCGGCAAGCGCCAGCAGGTGCAGCACCGCATTGGTCGAGCCGCCGACCGCGCCGTTGACGCGAATGGCGTTTTCGAAGGCCTGCTTCGTCAGGATATCGGAGGGCTTCAGGTCCTCCTTGACCATCTCGACGATGCGACGGCCGGTGAGCTGCGAAATCACCCGGCGGCGCGCGTCGACGGCGGGAATGGCGGCATTGCCGGAGAGCGTCATGCCGAGCGCTTCGGCCATCGATGCCATGGTCGAAGCCGTACCCATGGTCATACAGCTTCCTGCCGAGCGTGCCATGCCCTGCTCGGCGTCCATGAACTCGTCCAGCGTCATCTCGCCGGATTTGACCATTTCGGAGAACTGCCAGATAGCCGTGCCCGACCCGACATCCTTGCCGCGCCATTTGCCGTTGAGCATCGGGCCGCCGGAAACGACGATCGCCGGTATATCGACGCTCGCCGCGCCCATCAGAAGACTGGGCGTGGTCTTGTCACAGCCGCCGAGCAGCACGACGCCATCCACCGGATTGCCGCGGATCGCCTCTTCGACATCCATGGCCGCGAGATTGCGGAACATCATCGCCGTCGGCCTGAGCGTGCTTTCGCCGGTCGAGAACACCGGGAATTCTACCGGAAAACCGCCCGCTTCGTAGACGCCGCGTTTCACGCGCTCCGCAAGATCGCGCAGATGCGCGTTGCAGGGGGTAAGTTCGGACCATGTGTTGCAGATGCCGATGATCGGCCGCCCATCGAAGGTGTCGGCCGGAAGCCCCTGGTTCTTCATCCAGGAGCGATGCATGATGGCATTCTTGCCAGTACCGCCGAACCAGTCCTGCGAACGGAGCTTGCGCGGCCACTCAGCTTTTTTCTTCATCTCATATTCCTTCAGGGCCCGCAAACGGGCGGCGGGGAGACGCCGGCCTTAGGCCAGCGTGTAGGCTGTCTTGACGGTTGTGTAGAATTCGGCGGCGTATTTGCCCTGTTCGCGCGAGCCGTAGGAGGAGCCCTTGCGGCCGCCGAACGGCACGTGGAAATCGACGCCGGCCGTCGGCAGGTTGACCATCACCATGCCGGCCTCGGCATTGCGCTTGAAATGCGTCGCATGCTTGAGGCTGGTGGTGGCGATGCCGGACGACAGCCCGAACGGCGTGTCGTTGGCAACGGCGAGCGCCTCGTCGTAGTCCTTCACCCGGATGACGGCGGCGACCGGGCCGAAGATCTCCTCTTGGCTGATCCGCATCTGGTTCGTCGCTTCGGTAAACAGCGCCGGCTGCAGGTAGAAGCCGGGCGCGTCGCGCTGCAACAGTTCGCCGCCGAAGGCGAGCCTGGCGCCTTCCTGCTGGCCGATGGCGATATAGTCGGTGTCCTGGTTCAGCTGGCTCTGGTCGACCACCGGGCCGATATGGGTGCCGGCCTTCAGCGCGTCGTCGACGATCAGCCCGTTCATCCGCTCGGCCACCGCGGCGACGAAGCGGTCGTGAATGCCCGCGGTGACGATCACCCGCGACGAGGCGGTGCAGCGCTGGCCGGTCGAGAAGAAGGCGGAATTGACCGTCGCCTCGACGGCGACGGTGAGATCGGCGTCGTCGAGCACGACGAACGGGTTCTTGCCGCCCATCTCCAGCTGGAACTTGCGATTGTGTTCGACCGAGGCGGCGGCGACGCGTTTGCCGGTGCCGACCGAGCCGGTGAAGGTGATCGCCTGGATATCGGGGCTGTCGAGCATCGCCTGGCCGACGACCGAGCCCTTGCCCATGACGAGGTTCATGACCCCCTTTGGCAGGCCGGCGCGGTGCAGGATGTCGACGATCGCCCAGGAGCAGCCGGGCACCAGTTCGGCCGGCTTGAAGACGACGGTGTTGCCGTAACACAGCGCCGGGGCGATCTTCCAGGCGGGAATGGCGATCGGGAAGTTCCACGGGGTGATGATGCCGACGACGCCGACCGGCTCGCGGCTGATCTCGACGCCGATGCCGGGGCGCACCGACGGCAGCATTTCGCCGGCCAGCCGCAAGCATTCGCCGGCAAAGAAGTCGAAGATCTGGCCGGCCCGCACCGTCTCGCCGATGCCCTCGGCCAGGGTCTTGCCCTCCTCGCGCGACAACAGCCGGCCGAGTTCGTCCTTGCGCGCGAGGATCTCGTCGGCGGTCTTCTTCAGGATTGCATGGCGCTCGAGGATGCCGGAGCGCGACCAGGCGGGAAAGGCGGCCTTCGCCGCCGCGATCGCCGCCGAAGCGTCGTCGGCGGTGGCGCGGGCATATTCGCCGATCACGTCATTGGTGTTCGACGGATTGACATTGGCGACGCCGTCGCTGCCGACCCATTCGCCGGCAATCAGGTTCTGGTGAAGTGTCATGGGCCTTAAGCCTCCTTGTCTTCCTGCCGCGTTTCGACCGCCGAATGCGATCTGCGGCTCCTATAGCAGATATATCAGAGCTGATGTATGGCGATCTCTTCCTCTGCGGCGATCGCCAGCGGATTGCGCAGCGGCAGGCCAAAACCCGCAGCCTCGATCTCGAAGACGTCTCCCTCTTCGGTCCGGATACCGTCGCCGAAGGATAGCGTCGCCGTACCGAACATGTGCACGTGCACATCGCCCGGCGCGCGGAAGAGATCATATTTGAAATGATGGTACTCAAGATTGGCGAAGCTGTGGGACATGTTCACCTCGCCGGAGAGGAAGGGCTTCTCCCACAGGACCTTGCCGCTCCTGAGGATGCGCGATGCACCGCGAATGTCCTCCGGCGCGGAACCGATGCGGATCTCGGGCCCGAAGCTCGCCTGACGGAGTTTTGAATGCGCCAGCCAGAGATAGTTGACCCGCTCGGTCTTGTGGTCCGAAAATTCGTTGGCAACGGCAAAGCCGAGACGATACGGCACGCCCTTATCCGAAATGATGTAGATACCGGCCATTTCGGGTTCTTCACCGCCGTCCTCGGCAAATGACGGTGAAACCAAAGGTGTGCCCGGGGCGACCGCGGAGGTTCCGTTGCCCTTGTAGAACCATTCCGGCTGCACGCCCTTTTCGCCCGGCTTCGGCTTGCCGCCTTCAAGGCCCATCCGGAACATCTTCATCGAATCGGTCAGCGTTTCCTCCGCCGACTCGGTCGCCTTCTTGTGCATGGCGTCGCGCGTTGCCGCGGATCCGAGATGCGTGAGCCCTGTCCCAGTCAGATGCAGATGGGCGGGGTCGGGGTGCGTGATCGGAGAGAGCAGCCGTCCTTCGGCATAGGCCTGATCGAGATCGATTGCCTCGCCGAGCCCCTTGGCATCGATAATCTCCTTGAGGCTCTTGCCACTGTTGGCCGCTTCCATCGCCAGTCCGTAGACGCTTTCTGCGCCATTGACCGCGTGTGCTACTTCGCCCGGTGCCCGTACTGCGACCGCGATCGATCCGTCTTGCTTCCTGACTTGAGAAATCAGCACGTTCCTATCCTTCCTCGTCAACTTGAGCCTCGGTCGCCGCGCCCCATCCGTGACGCAGGCAATGCATCGCCGTCAGGTGGCTTACGCCACCCAATCCGGCGGCTGCGGCCGCCCGTTTATGTTCCTGGTTCAATAGGGCTGATCGGAACCGATCAGCCCTTGCCTTTGTTCTTGTTGTAGACATCAAAGAAAACGGCTGCGAGCAGCACGAGACCCTTGATCAGTTGCTGGTAGTCGATGCCGATACCCATGATCGACATGCCGTTGTTCATCACGCCCATGATGAAAGCGCCGATCACCGCGCCGGTGATCTTGCCGACACCGCCCGAGGCTGACGCGCCGCCGATGAAGCAGGCCGCGATCACGTCGAGCTCGAAGCCAACGCCGGCCTTCGGGGTGGCCGAGTTCAAGCGCGCCGTGATGATCATGCCGGCAAGTGCGGCGAGCACGCCCATGTTGACGAAGGCGTAGAACGTCAGCCGCTCGGTGTTGATGCCGGAGAGTTTGGCCGCTTTTTCATTGCCGCCCATCGCATAGATGCGGCGACCGATCGTCGAGCGCGTCGTGATGAAGGTATAGAGGGCAATCAGTACGCCCATGACGATGAGGACGTTCGGCAGACCACGATAGGTCGAGAGCTGGAAGCCGAGGAACATGGCGACGACGGCGATGACCGCCATCTGGATCGCAAAGAAGATGAAGGGCTCGTTGTCGGTCCCATGCTGCTCGTTGATCCGGCGATTGCGGAAGCCGGCATAGATTGCGAGTACCACCAGCGCCAGCACCGCGATGAGTGCGACATAGTTCTTGATGAGGCTCGTTGCAGGATCGGAGAGCGACAGGAAATCCGGAACGAAGCCCGTCGAAAGTAGCTGGAACTCCTTCGGGAAGGGTCCGATCGGCCGTCCGCCGAGGACCACGTAGGTCAGGCCGCGGAAAACCAGCATGCCCGCAAGGGTGACGATAAAGGAGGGAATCTTCTGATAGGCGACCCAGTAGCCCTGTGCCGCCCCCATGATGCCGCCGAGGATCAGACAGGCGGGCACCACGATCGCGAAATGAACCTGCCATTTGACCAGCATGATCGCTGAGATCGCGCCGATGAAGGCCACGATCGAGCCAACTGACAGATCGATATGGCCGGCGACGATGATCAGCAGCATGCCCAGCGCCATGATGACGATGAACGAATTCTGCAGCACCAGATTGGTGATGTTCACCGGACGGAAGAGGACGCCATTGGTCACGAACTGGAAGAACAGCATGATGACCACGAGGGCGACCAGCAGTCCATATTCGCGGATGTTGTTTCTGAGGTAGTCCCCGATAGACGGTTTGGTGGTGTGGGTGCTCGTATCGGCGACCATTAGTGTTTCTCCCCTGAACGCATGATGGCGCGCATGATGGATTCCTGGCTTGCTTCCGCCTTCGAAAGCTCGGCCACGATGCGTCCCTCGTTCATGACATAGATGCGATCGCAGGTTCCGAGCAGTTCGGGCATCTCCGACGAGATCATCAGGATGCCTTTGCCCTCGGCCGCGAGCTGGTTGATGATGGTGTAGATCTCATACTTCGCGCCGACATCGATACCGCGCGTCGGCTCATCCAGTATGAGGACTTCCGGGGTGGTGAACAGCCACTTCGACAGTACGACCTTCTGCTGGTTGCCACCCGACAGATTGACCGTCTCCTGATAGATCGAATGTGAGCGGATCCTGAGCTTCGAACGGTATTCGGAGGCGACCTTGGTCTCCTTGCGATCGTCGATGATGCCGTTCGATGCCACGGCGCTGAGATTGGCGAGCGTGGTGTTCTGCTTGATGTTGTTGATCAGCACGAGCCCCAATTGCTTGCGGTCTTCGGTGACGTAGGCAAGCCCCGCCTTGATCGCGCGGGGGATTGTGCTCACATCCACCGGCTTGCCGCGCATGGTCACCTCGCCGGTGATCTTGTGCCCCCACGACTTGCCGAAGATGCTCATCGCGGTTTCGGTGCGGCCGGCGCCCATCAGTCCGGCGATCCCGACGACTTCACCGGCACGTACGTTGAAGCTGACGTTGTGCAGGAACTGCCGATCGCGATGATACTGGTGGAAGACGTTCCAGTTTTTCACTTCGAGCAGCGTCTCGCCGATATTCGGCTCACGCGGCGGATAACGGTCCTCCATCGCGCGGCCGACCATGCCCTTGATGATCCGGTCTTCGCTGATGTCTTCCTTGTGACAGTCGAGCGTTTCCACCGTCCCGCCATCGCGCAGAATGGTGATCTGGTCCGCAACCTTTTTGATCTCGTTCAGCTTGTGCGAAATGATGATCGAGGTCATGCCCTGCTTGCGAAACTCCATCAGCAGCTTCAGCAGCGCGTCGGAATCGTTTTCGTTGAGCGAAGCGGTCGGTTCGTCGAGAATCAGCAGCCGCACTTTCTTCGAAAGCGCCTTGGCGATCTCCACCAGTTGCTGCTTGCCAACGCCGATGTCGGTGATGAGCGTTGACGGGGATTCGCTCAAGCCCACCTTTTTCAAGAGTTCCTGCGTCCGGGCGAAGGTCTGCGGCCAGTGGATCACACCCTTGCTGGCAATCTCGTTGCCGAGAAAGATGTTTTCGGCGATCGAGAGCAGGGGAACGAGTGCCAGCTCCTGATGGATGATGATGATGCCGAGATCTTCGCTATCCGAGATCGCGCTGAAGCTTCGAAGCTCGCTGTCGTAAAAGATCTCGCCCTCATAGGTGCCGGCGGGATAGACACCGCTCAGCACCTTCATCAGCGTTGACTTGCCGGCGCCGTTTTCGCCGACGAGAGCGTGGATTTCACCTTCGCGGACCTTGAACGAGACGTTGTCCAGCGCCTTGACGCCCGGGAACGTCTTGGTGATGCTCCGCATTTCAAGAATGATATTGTTCATATTCAGCCATTCCAGTGCAGTCTGCGAGAGACTGCAGGCTCCCTTCCTACTGCATGGTTCCTTAAATCGGCACCGACTTAAGATAAAACCACGCAGCAGTTGAAAGTGCTACAGCGATCTTTGGGCGTCGGAAGGACGCGCGATGCCGTAGATAAAAGGGTCCGCAACAGATTGCGGACCCGCCGGGTTCGACCGGATCAATTGTCGATCTGATCTTCCGTGTAGTAACCGGAGCCGACCAGAACTTCCTTCGCGTTGGTCTTGTCGACAGAAACCGGCTTCAGGAGGTAGGACGGAACGACCTTGACGCCGTTTTCATAGGTCTTGGTGTCGTTCACTTCCGGCTCTTTGCCCTCCATGATCGCGTTGACCATGCCGACCGTAACCTTGGCGAGTTCGCGCGTATCCTTGAAGACCGTCGAGTACTGTTCGCCGGCAAGGATCGACTTGACCGACGGCAGTTCCGCGTCCTGACCGGTGACGATCGGCATCGGCATGTCGCCGGAGCCGTAGCCAACACCCTTCAGAGCCGAAATGATGCCGATCGAGAGGCCATCATACGGCGAGAGAACGCCATCGACTTTGGCGTCGGTGTAGGTGGAGGACAGCAGGTTTTCCATGCGGGCCTGGGCAACAGCACCGTCCCAGCGCAGCGTTCCAACCTGGTCCATGCCGACCTGACCGGATTTCACGACGATCTTGCCGCTGTCGATCAGCGGCTGAAGAACCGACATGGCGCCGTCATAGAAGAAGAAAGCGTTGTTGTCGTCCGGCGAACCGCCGAAAAGTTCGATGTTCTTCGGCTCGGTGGCGCTGTCGAGCTTCAGGCCTTCGACGAGCGACGTCGCCTGCAGCACGCCGACCTGGAAGTTATCGAAGGTCGCGTAATAATCGACATTGCCCGAGTCGCGGATCAGGCGGTCGTAGGCGATGACCTTGACGCCGGCGTCAGCCGCTTTCTGCAGGATGTCGGAGAGCGTCGTGCCGTCGATGGCGCCGATCACGAGAACCTTCGCACCCTTGGTCACCATGTTCTCGATCTGCGCGAGCTGGTTCGGAATATCGTCGTCGGCGAACTGCAGGTCCGGCGTGTAGCCAGCTTCCTTGAACAGCTTCTCCATGGTCTCGCCGTCGGAAATCCAGCGGGTCGACGTCTTCGTCGGCATGGAAATGCCGACCGTGCCTTTGTCCTGTGCGAAGACGGGCGCAGCAAAGGACGCGACGGAAATCGCCGCGGCTGCGAGAAGCGAAGTAATCAATTTCATCAGATCTCTCCCAAAGATTTTGAAGCCGGCAGGCCCCGAACTATGCGCAGCGATCCACCGGTCCGGAGATATCATCCCCGACGGTGGTTCAAGGTGAAGGAAGCCCTCCCGGCCTTACATACTCCCGCATGCGCTGGCGCACAGGGTGGGAAACTGGAATCAATTGCCATAACTGTCAAATACAATATCGCTTTGCATGTATATCAAAATTGGTATACCGCACCAAAAGAGTGTGATTTTTGAATTCCTTGAATAACAGGACCGGGAAAATGAACCTGGACAGCAAGCCGAGCGCAGCCGTGCTAACCGTCGAACCGCTCGACACCGGCCTATTCCGGTCCGGCTTAAAGATCAATCACCTGCGGCTCATCCTGGCGATCGACGACCATCGTCGCATCAGCGCCGCTGCCGATTCGCTTGGCATTTCGCAGCCGGCGGCCTCGCGCATGCTCGCCGAGATCGAGGCCATCACAAAGGCGCCGATCTGCGCCCGCGTGGCGCGCGGGGTCGAATTGACCCGCTACGGCGAAGCACTCGCGCGGCGGGCACGCACGATCTTTCTCGAACTGCGCGAGGCCGAGCGCGAGATCAGCGAATTGAAGACGGGTAGCGGCGGCTCGGTATCGATCGGCTCCGTCACCGGCCCCGCCCTCGCGCTCGCTGTGCCCGCCATCCGTCAAGTTTCCACCGCCTATCCCGGCATCGAGATCAACGTGCAGATCGACAACAGCAACGTGCTGACCCGCGAACTCCTGGCTGCGCGCCACGATTTCATCGTCGGCCGCATCCCCGACGACCTCAATCCGCGTCTCTTCAATCTGGTCGAGATCGGCTTCGAGGAGGTCTGCCTGATCGTCCGAGAAGGCCATCCCCTGCTGGAAAAGGCATTCGCCGATGCCGACGACCTGCCGGGCTATGACTGGGTCTTTCAGCCGTCGGGGACCCTGCTGCGCCGCGCGGTTGAGGACAGCTTCCTCTCGGCCGGTGTCCGGCTGCCGGGAACTGTGATCAACACCTCTTCGATTATCCTGACGCTGTCGATCGTTAGAAACACCAATGCCATCGCGCCCGTCGCGCTCGACGTCGCCAATCTCGTGGCCGGCAACGGCACGCAAGTCGGCGAAATTCGTGTGCTGCAGACGAAATTTCCCATCCGAATCAAACCCTATGGATTGATCACCGCCGAGGGCCGTGCCCTGCCCCCGAGCGCGAAGTTGCTCTACGACCTCATCCTGAAACAGAGCCGGGCGTGATTAGGCTCGCACAATCTTCATCAGGCAGGCTCGGTGACGGCCTTCGCCTTCTCGCTACTGCATGTTTCCTTAAATCGGAGCCGATTTAAGGACAAAAACATGCAGCAACTCAAAGTGTTACAGCGACCTTTGTGCGTCTGAAAAGACGCACGACGCTGTAGCGCGTCGGTTCTCGCGCAGCTCTTCGGAGACTTCATGTTCGGCATGTCGGTATTCCAGTCGGTGCTTGAGCGGCTTAATGCCGAGCGGGACATCGAGGAATTGGACGATCACAGCGGATCGCGCCTTGCCGGGGTAAACCTTGCGGCGGGATTCGTTGCCTCTACGTCGCCGGAAGCGACTGCGGCGTTCGGCACGGTGGACCGTGCCTATCGTGAACTGGCATCGGTCGACAGAGCCGCACCGCTCGCAATGCCCGATTATTTAAGGCGCACGAGCCTCGCCGAGGTCGCGGGCGAACTGGCGCTCAGTGGCCAGGAAAACTCGCTGACACTGGCTGCCAAACGCAGGCGCTTTGCCGCCGCTAACCATCCCGACAGGCTGCCGGCGGAATTCCGGGCCAATGCCACCGTCCGGATGAAGCTCGCCAACATGCTCATTGACGAAGCGGCGCGACGCCTCCCGCGCGACGGCAGGTCGAAATAGCGTTCATTTCGGTCCGTCAGCGGGATCCGTCTTGTCGTCGCCCGATTGCTTGGGTTTGTAGAAGATTAATAGAGCGCACGCGGTATAGGCAGTAACGGCGAGAAAGATCATGCCCCAAATCGTCTGATCGCTCATGAACTCGACTGCCGTCCAGACCGCGCAGAGACCGACGATCAACAGGCGGATCCACAAGGGCCGATAAAAGGGATGGTCCGGATCGATGAATTTGAGCATCTTGTCTCTCTGGCGGAAATGCATGGTCGAACGCTTGCCACCTTGTAGGGGCAAACAGTCCGCCCCTGCAAGCGCGCCATCGTAAACCGATCTTGACGAGCGCGCCGCAAATGGAATAAAAATTCCGAAATCAGAGAAATTGGCCTTTTCATTCCGATGTCGCGAGGAACTGCCGCAAGCAGGAGCCGGGATCGGGACGGCAGGCAAGGGAGAGAGGCAGGCGCTCAAAGCGCGCGAACACCAGCCACGATCGCATCCATTCACCGATATGCGGCACCGCAGTCCGCGACGCCTTTGCACGATGAGCGTCAATCATCGCGCATCCACCCGGTTGCGAACCGGAATTCGAGAGAGACAGAGATGACAGTGAGATTTGGTCTTCTGGGCGCCGGGCGCATCGGCAAGGTTCACGCAAAAGCCGTCAGCGGCAATCCCGACGCCGTGCTCGTTGCGGTTGCCGACGCCTTTCCGGCCGCGGCCGACGCAATCGCCAAGGCCTATGGCTGCGAAGTGCGTACGATCGACGCCATTGAAGCGGCTGCCGATATCGATGCTGTGGTTATCTGCACGCCGACGGATACGCACGCCGATCTGATCGAACGTTTCGCCCGCGCCGGCAAGGCGATCTTCTGCGAAAAGCCGATCGATCTCGATGTCGAGCGCGTCAAGGCCTGCCTCAAGGTGGTGTCGGATACAAAGGCCAAGCTGATGGTGGGCTTCAACCGCCGCTTCGATCCGCATTTCATGGCCGTGCGCAAGGCAATCGACGAAGGCAGGATCGGCGAGGTCGAAATGGTGACGATCACCTCGCGCGATCCCGGCGCGCCGCCGGTCGATTATATCAAGCGCTCGGGCGGCATCTTCCGCGACATGACGATTCACGATTTCGACATGGCGCGCTTCCTGCTCGGCGAGGAGCCGGTTTCGGTCACGGCAACCGCCGCCGTGCTTGTAGACAAGGCGATCGGCGAGGCCGGAGACTACGACAGCGTCTCCGTCATATTGCAGACGGCATCCGGAAAACAGGCGATCATCTCGAACTCTCGCCGCGCCACCTATGGCTACGACCAGCGCATCGAGGTTCACGGATCAAAAGGCGCGGTCTCGGCGGAAAACCAGCGTCCCGTCTCCATCGAAATCGCCACAGGCGAGGGTTATACGCGCCCGCCGCTGCATGATTTCTTCATGACGCGCTACACCGAAGCCTACGCAAACGAGATCGAGAGCTTCATCGCCGCGATCGAAAGAGGCGCGGAGATCACTCCCTCAGGCAAGGATGGCCTTGCCGCGCTCGCGCTGGCCGATGCGGCCGTAAGGTCTGTGGTCGAAGAGCGCCTGATCAGCGTCGCCTGACCTGCTGCACGAGTCCGAGCCGAGACCGGACGCGCAAGCGCCCGGCCTCGGACTTTCCAAGTCACGCCTCCGCGCGTAGCAGCGTGCCGTTGGCTGGTGACAAAGCGCCGGCGGCGCTCGGCGCAAGTCCCGGCCGACCGGAAAGGAATCCTTGTATCTGCAAGCATCCCTCATTGATGATGATCTGCTTCTGCCGTTCCGTTTCGACGCCCTCGGTCACCACCGGTAGGTTGAGGCTGTGGCCGAGCGCGATGATCGCGCGGATGATGGCCTGAGCTGCTGGATCCCTGTCGAGTGCGGCCGTGAAGCTGCAATCGATCTTCAGCTTGTCGAACGGGAACGTCTGGAGATTGCTGAGCGAGGAATGTCCGGTGCCGAAGTCGTCCATGACGATGCGCACGCCGAGCAGGCGGAGCCGGACGAGCATCGCCAGCACGTCTTCCCTGTTGTGCATCAGCACCGCTTCGGTGATCTCAAGTTCAAGCCGCCGAGGCTCGAGGCCTGTGCGCTGCAAAATGCCTGCGATCCGATCGAAGAGGTTCGGAAGCAGAAACTGGACCGGCGATATGTTGACGGAAACGGGCAAAGGTTCGTTCCACCGGACCGCCTCCGAGCAGGCCTCTTCCAGCACCCATTCGCCGATTTGGATGATCGAACCGCTTTCCTCGGCAATCGGGACAAATACGTTCGGACCCACAAGGCCGCGGTCCGGATGCCGCCAGCGCAACAGCGCTTCGTATCCGATGGTCCTGTTGTCGCGGACATCGACAAGCGGCTGATATTCAAGGAAAAGCTGCCGCCTGGCGACCGCGTGCCTGAGATCGTTCTCCATCTGGCGCCGCGCGCGCACCGCCTGATCCATGTCGGCGTCGAAGAAGCAGGCGACGCCCTTGCCGGTTTGCTTGGCACGGTAGAGCGCCGTGTCCGCATTGTTGTAGAGGCGCTCCGCGGTCGTACCGTCGGCGGGGTAGATTGCGACTCCGATGCTCACGCCGACGGCCATGGGATCGCGATTGCTATCCATCTTCTCGGCAAAGAGCCTGAGGATCCGTTCCGACAACTGCCGCGCCGCTTCGGGCTGGGTGCCGCCGGGCTGCACGATCGCGAATTCGTCGCCGCCGAGCCGCGCGATCGTGTCGGCTTCGCCCGCGGCCGCGCGCAGGATATCGGCGACCTTGCGCAGGATCCGGTCGCCCTCGCCGTGACCGAAGATGTCGTTCATGGCCTTGAAGCGATCGAGGTCGAGACAGAGGATGGCGAGTTGTTCGTCCTTAGCCTCGGCGGCGGCGAGCGCCTGCTTCACCCGTCGGTCGAACGAACTGCGATTGGAAAGGTCGGTCAGCGCGTCGTGATGGGCCAGGTACTCGATGGTTCGTTCGGCCTGCTTGCGGGCGCTGAGATCGCGCACGAAGATCACGTCACATTGCCGGCCGCGATATTCGATGGTCCGGCAGATGTATTCGACCGGTATCCGCCGCCCCTCGGCATCGAGCAGGTTGACCTCTGTGGAGCCGTCGCTTCCGCGGCGGCCACCCGATATGTGCCGCTCCGGTACCTGCGCGAAGAATTCCTCCGGTTTCCTGCCCACAAGATCGCTGACCCTGCAGCCGCACAGACTGGCGAAGCGCTCGTTCGTGTCGATGATTTCATGGTCGCGAACGATCACCATGCCCTCAAGCGAGGCATTCGCCAGTCCGCGCAGATCCGTCAGGTGACGGTCGATGAAGAGCGCTCCGAAGACCATGAGAATGAGCGTCGTCGACGCGGCGATGACGCCGCCGGCGAGCCAGACCGTTTTGAAACCACCCGCCGCTGGTACACTTGGATCCGGCACGAGCGTAACGCCGCTCATCGAGGTGAAATGCAGGACGCAGATCGCGAGCACGAGCAGAAAGGTCGACGCGACCAGCCTGTGCGCGCCCTTGAGAGCTTGGAATGCATGAAGGGCAAGCGCGGCAAGCAGCGTGCCCAAAAGGACAGCAGCAAGGCTCGTGCCGGGATCGAAGCTAACCTGACCCTGACTGTGTACGGCACGCATACCCGTGACGTGCATGGCGGCAATGCCGAGACCGAGCAGGAGGCCGCCGCGAGCGAGCGCATAGGGGGAAGTTCCGGCCAGGCCGACCGAAAAGGCGATCCAGGACGCGGCGATCGCGACCACGATCGACAGCGTCGTGCCTTGCGGCCCATAGGCGATCGGAATGCCGCCGTCATAGGCCAGCATCGCGATGAAGTGCGTCGACCAGACGCCGACGCCGCAGGCAAAGGCACAAGCCGCGGTCCAAAGACGTCGCTGGCTGCCGTCGCTGCGCTGCGCGCGCTGCAATAGCAGCATCGTCGCCATGCTGCCCGCAAGACAAACGAGCGCCGCCACGACAATCAGGCGCCAGTCGTGGTCATTGTTTATGCATGCAATCACTGAGAACATTGCTGTCTCCCGAGTCGGCGACAGCTTCGCAATGAGAGGCTAAATAACCGTAAATTGTAGCCCGTACAGAACTCGCCTCTGAAATGTCGGGGAGCAGAACGATTGGATTCGGCGGTTGGAACGCAGACGGCATCGATTTCAAGCATGCCCCGTGGCGGTAACGTCGCCGTCGATCGCGCCGAGTGCCCGGTCGAGATGACCATCGAAGACGAGCCGCTGCTCGTCGGCGACGACCGTTATCTCCGGTGGCCCTTGCAGGCGCACCTGCGACGACTGCGCGAGGCCCTCCTCCATGCCCTTCTGAAGGAGATCGAAATAGCGCGTTCCCTGTCCGGTAACGAAGATCGGCATCGGCTCGTACAGGCTGAGCATGCGGGAAATGCCGTTGCCGAGCGCGATGCCGGCCTGCCGGAAGGCGTAACCGGCCATGCGATGTCCTTGACGTGCACTGGCCCCGATCTTGTCCATCTCCGAAAGCGGCACGAATTTCGCCGGTATCGTATCGGGCGGCACCTCGAAGGCGGTGCGCAGGATGCCGTAGAAACCGGCGGCTGCCTCGATGCAGCCGTAGGCGCCGCAACGGCAAAGGCCGGCGGATGTCGCATGCAGCATGTGACCGAAATTCGGTGCGGAGACGTCGAGCTCGCCCGTCCGGCCTTTTCTCGCCAGGCCGAGGCCTATACTGTGGCCGAGCGATACGGCGGCGAGTGCCTTGCAGGCACCTCCCTTCTCCTCGGCCCGGACGGCGAGCGCATGGGCAACCAGCAAGCTCTCGTTGCTGAGCATGATCCGCGCACGCCAGTCCGCACCCAGCAGCTTCACGAAATCGAGTTCTTCACTGCCGAAGACCGGCGACCAGATGAGCCGCGCGCCGTCGGCCCCTACCAGCCCCTTGCTGCTGATGGAGATGGCAAGCACCTCCTCCTTCGCGATGCGGGAGCGGTGAAGCAAGCGGTCAAGTGCCGCCGCAAACAGGCGCCCGAAAGCGGCGGTGCCGGTCAGGTCGTGGTTTCGTGCCTCTTCGAAGCGGTCAAGCAGGACACCGCCGTAATCGGCAAGGGAATATTGCACGATATCCGACGAGATCCGCACGACGATCACATAGCCGCAGTCACGCCGCGGCGCGAAAAGCACGCGCGGCCGCCCCCTTCCGCCCTGCACATGCTGCTCGATCTTGCCGATGACCCCTGCACGCTCCAGCTCAGCCGTGATGACGGAGACGGTGGCCGAGGCAAGGCCGGTCTGGGAGGATATTTCCGTGTGTGAGAGGGAGCCTTTCCGGCGAAGTGCTGCAAGCACAAGGGCGCTGTTCTGCTGACGCACAAGTTCAGTGCTGGACTTCGTCAGCATTGCGCATCCCTGCCGGTGACGGATCCTTCGAACACACGCTCTCCCAAAGCATCTGTTGAACGGAAAAAAAAGGCTACTGTTCGAAGTGCCACAGCAACCCTTGTGCGTCTGAAGGGACGCACAGCGCTCCAGGAAGCCCCTTGTTGACAGCCTTCTAAAACTCTGACATCTATTTTCTCGACTGTCGAGAAAAAACGTCCGCATACAGTGACGGCAATGTCTCGGCAGCGTGTTCACGGCTGGTCGGGGATGCGTGCGGGAGGTTCGTGCGCGCGGCGCAGTCATCTGGGAGGATAGAATGAAATCCATTTTGAAGCTGATGGCAGGGGCTGCCATCATCGCATCGGTGCATTCCGCGGCGATCGCCAAGGATCTGGTCGTCGGCGTTTCCTGGTCGAACTTCCAGGAAGAGCGCTGGAAAACCGACGAAGCCGCCATCAAGGCCGCGCTCGAAGCGTCCGGCGACAAATATATCTCCGCCGACGCCCAGTCTTCCGCTGCAAAACAGCTCACCGACATCGAATCGCTGATCGCCCAGGGCGCAAACGCCCTGATCGTGCTTGCGCAGGATTCCGACGCAATCGCGCCTGCAATCGAAAAGGCCACCGCCGAAGGTATTCCGGTCGTTGGCTATGACCGTCTGATCGAGAATCCGGACGCCTTCTACATCACCTTCGACAACAAGGAAGTGGGCCGCATGCAGGCGCGCGAAGTGTTCAAGGTGAAACCGGAAGGCAACTTCGTCTTCATCAAGGGCTCCTCCGCCGACCCGAACGCAGACTTCCTCTTCTCCGGGCAGATGGAGGTGCTGAAGGAAGCTGTTGACGGAGGCAAGATCAAGAACGTCGGCGAGGCCTATACGGACGGCTGGAAGCCGGAGCTTGCGCAGAAGAACATGGAGCAGTTCCTGACCGCCAATGACAACAAGGTCGACGCGGTCGTAGCTTCGAACGACGGCACGGCGGGCGGCGCGATCGCCGCGCTTTCGGCGCAGGGTCTCGCCGGCTCCGTTCCGGTCTCCGGGCAGGACGGCGACCACGCCGCACTCAACCGCGTCGCACTCGGCACGCAGACGGTTTCCGTCTGGAAGGACGCACGCGAGCTCGGCAAGAAAGCCGCGGAAATCGCCGCTGCCCTCGCCGGCGGCAAGACGATGGACGAAATCGAAAGCGTGCAGACCTTCAACGGCGGGCCGAAGGGCGTTGCCATGAAATCCGTCTTCCTGGCGCCGATGGCGATCACCAAGGATAATCTCAACGTCGTCATCGACGCCGGCTGGATTTCCAAGGAAGCCGCCTGCCAGGGCGTCGCTGCCGGCTCCGTCGCCGCGTGCAACTGACGGACGGGCACTTGGATTGACCTCAAAACGCCGCAACGCAACCGTTGCGGCGTTTGCATGAGGCCGCAACGGTTTTGCATGCGGGGTGACAGGATTGCGGCATCGCCGCCCGAGATGACCGCATGAGTACACTGCATGATTCCTTAAGTCGAAACCGGCTCAAGGACAAAATCGTGCGGCAATTCGAAGTGTTACAGCGACCTTTGCGCGTCTGGTTGGGCGCGTGGCGCTGTAAAAAACAGTGGGGGAACGGCGGCCATGGCCGACACAACGAATACCGCACACTTCAATAGCGCGCGCAGCGCCGTCGAAAGCCCGGTGAAGCGCTTCTTCCGCGCCACCGAAATCGACACCCGCCTCTTGGGCATGGTCGGCGCGATGCTGATCATCTGGATCGGCTTTGATTTTCTTTCCGGCGGGTTGTTCCTCACGCCGCGCAATCTCTGGAACCTGTCGGTGCAGACCGCCTCGGTCGCGGTCATGGCGACGGGCATGGTCCTCGTCATCGTCACGCGCAACATCGACCTGTCGGTTGGCTCGATTCTCGGCTTCGTCGGCATGATCATGGGCGTGCTTCAGGCCGAACTCCTGCCGCAGGTCCTCGGCTTCAACCATCCGGCCACCTGGATCATCACGCTCGCTGCAGGGCTTGCGCTCGGCGCGGCAATCGGCGCCCTGCACGGCATGATCATCGCCTTCCTGAACGTGCCGTCCTTTATCGTGACGCTCGGCGGGCTGCTCGTCTGGCGCGGCGCTACCTGGTTCGTGACGAGCGGCCGCACCGTCGCCCCCATGGACTCGACCTTCCGCCTGATGGGCGGCGGCACCGAAGGCTCGATCGGCGCGACGGCAAGCTGGATCGTCGGCGCCCTCGCCTGCCTGGCGATCGTCGCCAGCATCATCAACGCCCGCAAACAGCGCAAGCGCTTCGGTTTTCCCCGCCGTCCGGTCTGGGCCGAATACCTGCTCTCGGCGGTCGGCTGCCTCCTCGTTCTCGGCGCGGTCGCGATCGCCAACAGCTATCCCTGGCCGACCAACATCGCCCGCAGATTCGCAGACGCAAACGGCATTGTCTGGCCGGAAGGCGGCCTCTTCATCGCCCACGGCATCGCCATACCCGTGCTGATCGCGATCATGATCGGCATCGTCATGACCTTCATTTCGACGCGCCTGCGCTTCGGCCGCTATGTCTTCGCGATCGGCGGCAACCCGGAAGCGGCCGAGCTTGCCGGTATCAAGACGCGCTGGGTGACGGTCCGGATCTTCGCGCTGATGGGCATGCTCTGCGCGGTCGCTGCAGCGATCTCGACGGCGCGCCTCAACGCCGCCACCAATGCGCAAGGCGAACTCGACGAGCTCTATACGATCGCCGCGGCGGTCATCGGCGGCACTTCGCTCGCCGGCGGCATGGGGACCATTGCCGGCGCCATGCTCGGCGCGCTTGTCATGCAATCGCTGCAATCCGGCATGGTGCTGCTCGGCATCGACAGTCCGCTGCAGCGGATCGTCGTCGGCGTCGTGCTGGTCACCGCCGTCTGGCTCGACACCGTCTATCGCGCCCGCGCCAAATAATCAGGAGTCGAACAATGACTGAACAACGCACTCCGCTTGTGGAAATGAAGAACATTTCCATCTCCTTCGGCGGCATCCATGCGGTGGACAACGCGTCCGTTGATCTCTATCCCGGCGAGGTCGTCGCCCTGCTCGGCCATAACGGCGCCGGCAAGTCGACGCTGATCAAGATTCTTTCCGGCGCCTACAGGCGCGATGCCGGCGAGATCCTGATCAACGGCGAGCCCGCCGAAATTCACAATCCGCGCGACGCGAAGAAATACGGCATCGAGACGATCTACCAGACGCTCGCAGTCGCCGACAATGTCGATGCCGCCGCCAACCTCTATCTCGGCCGGGAGCTCCGCACCGCCTGGGGAACGCTCGACGACGTGGCGATGGAGGCGAAGGCGCGCGAGGTGATGGGCCGCCTCAACCCTAACTTCCAGCGCTTCAAGGAACCGGTAAAGGCGCTTTCCGGCGGCCAGCGGCAATCGGTGGCGATCGCCCGCGCCATCCTCTTCGACGCCCGCATCCTGATCATGGACGAGCCGACCGCAGCCCTCGGTCCGCAGGAAACCGCACAGGTCGGCGAGCTCATCAAGCAGTTGAAGCGCGAAGGCATCGGCATCTTCCTGATCAGCCACGACATCCACGACGTCTTCGACCTCGCCGACCGCGTCTCGGTGATGAAAAACGGCCAGGTCGTCGGCCACGCCCGCACCGAGGACGTGACCAAGGACGAGGTGCTCGGCATGATCATCATGGGCAAGGTGCCACCGAAGGCGATCCCCGGCCCTGGCGCCATGCAGATGGCGTAAGCGTTCGGGCAGGCGCAATCCATCATGCCGCGTCTCCGGACGCGGCATTTTTCTTCGGCCACGGCCGCCCCAAACGATGCGCCGCAACCACAGCCCCGCGGCGAAAGCGCATTTCCCCGCAATCTCCTGCAATTGACCATTGAAGCGACACGCAAGCTAGGCTAAGAACCGCTCACAGCCTGCTTCGGCGGCCCTGCCGCCAACGGATGCACCCGTAGCTCAGCTGGATAGAGTGTTGGATTCCGATTCCAAAGGTCACAGGTTCGAATCCTGTCGGGTGCGCCATTTTCCTCATGTCTGCGTCGCCACATAAGCGCGGACTCGTACCCGCGGTTCGCGGACTCTAGCCACCATAAACGCGGACTAGCTTTCTAAAATCGTCAAACGCGTCTCGCTGGTCGTGGGGTCAATGTGGCCATCCGCACCGATCGCACGCGGGCGTCAACCGCCTCCTCCGCCCCTGGACGAGCATGTCTGAGGCTGTTTTCGCCTCTTTGAAGCCGAATCCTTGCGTGTGCTCAAGGTTTGGAAAAACGTGGTTGATTTTGGGTTAATCGCCCCAAACGACCGCCTTTGCCCCTCCAAGCAGCCGTACCTGTGAGTAAACGCGCCCAAGCGGTCTCTTGGCATTGACGCCGCAAAAAGTCCCGTCACGACCCGTTGCGGTCATACGGATGAATGACCAAGAGGTCTGGAACTCTGGAAAAGCGGACGCTGATCAGGGCGCTCAACGCCCCCAAAACGCACCTGTCCGCCTTTTCATACGGATCGGACAGCGCTGCGTCCGGGCGGTTGACGGGATATATTACGTCGGAGACCTTCGCAGCGAGCTTATCCGGGCCATTCTGCTTGAGGAGCGCGCGGAAGCTTGGATGCATTCCACCGTCCTAGTAGGCGAGTGACCTGGGTGCCGACGCAACTCTCACCAGATCGGCAATCTTGCGCTCGTCCGAAGCCTGCCTTGCGACTACAGCGTGATCGGCGACATCTAGCCGCTTCGGGCATTCGGCCAAAGGGTCCGGAGCACTTCTCCTTCAAACTCCGCATTAAAGACGTAGCGCCGTGAGCAGGACGCGACCTTCGGCTCGCGGCGGCGCGCGCTTCGAATATGTCAGCGCCTTCCTTGAGGTTTTTTCAGAACGGCATGTTCGGATTGTCGCGATGCGCGACCAGATTTTCAGGCGTCATCCGGGCGGATAGGCCTGGACCTGGAATGCGCCCTGCCCGGCTCCAAATGCGCGGCTCGCAACTGCGTAGATCTCCCCCACTCCCTGGTCGGTGCGCGCGTAGCAGCCCAAGGATGAACGAGCGCCGTGAACCATCAGCGCCTCTCCGCTGTAGCCGAGAGCGCTTTCCAGCCTGTCCCGGACTGCCTGTAGCTGTTCGGCGGCGATGCGGTCTGCGTCGGCGCAGGGGCGTTCCGGATGCTCGCTGAGGTCGATCAATTCGCGGATCGCCTCGATCGTCAGACCCAGCTCGCGCGCCTGCTTGATGAAGGATAGACGCTCCTGCTCGCGACAAGATCGCCCGTATGAGAAAGTTGCAAACAGAGCTGGAGCGTATAGCCACGCACTGCCATAGCAGCCAGATTCGCGACTGCTATGTCATTCAGGCGCTGGCAAACCACGAGCTCTGCGAGACTGATCACGCCTGAGCGGCTATCCGGAAGGAAGTCATGCGGGCGAGGAACCGTTTGAACGCCTTCTTCTTAATCCGCTACTCGATCGGCACGGCGTAAAGCGCTACTCGCTTTCGGACGATTCGATATCCCATCTGCGCGGCGATTTTTTCTTCGAGTGCATTGAGGCGAGGTTCGGAAAATTCAATGATCTTGCCGGTCGAAATATCGATGAGATGATCGTGGGCCGCGGTGATCTCGTAACGCGCTTTGGCCGATCCGAAATGATGCGCGCTAACGACCCCAGCAGCGACCAAATGGCTCAAGTTTCTGTAGACCGTTGTGAGAGAGACGCGCCTTCCCCGCGACCGCAGCCGTTGGTGCAGCGTTTCGGCATCCGGATGATCCGGTCCGGCAATGAGCGCCTCGAGGATGTCGCGCAGGTTTGCAGAGGAGCGTAATCCGCGCTGCTGGCACCGGCTCTCAAGTTCCGCCAGTGAAAGCTCATCCATTGCTACACCACGAAATCCACGAGAAGCTCCCGGAACTTGTCGTTCCACGAAAACCACCGTTATTGCAGTTGCAAATCATTTGCATATAACTGTCCGCTCATCAACGCGCAAGATGATAGACAAGACCTCACGGTCGAAAGAAATAGAAACGGAGCTGGAGACCACGACCTTTGCGAGATCGATCACGCCTGACTGGGAACGCGGCGCGATGAGGTGGAGCGGGCGAGAAAGCCCTTGAACGCCTCGAGCGTCTCCGCGCTGGCATGATGTTCCATCCCCTCCGCGTCGATGCGCGCCGTTTCTGGCGACACACCGATGGAGCAAAGGAAGGATTCGACGATCTGGTGCCGTTCGCGGCAAAGTTCCGCGAGCTTCCGGCCGGCTTCGGTGAGAAAGATGCCGCGATAGCGGCGCTGCTGGATGTAGCCCTCGGAAATCAGCCGCTTCAGCATCTTGGCGACCGTCGGCTGGGCCACCCCGAGGCGCTGGGCGATATCGACCTGACGGGCCTCTCCGCCGTCCTCGATGAGGTCGGCGATAAGTTCGACATAGTCCTCGACGAGCTCGGTGCGGCGATTGTTCCGCGTCTGACGGAAGCTTTCGACCTGCGCGTCGGCATTGATCAGGGCCGTTTCGAAGGCGTGCCCGATTTTCTCATGCTTCGACAATCCAGATGTTCCTTGTACGGAATTGCTACGACTATGAGATAATATAGCCAATGCTATTTTTCAATCCGTGTTGGAACATTCATTGCGGGCCAGAACCCCGCAGCGCTTAGCTCTTCCATCAAATTATAGCACTTGCTATAATCCACTCACCATGCTCTATTTCATCTAAATTGCTAATGATAGATTGGAGCCAACATGCTTAGATGGGCGCAGGCGGCATTGAGCAGAAGGAGCCTGCTGTTGGGCGGCGGCGCGGCGACGATCGGCGCGGCAGCGATCTGCTCAACCAAGACGGCGGCTCAGGAAACGCACCGCTATCATGCCGCGGCAGGTGCACCCGAAGTCGCAGCCTCTGGGCCTTCGCACCAATCGGCGCACGGCGCGATGATCACCGTCGGCAGCGTCGACAACGAGCGCAACGGTTTTCACCCGACGAAGATGCTGACGGATTGGTATACCGGAATCGTCACCGATCTGCCGGATGGCCGTAAGCTCCGGACGTTCGAAATCACCGCCGAAGACAAGGAGATCGAGATCGCGCCGGGCGTGTTGTTCCCCGCCTGGACGTATAACGGCCGAGTGCCAGGCCCCGCGCTTCGCGCAACCGAAGGCGAGCGGCTCAGGATCGTCTTCAGGAACAACGGATCCCATCCCCACTCAATGCACTTCCATGGCATTCACGCGGCTCGCATGGACGGAGTGCCCGGCGCGGGCGTGATCGCGCCCGGAGACGAATTCGTCTATGAATTCGAAGCCAGACCTTTCGGCTGCCATCTTTATCACTGCCATGCCCTTCCTCTGGCGAGGCACATTCACAAGGGTATGTACGGTATCTTCGTCATCGACCCGGACCCGGCGCGTCACCCAGAGAATGCCGAAGTGGCAAAATCCCGCCTCCTCGGTTCGCCGGAAAATGCGGAATGGCAGGAGATGGCGATGGTCATGAACGCCTTCGACACCACTTTCGATGGTGAGAACGAGTTCTATGCCTGCAACACCATCGCCCATTGCTATGCCAAGGAACCGATCAAGGTCGAAAAAAGCCGGCCGGTGCGGATCTATCTGGTCAACATCACCGAATTCGATCCGATCAATTCGTTCCACCTTCATGGGAACTTCTTCGATTACTTCGACCAGGGGACGACGCTGACCCCGACGCTGCGGACGGTCGATCTCATCATGCAATGCCAGGCACAACGCGGCATCCTTGAGTTCACTTTCAAGGAACACGAAGCCGGGCTGTACATGTTCCACGCCCACCAGTCCGAATTCGCCGAACTCGGCTGGATGGGGATGTTCGATGTTGTGGAGACGCTGTCATGAACGAGAACCCGCGCAACTTTCCTCCCGTCTCCACCGTCGCCTCAAGCCCCCGACACCTTCTCTGGCTCGTTTTACCGTTAATCGTCCTCGTCGCGGCCGTGCTCTGGCTGTTGCAGACCGATCCTCTGCGAGGCTTCAACGACGGCGCTCCGCCTGTCGAGAACCTGACAGTCGAACGCACTGTGCTCGATCAGGACGGTCTGCGGCTCCAGGTGCGCGCCGGCGGATCGGAACCGATGACGATCGCGCAGGTGCAGGTCGACGCCGCCTACTGGCAGTTCACTCAAGAACCCGCCGGAACGATTTCCCGCGGCGACACCGCCTGGGTGGTGATCCCGTTTCCCTGGGTTCTCGGCGAAGCGCACAAGGTGACATTCGTCACCAATACAGGCGCGACCTTCGACCATGAAATTCCGGTCGCCGTCCCGACGCCGAAGGTCAGCGGAAGCAGGCTGGTCTCCCAGGCCCTCCTCGGTGCCTTTGTCGGCATCCTGCCCGTCGCGATCGGATTGCTGTGCTACCCGGCGCTCCGCGGAGCCGGCCGCAGCACCATGACCTTTCTGCTGGCCATGACGGTCGGCCTGCTCGCCTTCCTGCTCGTCGACACCATGATCGAAGCGCTGGAGTTCGCGAGCCAGTCGGCCGCGGTCTTCCAGGGCAGCGTGATGGTAGTCCTGATATCGGCTGTGACCTTCATGGCGCTCGTTGCGATCGGCCGCCGCCACGGTTCTCCGACGGGGCTTGCGCTGGCGACCTATATCGCCATCGGCATCGGACTGCACAATTTCGGCGAAGGCCTTGCCATCGGGGCGGCTTTCGCCGCCGGATCGGCGGGGCTCGGGACGTTCCTGGTGCTGGGCTTCACGCTTCACAACATCACCGAGGGCATCGGCATCGCCGCCCCCATCCTGAAGATCCGACCGAAGCTCGGTCATTTCGTGGGTCTGACAATGCTGGCCGGCGGCCCTGCGGTGCTGGGGATCTGGCTCGGCAGCCTGGCCGTCGCGCCCCAATGGACGGCAATCGCGTTGGCAATCGGCGCGGGAGCCATCGCGCAGGTTATTGTTGAAGTCACCGCTCTTGTCGGGCGTAGCGAGAGCGCCCGCCTTGATTACGCACGAATTCTCAGTCCTGCGGCGTTCGGCGGCATCGCGGCCGGGCTCGCGTTCATGTATGTGACGGCCATGCTCGTCAAGATCTGACGCCCATCCGCCAACCAGGGCGACCGCTGGTCCTCACCGGCGCCAAAGCGATCGCTGCGACCGGCCGAGCGCTTCTGACCGTTCTAATGATGGATATAGTCGGCTCGAGGGCGGCTTTGAGCCATGGGAGATGATCGGTGGCGAGCGGTCCTGGAACACCTCGATGGGAAGGTGAGCGCACGTGTGCCGGCATTCGGCGGACAGAAAATCAAGCACACCGGTGACGGCTATCTGCTGGCATTCACCGGCCCCACCCTTGCCATCGAATGTGCCGAGGCCCTGGCGGGACGCGAAAGCGCTGGGGCTGGATTTGCGGACCGGCATACACTGGAGAGTGCTGGCGGCGCGACGATGATTTGAGCGGTCTCGCCGTGCACCTGGCTGCGCGAATTATGACCGAAGCACCGCCCGGTTCGATCTTCGTTTCCAGGACCGTCAAGGACCTGGCAGTCGGTTCCGGCCTGCGCTTCGCCCATATCGGATCTCGAAACTTGAAAGGTATTCCCGAAAGCTGGGAGATTTACGTGGTGGAGCGTTGAGGCCGACTTTCGCCTAACCACCTCGCCTTCTATGAGGGAACGTCCTCTCGCCGATGCCGCTCCAGCCAGGCCTTCAGCGCAACCGCATTGTTCCGCTGTTCATCGCGCGCCGCGTAAAGCAGCGTCACCGGCCCCTCTCCGAGACGTTCGAGAAGATCGCTCACCGCCGCCTGCGCCGTCTCACCTTCGAGTTCCACGGCGTACGCCGAGCAAAACTCATCCCAGTTTTCAGGCTTTCCGTGGAAGCGCTGGCGCAGCGCGTCGCTCGGCGCGATGTCCTTCAGCCAGAGGTCGATCCGCGCCTTATCCTTGGCAATACCGCGCGGCCAAAGCCTGTCCACAAGAATGCGCGTTCCGTCGCCCGCCTCCGGCGCCTCGTAAATACGCTTCAATTGGAGTGATGCCATCCGCGCCCCCGCTTATGCAAGAATTCGCGGGCCGGCCGGTCACCGGCCCGCGAACAAGCTTGTGCCCCAAACCTGCAGCGCGCCGTGCGTCTTTTCAGACGCACAAAGGTCGCTGCAGCACTTTGAATTGCTGCATGTTTTTATCCTTAAATCGGTTCCGATTTAAGGAAACATGCAGTAGCGAAGCTTCCCTAATCGCGGATGAACGTCTGGATCTCGTCGGGCGTGACCTTGCCGTCCCTGTTGACGTCCACCTTGTCGAAAATCCGCCTGTGGATGGTGCTGATCTCCTCGAATGAAAGCGCGCCGTCATTGTCCGCATCGGTGATTGCGAACATGATTTTCATCATCTGCCGGTGCATCTGCATTCCCCTCATCCGATCGCGATGCCTCATACGGTCCCCACGCATTCCGTCCCCTCGCACCCTATCCGGCCGATCCGCTTGCACGTCCTGGTCGGGCATTTCCTCGGGCTGCGGAGCCGCGTCGGTCGCCTGTGCAGCAGCGAAGGTCGTTGCGCTGATGGTCATCAGCGCAGCAAGGGCGGCCACGGCTGGCAATCTCATTGGTGACATCTGAATTCCTCCTCCAGATTGGCCTACAGCGTCGTGCGTCTTTTCAGACGCACAAAGGTCGCTGTAGCACTTTGAATTGCTGCATGTTTTTGTCCTTAAGTCGGCTCCGATTTAAGGAAACATGCAGTAGGTCAGGTTTGTTGAAGCGGCTTCATCATCCGCAACAAAGGCACGGCCGTGCCGCCGCGGTCGTCGGATACCCGCTCCACCGGCTGGTAACCGCAAGCACGGTAGAGAGGTTCCCCCGCCATCGTCGCCATGAGTTCGACGCGGCTGAAACCTTCGGCGCGCGCAGCCTCCTCGCAGAGCGACAGTATCAGCCGGCCGACACCGCGGCGGGTGAAGTCCGGATGCGTGTACATGGCGCGCACCCGTGCCGGATCGGTCGTAGGATCGATCAGCGCCGCGTCGCGCCCCGGCGAGCGGTCTCCGCCATAGAGCGTCGCGCGACGGCTCCAGCCGCCGCACCCCGCAATGACACCATTCTGCTCGACGATAAAATAGGTGCCGTCGTCGATGAGTTGCGTATCGAGGCCCATGATCTTCCGGCTCGACGCGATCTCATCGGCATTCAGGAACGGCTTCTGCAGTTCGGAGATGGCCGCGTCCATCAGCGCCGCGAGAGCCGGAAGATCATCGCGGGTCGCCAATCGATGCTCCAGGGCGCCACCGGCCATGACAATGCTCCGCTGCTTATCCGTTCGCCAGATCGGAGGCCGCGGCCGCGCTGCGAACCGCCCGCCACGCCGCTATGATCGCATCTGTGGCCGTCTCCGCGGCCCGATCATCCGTCAGCCATGAAATGACGGAAACGCGCATTACCTTCCGGCCGCGCCAGGTCGCGCCGCCGGCAAAGCAGAGGCCGTCGGCCTGCACCCTCTCGATCGTCCGCTGGGTCAGCCGATCGGCCTCGTCCTCCGAGGCTCCCGCGCCGAAGCGCACCAGAAACTGATTGAGCATCACCTCGTTCAGCACCGTGATGCCGTTCTCAGCGCTCAATCTTTCCGCCATCGCATGGGCGATGCGGCAATGCCGCTCGATCATGGCTGCAATGCCCTCGCGGCCGAGGTGCTTGATCATCGCCCAGGTCGCAAATCCGCGGGCGCGACGAGAAAGCTCCGGCACGAAATGGCTCGGATCGCGCTCGCCTTCATGGCTCGGCGGCAGATAGCTGGCGGCAATCGTCATTGCCCGGCGATGGGCCTCTTCGTCACCAACGATGGCGTAGCCGCAATCATAGGGCGTTTGCAGCCATTTGTGGCCGTCTGTCGCCCAGGAATCGGCTTTGTCGGCGCCGTCGGCGAGCGCCTTCTTTTCAGGGCAGGTGCGCGCCCAGAGACCGAAAGCGCCGTCGACGTGGATCCATGCGCCGATCCGCCTGGCGACGGGGATGAGGGCGGCGAAATCGTCGAACGCGCCGGTATTGATCTGCCCCGCCTGGAGTATGACGATGCACGGGCCGGAGACCTTGCCGGCCGCTTCGGCAAATTTCGATGGAGCGATCCGCCCCATGTCATCGGTCTTCAGGCGAAAGACGCGATCTTGCCCCAGCCCAAGAAACTGCAGCGCCGAAAAAACGGTCGTATGCGCGTCGTCGCCGATCAGCACGGTAATCGGCGGCGCGCCGAACAGACCCTGCGCCTCGACGTCCCATCCGGCCTTCCTCAACACGTCGCCCCGCGCCGCCGCAAGGCAGACGAAATTGGCCAATGTCGCGCCGGTCACTAAACCAACGGAGCTTTCCCTCGGCAGATCGAGAAGATTGAGCAGCCAGTCTCCGGCGACCGCTTCGGCCGCGGCCGCGGCTGGTGCCGCATGGTGGTTGCCGGCATTTTGGCCCCAGGCGCTCGTCAACCAGTCGGCGGCAACCCCGACGGGGTGCGACCCGCCGATCACCCAGCCGAAAAACCGCGGGCCGGTCATCGCGTGCAGTCCCGGCTCCGCCTTTCCGGCAAGTTCCTCGATCACCTCGGGCCCGGAACTTCCTCCTTCGGGAACGGGCTCGCGGAACGCCTCCAGCGAGGCGAGATAGGAGACCTGCGGTCTCTGCGGGGCTTCGGATATCCCGTCGCGGAAGCGCGTCGCATGTCTTGCCGCGCGAAGAAAAAGATCGCTCACCGACCCGCCGCTCATCAAGCGCCTCCCTCAGGTGAGGCGGCAACGCCGCCGCACCATTGCGATTGAACCTATCGTCCTTCCGAGCGTCACGCTCCGCAGTACGTGCGAGCCGCAACACCTCTGCCCTATATGTCTCCGACCGCACCGGTCTGCCTCAGGCAGCCCCTCGCTCCTCGACCGGCCGCACATTCTGGTTCATGCGGAACAGGTTCTGCGGATCGTATCGCCGCTTGACCTCGACGAGCCGATGATAGTTGCCGCCATAGGCGGCCTCGACCCGGTCGATCTCGTCCTCAGGCATGAAGTTGATATAGGCGGTCCCGGCGGCATAGGGCTTGGCCGTCTCGAAGAGCCGGCGCGCCCAATCGATACAGGCCTGGTCCATTGCCGGTTCGCGCCAACGGGCGTGAACGTTCATGACGAAATGGGCGCTGCGCTGCGGAAATGCGGTGTCTTCCGCCGCAACACGCCCGGCGGCCCCGCCGACATGGGCGATGAATATTTCGCATTCCGGCCCGGGCAATTGCCGAACGGCATCGAGGAGAATGCCGATCGTCGTGTCGGAAAGCTCCATGAAATCATGGCTCTTCCAATAGTTGCGGGCACCCGGCGTCAGCAAGGGATCGAACGCCTGCTGCCAGCCGACGAAGGGGCTGGGACCGACGACGTCGGCGATCGGGTTTCCGATCGAGCGCAGGCCCCCGGTCGCCTTCTCCCCCACGTCGGGATCGCCGCAATAGCACATGGCGAGGACCAGGATCTCCTTGCCATGCCACTCCTCGGGGAGAAACGGCAGCGGCGGCGCCTGTCGCATCACAGCCCAGCAGGTCAGTTCATCCGGCGCGCTTTCCAGAACTTCGCGATATTGCTGGAGAACCTCTTGGGCGTCGGCGAAGGGATGCACGACGAGCCCTGCAGTAACCTGCGGACCAAACTCGTGAAGCTCGAATTCGAAGGCTGTGACCACCCCGAAATTCCCGCCGCCGCCCCTCAGAGCCCAGAAGAGGTCGCGATGCTCCGTCGGGCTCGCGCGCACCAATTCGCCATTCGCAGTCACGACATCGGCCGAAAGCAGGCTGTCGATGGTCAATCCGAGCTTGCGCGTGATCCAGCCGAATCCGCCGCCAAGCGTCAGGCCGGCGATGCCGGTGGTGGAGTTGATGCCGGTCGGCAGTGCCAGCCGAAACGCCTGCGTTTCCTTGTCCACATCGGCAAGCGTCGCGCCGGGCTCGACCCAGGCCCGTTTCGTCGCCACATCCACGCGCACTGATTTCATCGGCGACAGGTCGATCATCAGACCGCCATCGCAGATGGCATTGCCGGCGATATTGTGCCCGCCGCCGCGCACCGAGACGAGCAGCTCATTCTCCGCCGCGAACCGAACCGCATTGATGACATCGGCGGCTCCGGCGCATTGCACGATCAGCGCAGGCCTGCGGTCGACCATGGCATTCCAGATGGCGCGCGCCTCGTCATAGGCTGGATCGGTCGCGTTCAGCACGTGGCCGCGCTGCTGCCCCGCGAGTGCCTCGATCGCTGCGGCGCTGATCATCGTCTTTCCGGCGTGCAGATTGGTGAGGCTCATATCATTCATGATTCGCTCCTCCCGCGGTGAGCCCTTGCCCCAGAGCGCGGCATTCTGCTCTTTTGCCAGGCGCCTCGCAAGCGGCTGCTCGTTGCCCATGCGCCGGTACCGTCTCCAGGAATTCGGAAAGAGTAGGCCTGATACGGCGTCAAAATGCTCCACTGAGAATCACACCGGAGCGAGAGCGTCGGCAATCAAGCTCTGGGCAAGGTTAGGAGCAGAGAAAGCGAAACGCGACGCGCTTTGAAAAGCTTGGAGGCAGGTTTGGGCATGAAGGTCGTCATTCTCGCCGGCGGATACGGCACCCGCATCTCCGAGGAAAGCCATCTCCGACCCAAGCCGATGATCGAGATCGGTGGACGCCCGATCCTGTGGCACATCATGAAGATCTATAGCCATTTCGGCTTTTCCGATTTCGTGATCTGCCTCGGCTATCGCGGCTACATGATCAAGGAATACTTCTCCAATCATATCCTGCATTCGTCGGACGTCACGTTCAACATGGCGACGGGCGAGACCACCTATCATACGAAAACGGCTGAGCCCTGGCGCGTCACCCTCGTGGACACCGGCGCGGAATCCCTGACCGGCGGGCGCCTCAAGCGCGTCGCCTCCTATCTGGGCGACACCTTCTGTCTCACCTATGGCGATGGCGTCGCCGATATCGACGTCCGCGCCTTGACCGGTTTCCACAACCGGCACGGTCGGGAGGCCACGGTGACGAGCGTCGTGCCGCCGGGGCGCTACGGAGCGCTTGCGGTTGAAGCCGGGCAGGTCAACAGCTTCACGGAAAAGCCCGCCGGCGACAACGGCCGGATCAATGGCGGCTTCTTCGTGCTCAATCGTTCCGTGCTTGACCGCATCGAAGACGACCACACCGCCTTCGAGGAGGCGCCATTGGAAGGCTTGGTCCGCGACGGCCAACTGATGGCCTTTCCGCACGACGGCTTCTGGCGCCCCATGGACACGCTGCGCGACAAGAATCAGCTTGAGGAGCTTTGGCAGGAGAACCGCGCGCCCTGGAAGATCTGGTCATGACCCTTCCGCCCGATCCGGATTTTTGGGCGGGAAAACGCGTGCTTCTGACCGGCCATACGGGCTTCAAGGGCAGTTGGGCGGGATTGTGGCTGAAAAAGATGGGTGCCCATGTCGGCGGTTACGCCTTGCCCCCTGTTTCGGAGCCATCCCTCCACTCCCTGTTGTACGCAGACGAGTGCCCGCATGGGCAATTCGGCGATATTCGCGATGACGAGACACTCACCGCGATCATGCGGAAGACCGAGCCGGAGATCATCCTGCACATGGCGGCACAGCCGCTGGTGCGTGAAAGCTATGCGACGCCCGCCGACACCTTCGATGTCAACGTCATGGGCACGATCCGGCTTCTCGAAGCCGCACGCGCCGCGCACTCGGTAAAGGCCATTCTCGTCGTGACGACGGACAAGGTCTATCGCAACGACGAGAGCGGACGGCACTTTCAGGAAAGCGACAGGCTGGGCGGACACGATCCCTATTCGGGCTCCAAGGCCGCGTGCGAGATTGCCGTCGCAACCTGGCGCAGCGCCTATCTCAACGAGCGCGGCATCCGGATTGCGACGGCACGCGGCGGCAATGTCATCGGCGGCGGCGACTTTTCTACCGACCGGCTTGTCCCCGATATCGTACGTGCAGCCCTCTCCGGCACCAGGCTCAACATTCGCAGTCCGCTCGCGACGCGTCCCTGGCAGCACGTGCTCGATTGCCTCAATGGCTACTTCCTCTTTGCCGAAGCGCTCTATCGCGGCGAGAGCGACGTCGAGGCTCTGAACTTCGGCCCCTCGCCTGCTGAACGGCCGATTGCCGTGCGCGATGTGGCGCACGCCATTCAGGTGGCGATGGGTCTCGACCTGCAATGGGACGATGTCTCTTTGCTGGGCCAACCGCGAGAGATGCAGACGCTCGGTCTGGACCCGGCGCTCGCCGGGAAGAGCCTGGCCTGGCGCGCGCAACTGACGCAAGAACAGGCGATCGAATGGACTGCGCGCTGGTATGACGGCTGGCGCCGCGGCGAGCCGGCGCATCAACTCACGCTTGACCAGATCGACGCATTTACGAAAGGCCGCTGATCACGATGTCTCACTCATGCCGCTTCTGCTCGACCCCGCTGGCGACCGTTGTTGCGGATCTCGGAGCCACTCCTTGGTCCAACTCGTTTCTCGAGCCGACGGACGAAGCGATTGCAAGGGAACAGGCCTTTCCGCTGAAGGTGATGGTCTGTTCGGAATGCCTGCTCGTTCAGACCACCGAAACGGTGCCGGCCGACGAGATCTTCAACGCCGACTACCATTATCTCTCGTCGTTTTCGACGAGCTGGCTTGACCATGCTCGGTGTTATGCCGAGACAATGAGCGAACGCTTCAGCCTCGACCGCGGCTCGCAAGTGGTGGAGGTCGCCTCAAACGATGGCTATCTGTTGCAGTATTTCGCCGAGAAAGACATCCCGGTGCTCGGTGTGGAACCGGCAGCCAATGCCGCCAAGATCGCCGAAAGCCGCAATGTCCCCACCCATGTCGCCTTTTTCGGGCGGGAGACTGCAAGCGAACTGGTGAGGCGCGAAATTCGCGCCGATCTGACAGCCGCAAACAATGTTCTGGCGCATGTGCCGGACATCGCCGATTTCGTCAGCGGCTTCGCGATTCTATTGAAACCCGAAGGCGTTGCCACCTTCGAATTTCCCCATCTCCTACGCCTGATCGAAGGCATTCAGTTCGATACGATCTATCATGAGCATTATTCCTATCTCTCGCTCGTTGCCGTCGAACGCATTTTCGCCGCGTGCGGATTGAAAGTCTTCGACGTGGAGGAACTGCCGACCCACGGGGGCTCGCTCCGCGTCTACGCCCAGTTGACGACGGGTACCAGGGCGTCGACCGAAGGACTCGCGAAGGTGCGGGCAGACGAGGCGAGCGCCGGACTGACAAGGATGGAAAGCTATGTCGCTTTCGGCAAGCGGATCGCTGCCGTCTGCGAGGAGTTTCGTGCCTTCCTGGAGAAGGCCAGGAGCGAGGGCAAGACCGTGGCGGCCTATGGCGCGGCGGCCAAGGGCAACACGTTCTTGAATGTCTGCGGCGTGACGTCCACCGAGATCGATTTCATCGTCGACCGCAACGATCTGAAACAGCGCAAGCTCTCGCCGGGCAGCCATATCCCCATTCACGCCCCGGCCAAGCTCGAGGCCGCCAAGCCCGACTACGTCGTCATCCTGCCGTGGAACCTAACGGACGAGATCGTTGCCGCCAACGCTCAGATCCGCTCGTGGGGCGGCCGCTTCGTGGTCGCCATTCCCGAAGTGCGGCTGATTTGAGGGGCCGCGGCGACCGCAAGCCGCTCGCGTCGGCCTCAGGCACTTTGGCAGCACGCGATGGCCGTCAGATAAAGGCAAAGTTGCGGTCGCGCTCCGACATCTGCGTAACGTCGATGGGCCACGCGATATTCAGGCGCGGATCAAGCGCATTCAGGCCGCCCTCTGCATGTCCGACGTAAGGTTTATCATGGAGGTAAATCAGCTCGCAATTGTCGGTCAGCGTCTGGAATCCGTGCGCAAAGCCGCCCGGAACCATCATAGATCGCGCATTCTCTGCGCTCAGAACCTCGCCGTGCCACTTCAGATAGGTGGGCGAGTCCGGCCGCATGTCGACAGCAACGTCAAAAATTGCTCCGACCACACACGACACCAACTTAGCCTCGTCATGCGGGGAGCGTTGGAAATGCATGCCGCGGATTACACCCCTCACGCCGGTCATCGTGTGATTGATCTGGGCGATGACGCCGGTCGAGCCGAAATCGTCAAGCTCTTCTTGGCAAAAAAAACGCGAAAAAAAACCGCGCTCATCACCAATCTGCGTCCGCTCTACGATCACCAAGCCAGCGAGCTCAGTGGGGATACGCTTAAATCGCGACATTGCATAACCTCTAAATTGCGCGAATCGTCCACGATCCGGTCCGATGTCGTCCGCTTTCGGGCTGCGGGGCGCCACGCGGGTACGTTTTTTCGCAGACCTTGACCCAGACGTCTGAGAAGCTTCATTAGACGGTGAGCTTGATGGCCTCAACAGCATTTCCGATCGATCGAAAGACGTGGCACCCGGGAGCAATGAAATGATGAACATGGCTCCGCCAAGTCTCACCGCCATCCGCGATTGGAAGGGCATTTGACGACAAAAGTTCTTCTCACGGGCGCCACAGGTTTTGTCGGCCGTCACGTCCTCAACGAGCTGATCGAACGCGGCATGGTCGCATACCCTGTCGTTCGTGAGGGAAACGAAGAGAGATTTTCCGCCAGGGCGGGAATTGGTCGTGTTCTTTCGACGAGCGCGCTTTTTGCCGAATCTGATAGCTGGTGGGCCGAAGCGCTCGCGGATATCGACATAGTCGTTCATCTGGCGTGGTATGCCGAACCCGGCAAATACCTCACGTCACCGATCAATCTCGATTGTCTTGCCGGCACACTGGCAATGGCCAAGGGCGCCGCCGCAGCCGGCGTCAAACGCTTTGTCGGCATCGGCACTTGTTTCGAGTATGAGTTAACGGGCCGCCCCCTCACGACGGATACGCCGCTCAAGCCTTCAACGCCTTACGCGGGCGCCAAGGCGGCGGCGTTCCTGGCGCTCTCTCAATGGTTGCCGCAGAACGGCGTCGAATTTGCGTGGTGCCGTCTGTTCTATCTTTACGGCGAGGGAGAGGACGAACGACGCTTCGTCCCTTATCTCAGAAATTCGCTCGCCTCCGGCCGGAAAGCCGACCTGACCCAAGGCCTCCAAGTCCGCGATTTTCTAGATATTCGCGAAGCCGCCAGGATGATTGTGGATGTGTCGGTCAGCACCGCGCAAGGAGCAGTGAATATCTGTTCGGGCGTGCCGATAACGATCCGGGAATTTGCTGAGAGAATCGCCGACGAATATGGGAGGCGGGACCTGCTCAATTTCGGAGGACGGGCCGAAAACCTCGTTGATCCGCCCCATGTCGTGGGCGTCAAGTAACCGAAAGGCCAAGGGACCATCGATGAGATCAGGAAACGGCACGCGAGTGCTTTATGAGCAGCGCGACTTACCGATTTTTCAGAACAAGATGTACGACAGCATCAATGACGCGATTTCCTCGCCGCGCGGGGATATGTGCCTGGTAGAAGATCTTGACACCGGATTGGTCCGGAACGCGGCTTTTAAGCCTGAACTGATGATATACGACAGGAGCTATCAGAACGAGCAGGCGGTCAGTCGGTCATTTCAGGAGCATCTCGACAACGTCGCCAAGATCATCCTGAACACGATGGGACGCTCTGAACTCGTTGAGGTGGGATGCGGCAAAGCCTTCTTCCTGGAGAAGCTTCTGAGCGACGGAGTGGAGATCACCGGCTTCGATCCGGCGTACGAAGGCGCCAATCCGCGCGTCCGTCGGGAATATTTCCAACCGGGTTCCGGCATCGAAGCCAAGGGGCTGATCCTGCGACATGTACTGGAGCACATTCCCGACCCCGTCGCCTTTCTCGATCAGTTAAAACAGGCGAATGGCAATCAAGGAAAGATATATATCGAGGTGCCCTGCTTCGATTGGATTTGTCAGCGCAGGGCTTGGTTCGACATCTTCTACGAGCACGTCAACTATTTCAGGCTGTCCGACTTTCACCGCATCTTCGGAAACGTCATTTCGAGTGGCCGGATCTTCGGCGGACAGTACCTGTTTGTTGTCGCGGAGTTGAGTTCGTTGCGCCAACCGGTCATCGACGAAACCGATCGGGCAGATCTCCCCGATGACTTCACCCGCAAGCTCGACGGCCTGGATAAATCGAACCACGAACCCGCCCTGATCTGGGGCGGGGCATCCAAAGGGGTCATCTTCTCCTTGCTGAGAACGCGTGCGGGATTACCGGTGAAGGCCGTGATCGACATCAACCCGGCCAAACAAGGCAAATACTTGCCGATCACCGGCCTGCAGGTTGTCGCACCGCAAGATGTACTGCCGGATTTACCCGCTGGTTCAAACATCTATGTCATGAACCGCAACTATCTCGACGAGATCAAGCAGATGTCCAACAACGCATACACGTATATTGAGGTCGATCATGACTGATTTCCGAGCCGAGGTCGCAGCACGCATTGGCGAGATCGGTGCAAACAGCGAATTCCGTAAGAGCGCTGCCGACTTTCTGCGACAGTCGATCGGCCCCAAATACTCCTACAACTTCTTCTGGATGGGCCGCCCGATCATTCAGTATCCGCAAGATGTCGTTGCGATGCAGGAAATCATCTGGGCAACACGTCCCGATCTCATCATCGAAACCGGTATTGCTCATGGCGGCTCGCTCATCCTCAGCGCATCGATCCTGGCATTGCTGGACATGAGCGATGCTATCGAGGCGGGTACGACGTTTGATCCGCGCGCACCGCGCCGAAAAGTGGTCGGCGTAGATATCGATATTCGTGCACACAACCGGGAAGAAATCGAAGCTCATCCTATGTCGTCCCGGATTCATATGATCCAGGGTTCAAGCATCGCCCGCGAGGTCATTGACGAGGTTCACGCTTTCGCGAAGCCTTTCTCCCGCATCCTTGTTTGCCTCGACAGCAATCACACGCACGACCATGTGCTCGCGGAACTCGAGGCCTATGCCCCGCTGACGACGAAAGATAGCTACTGCGTGGTGTTCGACACGATCATCGAAGACCTCCCGACGGAAGCCTATCTCGATCGTCCCTGGGGAAAAGGGAACAATCCAAAAACCGCCGTCTGGAAATATCTTGAATCGCATCCCGAATTCGAGATCGATCATGCGATCGACCAGAAGCTGATGATTACCGTGGCACCGGACGGTTTCCTTCGGCGCCGCTGATCCGAGCTCGTCCCAGCATTATCGAGCAGGCGGGTTGCCTTCTTTAGCGGCAGTGACAGCTTTTCCGCGAAGAAAAGCGGCCTATCGCCGAGCTTCATCTACACTTGGAGTTCGCCTGAACCCCTTGCTCGCCACCATCAGGTTGCGCGTATAATCCTCGGCAATGCGGCCCGCGACGAGGTCAGTCGAAGACAGCCGTTCGACCACGCGACCGCCCTGCATCACTGCCAGGCGCTCGCACATATGGGTGACGACGCCGAGGTCGTGACTGACCATAATGAAGGTGAGCTTGCGGTCGCGGCGTATCTGTTCGAGCAGGTTGAGCACTTCGGCCTGCACCGAGGCGTCGAGCGCCGATGTCGGCTCGTCGAGCAGCAGGATCGACGGTTCGAGGATGAGCGCCCGGGCGATCGCGACGCGCTGGCGCTGGCCGCCGGAAAGCTGATGCGGATAGCGGAAGCGAAAGCTGGAGCCGAGTCCCACCTCGTCCAGCGCCTTCAGAATCCGGCGCTCGCCCTCGGCGATGCCATGGATCGCCAGCGGCTCCAGGAGTTGCCGGTCGACTGTCTGGCGCGGATGCAGCGAACCGTAGGGATCCTGGAATACCATCTGCACCGCGCGGTAGAACGCCTTGTCGCGGCGCGCACCGTGCAGCTTCCAGTCCTGTACGCGGATCGTGCCTTCCGTTACCGGAGCGAGGCCCGCGATCGCTCGCAGCAACGTCGATTTGCCCGAGCCGGATTCGCCGACGAGGCCGAAGGATTCACCGGCGGCAATGTCGACGCCGACGGCGTCCAGTGCCTTGAAGTCATCATAGGTAACGCTGAGATTTTGAACGGAAACGGTAGTTGTCACAACGCCCACTCCGGTTTGCGGTCGAGGACAGGCAAGGGATGGCGATCGGCGCCGATCACCGGCATGCAGTTCAAAAGTCCCTTCGTATAGGGATGTTTCGCGTTGCCGAGGTCCGATGCCGCGATCTCCTCGACGATCTTTCCTGCATACATCACGAGGACCCGGTCGCAGAAGGATGAAACAAGCCGCAAATCATGGGAGATGAAGATGAGCCCCATGCCGCGCTCCGCGACCAACCTGTCGAGGATCGATAACACTTCGAGCTGCACGGTGACGTCGAGCGCCGAGGTCGGCTCGTCGGCAATCAGAAGCTCGGGCCCGGCAACGAGCATCATGGCGATCATCGCGCGCTGACCCATCCCGCCGGAAACCTCGTGCGGATAAAGGTCGAACACACGGGCAGGGTTGCGGATCTGCACGGCGGCCAGCATGTCCAGCGCCCGTTCGCGCGCTTCAGCGCGGCCGACCTTCTCGTGCTGCTTCAGCGTCTCGACGATCTGCCGGCCGATGCTCATGACCGGGTTCAACGAATATTTCGGATCCTGCAGGATCATCGCGATGCGCTTGCCGCGGAGGTCCCGCCGGAGTTTTGGCGGGACGGAAAGCAGGTCGATGCCGTCGAAGGACAGCGTCTTCGCCGTCACTTCAGCATGGGGCGGCGTCAGCCCCATGATCGCCCTGCCCGTCTGCGATTTGCCGGAACCGCTTTCGCCGACAATGCCAAGGCGTTCGCGTCCGAGCATGAACGAGATACCGCGCACCGCCTCGATGACGCCGGTGCGCGTCGGAAAGCGGACCCGCAGATCCTCGACAGTAAGCAGCGCGCTCATTGGCCGCTCTCCCGCGGATCGAGCGCATCGCGCAGACCGTCGCCGAGCAGGTTGAAGCCGAGGCTGACGATGAGGATGGCGATGCCGGGCATGGTGGCGACCCACCATTGATCGAGGATGAAGCGGCGGCCGGACGCGATCATCGCGCCCCATTCGGGCAATGGCGGTTGCGCACCGAGGCCGAGGAAGCCGAGGCCGGCCGCTGTCAGGATGATGCCGGCCATGTCGAGCGTGACGCGCACGATCAGCGACGACATGCACATCGGCATGACGTGACGGAAGATGATGCGCGCCGACGAAGCGCCCATCAATTGCACGGCAGCGATGTAGTCGGAATTGCGCACCGTCAGCGTCTCGGCGCGGGCGACGCGTGCATAGGGCGGCCACGAGGTGATGGCAATGGCGATAACGGCGTTCTCGATGCCCGGTCCGAGCGCCGCGACGAAGGCGAGCGCCAGAACAAGCTTCGGGAAAGCGAGAAAGATATCGGTGATGCGCATCAGCACCGCGTCGATCCAGCCGCCGGCATAGCCGGCGACGGCGCCGACGATCAGCCCGACCGGCGCTGCGATGATGGCGACGAGGACGATTACCGAGAGTGTCAGCCGCGAGCCGTGGATCAGGCGCGAGAGGATATCGCGGCCCTGGTCGTCCGTGCCGAGCAGATAGCCATCGCTGCCGGGCGGCAGCAACCGCGCACCGGCGAGATCGCCGACGAAGGGCGAGTGCGGCGCAAGGATATCGGCAAAGGCCGCAACAAAGATCAGCGCCAGAAGGATGACGAGGCCGAGGACCGCGAGGCGGTTGGCCGAAAACCGCCGCCAGGTCATATAAGCCCAGCCGAGACGGGCTTGAAGCCGCGATTGCGGGCGATCAGAGAGCAGCCATTCGCGGCGCGTGATCGGGCGTGTTTCCGTGGCAAGGCTCATCGCGCGCGCGTCCTCGGATCAAGCGTCCGGTAAAGAAGGTCGGACAGGAGATTGAGGCCGATGAAGACCGACCCGATGATGATCGTTCCGCCGAGAACGGCGTTCATATCGGCATTCTGCAGGGAATTGGTGATATAGAGACCGAGGCCGGGCCAGGCGAAGACAGTCTCGGTCAGCACCGACCCCTCCAGGAGCCCGGCATAGGAAAGCGCGATCACGGTGACGAGCGGAACTGCAGCATTGCGTAGCGCATGCGCCCAGATGATCCGTGCTTCCGAGAGCCCTTTGGCGCGGGCGGCAACGATATATTCCTGCTGCAACTCGTTCAGCATGAAGCTCCGCGTCATGCGGCTGACATAGGCGAGCGAGAAGTAGCCGAGTAGCGACGCGGGCAGGATGATGTGCCGGAACACGTCGCGGAACACGTCCCACTGCCCCTGCCATAGAGAATCGACGAGGTAGAAGCCGGTGATCGGCGTGAACGTATATTCGTAGACGATGTCGATGCGACCGGGAAAGGCGACCCATTTCAGCCGGGCGTAGAAGACGAGGAGCGCCAGCAGCGCCAGCCAGAAGATCGGCACCGAATAGCCGATGAGGCCGATGACGCGCACGATCTGGTCGGCGATGCTGCCGCGCTTGACGGCGGCGAGGACGCCGAGCGGCACACCGATCAAGGCGCCGATCAGCGTCCCGAGTGTGGCAAGCTCGATCGTCGCGGGGAAAACGCGGCGGATATCCGTCATCACCGGATTGGTCGTCAGCACGGAAACACCGAAGTCGCCCGAAAGCGCCTGCCGGCAATAAATGATGAATTGCTGGTAGAGAGGCAGGTTGAGCCCCATGGCCTCGCGCGTTCGTTCCACCACATGGGAGGGCGCCCGATCACCGAGAACGGCCAGAACCGGATCGATCGGGACCACGCGGCCAATGAAGAAGGTGACGGCGAGAAGGCCGAGGTAGGTCGTCGCCACGACGACAAGAAACTGCAATGTCGTGGCAACGATCTTTCGCGGACGGGCGCGCCGGCGCCCATCCATTCGTTCTGTTCCGCTCATGCTCAAGGGAACGGTCCTTTCGATTATTCCTTGGAGACGTTCCAAACGTAATTGGTGTCGAAGCTCGGCCCGAGCTTGAGGCCGTTGACGTTGCCGCGAAGACCCGCGACTTCCGTCTGCTGGAAGATGATGACGAAGGGGCTATCCTCGAGAACGCTCTTCTGGAGTTCCTTATAGATCTCCGCACGCTTGGTGCTGTCGCGCTCGAGAAGCGCTTCCTTGGTCTTTTTGCTCAGCTCCGGAACGTCCCAGGCGTTGCGCCAGGCAAGAGTCTTGTTCGTACCCTCGTCGGAATTGTCCGGATTATTGGTGAACGTATCGGCGTTCGAGTGCGGGTCGAAATAATCCATGCCCCACTGGCCGATATACATGTCGTGGTTCCGGGCGCGGTATTTCGTCAGCGTCTGCTTGCCGTCACCCGGGATGATCTCCAGCTTCACGCCTGCCTGTCCGAGTGTCTGCTGGAAGGATTCGGCAACGCCCGTGATCGGCTGGGTGTTACGCACATCCATGGTGACAGTGAAGCCGTCCGGATAGCCGGCCTTCGCCAGCAATTCCTTGGCCTTGGCGACGTCGAACTTGTAGGGGTTCTCATCGAGGGCACCCAGGACGCCCTTCGGCAGGAAGCTCTGGTGTATTTCGCCGATACCCTTGATCAGTGTCGCGCCGATCGCGTCGTAATCGACGAGATATTTGAAGGCTTGTCGCACCCCAGGCTTGGCGAGCTTTTCATTCTTCTGGTTGAGGCTGATGTAATAGACCGTGCCCTTCGGCGCGCTGGTCGTCGCAAGATCTCCATTCTTGGAAACAGCCTCATAATCCCCCGGCTCGAGGTTACGGGCGACGTCGACGTCGCCAGCTTCGAGCGCGAGACGCTGGCCGGAGCTTTCCTTCATGTGCCGATAGATGACGCGGGCGAGCTTCGCCGGTTCACCGTAGTAGTTGTCGTTGCGCTCGAGCACGACCACTTCGTTCGCCCGCCATTCACGCAGCTTGAAAGGGCCGGAGCCGGCATAACCGGTTTTCAGCCACTCATTGCCGAAATCGTTGTCGTATTTGTATTCCTTGGTTGGCTCGACCGTTTTGACGTGTTCGAGCACCAGTTTCTTGTCGACGACCGAAGCAACGGTGGCGGTGAGGCAGTTCAAGACGAAGCTTGGCGCATAGGGTTGGTCGACAGTGAAGACGAAAGTCGTCTCGTCGGCGGCCCTTGCCTTTTCTGTGACGTTGTCGCCGTTAAGCCCGAACTGCGCGAGAATAAAGGCCGGGCTCTTGTCGAGCTTGATGGCGCGCTCGAAGGAGTAGGCGACGTCTTCGGCGGTGATCGGATTGCCCGAGGCGAATTTCATGCCGGACTTCAGTTTGAACGTATAGGTCAGGCCATCGTCGGAAACGGTCCAGCTTTCGGCGAGATCGCCGATCACCTTCGTCGTGTCGTTGAGATCCAAGCGGACGAGCAGACTATAGGTATTGCTGGTCATCTCGGCGGTCGAAAGCTCGAAAGCTTCGCCCGGATCCATGGTGATGATGTCATCGAACGCAAAGGCCTCGACGAGCGTGTCCTTCGGCGTTTCGGCAAAGACCGGCTGGGCGGCGCCCATGACCATGGCAAGCGCTGCGGAGGCGGTCAGCAGGCGAAAACGTCCATTCAGCTTGTGCATCATGTTGCAGTTCCCTCGTTTGCACCCTTTGCGGGCTCTTCTTCATAAAATCAGGCTGGCTCGTGCCATGCCTGTCCCAGAACTCTCAGCCGGTGCATCAAAATAGCCAAAACCTCAAGCTTTTCAACGACAAAAGCGAGATTTGTGAACTTTTGTGCACTTCAGTGTGAACTTTCGCTATCGCTAATATGCAAGTCTTGAGCAAGCAACGGCAGAATTTCATTTAAAAACAAATTCCAGAAAATGGAGTAACGCGGTGAATTCTTCTTGACATCATAGTTGGAGTCGCTCTAATGACCAACATTCCCCAACAATCAGTTTGAATAAAAGGACCGCTCCGGGCGGCAATATTTCGTTATGGCAAGACCGTATGGCAATTATCTTCAGGAACGTAAGGGTTGGTATCAGTTCCGCTTTACCATTCCCAAGGACCAGCGGGCGCGCTTTGGCGGCAAGGAGCAAATCCGGAAATCGCTTGAAACGAGGGACAAGCGGCAAGCGCTGATCAAGATTGGTCCGCTCGTGGAGCAATACACGGCAATGTTTCGTGCTTCGGACACAGGCGAACTCACCATTGATCGCGTGAAGGACACAGCCGGATATCTCGGCTTCACCTACCATCCTGCACAGGCATTCCAGACGGCAGCAATTCACGAATCCATTGCGATGCTGTCTCAAGCTTTGACCGCGCGCGAATTGGTCGCCAAACCGAACGTAATCGAGCGGGCGGCTTTCGGTGGTGCTGTCGAAATTCCCGCGTTGCCGGTGTCGAAACTTTACGCTCGTTTCAAAGAAATCGATCCGGGGCGCGTAAAGCCCGGAAAATCGCCTGAAAAGGCACGGAAGGCATGGAAGCGGTACGAAACGAAGATCAATGAATTCGTCAAAGTGATGGGTGACCTTGACTGTCTGAAGCTCACCCGCAAGACGATTTTGGAGTACCGGATAAAGCTAATCGAACGCGTCCATCACGGCGAATTCAAGAGTGCCGCCGCCAACGAATTTCTCGAAAAAATACGCACGGCTTGGCGGAAGGTCATAGACCACGATTACGAAGAGCTAAACCTAACCGACCCATTCGATAAGGTCGAAGGAATCGACTTTAAAGACGGCGGAAAGCGCGTAGATTTTACCGAAGCCGAAGTGAAGGAAATCCGACTGAAATTGGAAGCTTCGGACGTGAATGACGAACTGAAGGCGTTGATGTTGATTGCGCAAAACACCGGCGCTGGTGCCGACGAGTTGGTCTATATGACCGCCGAAGACATCGTGCTTGATCACGGGGTTCCGCACATAAAATTGCGTCCGAATATCCATCGGACAGAACTGAAGAACGGAAATCGTCCGCGTAATATTCCGCTGATAGGTGCTGCATTGGAAGCCGCCCGGAGACATCCGAATGGCTTCCCCCGATATTGCAAGCCATACGGACCTGATTATGTGAGCGAAGAGTCCGCGACGATAATCAAACAGGTTTGCCCGGACAAATCGTTCGGTTCATACAGGCACCGGATCGTTACCTTAATGCGGAATAGCGACTGTAAGGACCAGTTCCAGAACGCCGTAATGGGGCACCAACTACCGGCATGACCGGATATTACGGAAGTGCCGTATGGCTCGGTAAAGTGGAGGAAGCACTAAGAAAATCACTACCCGAAGACGCATAGAACCAAACCATTTTACATCAACACAATATGACGAAAGCGAAAGCAGCAATGCACATTTTTATTATGACCACGTCATATCCAACGACGGATATGAAAATTGCAGGAACCAGAATTTACCTACGAAGGCTTGATCAGAAACACGAAGAAGCGCGAACGATTTTTCAGGCTCTATAACCTGATCATAAACGATCTGATGCGCGACGGTCATTTTCAGGCAGCACACACACGAGCACGACACAGGAAGCGAATTGCCGACGACATCAAGGAGGCATTCGGAATTGTAGTTCCCGATCTGGTGATAAATCAATAAGCAACAGACAGGAGAAAAACAGACATGAGCACACTCATACACATTTTCCTTCTGCTCGGAATCGCGTTCTTCGCCACTCAGCTTTGGGGGCAAGCCGCTGTTAGTTTCGTGGGCGGGTGCATTGCTCCTGCTTTGGATTGCCGTGTGGGTCGGGGGACATCTTTTCCGCTTCATATGGGCACTGTACAACGTCGATTGGCGCGGTGCTTGGAAGGAATATGGTTGGACACGCCAACAAGAGGAACGCAAAGCAAGCTTCCGGAACACCATGAGCAAAACCGCTATCGGCGCTGCTATTCTGGTATTCACGTTCGGGTTGGAGATGGGTAGTTTTGCCATCGGCTTAATGTTGGGGGGAATATGGGAAGTCCTGTCGCTCTTCACTCCCTTTGTGTTTTGGGGTGGTGTCGTCTGGTACTTGGCTCGGGAAGGCAGGATACGGGAAACCGAAGCAGCATCGGCGGGGAACCAACCGGCATAATGAGCAAAAACAACACCGAATACGAGTAAGGCTGGTGGATCAAATCGCCAGCCTTTTTCTTTTGGCAGTTCCTTATTCGCCCTTCATCACGTGGCGAAGTCGCCAAGACAGATCTGTCAATCGCTGGTCAAGCTCCGACATCTTGCGATCAGCGTGGAGCGAATACGCAACGGTGGTGGTGCCAACCATCACGGCAGCAAAGACCGGACCGCCCGTCTCCCCAACTAGCCAGATGATAGCGCCGTACAAAATGGCTAAGATTGTTTTCTTAGTGATCATCTGCATTTTTCGATTGCCCCTTTTCGATCTAATTCGTGACCAGCGCGACCAATTTGCGTTCAGCGACGCAAGCCTCAAGGAGCGTATTGGGTCAAAATCTCAACGGTCCTTTGATTTTTTTCTCTGCTCATCGGTAATAAAGCAGCCGCCCGGTAAAAGACTGGTGCTGACCATATAATTAGTGTCGCCCCTCTTGTAGAAAATCATAACGTTAGATTTTTTATCTTCCAACCAAACAAGGCAATCGTCATCCACTCCGATGAGTATTGGTTCTCCCAAAGATCGGGTTAACATCTGTTCAAGCCAACCATCGGGAATCACCGGTGGTTCTTGCTGAAGCATACCTCTGAATCTCCCAAGGTCGAATGTAATGGCTTCGACTTTGCCCTGGACTTCGTACGAGTGGTTAAACCCGATGCGCGTGAATACTTCTGACGGTAGCTTTACGGAAATCCACGAATTGTTGTTACTATTCGTTTCGAAGGGGTAGGCTTCTGCTATCTTCTCGATGGGGTCGCCAATTTTCACTTTGTCGAGACCCATAGGGTATGGAGACTTCGCTGTGAAAATGTTCGCTTTCTGAGACTCGAACAGTTCTGTTTTTAGTTTGGCAATAGACTTGTCTTTCAAAGCAATGACTTTTCTGAAGTCTTCAACTTCCTTATTCAAGTTAGTGATTTGATTTTTCAGCCCGTTGATCTGCCGTTCGAGACCGTGTTTGTCGTCATCCCTCTTCTTCAGGCCTTCCTTCAGAAGCTCTGCCGAATGCGTTAAGGAAGCCGTCATCGTCGGAACGATCCACTGAAACGTGGCTACAGTACAAACTCCCACTGTTGCAACGACGCCGGCAGCACAAAGAGTTAACGGATGATCGGTGATGGAGGGCACGTAAGGTCTCACATAGGTTTTGTTGTAGGAGCACGAATCTAATCGTAAAAGGTACAACCGTTGATAAGCTAGAGGGAAGCGCTGCACCCATCTGCTTTTTTTATCGAAATGTTGATCCAGCCAGCGGACTGTTGAGGTCCGGTGAACTGCTCTGCGAACTTGCGCAGGGCCTCGTTTCCCGGTGCTCTTCGTCGGCCTTCTCATCGTCACGATCGTTTCATGTGGGGATTGGGTTTCGAGCAAAGACCCCCTTCGTATATCGCTGGCACATTGGGTTTTGGGGTTCGTCACCGCCATGAACGTCGTTCGGGCTTCGCAAATGCCGGGAATCGGATATGCCGATGTCGTGAATGGGGCAAACGGCTGTTCCGGCACGATCGGATTGGGGTAAAGAACCGTTTCGTTTGGGCGACATCCTTTTCTGAATCCTCGCCTGACTTTACTCGTGCCCAACACTATGGAGACTCGCAAATCTGATAGTCACTGTGACCTTTAATTCTGCCGAACTGGACTCTGGTGAGTGGGGCTTTTCTCGCTGGCGGGTTAATGGCTATTTCCTGCCCGATCCCGATTCACGACATCAAGGATTTTCGAAAACAATGCGGCTCGGAAACAAAATGACCGTACCGGTGGTCTTGGCAGTATCGCTATCGGTGGCGCTAATGCTTGGGGCGTTCATCGCCGGTTGGACCGCCAATAGTCCCGACGATTGCAGCGGTACGTTTAGCTGCCTCTCTGCGAATGAGTGGGGCGATTATCTTGCGGGTGTTTCTGCACCGGTTGCCTTCGTTTGGTTGGTGACCGCCGTCTTCATACAATCTCGAGAATTGGCAGAGCAGCGTAAAGAATTGGCGCTAACTCGCGAAGAATTCAAGCTCAACCGGGACGTGCTCAAAGGACAAGCAGACTCATTTGCGGCTCAAACAGAAGCGTTGATGCAAGAGCGTGCAACCGAAGAGTTCCGAGAGCGGGTGCGCGTTCTCAGGGTATGGGTTGAAAGAACCCATTCGAACTTCCAAGAGGTTCATACCGGGTACTCGGAGAACGGGAATCCCCTTAGCGAGCGGAAGGATACCGGCTATCTCACCGCCGACATGCCGGCGGAGCCGACCACCTATTTCGCTGAATTGATCCGACGTATCGCCGTCTCAATCGCGAACCTTCGGCTTGGAGAGCAAGGAGTTGACGTCGCGTGGCTGGCCTACGGCAAAGTAACTGAAATCTACGCCCTGGAACAACGCTTGCTGAAGATCGTGGAATTGAAAGACAGGGTGAGTCCGTCGCGATGGCGGTGCTAAGCGATCCCGATTTCGAATTTGTCTTGTCTAACTACCCTAAAACCGAGCAAGAACAACTGGCAGCAGAAGCAGCGCGCCAGGAAGCCGATTTTTGACAAGAAGAAGTCTTGAGGCAGCGTGACAGCAGCGCAAAGCCAAGGAAGCATAGGGGGCAGGAAGAACGGTGCCCCTTCTTTTTTGTTCTAATCCGTGACCAGCGCGACCAACTTGCGTTCCACGACGCAAGCCTCAACGAGAGTGGTTTCGTCATTCAGAACGCGAAGTAGCGTTTGTTGATCGGGCATTCTCATCACGCACCGATATATCGCCATGGCGCCAAGCTCGCCTTCGTCGGGATCATTCTCGTTGAAGTCGCGACGTTGCTCCAAAGCGGCAGCTTGGCATTGTTCAAGCGCATCTGTGAAATAGAGTAGATCGTCGTTGCCCGGAGAAATCTGGTACGCGTACACAGTGGCTGTTTCCATCTTTGGGATACCCCCTTCTAGAGTCACCCGCGCAGGTATAGTCCAATCGTTGTGGATTGAAATTGTCGGATCTTACAAATCGGGTCGGGGTGAGGAATGACCATCTCATCGTTTCGATATAGCTTGCGCTCGCTACGTCGGCGACTGCACCAAGAGAAGTCGCCAGCTTTTTTGTTGGGAACTGCCGTGTAACTCATGGGAGCCTACAAACCGATTGCCATGCGCCAACAACCCGTGGTTTATTCAGCCGCAAGCAGGGTGCGGCATGGCTTGGGACACCAAAAACAATTGGGCTGATATTGCAGAGTTGCGGGTAGACGACACCGCGACCGACAGCAGTTTCGCCAGCGACACAGAATTGCGGCTTGAACTGTACACCGGCACTTATGAGCTTGATCTTGATTGCCGGAGGGTCTTCATCGGCTTTAACAGGGTCACGCTCAAGCTCGACTGTCACGGTACCGAAATAGCACTCGGCGACCGTTACGGCGACACCACCCCTTCGAATGATATCACTACGAAGCACAATATCCAGAAGGATACGACCATCAAAGCCACGGCAGAAGGCGGCTTGAAGCTGGATACAAGCACCGCCCTGACTGGCATTCCCCTCACGGCTGGTCTCTCCGGGGAAGCTTCACGGTCTACATCCACCAAGAGCGAGACAGACACGTTCAGCACGTCGCGTCACGTGACAGCAAAGCCCAACGGGAAATGGGAAATCTCATCACTTAATGCCAACGAACCGCTGTCGGCGAAATATCTGACTACGGAGCACGCTCTGTGCTTGGTAAAGCCAAAGCCGAAAACGAACCGGGCTGGCGTTCAGGCTCATTTGTACGCGCACAAGAACGACTTGGTCATTGCTTCCCCCGAGGAAAAGAAATCGCGGTTCTCGCTTCTAAACGGAGAGAACCGAAACAAGGAAAAAGTCTTCAAAATCCTCCTTGGCAAGGTGATGGTGGGCGGGAAAGAGGACCTTAATCCAAAAGTTCACGTGCAACTCTCAAAGATCAGCAGCTACGATCCGAATGATTAATCTCACTCCGGAAATATCCGATGCGGACAAAGAAAGGCTGTCTGCAATCGCCGAATATGAGGGAACCAATTTTTCGACGCTGGTGTCCCTTTCCGGCTTATCAAAAACCGACGACTTTATCGGAGCCGACCTGTCCAACGTCGATTTCTCAAATTCCGACTTGAGGGGCTTCAACTTCACTGACGCGGACCTTTCCGGGTGCTACGGCGTCAGCTTTCAAATAGACGAAACCACCAATTTAACCGGTGCAAATGTTTCGTCTTCGATCTTCGCATTGGAGAAGGAAAAACGCGAATTCTTCTCCATGCACAAAGACCATCTTGCGCTCTTCACTCGGCTCCAAAAGGAATATTGGACGACGGGAGCGCTGTGGGTTGGCGAAAACTTGCGTCGAACTTCGAAGAATTTTGAGGCTTCCGCGAAGATAGCCAAATACCTCTATGCCAGTGTCAAGGACGAAACCTACAAGAACCAAATACTGTATGGCATTCGTAGCACCTTTAGGACAGAGGAAGAGTACAAAGAATTTCTGTTAAACCAACTGATTGACCCTCAAATCACGCAAAGATCGCTCAGAGGTGTGATTGACATCCTGGGGAAAAGATTTGCGAGTGATCCCGTCGTAAATCGAATTCTCCTGCTGCACCTTGGTCACGAAAACAAAGATATTCGAAAACTTTGCATTCCTCCCGTGATGACAAGGCGCTTCTTCTCTCAAAACCGAGACGCGATCTTTACGCGCATCAAGAATGAGTCGGACCCCTTTTTGAGGATGACTTACACTCAACATTTTGCGGCGAACGCCGGTCCACGTGCTGCTCAACTTCTCTTCAATGAAGACAAGAAGGCTTATCACGATTACGCAGTTCCCATCGATGATCGCCTGTTTTTCGGCTTCGTGAGAGGCGCTGTACGCGCACAGAAAATCGCACGTAAAGCAGCCCGCATCCAGAAAGGCATGAACGTATCGATGGGTACGGACGTAAGGTATGACGAGGTTGTCGAAGCAATGGATTTTTTTGAACCCGAATTGCGCAGGTTTCGGGACATGGGGTTGCCTCTGAAGCTGGCGTATTCAGTGGACGGCTTCAAGAGGCAACTTCGGGCGGTGCGTGAAGACATTATCGAAGTCGAATGATCAGAGTCCAGAACATGAACAAGCAATCGCCGAAACCAGCAGAAGAACACGTTGTGGAGGTACCAGCAAAGGAACCCGCAGTATGCGGAATCGTGATGCCGATTTCGGCAATGGGCGATTATGATGAAGCCCACTGGCTACGAGTCCGTAGAATTCTTGACAGGGCTATTGAAGCCGCAGATTTCAAGCCTCGAATGGTCAGCGAGAGCGAGGAAATCGCCGTCATTCAAGAAAGCATTGTCCAGAACCTGTATGAAAATGACATCGCAGTGGTCGATGTCAGCGGAAAAAATCCGAACGTGATGTTCGAGCTTGGCTTGCGCTTGGCTTTTGACAAGCCCACTGTCATCATCAAGGACGACGCTACGTCGTACAACTTCGACACTTCACCAATCAAACATATCGGGTATCGTCGCGATCTTCGATTTGACGATGTTGAACGCTTGCAGACTGAGGTTACTGCCGCGATAAAAGCGACATTGGCGAAGAAGGCGGCGGACGAGAATTACTCGCCGTTTCTCAAGACGTTTGGCAAATTCAAGATCGCGCAATTGGAAACGAAAGAGGTTACCGAGAGCGAGTTTCTTGCCGCGCGTCTCGCGTCAATTGAAGACAGACTGGTAAGCCTGTCACACACCTTGTCGCTTGTCCGGATGAGTGATGCCAATCCGAGTGAACGAGTGCGCAATGCGCAAACACTGACCAAGAATACCCTTTCGACCGTCATCGACGAGACTTTGGCTATGTGGTCACCACTACTCAAGAATGATTCAGACCTTGGCGACTTCGTCAAGGACATCACGGAAAGAATGAAGCATCGCGGATTGAGCGTATCGAGGGAAGTTGTCCACGACGCTGTCAAGCAACGGCTAAGCAAACCGGACATATTCAGTTAAGCGTTTAATCTCCCGACACGACGCCTCAATTCAGTTTTTTTGGAAGGGGCCGGTCGGTTCATAGTGAAGCCGGGATTTCGATCAGGTTTGCCCTGTAGTCGGTCCGACCTTTGTTATAGACGCAATTGGTAACGCGCTTTGCCGCTCCCTTGTCCTTCCCGCGACCAAACCGCATCCGGTTCATATCCAAATACAATTCCGCTTCTTCGCGTGTGTATCCGGCGTCCCTGAACGCACATGCGGCGGCAAAGAAGTTGGTGTCACCCGATCCGGCTTCGCCTTCTCCCGAAGCCGCAACCACAAACTTCTCGATAATGTCGACAGGCTCAATTTCACGTATCTGCATCCACACAACATTGTTCGCGTGGTCCATGCCCTTCCCTTGCTTGGCTTCCTTCAGTGCGCGCTTCAGGAAAAACCGGACGTCAAATAGTTTCGCCTCTTGAGCAAGGATGTCGGTCCAAACGATTTCTTCAATCGGTGCACCGCACTCGGAAATCGTCGGCATGAAGAAACGAGCGTTGACCGTGCCGCACGAACCGGCATCAACGCTAAAATCTTTTGCGAAGCGAACCCAAATATCAGCGCGAATGAGCTTGAAGATATGGCTATAGCCTTCCGCATCGACGGCTTCACTAAGCGGGATGACGACGCGAATGCGCGGCTTCTTGATCGTGCTGCTATGAGTGTAGAAGATCAGGTGCGTAATACCGTTCTGCTTCAACCATGCCGACAGTTCACGAGGATCGCGCTTGCACTTGTCGATGTCGAGAATAAGCAACCGGCTCGTTAGACCGTCACCACCACGGAACATCTTGCCGTCGAGCTTGTCCGCTGGCTTCTCATTGTTGATGGCTGCATTCTCAAGATAGGCAAAGATGCCTTCGAATGAATTGACCGTAGCGAGCTTCGGGTTGAATTCCTTGCGCTCCCATTCAGAGAACGGGAAGCCTCTCGGCTGTTCGACTGCATCTTGAGCGGCAATGCGTTGGTTTGCGCGCTTGTCGGCGGATCGGGTGGAGTCGCTTGCCGGGGTGGATGCCTTCAGTGCAGGAATACCAAGGTCGATAAGTTCCGGATCGGCGCAGCCTGGAATTAAAGATTGAATGTATCGAGCCGAAGCCATGTCCGGGCAAACGAGGTGCACAGTCTCCGTGCAATCCTTGACGCGAAAGCTCGTGCGACCATGCCACTGATAAATGCGCTCCCATGCAGTTGCAGCGTAAACGTCCTTCTTGGTCATTCCACAGATCTTGGCAAGCACGTTGAACGTCTCCGGAATGGGGTTAAGTGCAGCCATGTGGATTGAGGCATCGTAGCTCAGATATTCATTCGAGCCGCGCGGATCGGGAGAGACGTAGGTTACTCGACCGCCCTTCAGCGTCCACTTGAAGGGCTTATCGGTGCCCTTCTGAATGTTGGTGGTCCAAATGTGGTCACGAATTCCGACACGCTTCAGAAGCTCCTGAAACGCCTTGCCAGCGGCAGTAACGTATGTCTGGCGTCCGCCTTCGATTTCATCAAAGCGACCGCTGGAAATGTCACGTTCGGACAAGCCGTAGAGCTTCACGTACGGTGCCTTGTGCGAAAGGTCCGTATATTGCAGACCAGCGCGAAGACCCTCATGCGGGATGAAGTTCACTTCGCGTTTCCAATAGCGATAAAGGATCGAACGTTCGAAATTGGCACCGAGAATGATGGTCTCTTGGTAATCAGCCAAAACGTCGGGCTTCATGAAGAAGTTGAAATACAGCCACTCTTGCTTGCCCTGCACGATCCGACCAAAGCGCTTGGCATCCACCAGAACGCGATAGATCGGATTGCAGAGAAGAACGAAGATTTCTTTCAGGTCTTCATCAAGGTGTTGGTGCTTGACCAGCACAAGCTTCAGATCGACCAGAGCCTTGGTGATAGTCAGATCATAATAGCCGTCTACTTCTGTAAGCCGATCAGCTTCAGAAAAAGCTTCAATGAAGGCATCCCGCAACAACGGGATCTCCTTGAAGTTGATGCCACGGACATCATAGATGTTCGGGATTTCATCGAAAACCATCACCCTGTTTACCGGCTTCTTGAAGCGGCGAAGGGCAACAGCTTGGTTGACGATGACGACTTGATGTTTGCCCCGGACCTCACTGGCGTAGCGTCTCCGACAGGTGCGGGTGTGCTTGCCATCGACCATGATCAGCTTGTAGCTGATGCCCTGCTTCTTCAGTTCGGTCGCATACGCCGCAGACAGTTGGTTCGTCTGTGTTCCGATCACATACCGAGTGTCGGGATTAGCCTTGATATGCTGGATGCAAGTGAAGGTCTTACCGGCACCAATCGGTGCATCTACGAAGTAAACATCGGTGCGAAGCGATTTGTTGATAAAAGAAATTACGTTGGTTTCAATTTCAGTAGTAGTCATTGATCCTTTCTGCATTAGAAATTGTTGAAATAGAAAAGGTCCGTGTGCTGATTGGGCTACCACACGGACCTTTTGACCTATTTCTATTTCAGGCAGAAGGATACTGTGGAAACCAAGCTGATGCATTGACCTATGGAAATAAGCCAATACCCAATCAGCTTGTGTTCCATTACAGTTATATAGGGGAAATCTCTCTGTAGAGATGCATATAATGGCACATAACTGTTGCTCATTCAATATTTTTTTTAAACATGAACTATTTCCTGCTGATCATGGCTTATCCACACGTCTTGCCCTTCGGGCAAGTGCGCTTCGCGCATGTAATAGGTCTTCGGGTATTGATAAAAACGACCGGAACCCAATTAAACGATAAGGTCTAACGACCTTCCGTCGAAGACGGTGACTTACATCCTCATTCATTTTTGATCGTTTTTGACACGTTCTTGTAAGAATAACTCTTAGAACTGCGTGTCAATTTCACTCGATTTGAATCGGTAGATTATAATCAACCGTCCTTCAAGCAAGCGCGTAAGCGATCGTCTTTAACTAGGTTCCGCCCTTTTTGAGGGACAGCCTATCTCAACACCAGTTACGTGCCCGAAGGGCACTTGCCGAAGGCAAGACAGCCGAATCCATGGGGACAAGCAACGATAAGCCGGATTCTCGATTTACCATGTAATGTTGTAGCATAAAAACAGATTCTGAACTTGTATATACAAGAACTCTGGTAATGATGACATTATGCGGGAGCGCCGCCTGTCCGCTGCCGAATTCACCCAAAACCCCTTCAACGTTGAACAATATGCCGCCCGGATCACAACAGCCATGCCGCTTGAACGACCGTGTGACCGAGCATCATCAACAGGGCAAACACCAACGTCCGCAACATGGAAAACATCATCCGGAACGTGGCGATCAGGACGGAACAGGTAATGGCATAGCGCCCGACAGCGTGACTTTCGAAGCCACGGGACGTGAGCTTTAGTTGATCGGGGATTTTGGGGGCTTTCGGCAAGGGCGACTCCTGCTGTTGTTGTCCGTGCAGAAAGGAAGTGCTCTGCCCGCTCGGAAGTCTAGTGTAGTTGTGCTACATCGTCGTTGGCAGACCGTCCGCCTAACCGCTTTGCCCGCTGTACACAGTCATCCAGAGGGCGATCGGCAAAAAGAAAAAGGCGACCGAAGCCGCCTTAGTTCGCCTGTTGCCTTCTTATTCCTGCTATTCCGCTGATACCCGATCCCGCTTGGCGATCTTCGCGATAGTCGCCCTGCTTGCTCCTGTAGCGTTCTGGATTTGCGTCCACGACATGCCCTTATCGAGCATGCTGGCAATCCCGTCATTGCGCTTCACGTTCTCCTGTCGCCCTTTGTAGCGTCCGTCTGCCTTGGCTTTCGCCTGTCCTTCGAACTGCCGCCGCCGCCGATCCTCGTAATCCTTGCGCGCGATAGCTGCCAACATGTCGAGCATCATGCCGTTAATCGCTGCGAACATGCGTCCGGTGAAATCATCGCTGGAATTGGTGAGCATCCAAGACGTTGGCAAATCCAATGCGACAATCCGCACCTGTCGAGCATCAATCTCACTACGAAGCTTCTGCCAATCGGGGGCAGCCAGACGAGACAGGCGGTCAACCTGTTCGATTAGCAGCACATCACCGGGACGCGCATCCTTCAGCAGCCGGAACAGTTCCGGGCGGTCCAGCTTCGTACCGCTCTCATTCTCAATATAGGTCGATATGATCTGAAGACCGCGTTCATTAGCGAATGCTTCAAGAGCAGCACGAGCACGAGACGCGTCTTGTTCGTCGGTGCTGGCTCGAAGGTAGAGACGAGCGAACATGAAAATTCCTATTTGGTTCAGTTAGAATGGTTCACTTTTATATGGTTCATTTTGAATGGTCAATCGGTCTATAATGAACCGATGGGAAATAGTTCAGTGGATGGAACCCCCTAAGTGAACCGGTCCAGACAACAAAAAAGGCGACCGATGCCGCCCTACCCTTTTTCGCACATTCGCCGCAAATCCGGCTTGTCATAGAGCGGCGGCTTCTTCGCCTTTGGCTTTGGTTCCTTTGCCGGTTTCGGATTGGGAATGACTTCGTCCAGATACTTTTCGTGGATCGTCACCGGATGCTCGTAACCGGGAAGGTGCAGTGTGACCATGCCATTCTCCCACGTCTTGGACACGTGAGCACGGATAACGGCGATGTCGCCTTTCACGGGTCGTTTAGCCATCCCTAATATTTGGCGCGTCACTATTGCGGGGACAAGTAGCGCTTTCGGGCGATCAACAATGCGTTGCGTTCCTATTCCTTTACACGCTAACATATAAAAGCAGGTTGAGAATGCCGCCCTGTTTCGCGCCCTTAATGGAGAGGCTTTATGAGAATCCTTATTGCGTCTTTGGCTTTTTCTCTAATTTCCGCCCCGGCTTTCGCATTGTGCGTCGGCACAGAAACCCTTTCGTCCTGTACCGATGCAAGCGGCAACAGTTATACAGTCACACGCATGGGCAACACGACCTTCATGGATGGCACCAATGCCCGTACCGGCTCTGATTGGTCTCAGACGAGCACGACTATTGGCAACTCTACCTTTCACAACGGCATTGATAAGGACGGCAATAGCTGGAACTCGGCATGCATCAACGGAATCTGCAACTAAGCGGTCTTTTGTACCGATAGAAGGCGGAAAAAGCGGGGAAATCCCGCCTTTGTCATATCTGCCGATGCGGATCAGGGCGAAAACACCGGCGGTAATTGGAGCACAAGCGCCCCGCTCTCCACGCTGCGCAAGCTCATTTTGAATGGTCAATTGCGGTTAGTGAACGGCTGAAACGCTGGTGTTGATCGGCGCTCACTTCAAAATCGAGCTTGGCAGTTTGCCCGATCCGCAACTGATAATGATTTAGAATAGCGAACATCACTCAAAATGGAGAAGCGAATGAAATCAAATAGTTTCGGCAGCTTTATTCAGACCATCGTCATTTCTGTTCCCAACGAGAATGCGGAACAAGTCGCATCGATACTCGGCATAGAGCCATTCGAGATAATCGACAATCAGGCACGCTTCGAATGGACACGACAGACGACCCGGAAGGGCGATGATGAGGACGTTGTGTTCGACCTATCCCGAGAACTCGGTTTCGATTTCGAATGGCGTATCGATTGGGACAAATCGGACTATTGACGGCTACCGGCGGTAGACGGCTTCAATAGGCACGTATCTGCGGGAGAACCAACCGTCGCTTGCGCGAACGGCAACACGGAGGCTAATACCCTCTTGCCTTCGCGACTCCCTCACTAACGTCCCCTGAGCAAGTCCCGTCACCTTTAGAAGCTAAGGCGTCTTTCGCGATCCATTCTCCGTCAGCAAATAGGAAGGACTCGAATACGCAGGTCTCCCAAAAGCTGTCGGTGTACCACCGAGCCACCATGAGATTGCTGTTTACGTTGAATTCCAGTGTGAGTCCCTGGTTAAATTCACCGCCTCTGGGAAAGCTGAAGAGCTGTCCTGTCCTGTTGTTGGCGACTACAACACTTGTGCAACCGGTACCGCATCCAAACTGAATGACCGAGTACTCTCCTGCGAAACCGGACCCATCTTTCATTCCTTCCAAGATGCGAGTCTTGAAAGAAGAAAACGCCTTATCGCGCACGTTAAAGTCCGGCTTTCGGGTTGCCCCTACGTAAGTTTTTGCTGCTGGAAAATCTGAAAACGCAAAAGCGTTTCGATCAGTTGCGAAGGCTGGGGAAGCGAGAAGGTAAAGAAATAGCATAGCCCTTCTCATGCGTATTCACTCCCCACATCCATCGAGGCATTCGCCGTCGTCTATCGTGCTCTCAAGGTATTCCTTGTAGGAAGTAACCTCTGCCGAGAGCACGCATTGCCTTTCTTGCGTCACCGAAAGAACTTTGCCATTCCTCAACTTAAAGACGAGGCTGTTGGGGACACCCTCGACGTGGGAAAAATAGACATCAACAACACCGACTGAATTCTTGGTGATGAATTCACTAACTTCAAAGCCGCTCAAGCACTTAGCCGCACCAGCAGCCGGGCTTCCGAGAGCTATGATAGTAAATGCGGTGAAGAAAATACGAATCATTTGCCCACCCCGGTTATTCTTCAACATAGTATGGTCCTGCGGTCACACAATTTAATGGCGGATTGGAGTTGCCACAGACCGGCTTGAGAAGCTTGTCAGCGGCTGCGGAAGCCGGTTCTCCCCGCTTAGAAATGCCGATTTAATATCTTGGACTTGATCTCTTGAAACTCATCGTCCGAAATCGACCCGGAATCGAGAAGTGCTTTGGCTCGATTAATCTCACCTGCGACTATATCTGAGGGTGATACATCGATTGTTTTTCCCGAGATTAGGGTAGGATTCAAAGGCTCGGATGGGCCACTTTGTTGTGGGAAGCCGTGGAAATTTATCCCGCCCGAAGCGGCTCGCTTTTCTTCGAGGCCACGGACGCGGCGCTTTTCTTCCCATGCTTGTTCTTGGGATTGTGCGAAGGTGTAGACCTTTGCCGCGTCATCTGGGCTGGCGCCCGCAAGCTGCATCGATCCACCGGGCGGGTCTATAAAGGAGAAGGATAGAGCGGTGCCGGAAAGCCCCGGAATAATATTCTCGCTCATCTGCGCGTCACGCAAATCCTTCCATTTCCTGTCCATCATTTGATATCCACCAAGCAAATTCCGCTTTATGAATATAACTCTATTATTCGTTGTAAAGATGGAGCGGCGACGTCGAAATAATGATATGGCACGGTACTCAATGGCGCTCGCAACTATACGCTCGCCATCCACCAACATTGTATCAATCTTCGATGCAACTTTGCGCTTACGTTTCGCAGAACCGAAAAAAACGAAAAAGAAATACAGGGGGATAAGGATAATACCTATGAGTGATGATGCCAAAAAAGTAAGTATCACGATCAACAGGATAATATTAATGATTGCGCGCACGTTGCCTCCTACACGTCGAATCTCAGGTCCAGATTGGACATAATCATTTTGGACTTACAATCAGCAAGAGAAACTTGGCGGAACATCGCCTCGGCATGGAGTTGCCTGCCGCCTTTCCAAAGCTTTCTCGTAGTTCTTCTTTTCAGGCGGTTCAGGACTGGTCGTGGGACAGGGCTTCTCGAAAGTCTGATCAGTTGTCGTCAGTGAAGCGGGGGTCGTTGTTCGGCACAATCAAACCGCTACCGCTATTGAGATCACTGCTGGCGTTTTCCGGCGGCGCAAGGCTCATGTCGCCGATGAGAAATTTGGACGCGAGCCAGCCAAGAAAAGCAAACAACACGATTGTCCGCACGATGAAAAAGAAAATCCGGCTCAGCATTCAGGTCATTCCTCAGATATGAAGGTCAACGTAGTTATCAGGTAGCTCAGGGGCACCAAGTTGCCTCTGCCGCTCTACGCGTGAGTTGCTGGTATCCCTGCCCCTCGACAACGACGCAAGGCGTCGGTTATCTAGTTTTTAGATATCTCCTTTTTAGATATATTTGAAGAGCCCATTTCATCGAAATGGGGTCTTCTCTGTGCAAAAAACGTTAGGTTCCAGAGGACACGAAGCCCTGGTGGCTCTCCTAATCGAAAAGCGAAAAACGGCGGGTCTGACTCAGGACGATCTCGCGAGGGCGGTGGGCGAGCACCAGTCCTTTGTTGCTAGGCTTGAAAGCGGGCAAAGACGCATTGATGTTATTGAGTACATCGCACTCGCTGAGGTCATGGGCTTCGATGCCGCCGAAGCCTTGAAGCAACTGATTTCAGAAGTTGCAGAAGAGAAAATGCTTTAAGGCGTACCGACAATACAGCGGGGGATTGCGCTCGCAAAGGCTTGCAATTTTAGACGCCCAATCCTGTTCTAGGAACGCGGTTCCGATTCGCAATTGCTGGGGGCTTCATGAGACGGAATATTATTGCAAGCGCGCTGCTCTCGGCGGCGCTAGTTAGTAGCTGTGCCACAACGAGCGAAATGCCGCTCGCGCAGAACATGGTGAGGCTTGACACGAACGCTAGTGGCTTGATTTTCACCAGTGCAGCCGGTGCGATCACCATGAAGAAAGCCGCGGAAGCGACCCTGAAGCGTGGCTACAGCCATTTCAGGCTTGAACAGGCTCAAATGGCACAGGGTTCCCGGTTCGTGGGTATGAACACCTATGGAAGCGGGACCGCGCAAGCGAGCGTCTACGGCAACACGGCTTACGGAAGCTATAGCGGCTCGTCGTTCAGCACGCCCATGTATGCGCCGACCGCGCAAATAGGCGTCACGGTCGTCATGTTTCACGCGAACGAAGCTGGTGCCCGTGGCGCATTCGATGCCGCGGACGTGCTGGCGAAGAAGGGCAAAGTCTAAAAGCCTTCCGTCCCTTCCAAACGCCGAACGCTTTGCATCGATGGAAGGCGTTCGGCAAACTTAACCTTACGAACTTTCTATGCAGTCCCGTCGAAGGCGACAAATTGCAAGCAATGTCATGGTCGGAAGTGCTTTTTTCTGATGGGACCGTCGGCGATGCTCTCACTCGGTTTGCGCATGAATAGGCATTTGTTGAGAGACGGGTCTCACTGGTTAGAAATTAGAGTTTGATGACGGGGCTTTAGCATGGTGCATGGACGCAGCGTTCGCCTTTATCTGGTCGATGGGTCGCCCACAGGGATCATAACCGCAGAAATAATGAACTGGACAGGGCATGTTCTTGTCACCCCACGTTCCCGCCTCGCCGAAGCCTTGCAAAGAGGTGAGGCAACACGGACCGGCGTATACTTTCTTGTTGGGGATGACCCTGAACAACCGAGCAAGTCGCGTGTTTACATCGGAGAAGGCGACAGCGTCGTGGATCGCATAAAATCGCATTCCAAAGACAGCCAGAAGGATTTTTGGACCCGCGCTTGTCTCGTCACTTCGAAAGATACGAACCTGACAAAGGCACATGTTCGCTATCTCGAAAACCGGTTTGTTGAACTTACAAAGTTGGCGGACCGGGCGAATGTCGCCAACGGCAATGAACCGGCGCGCAAGAGCCTACCTGAGAGCGACGTTGCGGATATGGAGTTCTTCATCGATCAGGTGCAGGTGATTTTGCCGGTTGTCGGCTTCGATTTCCTGCGACCGAAGGCACATGCGCAGATTGCAAATACTATTGATGAATCGCCAGCAGGTACGGGAATTCGACTCGATCTCGTTATGACGAGCGGAAAGTATGGGTATGAAGCAAGAGCTATCGAGTTGGATGGCGAAATCACGGTTCTGGCTGGATCGCGGGGAACGACTGAGAGTTTTGCGACGAATATCTATGCCTCATTACGACAACAGCTGATAAATGACGGGCGTTTGGTTCATACGGACGATCCTAACTTTGTCGAGTTCTCGGAGGACGTGACGTTTGCAAGCCCCAGTGCGGCGGCGGCTGTGATCAAAAATCGAAACACCAATGGTCGCACCGCGTGGCGTTTGGTGGGAGCAGGTCAGAGCCTGAAAGAATGGCAGGACAGCCAACTTGGAATTCCGAGCGGCGACAACTGATCCTTGTTGCCCGCGAGAGGAACAGCGCGCACCAGCAGATCAAGTGATGATGAACAAACGGGGAGAGGCGAGGTGCCGATAACGAAAGGGGCAGGAAACCCGGATTGGACATGGGATGAGACACTCCTAGCGCTGGACCTGCTTTATCGCCACGGAGCGCCCATCGATCGCAACCATTCGGACGTCCGCGACCTGTCAAATGCCCTCAGGGCGGCGGAAATCCATCCAAAAGACAAACGGAAGGACAACTTCCGGAATCCGGACGGGGTGGCGCTAAAATTACAGAACCTCCAATCCGCCATCGATCCTGCCCGCGGTCTGTCGTCATCAAAAAGGGACCGAGAGATTGTGGCAGAGTTTCCTCTGTCGAGAAAGCACGAGCTAGCCAACATCGCGGCGGCAGTCTTGCGCGAATTATCGGTTGAACCGCAGCCCAATGAAGTACCTGAGGACGAGATTTTCGTTGAAGGTTACGTCATTACCGCTTCACACCGAAGTCGTGATCGGCGCCTCCGCAGACGGCTTCTCGACAAACGTGGTGACGAGAGGCTCGTATGTGAAGTGTGTGACTTCTCCCCACCCTCGCTCCCCAGGGCCCTACGCGAGAGCTTTTTTGAGGCGCATCATGTCGTGCCGCTGGCAGATGCGGTTGGACAAGTATCAACCCGCCTAAGTGATATGGTTCTGTTGTGCGCTGGATGCCACAGGTTCGTCCATAAGCTCATATCGAGCCAAAGGAGGTGGGTGAGTATTCAGGAAGCCCGGTCCGTACTCGCGACATAGAGCCCTCGGAACCCGCTACTTTACTCGGATCGATGCAGATTGAGACGCGCTCCCCTTGGCTCCGAACAGCAGGGGCGGTGGTTCTTCCTGAGACCGGGGTTTCCTTTGGACAGGGTCTGTAAGCTTCTTGCTCGTCTGGTTGTGCAGCCTTAGCGTGCCATCTTCGGTTATGGGCGGGGAACTTCAGGCGGATGGCATTCAGAGAGACTTGGAAGAGCGTAAACTGGCTTTGGGTGGCGGGTGTTATCACACTTGCCTACGCCGCTTGGGTTATTTGGGTTTTGGGCTGGGAGCGCATTCGCGGCTTTTTTCAAAACGCGGACACCCAATTGAATGCAGTCGGCGATTTCTTGGCAGGCACGTTTGCGCCTGTCGCACTGATCTGGCTTTGCGCGGCGGTTTTCACCCAACGGCAGGAGTTGAACGATACCCGCGACCAGTTCGCCGAAAGCAAGCGGGTGACGGATGAACAACTAAAGGTCATCCACAGCCAAAATGCGTTTTGTCACTCCAGCACAATCAGGCAGTCGAGAACGCCAAGCAGGCTTACACACTAAGTCTATTTGATAAGCGCTACCAGATTTATGAGAAGTTCAAGCGGTTTGGCGAAGCCCACGAGCGCAAAGACTACGATGGGGAATCCTATTTGGAGATGACCCATCTCGCGCACGAAGCAGCGTTTGTGTTTGATCGGTCAATCGAGGACTGGCTTCATGAGATTGCACAGCAGATTCATGACTATAACGACTTCATGGCAGACAACCCATTATCGAGGGAATCGGACATCTTCGGCAACGAAGTGGTAGTGGACGACGCCCACAATGCGCAACTTAAAAGGCAATACGGCAGCTATAAGGCTTGGATCAGGGAGCAATTCCTCCCGATGGAGAGTAACCACAAGTTTTGGCACTTCATGTATGTGAGTGACCGACCTTTCATGGACGGGTGACAGGCTCGTCATAGGTTACGAATTCACAGAGACCCCGGCTCAGTCCGGAGCTTTTATTGCTGGACCAGCGGATAACGTTCACTCAGCTCTTGTACAATCAGGAGCGGCGACAGCGTGAGCACTTCGACAGGATAAAGACCAGCTTGGTTGTCTGGTTCGACCTTCAAGTCGAAATCCCAATAGTGCTTGATTGCCTCTTCATAGGTCTTCCCGCGTAGCGGCGGAATGCACATGATGAAGCCCTGATGATACGGGATCGTCTCACTATCAAAGCGCACCTCATAGAGCCGATCCTTCGGGCAGGAGGTCCGCCTATACCACAAAGCGTCTTCGATGTTTTGACAGACAAAGCAGCACTCCAAGCGCGACGGCTTGTTCGGATAATGCTGGGCTCGGTAAACCTCCATATCCCGCTCACGCTCGTAGTGCTTGTGCTTCTCACCCACTTCTCTGAGGATTCGCCCCCAGTTTCCCGGTTCGATCATTTCTCCGGGTTTGAACTCGTAGTGGTTCACCCAAAAGCCTCGTGTTCGCAAAAGCAATACTTACCCCCACGCATCTTTTCACCCCGCCGAATAAGACAGGGAGTGTGAACTTTCGTGTGAACTTTTGGGTTGCAAGAAGTCTAAAAGCCAGCTATTTCAAGGGCTTCCAAGCCTGATCAAGGACTCTCAGCCAGTTCTCCCGGCATATTTTTGCCAGTTCGGCGTCACCATATCCGGCGTCCCTCAGCGCGGCAACGAGCTTCTGATTGCCCGCAGCGTCGGCGATTTCTTCCGGGATCGTCGCACCGTCGAAATCCGATCCGAGGGCGACACAATCGATGCCCATCCGCTCCACCATGTAGTCGACGTGGCGCACCATGTCGGAAAGCGGCGTCGCCGCATTCTCCTGCCCGTCGGCGCGCAGCATGGTCGTGGCGTAGTTGAGGCCGACAAGCCCGCCGCTCTCTCGAACGGCGTCAAGCTGCCTGTCGGTGAGATTGCGCGCAACAGGCGTCAGCGCATGCACGTTGGAATGGCTGGCGACGAGCGGCTGATCGGTCGTCCTCGCCACATCCCAGAAACCCTTTTCGGTAATATGGGCGAGATCGATGAGGATCCCGAGCCGGTTGCAGGCCCTGACGAGCTCGAATCCGGCCTCGGTCAGGCCGGCGCCCGTATCCGGCGACATCGGGTACGCAAAGGGCACGCCGTGACCGAACACATTGTGGCGGCTCCATACGGGTCCCAGCGAGCGAAGCCCCGCGGCATAGAAGGTTTCAAGCGCCGTAAGCTCGGGTCCGATCGCCTCGCAGCCTTCCATATGCAGCACCGAGGCAAAGATGCCGTCCGAGATCGCCGCGCGAATTTCTGCAGTCGAACGGCAGAGGCGCCAGGCGCCCGCGCGGTCGAGCTTTATCGCGATATCGGCGAGTTCCATCGCGGTGGCGAGCGACGGCAGGTGGTCGAGGGGCACCGACAAGGGCGTGCGATAATGGCCGTTGCCGTCCGGCGTTTTCAGCGCCAGCTCCCCCGAGGGGACATAGATCGCCGATAGCCCGCCGGCGAGACCGCCCGCTTTGGCGCGCGGGGCATCGATGTGGCCCTTTTCAATTCCGCCACTGAACTCCGCGACCGGATCGCCACCGCTGCGCGCTCGCTGCCAGAGGCGCAAAAGCACGTCGTTATGGCCGTCGAATACCGCCTGCATTTTCGAAAATTCCTCGTTATATCAGGGAGATCGAATGGATCGTCGCGATGCCGCATCGGGAAAAGCACAACGGCGATGCTATTGAAAGGCATCGGCCATTTCAATGAATTTCCGGGGAGCTTCAACCGCGCGCGCTGTAGCGAAATGTTGCAGAAAAGTCGCAATCGGCCAGCGAGCGGCAGTCGGGCAATAGGCGAACTGCCATCTGTAAGGTGTCCAGACGCGCAAAATCTGCCATTGCTCTCGCCCACGCCAGCCTCCTTCCGATCGCGGTCATGAGGACCGCCGAGGCTGCACCAGGAGAATTTGGGTTGCTGTCGATACGCAACACGCGCGTGGGAATACGGCTGAGCCGCGCATTGCTCGGTCTTGGGTTGTTCTTAGCTCTGGCCGGCTGCGGCGGCCGCCCGGTCGGCGTCCTGGTGCCCTCCGGTTCCGCTCCCGGCGCGTCGCAGATCGATCTGCTGGTGGCGACCACCCGTGCTTCATCCGACGATCCCGGCATCCTCTTCACCGGTGAGCGCGCCCCAGAGCTCTCGCTGACCGAAATCGTCGTTTCCATTCCGCCGGACAAGAACCGTCAGGTGGGTCAGGTCCAATGGCCGAAGAGATTGCCGGCCGATCCGACCCGCGATTTTTCCACTGTCAGCGTCAATCCGCTGGAGCCCGGTCCGGAAGCGCAAGGCTGGCTGAAGGCGCATCTGCCAAAGAACCGCCGCGTGCTGATCTTCGTTCATGGCTTCAACAACCGGTTCGAGGATGCCGTATATCGCTACGCACAGATCGTCCACGACTCAGGCACCGACGTCGCCCCCGTCATCTTCACCTGGCCGTCGCGGGCAAGCATCTTCGACTACAACTACGACAAGGAAAGCACCAACTATTCGCGCGATGCCCTCGAAGAGCTGCTGCAGCGCGCTTCCCGCGATCCCTCGGTCGGCGAGGTCACGGTGATGGCGCATTCAATGGGTTCGTGGCTGACGGTCGAAGCCCTGCGGCAGATGGCAATCCGCGATGGCCGCATTGCCGGGAAGATCACCGACGTGATCCTCGCCTCGCCAGATCTTGACGTCGATGTCTTTGCCAAGCAGTTGGAGGCGATGGGCAAGTCGCGGCCCAAGTTCACGCTTTTCGTTTCCCGCGACGACCGGGCGCTGACGATCTCCCGGCGGATCTCCGGCAACATCGACAGGCTCGGACAAATCGATCCATCCGTGGAACCTTATAAGAGCCAGCTCGAGAAGGCAGGCATCACCGTGCTCGACCTGACGGCGCTCAAGGGCGGGGACAGGCTCAACCACGGCAAGTTCGCCGAAAGTCCCGAAGTGGTGCGGCTCCTCGGCAATCGTCTTATTGCGGGGCAGACCGTGACGGATTCGGATGTCGGCCTTGGCGAACGCGTCGGAGCGGTTGCGCTCGGCACCGCCCAGACCGTCGGCAGTGCCGCGAGCGTCGCGGTCTCGACGCCGATCATGATCTTCGATCCGCGCACGCGCGAGAACTATGACGACCAGGTTCGCCGTCTCGGCCAGTCGATGGAAAACACGGTCGGCTCGGCCGTTACGCCATGAATTGCGTCGACGGCGTGCCGATCGCTAATGAAACGTGGACTTGGAGAAGAGGTTGAGAACCAGCACGCCGGTGATGATGAGCGCTAGCCCGAGGATGGCCGGCAGATCGAGCTTCTGGCCGAAGCCCAGATAACCGACGCACGAAATCAGCAGGATGCCGAGGCCGCTCCACAGCGCGTAAGCGATCCCAACGGGAATGTAGCGCAGCGTATAGGACAGGAAAAAGAAAGCGACGGCATAGCACAGCACCATGATCGCGGTCGGTGCCGGGCGCGTGAAATGCTGCGCCGCCTGCATGGCAGAGGTGCCGAGCACTTCGAAAACGATGGCGATCACCAGAACGGTGTAGAGCATGGCGGGGTTCAAGGGACGTCTCCGACTGGTGGTTACGACAAGAAATGTGCGATATGGGCGAAACCGCCCACGCTTCGCAGTCGCGCTATTGCAGTGAGAGCGCTTTGAGATTCCGAAACAGATTTGCCCGCGTCGAGGCGTCGATCTCATGGCTTTGCAGCAGATCGGCAAGCCAAATGCCGTCGGCGGCAAACCGGGCGAGAAGGCAATTCGGCGAGGAGTCGGTCGCCGCGAACTCCGTCGCGCGGCGCGCCACCCAATCGCGCCAGCGCGCCTTGAGGTTCGGCTCCGCGAGCAGAGCAATCGTCAGCACCTGCCAGCCTTGCCTCTCCGCTTCCCCGTCGAGCGCGAAGCACACGGTAAGATAAGCGCGCGTAAAACGTCCCTTCTCGACATCATCGTCCGCCATCGCCGCCTCGATCGCCCTGTCGAAGCGCGCGACGAGCTCATCGAAGAGGCCATCGAGCAAAGCCTGCTTGCTCGGAAAGTGATGAAGCAGCCCGCCTTTGCTGACGCCGGCCGCCTGCGACACCGCATCGAGCGTCATGCCGGCGATCCCCTGCTCCAGCGACAGGCGTGCCGCAACCTCCAGCAGTTGCTGGCGGACCTGTTCCGGCTGCTTCTTCCTGTGATAGGCGCTCGTCATACCCTCATAAAGATACCGTCTGGACGGTTTGTCAAGCGTTTTCGCCAACGGGACCGCTGCCGCGATGAAACGCCGCAAACCAAAATCGCGAAACTCATTGTGGTGACGGAGGCGGCGATATACGAAATTCCGCAAAGGAATGGCTCATGACCGAAAGCGAAACGACGACGCTCTACGGGGCGATTGGTGGCGACGCCACGGTACGCGCGCTAACGCGCCGCTTCTACGAACTGATGGACAGCCTGCAGGAAGCGGCCCGCTGCCGGGCCATTCATCCGCCGGACCTCTCAGGCAGCGAAGAGAAACTCTACGAATATCTGACCGGCTGGCTGGGCGGACCGCCGATCTATGTGGAAAAGCGCGGCCATCCGATGTTGCGCCGTCGGCACTTCGTCGCGGAAATCGGCCCGGCCGAGCGCGACGAGTGGCTCATCTGCTTCACCCGTGCGCTCGAGGAAACGGTGTCTCACCAGAAATTGCGGGCAATCATCCTCGAGCCGATCACGCGGCTCGCGCATCACATGCAGAACAAGGAATAGCAACGATGGCGACCCGCGGACTGCGCTCGACCGTGCTCTTTGTTGCCGGACTGATGGGGCTCGCCGGCGTCGCCGCGGCCGCAGCCGCCTCGCACGGAGCGGACCCGCGGCTTCTCGGCGGAGCGTCCGCCATGTGCCTCGCCCATGCGCCGGCACTCGTCGCGCTCCATGCCGGATGGGCGCATTTCCGTACGGCCGCGGTCGCCGCCTTGTTGCTCGCCGTCGGCACCGCGCTCTTCGCGGCAGACCTCACCGCCCGCCATGTGACCGGCGCCGGCCTTTTTTCGATGTCGGCGCCACTTGGCGGCCTAACCATGATGGCCGGCTGGCTTGCTGTCACGCTCGGTGCGTTCTTTCCCCGAGCGAAAACTCAGGCGCCTTCGACCACCGAATAACCTTCGAATTTCGGCGGCCCGACATACATCGCCCGGTTATCTCCGGCGCTTTTATGCGCCGCGCGAAAATTTTCCGACTTGGTCCAGGCGATGAACGCTTCCTTGCTTTCCCAGGTCGATTTCGAGATGAACGGCGTATAGCCCTCCTCCGGGACGCTGTCGCCGCGGAGAAGATGGAACTCGATGAAGCCGGGCATCTCGGCAAGGCTTGAATCGCGCCCCTTCCAGACGGACTCGAACGCCTCCTCCTGGCCGATGGCGATGCGGAAACGATTCATGGCGAAATACATGAGTTAGCTCTCGAGCACTTTCTTATCCGCAGAGGACCTTGCCGCTGCATGCGGGAATGGAAGGATAGCGCCGTCAACCGCAGGCGCAAGCCCAATGGGATCCTTACCGGGCTGTCGCGCCTGCCAAGCGGGGAACTCGGTGACGTTCGGATTGTCCTCCAGCATCCGCGCACGGCGGGTCAGCAGCTCGTAGAGTTCCGGGACTAGCCCATCGCCGAATTGCGACGCCAGCTTGTGCAAGCCGATCAACATCATCTGATCGGGACCTTCATCGTTCATCGTCAGTACTCCAGACGCCGTCATCACAGGCGACGCAGACCATCGTTTCTTTCGAAATTCAGCTTTCGCGGTTGTTGGCGGTGGTGAGATCCTGAAGTGCCCGCTCCAGGCTCGACTTCGAGCCATTGCGCAGCGGCACGAAGGCCTTGCCCCACTTCTTGCAGCCGGTTTTTACCCGAAGACACGCGTCATGGCTGATGCAGTCGATCGGGCAGAAGACACAATCGACGGAGGGAAGGACACGGTCGATGCGCGATACCGCCTCGCGCAGCCCACCGTCATGGTGGATGAGTTCCGCGCCATAGGAACTGGCGATTTCCCGCAAATGGGCGACCTGGCAATCCCGGCCGCCGACATAGAGGAAGCTGCGCCCCTCGAGCGTCACTTTACCGTCATCCCTTGAGGGCTCTCGTGTTTCATTGCTCGTTTTGCCCTTGCCGCCCTTTGCTGCACTCTGGTGGCGCTTGCCGCGCATCCGTCTCTCCATCTTGCTTCGGCGATGCGGGCCAAGCCGCCAATCGCCATCAGGATTTGTTTTCGGGCACACCGATCGGTTGCGCGTAGGCGGCAACTTATTAAACTTGATAATGAGAGTAAAGTATAAACATGAGTGTTGTAGTCATCTTAAAGCAGAAAGTTTTTTGGCCCGGAAAGACGCTCCGGCGGGGGGCCGACAAGAATGTACTCATCGCCAGCGACTGCGCCTTTGCGGCTGTCGAAAGCAAGCTATTCAACGGTTGAAAGCGAGCGGAATGGTGAAGACCCAACTGTCGCGGCCCGCACCCGCAGGAATTTTCGGAAAGGGTGCCGCTCGGCGGACGGCATCCAGGGCCGCCTCGTCGAGAACAGGCGAACCGGCGCTCCTCGCGAGGCTGACGCCCGCAACGCCACCACCGGAGGTTACGGTGAAGCGCACATGGGCAACACCGCGCAGGCGTTGGCGCTTGGCCTCGGCGGGATATCTGAAGGCGCGATTGAGCTTGCTTCGCACCTTGCCGGGATAGTTCGAAACGGCGGCATTGCCCGACTGTTGTGCAGAACCCGCATTGTCACCCTTGGCCGCGCTCGCGGTGGCGTTTTCCGCACCGTCCGCCTGGCCCTTTTTCTGCGACTTCGCCTGATCGCCCGCTTCGCCCGCCTTCTTCCGCGTTATCTTTTTCTTCTTCGCCGGCTCCTTCTTGGGTTCCGGCTTCTCGACTTTGGGCTTCTCGATCTTTTCCGGTTCCGGCTTCTCTTTCGGAACAACGGTTTCGACCGGAGCGACGGTAGCGGTGACCGCCGCCTCGGCGGCCTGCGGTATCGGCACCTGCTCCGCCGGCAAAATGACGTCGGCTTCAGTTGGCGTTACATCGGAAGGCTGCTGTGCGGCGGCGTCCGGCGTTGTGGGCTCGACATTCTCTGCAACCTCCTCCGTCGGCTGGATCTCGGTCGGCTTCAGTTCTTCAGGTGTATCTTCCATCGGCTCGACGACCTCGGAAGGATCGCCAGCCTGCAACGTCTCCTCGAAAGCGTCTCCCAGCAGGGTGACTTCGGTCGCGGCGCCGCCGGCCACCTGAACGTCCTCCACGCTGGGCGTGAAAAGCATCGCGCCGCCGGCATGCGCCAGCAACGAAAGGCCGATCGCCGCCATCCATTTCACCGTATGCTTCATCCAAGCCTTGCCTTCGTTGCGACACAAGCGACCAGACCGCTCAGCCCTTGAGCTCAACCGCCGCCTTGGAGCCGGTCTTGAGGCCCGTCATGCAGTCGCCCTTATCGACACCGTCGCCTACGCAGGCCGGCGCGTCATTGATCAGCAGGCTTTTCACCGTTTCGCATTTCGTACCCGGCAGGTCGAATTGCCGAACCTTTGTCTTGCCGGCCGGCAGGTCGCGAAAATCCAGCACCGCCATGCGCTCGACCAGCCCCTTCTGATCGAAGAGGACAAATTCGAACGAAACTTTCGAGAGCGATTTTTGCAGTTCATTGCCGGCGACGAAGGTCAGCTTGCAGCCTTTCTCCGAGGGAACGATCTCGTTGAGCTCGATCGTGAGCCCTGCCGAAGCGGCAGCGTCCTGCGCTCCGGCCGGCCCCGCGAGGGAGAGAACTGCAAATGCACACGAGAAAGCGAAACGGGAAAAATGCGTCATCGAAACACCACTCACTGTTCGCGCTTCGGAGGCTGCCAGCGCATGCCGCTTGACGCGATCGATTAACTTGACTGTAACAATCCGGTATTGCGTCCATAAATAAATATGACTAAAGAAGTCAAGATACTTAAACGGAATACGCGGGAGGATACGGGAAAACTGTCTCGTTCCGATCCTCGTGAACTGGCCAGCCGTGACACCGAACGACACCGATACCCAACGATCTCCGCAGCCGACCACGACCCATCGAACACAGCGGATCGTGGAGAGCCACGATCTCTTTCGCGGCGAAAGCGAGATCCTCATTTCCCACGACGGCGTGATCTACCGAATGAGGATCACCCGCCAAGGCAAATTGATTCTGAACAAATAGGCAGACGACAATGATCGACAGCATGCGCCCCACGCCTTCCGAAATCCGCGCCTACCGCGCCGCGAATCCGAAGCTGCGGGAGCGTGACATTGCCGCCCAGCTCGGCGTTTCGGAAGCAGCACTCGTCGCTGCCGAATGCGGTCTCACGGCAGTCCGCATCGACAGCGACGCCAATCGTTTCCTGCAGCGCGCAGAGGAACTCGGCGAGGTCATGGCGCTCACCCGCAATGAAAGCGCGGTGCATGAAAAGATCGGCGTCTATGACAACGTCAAAGGAGGTCAGGCGGCTATCCTGGTGCTGGGTTCCGAGATCGACCTGCGCATCTTCCCGAGTGCCTGGGCGCACGGCTTTGCGGTTTCAAAGACGGATGCGAACGGGGACGTTCGCCGAAGCCTGCAGTTTTTCGACAAATGGGGTCACGCCGTCCACAAAGTTCATTTGCGTCCCGCTTCCAGCATCGCGGCTTACGACAAGATTATCGAAGACCTTCGCCTGGCGGACCAGTCGCAGGACTTCAACGCGGATGCAAGCGCTCCCTCCGGCGACAGCGAGCCCAATGCCAGTCTTGACGCCGCGGAACTGCGAGACCGCTGGACGAAGCTCACCGACACGCATCAGTTCCACGGCATGCTGCGCAAGCTGAACATCGGCCGGCGTCAGGCCCTGCGGACGATCGGCGACGATCTCGCCTGGCGGCTCGATACCGCGGGCGTCGAGATGATGATGCGCGGCAGTGCCGAAACCGAGCTGCCGATCATGTGCTTCGTCGGCAATCGCGGCGTCATACAAATTCACTCCGGATCGCTCGCGAATATCGGTACGATGGGCCCTTGGCTCAACATCATGGATCCGACATTCCACTTGCACCTGCGCAAGGATCACATCGCCGAACTCTGGGCGGTGCGCAAGCCGACCACGGATGGACATGTGACTTCGCTTGAAGGACTCAACGCGAAGGGCGAGATGATCATTCAGTTCTTCGGCAAACGTAAGGAAGGCTTTTCCGAAAGGCCGGAGTGGCGCGGCCTCGTCGAACGTCTGCCCCGCCTCGACACCACCGTCGCAGCCTGAGGAACGCTCATGACGACCGGTCTCGACTTCCGCCGCCTACGGCTCTGGGAACTGGCGCTCGCCGCCTTCGCACTGTCGGCGCCTTTGGTGCTGCCCGCCCTCGCTCCCGGAGGCCCGTCTTTCCTGCGTCCGGCAATGGCCGAGGGCATGGAGCAGCCGGACGTCTCGCGCGTGGTTTCGGTTGGCGGCGCGATCACCGAGATCATCTATGCGCTCGGCGAGGAGAGCCGGCTTGTCGGGCGTGACTCCACCAGCACCTACCCGGAAGCGGCGACCAAACTGCCGGATGTCGGCTATATGCGGCAACTGGCACCGGAAGGCATCATCGCCGTCAATCCGACGGCAATCGTGGCCGTCGAAGGCAGTGGACCGCCGGAGGCGCTGTCCGTTTTGAAGGAAGCGAACATTCCCTTCACCAGCATTCCCGAGACCTATGACAGGGAAGGCATCGTCGCGAAAATCCGCGCGGTCGGCGCATTCCTTGGCGTGAAGGACAAGGCGGAAGCCCTGGCTGCATCCGTCGAGAAGGATCTGGACGCGGCGCTCGCCGAGGAAGGCAAGCGTCCGCAAAGCGAACGCAAGCGTGTCCTCTTCATTCTCAGCACGCAGGGCGGAAAGATCCTGGCATCGGGCAAGGGCACTGCCGCCAGCGGCATTATCGACCTCGCCGGCGCGGTCAATGCCGCCGGAGCTTTTCCGGGCTACAAGGCCGTGACGGACGAAGCGATCATCGAGGCAAAGCCGGACGCGATCCTGATGATGGACAGAGGCGGCGATCATGCGGCAAGCACGGACGAATTGTTCGCTCTTCCGGCGTTGAGCCTGACGCCCGCGGCGAAAAACAAGGCGCTGATCCGCATGGACGGGCTGCACCTGCTCGGTTTCGGCCCGCGTACAGCCAGCGCAATCAGGCAATTGAATGCGGCACTCTATGGAAAAAAGACCAATGCCTCGCAATGAGGCCCTGCAAACCAACATGGGCGCGCCTGCCTTCGCCGCGAGAATCACTCGGGAGTGGCAGGCCGGAAACCGTGCGAGCCTGGCGCGCCTGCTGATTGCCGTGCTGGCAGCGCTCGCGGCCGCGACCTTCGTGACGTCGATCATGACGGGCGCCGCGGATGCCTCGCTCGCCAATGTCTTCCATTGGCTCGTTGGCGACCGCACGGTCGATCAGGTGCTGAGCGCGCGCGATCGCATCATCATTCTCGATATTCGCCTGCCGCGCGCCGTGCTCGGCATGCTGGTCGGCGCTTCGCTCGCCGTTTCCGGCGTCGTGATGCAGGGCCTCTTCCGCAATCCGCTGGCCGACCCCGGGCTTGTCGGCGTCTCGTCCGGCGCGAGCCTCGGCGCCGTCCTGGTGATCGTGCTCGGCAGCGCAACGTTCGGCCCGCTGTTCGCGCTCGTCGGCTTCTATGCGCTTCCGATCGGCGCTTTTCTAGGCGGCCTTGGCACAACCCTGCTCCTCTATCGGATCGCAACGCGCGGCGGCCAGACCTCGGTGGCGACGATGCTGCTCGCAGGCATCGCGCTTGCCGCGCTCGCCAATGCGGTAACGGGCGTGCTCGTCTTCATTGCCGACGACAAGCAATTGCGTGACCTCACTTTCTGGAACCTCGGCTCGCTTGCGGGCGCCAATTGGACGAAGATCGTTGCCGCCGGTCCGATCATCCTCGTCTCGCTCGCCGTCGTGCCCTTTCTGGCGCGCGGGCTCAACGCGATCACGCTCGGCGAGGCTGCGGCATTCCATATGGGCATTCCAGTCCAGCGGCTGAAGAACATCGCGGTCTTCGGCGTTGCCGCGGCGATCGGGGCATCGGTCGCCGTCAGCGGCGGCATCGGCTTCGTCGGCATCGTCGTACCGCACCTCCTGCGCCTCGTCATCGGCCCGGATCACCGCTACCTGCTGCCTGCTTCCGCCCTGCTCGGCGGCACCATGCTGCTCTTTGCCGACATGCTGGCCCGCACGATCGTCTCGCCCGCCGAACTGCCGATCGGCATCATCACCGCCTTTGTGGGAGCACCCTTCTTCCTGTGGGTCCTGCTGCGCGGGCGTTCGAACATGGGACTTTGACCGAGGGCTATGATCAGCGCTGCCAACCTTTCTGTCCGTCTTGCCGGCAGGCCGGTGCTCCACGGTGTCTCGTTCGACGCCGCCCCCGGCGCGATGACGGCGATCGTCGGCCCGAACGGCTCGGGCAAAACCACCACATTGAAGGCAATCTCGGGAGAGATCTCCCTTTCCGCTGGCAGGGTAACCATCAACGGCCGTGATCTCGCCGGCCTGAGGCCCTGGGAGCTCGCGCTGAAGCGAGGCGTCCTGCCGCAATCGACAGTGATTTCTTTTCCCTTCACGGTACGGGAAATCGTCCGGCTCGGGCTCTCAGCCGGCGCAGCCTCCGATGCCGCCACCAATGATCGTATTGCCGCCGAGGCGCTCAACGCCGTAGACCTAGCCGGCTTTGGCGGACGTTTCTATCAGGAGCTGTCCGGCGGCGAACAGCAGCGGGTCCAGCTCGCGCGCGTCCTCTGCCAGATCTCGGAACCGGTCGGCGATGGGGAACCTCGCTACCTCCTGCTCGATGAGCCGGTATCGAGCCTCGATATCCGTCACCAGCTGACGATCATGCGGCTCGCGCGCCAGTTCTGTGAAAAGGGCGGCGGTGTTGTCGCGGTGATGCACGATCTCAATCTCACGGCGATGTTCGCCGATCGGATGATCATGATGAAAGCTGGCCGCGTCCGCGCCAGCGGAGCCCCAAAGGACGTTTTAACCGACGAGACCATGGAAGCTGTATTCGGCTGCCGAATGCGCGTGGGTGTCGCACCGGGAAACGACGTGCCCTTCGTGCTGCCGCAAACCGCTACCGCCTGACGAATTCGCGGAACAGTCCCCGTAAGGCCAAGCCCCGTCGAAACAATTTCTCTTTTCGTGCGTTAGTTGCTTTGCTGCTCTTTGAACTCGTGTCGGAGAGCAAACACCTTTGCCGGCCGCTTCTGCCGGCATCACAGCGAAAGGGAGCACATAACATGGTAGGTCTCTTCTCGAGCTCAGGTGCCAGGAAACGCAACGGTGCGGGTCTGGAACAATCCATCGAAGAGCAATTGCAGGAAATGCGGGACGACATTGCTGCATTGGCGAGCGTGCTGACTGATCGTGGCGCGGCTGTTTCGAAGGATGCCAAGGGAAAGGCCAGGGATCTGCGCGAACAGACCGAAGCGGGCCTTCAGGATCTCCTGTCGAATGCCGAGGAGATTCTTTCGGAACTGCGCAGCCGGTATTCCGGCACAGAACGCCAGGTTCGCGAGGCAGTTCGCGAGCACCCGGTCGCCACTCTAGGCGTGGCTGCCGCACTCGGTCTTCTCGTCGCCGCCTTGCTGCGCCGTTGACATGGCAAGGACAATTGGGGCGGCACAACAGCGCCGCGCGTCTTATGCATGGGTTGGAGATTTCGTCTTCACGCCAGTGAAGGCGAATGTTGCGGCGGGATGACCGGGGAGTAAGTCATGGGAACGATCGGAGCCCTCCTGTCCGCCTGGTTCGCCGCGGACATCAGTGTCGCCGCCTCGCGCTTCAAGCGCAATTTCGTTCTCTGGTCGATTATCGCACTGTTTCTCGGCACGGCTTACGTGTTCGCCCTGATTGCGGTTTCGATATTTTTGAGCAACCGCTATTCGCCGCTCCTCGCCGCGTTCAGCATTGCCGCCGCTCTGTTTTTGACCGCCCTCATATTAATGGCCGTGATGGCTGTGCTTCGTGCGCACGATCGACGCCTTGCGAATGAACGCCGGAGCCGGGCGATCGCACAGGCAAACGTGGCCCTTTTGGCCGCCAACAGCATTCTTCGCAAACGGCCGCTCCTGGCCGTCGTCACCACGGCAGCTCTCGGCGGCCTGCTGGGGTTCGGCAGCAAGGGCGGGCGGCGCAAGCGGCAAAGGAGATAGCTCTCTTGCCGGCTCTATATGCCCTATAGCGGCAAGCGAATAAGCGCCGTCACGCCCGCCGGCATGTATTCCACTTTGACCGAACTGCCGATGATCTTGTCCAGGCTGCGCTCGATCAGGATCGAACCGAAGCCGCGGCGCCTCGGCTCACGGACGGGCGGCCCGCCGACTTCCGTCCAGGTCAGATGCAGCACCGCGTCCCCGTCCTCGACGACGCCGCGCGCCGTCAACACGATCTTGCCCTTCGGCACCGAAAGCGCACCGTACTTCACCGCGTTCGTCGCCAATTCATGCAGCACCAGGCCGAGCCCCACGGCCTGATCCGGACCCAGCAGGATCTCGTCCTTATGCAATTCGACCTGTTCGGCGTAATCGCTGACATAGGGCCGCAACTGTTTCGAAATCAGCTCCGCCAGGCGAATCGTGCCCCATTCATAATCCGACAAGAGGCCATGCGCTTCCGAAATGGCCTGAAGTCTGCCGGCAAAAGCTGCCATGAACTCGGCGGGATCGCTGGTCTGCCGCAGCGTCTGGCGCGCAAGCGATTGCAGCATCGCGAGCGTGTTCTTGACACGGTGGTTCAGCTCCTTGAGCAGGAGGCGCGTGCGCTGGACGGAAGCCTGCTGGTCGGAGACGTCGATCGTCATGCCGAGAAAGGTCAGCGGCGCGCCCTTGCTGTCGCGATCATGCACCCTGCCGCGGCCGAGCAGCCAGCGTCCGCTCTCACCGATCCGGAACATGCCGTCATATTCCTCGTTGGCGGCCATCGCCTGCCGAAGCTTCGAGAAAGTCGGGGCGCGATCGTCGGGATGGATCGCCGAGAAAACTGCTCTGGCGCCAACGGTACGTTCGGCTGGAAGACCGAACATCCGCATCATCGCGCCGTTGCCCGCCACCGTACCGGCACGGATATCCCAGAGCCAACTGCCGACATTCGCGGCATCAAGCGCCATGGCAAGGCGTTGTTCCTCGCGCGAAAGTGCGGCTTCCTTAAGTGCGCGTCGACGCGCCTCCTCCTTCAGTTTGAGGAGAGAGGCGGCGATGCCGGCGATCCGCCTCAGCTCCTCGACCTGTTTTGGTGCGACCTCGCGGCGCGGCGCCACATCGAAGACACAGACGGTGCCCACTGCCTGTCCGTCCAGAAAGATCGAAGCACCCGCATAAAAACGCAGGAATGGTGGCTGAACCACCCTCTGCTCGTGACGGAACGCCGGGTGTAGAGAGGCATCGAGCACGAGAAAGGCACCGCCCTCGGCCTGCGCGATGGTATGCACGCAAAAGGAATCATCGGCGGGCATGCGCGTTTCCGTCGTTCCCACAGCGGCCTTGAACCATTGCCATTCGCGATCGACGAGGCTGACGAGCGCAATCGGTGCGTCGAACAGGCTCGCCGCGAGCTTCGCGATCTCGTCGAAGTCGCCATCCGGTATCGCCATGTCCGGCGCGGCCGCGTGCAGCATCCCAAGCCGCTCCGGTGCATCAAGCACCTGCGCCACCGCTGAAAGCATTGCTTCTGCCTTCTCACGCATCCGGCCAAACTCCAAACTCGCGCAACCGCCAGGATAACCGAACAGATACCACAGGCCAGTCACCGAAAGCGACTGCGCCTACTGCATGACTCCTTATCAGAACCGATTTTAGGCGAAAATTATGCAGCAACCCAAACTGCTGCGGCGACCGTTTGCAAACAACCGCCTCCGACTTCAAGCGGTCCGGCTTGGAATGTGCACGAGAATTAGGAAACGAAGGCACGCGAGGTGATGGGCGCAGAGGTTTCGTCCGGCCCGTAGTCGTTCTCGCCCCGCACCTGGAGAATCTCCTGAAGGCGCTGGCGCGCGCGATTGACGCGGCTCTTGATCGTGCCGAGCGCGCAGCCGCAGATCGTGGCGGCCTCTTCATATGAAAAACCGGAAGCCCCGACAAGGATGATGGCTTCGCGCTGATCGGGCGGCAGTTGGTCCAGGGCGCGGCGGAAATCCTGCAGATCGAGCGAGCCATATTGCTCGGGGTGGTGGGCGAGAGTTTCGGTAAAATGGCCGTCGCTATCTTGCACCTCGCGGCCGCGCTTGCGCATCTGGCTGTAGAGTTCGTTGCGCAGGATCGTGAAGAGCCAGGCTTTCATGTTGGTGCCCATCTCGAAATGGTCCTGCTTGGCCCAGGCCTTCATGATGGTGTCCTGCACAAGATCGTCTGCCCGGTCGTGGCGCCCGATCAAAGACATGGCAAAGGCACGCAGGCTCGGCAGCGCGGCAAGCATCTCACGCTTGAACTCTTGGTTTTCGGATGGCATCCCGATGCCTACTCCCTGCCCTGCAGAACGGATTGCCGTTCCGCTGCTTCCAGCTTTTCCAGAAGATCGAGAAAGCGGGCCGGTATCGCCTCCTCCTGCACCGATTGATAGAGCGCCTTCAGCTTCGCCGCGATCTGCGCATTCGGATCGTCAGTCGTCGGGTTTTTGCCGATCGTCCGCCCTGCCCCTGAAGTATATCTCATTTTACAATTATCGCCTTCAAGTGTTCGCCTGCCCCATAACGCACCGCAAAAATGAAATGTTCCGCAGCGGAACCTTTTTTTCGGCGAGACGTTTCCGCAGCGGAACAAATTTAAAGATATTACCGAGGGAGTCCTGCATGACATTGTCCACCCGGATTGCTCCATTTTTGCCCTATCTGCGCCGTTATTCCCGCGCCCTGACCGGGTCTCAAACCTCGGGCGACGCCTATGTCGCAGCCGTCCTCGAAGCCCTGATCACGGATATGTCCATATTCCCTGAAGCAAGTAACGACAGGGTGGCATTATTTCGTCTCTACACATCGCTTTTCGGTTCGTCGTCCGTTCTGGTCCCGGAGCCGGTTTCCCCCTTCGCCTGGGAGCAGCGGGCGTCGGTCAATCTTGCCGCGGTCTCGCCGCTCGCGCGCCAGGCTTTTCTGCTCGTTTCCGTCGAGGGTTTTACTCCGCACGAGGCCGCGGAAGTGCTTGATGTCGATGCGAATAAGTTGAGCGCGCTCCTCGACCGTGCATCTCAGGAAATCTCCCGTCAGGTCGCAACCGATATCATGATTATCGAGGATGAACCGCTGATCGCGATCGACATCGAGCAGATGGTCGAAAGCCTCGGCCACCGCGTCACGGGTATCGCGCGCACCAAGGACGAAGCCATCGAGCTCTACGAAAAGACAAAGCCGAGCATGGTGTTGGCCGACATTCAGCTTGCCGACGGCAGCTCGGGCATCGATGCGGTCAACGAGATTCTCAAAACCAGCGCCATTCCGGTCATCTTCATCACCGCATTCCCGGAGCGGCTGCTGACGGGCGAAAGACCAGAGCCGACCTTCCTTGTCACCAAGCCTTTCAATCCTGAGATGGTCAAGGCGCTGATCAGCCAAGCACTGTTCTTCAACGAATCGACGAAAGCGGCCGCCTGAGTTCCGGTTTCCGGATCGTGAGTCTGGTTTCCGGATTCCGGCACGGTCGCTTTGTTGCCATAACGCAAAACAGCCAGTGCCGAGGGAAGGGCACTGGCTGAGCTTGTTCAACTCACAGAGGGGATGTGAGTTGTGCGACCGGCGGTATGCCTCCGACGTCACATTGGGGGCGATGTGCGTCACCGTCCGGCTGTCACAAAAACGCGCGAAGCAGGAAAAGGTTCCACCGCAAAAACGGCGTCGCCAGAGCGGGATGAGGAAAAGTGTGCGCGGCTTTCCGCCCGCATACCGCTCAACTTAAATACAATCGATCACGTTCATGACTGGGTCGATTCGACCGAAAATCATTGTGATCCACTGCATGTTTCCTTTGATCGGAGCCGATTTAAGGGAAAAACATGCAGCAATTCAAAGTGCTACAGCGACCCTTGCGCGTCTGAAAAGACGCAACGGCGCTGTAGCGCGCCGCTACTCTATCGCCTCCAGCTCGGCGCGATGCCGATAAAGCGCGAGAAAGTGTCGGTAATCACGGTCATAGACGCTGCGCAACGCGGGATCCGGAATACGTTCCTGTCCGGCGGACGACATTTCGATGCCGGCCTGCGCGAGGTCCGGATAGAGGTCGCCCGCGACGGCCGCCGCCATTGCCGTGCCGAGCAGCACCGCATCGGGCGCTTGAGGGGCAATCACCCGGCAGCCGGTCACGTCGCAATAAAGTTCCATCAGCAGCGGATTGCGCACATGTCCGCCGGTGACGTGCAGCGTATCGAGATCGTAGCCGGCCTCTTTCATCATTTCGAGAATGTGTCTGATGCCGAGGGCGATCGCGACACAAGTTCGCCAGTACAGACGGCAGAGGGCATCGAAGGAAGAATCGAGCGGAAGCCCGCTGATGACGCCGAGCGCGTGCGGATCGGCAAGCGGCGAACGGTTGCCGTGAAAGTCCGGAAGGACATGCAACCGATCGGCGAAATCGGCACCCTGCAGGGCGCGAAGTTCCTGGACACGTTCGATGATTTTCATGTGCATCTCGGCCGTGGGTTCGCGTCCGCCCCCGTGCATGTGCACGATGTGATCGAGCAGCGCTCCGGTCGCCGATTGGCCGCCTTCGATCAACCAGAAGCCGGGCAATACCGCTTCGAAATAGGGGCCCCACATGCCGAAGCCAGGCTTCATGTCCCTGGAGAAGGCGACGATGCAGCTCGAAGTTCCGGCGATCAGCGCCAATTGGCGTTCGAGCCTCGCCGGATCACCGGCAAATCCGCCGAGCACGCCGAGCGCCCCGGCATAGGCGTCGATCAGTCCCGGGGCGACCCGGCATTCGGTGTCGAGCCCGAGCTCCTCTGCCGCGGTCGCGCTCAGGCGGCCGACGGCGCGGTCCACCGCTAACGTCTCTTCCGGCAAGCGGCCTCGATCAAGAAGGTCCTCGAGACCGATCCGCTCGAGATAGTCCTGTTGCCAGCCGCGGGGCCTGTGGGCGAGATAGTTCCATTTCGCCGTCAGGGTGCAGCGCGAGCGGGCCGCGCTTCCCGTTGCCCGCCATGTCGTGTAGTCCGCGAGATCGAAGAAATAGCCCGCCTCCTCCCATTGTCTCGGCAGGTTTCGCTTAAGCCACATCAGCTTCGGCATTTCCATCTCCGGCGACATCACCCGGCCCGAATGATCGAGGACGGGATGCTGCGTCGCCGTACAGAAATCGGCCTCCGCCAAGGCCCTGTGATCGAGCCAGACGATCGTGTCCCAGCGTGCGTCGCCTTTGCGATTGACCGATAGGGGCGCACCGTCACGGTCGCGCACGACCAGCGAACAGGTCGCATCGAAGCCGATCGCGGCGATATTCTCGGCGCCCACGCCGGCTTTCTCCCGGGCCGCCCTGACCGCTCCGCAAACGGAGGCCCAGATGTCCTCGGAATCGTGTTCGGCGTGGTTTTCTTCCGGCCGGTTCATGGCGATCGGTCGGTCGGCCCGCGCCAGAAGCGCGCCCTTCCGATCAAAGATGCCGGCGCGGGCGCTACCAGTTCCGATATCGACCGCAACGACGTACTCGCGCATCAATGAATGTCCCCGTCCCGAGATGGTGATTGATTATAAGACGTCGGAGGGAGATGCGGGCAAAAAACCGCTTGTCCTCCTCCCGGTCATTGCCGGACAAACTGTATCAATTCGCTCATGTCGTCAAACAGCACGTCGGGATGAAGATTGGCGAGCGCCTGCCGGTGGCGGTGGTTTCGCGCGTGGCTGGCACCTGCGAAGGCAAAGACGCGCATGCCCGCCGCCTTGGCGGCCTCGATGCCGGCCGGACTGTCCTCGATCACGACGCAGTTCGCCGGTTCGTAGCCCATTTGCGCGCTCGCATGCAGAAACAGATCGGGCGCCGGCTTGCCATGCGCCACCATGCTGGCGCTGAAGATGTTCGGTTCGAAGAGATCGAGCAGCCCGGTGACGGTCAGCGACAGCCGGATGCGCTCCGGCTGGCTCGACGAAGCTACGCATGAGGCGGCGTCAAGCTGCTCGACGGCGTTGCGTATCCCGAGGACCGGCTTCAATTCCTCCCGGAAACGCGCATAGAGCCGCATTCGCATGCCTTCGAGAAAGGCGTCGTCGGTTGCAAGCCCATGTTCGTCGTGCAGAATCGCGGACATGCTCTTTAAGCTACGGCCGAGAAAGCGCTCGCTCGCCTCCTCCGCCGTCATCGAAACGCCGGCAGCACCCAGCGCTTCGACCAGCACGTCGAGGGAGATAGGTTCACTGTCCACCAGCACGCCGTCACAGTCGAAGATCACCAGCCTGGACGCCTGGTCCGCCATTGCGCTATTCCCCGAGTTTGCCGTCCAGATAAAGCTGGAGCGTGGCGCGCGTACCCTTTTCCCAGAGGGTTTTCAAGGCGTGGCCGAAGCGGCGGCGGAAAAGATCGGATTGCACCACGTCGCCGAAGATGTCGGAAAGCGCGAGGAAGGCCAACGGGTCGTCTTTGGCCGCAAGGGCAGCCGCATGCAGGCGATCGGCGCTCGCGTCATTGAAGACGATATCCTTGCCGCTATCGGATTTGCCGGCAAAGTAGCGGCACCAGAGCGCGGAGACGAGCGACAGGCCGACCACGTCCTGGCCGTGCCGCAAGCGATCGGCCGTTGACGGAAGGATGAATTTCGGCTGGCGGTTCGAGCCATCCTGAGCCAGGCGCGGGATGGTATCGCCGATCTTCGGGTTGGCAAAACGGCTCTCTATAAGGGTGTAATAATCCTTCAAATCCGTGTCCGGGACCGGAGGAATGACCGGGATGATTTCCTCATGTTCGAGCTTGGCGAGGAACGAGCGGATCAGCGGCTCCTCCATCGCCTCGTGGACGAAATGAATGTCGAGCAATGCGGCCGGATAGGCGATCGCCGCATGACCGCCGTTCAGGATGCGGATCTTCATGTGTTCGTACGGCGCGACATCCGGCACGAACTGGACGCCAACCTTTTCGAGCGCCGGGCGCCCCTGCGGGAAGTGGTCCTCCAGCACCCATTGCTTGAACTCCTCGCAAAAGACCGGCCAGACGTCGTCGATGCCGTACTCCGAAGCGACGAAACCGATTTCGCGGGCGCCGGTCGCCGGCGTGATGCGGTCGACCATGCCGTTCGGGAAGGCGACATTGGCATCGATCCAGTCCGCGAAGCCGGGATCCGAAAGGCGCGCGAGACCGGAAACGGCCGCATGCGTCACCTCGCCGTTGCCGGGAATATTGTCACACGACATGATGGTGAATGGCGCGATACCCCTTGCCCTGCGCTCGGCAAGCCCAGCCAGAATGAGTCCGAAGACCGTCTTCGGCGCTGCCGGGTTCCTGGCGTCTTCGGCGATTGCGGGGTGGGACGGGTTGAAAACGCCGGAAGCCGGATCAATGAAATAGCCGCCTTCGGTGATCGTCAGCGAGACGATGCGAATGAACGGGCTTGCAAGCTGCGCCACGATGGCCGGCGTATCTCCTGGCTTCAGATAGGCAATCATCGCGCCGGTAATATGTGCGCCGGTCCGGTTGTTGTCCTGCTCGACGACGGTCGTCAAGAAGTCCTGCGCCTCGAGCTTGGCGCGCATGACTTCGTCGGATGGCAGCACCCCCGCACCGATGATCGCCCAATCATGATCGCGCCCCAGATTGAAAAGGTCGTCGAGATAGACCGCCTGATGCGCACGATGGAAATTGCCGACGCCGAAGTGGACGATGCCGGCTCGGAGATCATGCCGATCATACTTCGGAACGCCGGCCTTGGCCTTGATCGCATCGAGCGTGGCGAGGGAGAGTTTGGTGGTCATCCTATGTTCCTTTTCAAGAACCCGTCATTCAACGAGCCTCAGCTCATCCAGTTGCCGCCGTCGACGTTGTAGGTCTGCGCCACCACGTAATCGCTTTCGGACGAAGCGAGGAAGATCGCCATGCCGGTCAGATCCTCGGCCGTTCCCATGCGCCCGTAGGGAACGGCTTCGCCGACCAGCCGCTTCTTTTCGCCGAGAGGACGATTTTCATATTTGGCGAACAGCGCATCGACTCCTTCCCAGTGCTCGCCTTCGACAACGCCGGGGGCGATGGCATTCACATTGATGCGATGCTTGATGAGATCGAGCCCGGCCGATTGGGTGAGGCTGATGACGGCGGCTTTGGTTGCGCAATAGATCGCCACCAGCGCCTCCCCCCGCCGGCCGGCCTGGCTTGCCATGTTGATGATCTTGCCGCCGCGTCCCTGAGCGATCATCTGTTTGGCTGCCGCCTGCAGCGTAAACAGCGTGCCGGCAACATTGATGGAGAAGAGCCGCTCATAGCTCGCGCGCGTGATCTCGACGATCGGCGCCAGATCGAAGAGGGCGGCATTGTTGATGAGAATATCGAGACCGCCGGCCTTTTCGACGGCGGCCGCTATTGCGGCATCGATAGACTCCTGCCGCGTGACGTCCATCTGAACAGCGTAGGCCGCCGGCCCGATCTCGGCAGCCGTTTGCTGAGCGCGCTCGATATTGATGTCGGCGATCGCGACTTTAGCGCCTTCGCGCACGTAGGCCTCCGCGAAAGCGCGGCCGATTCCCCGCGCCGAACCCGTGATCAGCGCGCTCTTACCTTCAAGACGTTTCATCGAATTGCGAGTCCCTTTTCGTCAAACTTGTGCACGCGTTGCGGATCCGGCGTCAGGAACACCCGGTCGCCATGTGTTACGGCGAAGTCTCCGGCGACGCGCGCCGTCAGCGTGCCGATGCCATCGGCGTTCACATGCAGGAAGGTATCTGAGCCGAGGTGCTCGGCCACGCCGACCGTCCCCCGCCAGGTGCCCTGCTCCTTCGAAAGCACGAGGTGTTCGGGACGAACGCCGATCGTATGCGCCTGGAGGGCGGCCGCCGGCGCCCCGGAGACGAAGTTCATCTTCGGCGAGCCGATGAAGCCGGCGACGAAGAGATTGTCCGGCTTGTGATAGAGATCGAGCGGCGAGCCCACCTGCTCGATGCGGCCGCGGTTGAGCACGACGATCTTGTCGGCCATGGTCATGGCTTCCACCTGATCGTGGGTGACGTAGACCATCGTCGTCTTCAATTGCTGGTGCAACTGGCTGATTTCGAGCCGCATGTTGACGCGCAGCGCCGCGTCGAGGTTCGAAAGCGGCTCGTCGAACAGAAACGCCTCCGGCTGACGGACGATGGCGCGGCCGATCGCAACGCGCTGGCGCTGGCCGCCGGAAAGCTGACGCGGTTTCCGATCGAGATAATCGGTAAGGTTGAGAACGCGGGCCGCGTCCGCGACCTTCTTGTCGATCGCCGCCTTTTCCTCGCCCGCCATCTTCAGCGGGAAGGCGATGTTCGAGCGCACGCTCATATGCGGATAAAGCGCGTAGGACTGGAACACCATTGAGAGGCCGCGTTTTGCCGGCGGCAGGTCAGTCGCGTTCTTGCCGTCGATGACGATCTCGCCGTCGCTGACGTCCTCCAACCCGGCGATCAGTCTCAGCAATGTGGACTTGCCGCAGCCGGACGGTCCGACGAAGACGACGAATTCGCCGTCGGTGATATCGAGGTCGATCGACGGGATGACGGCATGGGCGCCGAAAACCTTCGATACGTTCTTGAGTGTGATGCTTCCCATGGTCGTACCCTTATTTGACCGCGCCGAAGGTGAGGCCGCGTACAAGCTGTTTCTGCGAGAACCAGCCGAGAATGAGGATGGGGGCGATTGCCATCGTCGAGGCCGCCGAAAGCTTTGCGTAGAAGAGGCCCTCCGGGCTGGAATAGGAGGCGATGAAGGCGGTCAATGGTGCCGCCTTCGCCGCACTGAGGTTCAAGGTCCAGAACGCCTCATTCCAGGCGAGAATGATGTTGAGGAGCAGCGTCGAGGCAATGCCGGGGATCGCCATCGGCGTCAGCACGTAGATGATCTCCTTGGCAAGCGAGGCGCCATCCATACGCGCCGCCTCGAGGATCTCGCCCGGGATCTCCTTGAAATAGGTGTAGAGCATCCAGATGATGATCGGCAGATTGATGAGCGTCAGCACAATCACCAGTCCGGTCCGGGTGTCGAGAAGACCGCTGTTGCGGAACATGAGATACATCGGCACCAGCACCCCGACCGGCGGCATCATCTTGGTGGAGAGCATCCACATCAAGACATCCTTGGTGCGTTTCGTCGGTGCGAAGGCCATCGCCCAGGCGGATGGGATGGCGATGAGGAGACCGAGGAGCGTCGAGCCGAACGAGACGACGACCGAATTCATGAAGTGCTTGAAGTAGTTCGAGCGGGCCTGCACTTCATGATAGTTCTCGGTGGTCCAGTCGAAGAAGAGAAGTACGGGCGGCGAGGCAATCGCTTGCGCCTCCGTCTTGAAGCTCGTCAGGAACGTCCAGAGGATCGGAAAGAAGATCAGTATGCCGACCGTCCAGGCGACCGCCGTGGTGACCAGTTTGCGTTGGGTGGAAACGTTGCGTGCCATGATTCAAGCCTCCAACGTCTTGCCGATCATGCGCATCAGGAAGAATGCGACGATATTGGCGAGGATGACGGCGATGATGCCCCCGGCGGACGCGCCGCCCACGTCGAACTGTAGAAGCGCCTGCGCATAGACGAGGAAGGTCAGATTCGTGCTCTGTGTGCCGGGGCCGCCGTTGGTGGTGACCAGGATTTCGGCAAAGACCGACAGCAGGAAGATCGTCTGGATGAGGATCACGACGGTGATCGCCCGGGAGAGATGCGGCAGAACCAGATAGATGAAACGGCTCCAGGCGCCGGCCCCATCCATCTGAGCGGCCTCCTTCTGCTCCTCGTCGAGCGACTGCAGCGCCGTCAGCAGGATCAACGTCGCGAACGGCAGCCACTGCCAGGCGACGATGACGATCACCGACATGAGCGGCGCGTTGGCCAGAAAGTCGTAGGGCTGAAGACCGACAAGCTTGGCGAGCCAGGCAAAGAGCCCGTTCACCGGATTCATGAACATGTTCTTCCAGACCAGTGCTGCCACCGTTGGCATGATCAGGAACGGCGCAATCACCAGGATACGCACGATCCCCTGCCCGAACATCGGCTGGTCGAGAAGAAGCGCAAGCCCGATGCCGCCGATCACCGTGATGAACAGCACGCCGAGAACAATTGCGAGCGTGTTGAAGATCGCCTGAAAGAAGGCCGGATCGGTCAGGAAGTAGGTGTAGTTGGAAAGACCCGCGAACTCCTCCATTCCCGGCATCAGCAGGTTGTAGCGGAGCAGCGAGAAATAGATGGTCATCGCCAGCGGCACGATCATCCAGGCTAGAAGCAGAAGCACCGAGGGCGCGATCATCAGGCGCGCAGCGGAGCGGGTGTGCAAGGTCGCCATGGCGTCCCCCATGTGAATGTCAACGCTGTTCCAAGAGAAGAAGCCGCGCGGTTCTCCGCGCATGCCGGACATCCCTTTTCGATCTCGGCGACTTGGACCGAACCGTTCCAAGAATCGTCGACGTGATCTTAAAAGCTGGAGCGGGATACGGGTGGAAAGCCCGCCTGACCCCTTCCCGCTCCAGGAGTTGCCGGAGCGCCTGCCGTTTCCAACCGGCACCCCGGCCCTTGGGAGCCTTATTTGATGTAGCCGGCCTTCGTCATTTCGCGTGTCGTCAGTTGCTGCGCACTCGCAAGCGCCTGATCGACACTCATCTGACCGGCAAGCGCCGCCGAGAACTGCTGGCCAACCGCCGTGCCAAGCCCTTGGAATTCCGGGATCGCCACGAATTGCACGCCGACATAGGGCACCGGCTTGACAGCCGGGTTCTTCGGATCGGCCGCGTTGATCGAGTCCAGCGTCATCTTCGCGAATGGCGCCGCCTTCTGGTATTCCGGATTTTCATAAAGCGAGATGCGCGTGCCGGGAGGCACGTTTGCCCAGCCTTCCTTCTCCGCAACAAGCTTCAGATAGTCCTTGCTGGTCGCCCAGGCGATGAACTTCTCGGCGGCTTCCGCCTTCTGCGAGCCCGCGGGGATTGCGAGATTCCAGGCCCAGAGCCAGTTGCCGCGCTTGCCGAGGCCGGTATCAGGCGCGAGCGCGAAGCCGACCTTGTCGGCAACAGTCGATTCCTTCGGATTGGTCACGAAGGAAGCCGCGACCGTCGCGTCGATCCACATGCCGCACTTGCCGGTCTGGAAGAGCGACAGGTTTTCGTTGAAGCCGTTCGACGAGGCACCGGGCGGTCCGGCGTCATTCATCAGCTTGACGTAGAAATCGAGCGTCTTCTTCCACTCCGGCTGGTCGAACTGAGGCTTCCAGTTCTCGTCGAACCAGCGCGCCCCGAAAGCGTTCGCGGTCGCGGTGAGGAAGGCCATGTTCTCGCCCCAACCCGCTTTGCCGCGCAGGCAGATGCCATAGATTTCATTGTTCTTGTCGGTGATCTTGCGCGCCGCATCGGCAATGAAGTCCCAGGTCGGCGCGTCGGGCATGGTCAGGCCCGCCTTTTCGAACAGGTCCTTCCGATACATGACCATCGAGCTCTCGCCGTAGAAGGGCGCCGCATAGAGCTTGCCGTCGATCGTCAGGCCGGAGCGGATCGCCGGCAGCAGGTCGTCGACGTCATAATCCGGCCCGAGATTTTCGAGCGGCAGCAGCCAGCCCTGCTTGGCCCAGATCGGCACTTCATAGGTGCCGATCGTCATGATGTCGTACTGGCCGCCCTTCGTCGCGATGTCCGTCGTTACGCGCTGGCGCAGCACGTTTTCCTCGAGCGTGACCCACTCGAGCTCAATGTCCGGATTTTTCGACGTGAAATCGTCCGTCAGCTTTTGCATCCGGATCATGTCGCCGTTGTTCACGGTCGCAATGGTCAGGGTTTCTGCTTGGGCCAGACCCGCCAGAGCGACTGCCGAGCACGTGCCCAGCAGGAAAGTTCTTAAATTCATCGACTTCCTCCCAGAAGAAAATGAGCATTTGCTTTGCTCATGGGCAATTACTCACCCGTTGCCGCAAAAAGTCAATCCGCATTCGTTGCTGCGGTGCAAACGAAAGGCTAACGGCTTGTTTTTCGTTCGGATTATTTTATCGGAGGCGGTTCACAGGAACGGCCAGATCATGAAGATCGCGCAGCCTCGAAATCGGTTTGCCCGATTCAAGCGCCGAGCAGATAATCGGCCGTGGTTTCGTCGGTGATCAGCCCGTTGATGATCCTGCCCTTGAGGGCCGCCCTGAGCGCCTCATATTTGCGCCGGCCTTTGGCAATGCCGATGACCGAAGCCCGGTCGCGGGGCGGCAGCGGAACGGAGGCGACGCGTTCGTTGATGCTGCCGGTCAGCAGTTCGCCCTCATGATCGAACATCCACCCGCAGATCTCCCCGGCGGCACCGGCAGCCGTCAGCCGTGCCATTTCGTCTCGCGCCAGAAACCCGTCCTCGCAGAGCGGCGCGTCGGGACCCAGCTCGCCGACGCCGACGAAGGCGGCATTGGCCTCCGCGCCGAGTTGCAGGGCAATTTTTACGAGACTCTGATTGTGAAGCACTTCCCGCTCTTCAGCCGACGAGACGAGAACCGGCAAGGGCATGGGAAAATGCCGCGCCTTGATTGCGTCCGCCATGCTGAAGATGACGTTGTAGTAGGCTGCCGAACCATCGAGCCTGATGTTGCCGGTCAGAGAGACGATGCGGTGTTGCGGGCATTCCATGGAAGGCAGTTGGTCGATCGCCGCCTTCAGCGTCCGCCCCGTTCCGATGGCAAGCACGACGGGGTCCGTCGATTTCAGCCAGCGCTCGATCTCAGCTGCACCGGCCTCCGCGATACCGACCGTTGTCGACATCGAGCCCGGGTCGCTCGGCACGATATCGACATGCTTCAGCTCGTATTTGTCCTTGAGCCGGGCCGCCGCCTCGAGGCAGGCGGCAATCGGATGATCGAGCCGCACCTTGATCAACCGCTCGGCCATGGCAAGGGAAACGAGGCGCTGCGCCGACTGTCGCGAAATGCCCATGATCGAGGCGATCTCGTCCTGCGTCCGGCCTGCGACATAATACAGCCAACCCGCGCGGGCGGCATCGTCGAGCCTGTTGTTGGTTTCCGCCCTGCGCGCCATGTATTCGTCTCCTTCCCTTTGATTTGCTGCCACTATTTGCCGTGCGCTGTCAAACAAAGCCGGAAATCGATCGGCGCTTCAGGCAAAAACGCTCGGGTTTTCCGGGATCTGCGGGAAACGCGACCAAACTTTTACCGTTTGATAAAAAAATAAAGCGTGTTACCGTTCCCTCATCCTGAGAAAACATTGGGAGCCAAAAATGGGAACGACGCAATCTGGGATCCTCGGCGGCAGGCTGCCGCTCGCGGAATACGAAACCAATTTCTCCGATCTGCATCCGCCGCTCGACAAGCACGAGGCCCTGGTCGCCGCCGACCGCTGCTATTTCTGTCATGACGCGCCCTGCATGACGGCCTGTCCCACCTCCATCGATATCCCGCTGTTCATCCGGCAGATATCGACTGGCAATCCGATCGGCTCGGCGAAGACGATCTTCGACCAGAATATACTCGGCGGCATGTGCGCCCGCGTCTGTCCCACCGAAACGCTCTGCGAGCAGGCCTGCGTCCGCAATACGGCGGAGGAGCGCCCGGTCGAGATCGGTCGGCTGCAGCGTTATGCGACCGACGTCGCGATGAGAGAGAACAAGCAGTTCTACACGCGTGCCGCCTCTTCCGGTCGCAGGGTTGCTGTCGTCGGCGCCGGTCCGGCAGGCCTTGCCTGCGCCCATCGGCTGGCCGTCAACGGCCACGATGTCGTCATCTATGATGCCCGTGAAAAATCCGGCGGCCTCAATGAATACGGCATCGCCGCCTACAAGTCGGTCGACGATTTCGCACAGAAGGAAGTCGACTACGTTCTGTCGATCGGCGGCATCGAGATACGCCACGGCCAGGCGCTCGGCCGCGACTTCTCGCTCCCCGACCTGACGGAACAATATGACGCCGTGTTCCTCGGCCTCGGCCTTGCCGGCGTCAACGCGCTCCGGATCGAAGGCGAGAATGCCGAAGGCTTTGAGGACGCGGTCGATTTTATTGCCGCACTCCGCCAGTCGAAGACCAAGGCCGATATTCCCGTCGGCCGTCGCGTTGTCGTGCTCGGCGGCGGCATGACCGCGATCGACGCGGCCGTTCAGGCAAAGCTGCTCGGGGCCAAGGAGGTGACGATCTGCTATCGCCGCGGCAAGGAGCACATGAACGCCTCCGAGTTCGAGCAGGACCTTGCGGCCTCCAAGGGCGTCACCATCCGCCACTGGCTGCAGCCGAAGCGCATTGCCGTAAAGGACGGCAGGGTCGCCGGCATCGAACTCGAATACACGACGATCGAAGACGGCAAGCTGACGGCGACCGGCGAAACGGGTATCATCGCAGCCGACCAGATCTTCAAGGCAATCGGCCAGACCTTCGAGGCTTCCGAACTTGGAGCTTTGCAGCTTCAAGGCGGACGCATCGTCACCGATGCCGGAGGCCGCACCTCGATCGCCAATGTCTGGGCGGGTGGCGATTGCGTGCTTGGCGGAGAGGACCTCACGGTTTCCGCCGTTGCCATGGGCCGCGATGCCGCCGAATCGATCAACCGGGCTTTCGCCGCGGTAGCCCCGCTGGCGAGCGCCGTTGCTTGAAAAGCAGAACAGGATCGAGAGGACGAGAACAATGGCTGATCTTCGCAACAATTTTGTCGGCATCAAATCCCCGAACCCGTTCTGGCTCGCCTCGGCGCCGCCGACGGACAAGGCCTATAACGTCGAGCGCGCCTTCAAGGCCGGCTGGGGTGGCGTCGTCTGGAAGACGCTCGGCGAGGAAGGACCGCCGGTCGTCAACGTCAACGGCCCGCGCTACGGCGCGATCTGGGGCGCGGACCGGCGGCTGCTGGGCTTAAACAATATCGAGCTCATCACCGACCGCGATCTCTACGTGAACCTGCGCGAGATGAAGCAGGTGAAGATGAACTGGCCGGACCGCGCGCTCATCGCCTCGATCATGGTGCCTTGTGAGGAGAACGCCTGGAAGGCGATCCTGCCGCTGGTCGAGGAAACCGGCGCCGACGGCATCGAACTCAATTTCGGCTGTCCGCACGGCATGTCCGAGCGCGGCATGGGCTCTGCGGTCGGCCAGGTGCCGGAATATATCGAAATGGTCGTCCGCTGGTGCAAACAGTACACGCGCATGCCTGTGATCACTAAGCTGACGCCCAACATCACCGATATCCGCAAGCCTGCCCGCGCCGCCAAGGCCGGCGGCACCGACGCCGTGTCGCTGATCAACACGATCAACTCGATCACCGCGGTCAATCTCGACACCTTCTCGCCGGAGCCCTCGATCGATGGCCGCGGCAGCCATGGCGGTTACTGCGGCCCGGCAGTCAAGCCGATCGCTCTCAACATGGTTGCCGAGATCGCCCGCGATCCGGAGACATACGGCCTGCCGATCTCCGGTATCGGCGGCATCACCACCTGGCGCGATGCGGCCGAATTCCTGGCCCTCGGTGCCGGCAACGTGCAGGTCTGCACGGCCGCTATGACCTACGGATTCAAGATCGTTCAGGAGATGATCACGGGTCTCTCGGACTGGATGGATGCCAAGGGCCACCGCACGCTCGACGACATCACCGGCCGCGCCGTGCCGAACGTCACGGACTGGCAGTATCTGAACCTCAACTACGTCGCCAAGGCGAAGATCGATCAGGACGCCTGCATCAAATGCGGCCGCTGTCACATCGCCTGCGAGGACACCTCGCACCAGGCGATCACGCAGTTCGTCAACGGCGTGCGCCATTTCGAGGTGATCGAAGAGGAATGCGTCGGCTGCAACCTCTGCGTCAATGTCTGTCCGGTCGAGAACTGCATCACGATGGAACCGCTTGCCGCTGGCACGATCGACAAGCGCACCGGCAAACCGGTCGATCCGAACTACGCCAACTGGACGACCCATCCGAACAATCCGATGGCCCGCCAAGCCGCGGAGTAACGGAAAGATCAATCAGAAGGCCGCCGGAGAGATACCCGGCGGCCTTCTGTACTACACTTACCCGGCGCTAGAGCATCCCGCTTTCAAGCGGAACCGCTGCAAGCGGACAAGATGCTCTAGAATCTAGAGTGCTAGAGCGTCCTTTGTACGTTCACTTGAACGCACGGCGCTCTAGAATTCGATCACCACCTTGCCGAAGGGTCCACGATCGAGATGCGCGAGCGCCTCGCGGAATTCGCCAAACTTGTATCTCTTGTCGATGACCGGTTTCAATCCGGCCCGGTCGATCGCGCCGACCAGATCTTCGAGCGCCCGGCGGTGCCCGACGCTGATGCCCTGCAGCACCGGCGATTTCAAAAGCAGCGGCGCAACCGGTCCCGAAATCTCGAAACCTTCCAAAACGCCGATCACCGAGATGCGCCCATCCGCCGCGACTGCCTTCAGCGATTGGCCGAGACCGGTGCCGCCGGCGATTTCGAAAATGTGATCGGCGCCGTGGTCGTCGGTCAGCGCATAGACACGCTCCACCCAGTCCTCCGTCAGACGGTTGATGCCATGGCCAGCGCCGAGTGCCAGCGCGCGCTCAAGCTTTTCCTCACTACCTGAGGTCACGATCACTTCGGCGCCGCTCGCCTTGGCGATCTGCAGACCGAAAAGCGCGACCCCGCCCGTGCCCTGCACGACGACGCGGTCGCCGGCCCTTAAGTGCCCCTTCTCAATGAGCGCAAACCAAGCCGTGAGGCCGGCGCATGGCAAAGTGCTGGCCTCAGCGGCATCGAGGCTTATGGGCGCCGCGACGAACCAATCTTCGGGAAAGGCGACATATTCGGACATGACGCCCGGGAGCACGCCGCCGAGCGTGACATAAGAGGGCGTCCTGCCGTTTCCGGGCCGCAAACCGTCGAGCCAGCCGGGGGCAAAGGTCGATATCACGCGCTCCCCGACCTTGAATCGCCGAACGTTCTTGCCAACCGCTTCGACCATGCCGCTCATGTCGGAAGCCGGCACGAAGGGAAAGGTCAGATCCAAGCCCATGCCGGTTTCAAGCACCAGCTTGTCGCGGTAGTTGAGCGACACGGCTGTCGTGCGCACCAGGATCTCGCCGTCGCCGACTTCCGGCACCCGGCGTTCCGCAATCTTCAGATTGTGCGGTCCGACTGTTTCCGTGCTCCATGCTCTCATCCATTTTGACATGCTCGTTCCTTTCACATCGATGGTGATCGGGGCGAGCATAGTGTTGAATTCTGAGCGCCAGTTGCGATAAGATTTCCCTTTATTGGTTCTCTAGTGGATACAATCGCATGGAGCGTTTCACCGGCATTTCGGTATTTGTGGAAGTCGCCGATGCCGGCGGCTTCTCGGCAGCCGCGGAGCGGCTCAACCTTTCGCGATCGGCGGTCGGCAAGACGGTGGCCCGGCTTGAGCAACGGCTCGGCGTCCGGCTCTTTCATCGCACCACACGAGCGCAGAGCCTCACCGATGAAGGGCAGCTCTTCTACGAGGGTTGCCAAAAGGCGCTTGGTGAAATCAGGACCGCGGAAGCGCTTCTCGAATCCGGCAGGCAGGAAATTCGCGGCCGGCTGCGCATTTCGATGCCGGTCCTCTTCGGCCGCAAATGCGTAACGCCGCTGCTTGTCGATCTGCTTCGCGCTCACCCGCGTCTGCAACTCGATCTTTCCTTCAACGACCGCATCGTCGATCTGCTCGATGAAGGCTTCGATCTCGCGATCCGCAATGGCTCGGTCGGCAATGATTCCGGGCTGATGACGCGGACGATCGCGGAACAGCGCATGACGGTTTGCGCCTCTCCCGCCTATCTCGCTGAACGTGGCGCGCCAAAGACGCTTGCCGATCTCGCGGCACATGACGCGGTGGTCTACAGCCGAGGCGAGCAGCGTCCTTGGTCCTTTCCGTCGAACGGCGATGCCGCGGAGACCGTTCTGCCGAAAACGCGCCTGCGGCTCGACGATCTGGCCGCCATCGCCGATGCTGCCGTCGACGGCCTCGGCCTTGCCTGGCTGCCCTGCTGGCTGGTGCGCGAACGAGTGCAGCGCGGCGAGCTCGTTCGCGTGCTGACCGATCGGCCCGCTCTGATCTTCAAGGCGTACGCCGTCTGGCCTCGAACGCAGCACATGCTGCCGAAGCTGCGCGTCGTGATCGACCGGCTCGCTGCGGGCCTGCCGCGCATTATGGAGTAGAGTGAGGGACCCGGCGGAATAATATGGGCAACCGGCGCGGCACAAGACACAAAAACGAAACAGTTTGTGTACGAATCGTAAGTTGTCGGCACCGCCGATCTGGATAATAAGAAAGAAAAACAGAAGCGGCCGGTTTGATGCCGGCGGACCGGGCAGACCGCTTGACGATCATTTCCGCCAACCTGCGCAAGAAGACGCACCTGATTTCCGGGACGGTGCTCGGCATATTCATTCTCTGCCACTTCTTCAATCATTCTCTCGGCTTGATCTCCCTCGATGCGATGGAAGCGGGGCGGCGGGCGTTCAATCTTGTCTGGCACAGCCTGCCCGGCACCATTCTGCTTTATGGCGCCCTGCTGCTGCACTTCCTGATGGCGCTCGATAGTCTCTACCGACGGCAGACGCTCAGGATGCCGGCCGGCGAGGCGCTGAAGATCGTCTTCGGGCTGAGCCTGCCGTTTCTGCTCGGCGCGCACGTGGTTGCCGCTCGAGTGGAGCCGATCTTCTCGGGGATCGATGCCGACTACCCGGGCATCCTGCGTGCGCTCTGGTCAAGCTCGATCAACACAACCAGGCAGACGGTGGCGCTGCTCTTCGTATGGAGCCACGCCTGCCTCGGCGCCTGGTTCTGGATGAGGGCTCGAAGCTGGTTCCCGCGTTACGAGATCCTGCTCTACACCGTCGCCCTGCTCGTCCCCATTTTCGCGCTGCTCGGTTTCGTCAACGGCGCCCGTTCTGTTGGGCGCGACTATGCCGAACATGGCGGCTACGGCGACAAGGCCTATGCGAGCCAGGCGCAACCGCGGGTCGATCCCGCCCTGCTCGAGAATATCAGGCTGGCGCTCTATGGCGGCTTCGGAGGCGTGATCGCCGGAACCTTCGCGCTGCGCGCCCTGCCCGCACGCGGCCGAATTCGCGTCCGTTATCCCGACGGCCGTGTCGCAGCCGTCAGCCTCGGCTTCAGTGTGCTTGAGGCGAGCCGCGCCGCCGGAATACCGCATGTTTCCGTCTGCGGCGGGCGCGGCCGTTGCTCGACATGCCGCGTGCGCGTGATCCAGGGCCTCGAAGGCCAGCCCAAACCGGAAGCGGCCGAACTCGCGACGCTGACCCGCATCGGCGCTCCCGAGAATGTCCGCCTGGCCTGCCAATTCCGACCCGTTCACAGCGTCACCGTCGTGCCGATCCTCGACACCGACAGCCTAGGCATCAAGACACAGCTCGCCCGGCAGAACGGCGGCGGGCGCGAGCGCCGCGTCGCGGTACTCTTCTGCGATCTGCGTGATTTTACCCGCATCGCGGAGCACAAGCTGCCCTATGACACGGTGTTCCTGTTGAACCGCTACTTCGAAATGGTCGGCGGAGCCGTGGAGGGATCCGGCGGCGTCGTCGACAAGTTCATCGGCGATGGGGCGCTCGCAATCTTCGGGCTGAAGACGTCTCTCGATGAAGCATGTCGTCAATCGCTCACGGCCGCCGTCCGGCTGTCCCAGGGCATCCGGACGCTCAACCAGACATTTGAAGGCGAACTCGAACAGCCGCTGAGGCTGGCAATCGGGTTGCATGCAGGACCGGCGATCATCGGCGAGATGGGCTACGGTCAGGCGACCTCGCTGACGGCCGTCGGCGATACGATCAACACGGCGAGCCGCCTTGAGGGCCTGGCGAAGGAGCATGACGTCGAGCTTGCCGTTTCCGCCGAGCTTGTCCAACGCGCCGGCCTGAGCTTCGAGGGCAAAAGGCGCCTGGAGATAAGCCTGCGCGGCCGGCAGGCGACGCTCGAAACCTGGATCATCGGCAATGCCGAGGACATTGCCGAAATCTTGCCGACCGCCGTCTAATCCAAATTCTCCGATAACGGCTGCTCGCGTACTTGCAGGCCATCGACGAACAGGCGCTCCAGAAAGCGCGCGGCATCCTCGAAGCGTCCGTCGCCCGCATTCTCCTGGCCCAGCACGGCGCGCACCTGCACGTCGAAATCGGCATAGTGCTGCGTCGTCGACCAGATCGAGAAGATCAGGTGATAGGGATCGCACTTGGCGATCTTGCCCGCCTTGGCCCAGGTGCGGATGACCTCGGCCTTCTCGTCGACCAGTTGCTTCAGTGGGCCCTTGAGTTCGTCCTCTATGTGGGGAGCACCCTGCAGGACTTCATTGGCGAAGAGCCGGCTCTCGCGGGGAAAATCGCGGGCCATCTCGAGCTTGCGCCGGATATAACTGCGGATTTCGGCGACCGGATTGCCCTCGGCGTTGAACTCGCGCAAAGGATCGAGCCAGGTGTCGAGTACGCGGTCGATCAACGCCCGGTGCATCGCCTCCTTGGTGCGAAAATAATAGAGCAGGTTCGGCTTCGACATACCTGCCACTTCCGCGATCTGATCGATGGTCGAGCCGCGGAAGCCGTTCGCCGAAAAGACCTCCAGTGCCGCTTCGAGAATCTGCTCCTCCTTCTCCTCCTGGATTCGTGTACGTCTCTGAGTCCTGGCCGCTCTTGGAAGTACCATCTTGCCCCCTGCCGATGCCGCAACAAAGCGTTGCGAAACCCGATCTGCCCAAAGTTCGGACGCGCCATTTTCTTGGGCAGCAAGTCCTTTTTTTCTTTTTCCGGCTTGAGTGCCGCGACGGAAGTTGTAATGTTTACCAACCGGTCAAATTATCAGTCAGATTGTTGGCAAAGGCAACGGCTGATCGAAAGGCATAGAAACAAAGCCTCGATTTGACCACGGGAACATGAGGGCTACCCTCGGCGGTACAGCCGAAAAAAGAGGAGACCGCCATGGCAGCACCTGGCGAGAATAGGCGCGTCAATGCCGACCGCCTGTGGGATTCGTTGATGGAGATGGCGAAGATCGGCCCCGGCGTTGCCGGCGGCAACAACCGCCAGACATTGACGGATGCGGACGGCGAAGGCCGCCGGCTTTTCCAGTCCTGGTGCGAAAAGGCGGGGCTCAGCATGGGCGTCGACAAGATGGGCACCATGTTCCTCACCCGCCCTGGCACCGACCCGGATGCGCTGCCCGTCCATATCGGTTCTCACCTCGACACGCAGCCGACCGGCGGCAAGTTCGACGGCGTGCTCGGCGTCTTGAGCGGGCTCGAGGTCGTACGCACGATGAACGACCTCGGCATCAGGACGAAGCACCCGATCGTGGTCACCAACTGGACCAATGAGGAAGGCGCACGTTTTGCACCTGCCATGCTTGCCTCCGGCGTCTTCGCCGGCGTCCATACGCTCGAATACGCCTATGCCCGCAAGGATCCGGAAGGAAAGACTTTCGGCGACGAATTGAAGCGGATCGGCTGGGTCGGCGACGAGGAAGTCGGCGCGCGCAAGATGCACGCCTATTTCGAATATCACATCGAACAGGGACCGATCCTCGAGGCCGAGAACAAGCAGATCGGCGTCGTCACCCACTGTCAGGGCTTGTGGTGGTTGGAAATCACCCTGACCGGCAGAGAGGCGCACACCGGTTCGACGCCCATGAACATGCGCGTCAATGCCGGCCTCGCAATGGCGCGCATCCTTGAAATGGTGCAGACCGTTGCCATCGAAAACCAGCCGGGCGCCGTCGGCGGCGTCGGACAGATGTTCTTTTCGCCCAACTCGCGCAACGTGCTGCCAGGCAAGGTCGTCTTCACCGTTGACATCCGCTCGCCGGATCAGGCCAAGCTCGACGGAATGCGCGCGCGGATCGAAGCCGAAGCGCCGAAGATCGCCGAGGCGCTGGGCGTCGGCTGTTCCATCGAGGCGGTCGGACATTTCGATCCCGTGACCTTCGACCCCAAGCTCGTGGCGACCGTGCGCGCTGCCGCCGAGAAGCTCGGCCACAGCCACATGGACCTCATCTCCGGCGCCGGTCACGATGCCTGCTGGGCTGCGAAAGTTGCGCCGACCACGATGATCATGTGTCCCTGTGTCGGCGGACTCAGCCACAACGAGGCGGAGGACATATCCAAGGAATGGGCGGCCGCCGGTGCGGACGTCCTCTTCCATGCCGTCCTCGAAACGGCAGAGGTCGTCGAGTGAGCTTTGCGGGCGGGACGAAGTTTCCGCCTTTTTTATTGGCGCTCCCGCGCCCGCCGAATGCATCGTCGCGAAGGAAACGGACCAATGAGCACTGTCATCAAGGGTGGAACCATCGTCACGGCCGATCTCACCTACAAGGCCGACGTAAAGGTCGAGGGCGGCAAGATCGTCGAGATCGGGCCTAACCTCACCGGCACCGACACGCTCGACGCGACCGGCTGCTACGTCATGCCGGGCGGCGTCGATCCGCACACGCACCTCGAAATGCCCTTCATGGGCACCTATTCCTCGGATGATTTCGAAAGCGGCACGCGCGCGGCGCTCGCCGGCGGCACGACGATGGTCGTGGATTTCGCGCTACCCTCGCCCGGCCAGTCGCTGCTCGAGGCGCTCAATATGTGGGACAACAAGTCGACCCGCGCCAATTGCGACTATTCCTTCCATATGGCGATCACCTGGTGGAGCGAGCAGGTCTTCAATGAGATGGAGGCCATCGTCAAGGACAAGGGCATCAACACGTTCAAGCACTTCATGGCCTATAAGGGCGCGCTGATGGTGGATGACGACGAAATGTTCTCGTCTTTCCAGCGCTGCGCAGCACTCGGCGCCCTGCCGCTGGTCCATGCCGAAAACGGGGATGTTGTAGCCCAGTTACAGGCGAAGCTGCTCGCCGAAGGTAATAATGGACCTGAAGCCCATGCCTATTCACGGCCGGCGGAAGTCGAGGGCGAGGCCACCAACCGCGCGATCATGATCGCCGACATGGCCGGCTGTCCCGTCTACATCGTCCACACCTCCTGCGAACAGGCGCACGAGGCGATCCGGCGCGCCCGCGCGAAAGGCATGCGCGTCTTCGGTGAGCCGCTGATTCAGCACCTGACGCTCGACGAGACCGAATATTTCAACAAGGACTGGGATCATGCCGCCCGCCGGGTGATGTCGCCGCCCTTCCGCAACAAGCTGCACCAGGACAGCCTCTGGGCCGGCCTTGCCTCCGGCTCGCTGCAGGTGGTCGCGACCGACCATTGCGCTTTCACGACGGCGCAGAAACGCTTCGGCGTCGGCGACTTCACCAAGATCCCGAACGGCACGGGCGGGCTGGAAGACCGCATGCCGATGCTCTGGACTTATGGCGTCAGCACCGGCCGCATCACCATGAACGAATTCGTCGCGGTGACTTCCACCAACATCGCCAAGATCCTCAACATCTATCCGAAGAAGGGCGCGATCCTCGTCGGTGCCGATGCCGACCTAGTCGTCTGGGATCCGAAGCGATCGAAGACGATTTCGGCTAACACCCAGCAATCGGCGATCGACTACAACGTCTTCGAGGGGAAGACCGTCACGGGACTTCCACGCTTTACGCTGACGCGCGGCGTCGTGGCCATCGAGGAAGGGACGGTCAAGACGCAGGAAGGCCATGGGGAATTCGTCCGGCGCGACCCCTTCCCGGCGGTCAGCACGGCGCTTTCGACGTGGAAGGAAGTGACGGCGCCGCGCGCCGTGCAGCGCATCGGCATTCCGGCGAGCGGCGTTTGACGGATCCCAGATGCCGCATTTCTCATCCGCCACGCGCGAAAAGGCATTCGCTGAAAGGCTAGGCGGGCACCAGTGCGTCCAGTTCCGGCAGGAGGACGACGCTTTCCTGCTCCTTCGGATCTGTCCGGGCGATCACCGCCGTACAGGGGCTGTCGGAAAGGTTTGCCGGCAGGTGCGGCACGCCGGCCGGGATGTAGAACATCTCCCCCGCTTTGACGATGACGTGCTCTTCGAGCCGCTCGCCGAACCAGGTGTGCGCCTCGCCGCTGAGAACATAAATCGCCGTCTCGTGGCTCTCGTGAAGATGCGCCTTGGCGCGCGCGCCGGCCGGCATGGTCAACAGATGCATGCAGATGCCGGTGGAGCCCACAGTCTCCTGCGCGATGCCTTCGAAATAGTTGAGCCCCTGCTTGCCGGCATAGCCGTTGCCCGGGCGAACCACGCGACAGCCAGGATTGGATGATCGAGACATGAGTGTTCTCCAGAATTCGCTGAAAAACTCGCAACATGAGCCATCGGCGGCGAATCCGCGATTGCATGTTGCGGGCCCGGATAGCAGTCTGGCACAGACAAGCGACAATGAGAATCCGTCCATGACACCCAATTTCGCCTCCGTGGTCTCGGCCCGTAACCTCGGCCTGACGTTCCAGACCAGCGACGGGCCGGTCAATGCATTGACGGGCGTGAACCTCGACGTGGCCAAGGGCGACTTCGTTTCCTTCATCGGTCCCTCCGGCTGCGGCAAGACGACGTTTCTGCGCGTCATCGCCGACCTCGAGAAACCGACCTCCGGCAGCATTTCAGTCAATGGCATGACGCCGGAGGAAGCCCGGCGGCGGCGCGCTTATGGCTATGTCTTCCAGGCCGCGGCGCTTTACCCGTGGAGGACGATCGAGAAGAACATAGCATTGCCGCTCGAAATCATGGGGCATTCCAGACAGGAGCAGAAAACGCGGGTCGAGCGGACGCTGGAGCTCGTCAACCTTACGGGCTTTGGCAAGAAATACCCGTGGCAGCTCTCCGGCGGTATGCAGCAGCGGGCGTCGATCGCCCGCGCGCTCGCCTTCGATGCGGACCTGCTGCTGATGGACGAACCCTTCGGTGCCCTCGACGAAATCGTCCGCGATCATCTCAACGAGCAACTCCTGAAGCTCTGGGCACGAACGGCAAAAACCATCTGTTTCGTCACCCATTCGATTCCGGAAGCGGTCTATCTTTCGACCAAAATCGTCGTCATGAGCCCGCGCCCCGGCCGCGTCACAGATATCATCGAATCGCCCCTGCCAAGGGAACGGCCGCTCGGCATTCGCGAGACCCCGGAATTCCTGGAAGTCGCCCATCGCGTCCGCGAAGGCTTGAGAGCGGGGCACAGCTATGACGAATAGCTGTACTACCCAAGTGCGGTGCCGAGATGCGGCTTTGGCGGACATGGCCGCATGCGCCGCTATTCTCAATCGGTGGATAGACGCCACGCTGTGGATGCCAAGAGTTCATCCGGCAACCGATGTGGAGCGGCACTATCGAGAAACGGTCTTTGCAAACGGACCGATCATTATCGCCGACTATCAGGGTGAAACCGCAGGCTTTCTCGCCCTCTCCGCGGAGAACTTCGTGACGGCGCTTTACGTGGCAGAACGCCACCGAGGTGCCGGAATCGGAACCGCGCTGCTCCGCGAAGCGAAGAAGCGCGCAATTGACGAGCTTAAGCTTTGGACTTTTGAACACAACACGGGTGCTCAGCGCTTCTATGAACGCGAAGGCTTCGTACCGGTGCGCAGAACGAGTGGCGAGAACGAGGAGGGTCTGCCGGACATTCTCTATCATTGGCGCGCCGAGCCTTTGAGCAGAAGGGAGGCGTGATCATGCGCGAAGAGAGCTTTCTCAGGGACAAGCTGCTTCCCATCTCCACCGTCGTCATCCTGTTGATCGCCGTCTGGTACGTCGCAGTCATTTTCCTCAACGCGCCCTTCGAACGCGACAGCGCAGCACGCGCAGGCACCGAGATCGGATTTCCCGAGATCGTCCGCAATACTATGGCGCAGGAGCGCCCTGTCCTGCCCGCACCGCATCAGGTGGTCGCCGAAATTTGGGACACCACCGCCAACAAGGCGATCACATCGAAGCGCAGTCTGGTTTATCACGCCTGGATCACGCTTTCGGCGACACTGCTCGGCTTCGGCATCGGCGCCGCGCTTGGCATCCTTCTCGCCGTCGGCATCGTCCACAACCGCGCCATGGACCGCTCGCTGATGCCATGGGTGATCGCCAGCCAAACGATACCGATCCTGGCGATCGCGCCGATGATCATCGTCGTCCTCAATGCCATCGGCATTGCCGGCCTGCTGCCGAAGGCGCTGATCTCCACCTATCTCTCGTTCTTCCCGGTGGTGGTCGGCATGGTCAAGGGGCTGCGCAGCCCGGAAACGATCCAGCTCGATCTGATGCATACCTATAACGCCTCACCGGCCCAGACCTTCTGGAAGCTCCGCTGGCCCTCCTCCATGCCCTATCTCTTCACCTCGCTGAAGGTCGCGGTCGCGATTTCGCTCGTCGGCGCCATTGTCGGAGAACTGCCGACCGGCGCGGTGGCCGGGCTCGGCGCCCGCCTGCTTGCAGGCTCCTATTACGGCCAGACGGTGCAGATCTGGGCGGCCCTGTTCATGGCGGCAGCACTCGCCGCCGTCCTTGTGATGATCGTCGGGCTGGCGCATTCGGCGGTCCTGAAGCGCATGGGAGCGAAGCCATGAACCTTCCCGCTCTCGCCGGCGCCATCCTCTTCTGGCTTCTCGCCTGGGCTTTCAACCAATGGCTGGTCCGCCAGCATTTTACGAACCGCACGGCCAATAGCGCCGCACGCTTCGCCGTGCCGCTGATCTTCGGCGTCACCATCCTGGTCCTCTGGGAAGGCGTCGTTCGCGGTTTCGCCATTCCGTCGGTCCTGTTGCCGGCACCGTCGATGATCTGGCAGCGGCTCGTCAATTCGCTGCCGACGCTCGCGGCGGATTTCCGGCAAACCTTCCTGAAGGCCGTGCTGATCGGCTATGCGCTCGGCTGCGGCCTTGGCTTCGTTGTGGCAATCCTCATCGACCGCTCGCCTTTCCTACAGAAGGGCCTGCTGCCGCTCGGCAATTTCGTCTCTGCCCTCCCCGTCATCGGCGTCGCCCCGATCATGGTCATGTGGTTCGGCTTCGATTGGCAATCGAAAGTCGCCGTCGTCGTCATCATGACTTTCTTCCCGATGCTCGTGAACACGGTCTCGGGCCTCGCCGCCGCGAGCCACATGGAGCGCGATCTGATGCGGACCTATGCCGCGACATGGTGGCAGACGCTCGTCAAGCTGCGTCTGCCCGCGGCATGGCCTTTCATTTTCAACGCTCTCAAGATTAACTCCACGCTGGCGCTGATCGGCGCGATCGTGGCCGAGTTTTTCGGAACGCCCATTGTCGGCATGGGCTTCCGGATCTCCACGGAAGTGGGGCGCATGAACGTCGACATGGTCTGGGCCGAAATCGCCGTCGCGGCGGTGGCTGGCTCCGCTTTTTACGGGGTGGTCGCGCTCGCCGAGCGGGCCGTTACGTTCTGGCATCCGTCCGTCCGCAGTGGCCGGGCCTGATAATGAAGCAACGATAAGAGGGAACCGATATGAACAAGAAACTTGCATCTCTGCTGGCAGCGGGCGTCTTTTCGCTTGCCGCTTTCCATGCCAATGCCGCCGACAAGGTTACCCTGCAGTTGAAGTGGGTCACGCAGGCTCAGTTCGCCGGCTACTATGTCGCCAAGGACAAGGGCTTCTATGAAGAGGAAGGCCTCGACGTCGAAATCAAGCCGGGCGGCCCGGATATTGCCCCCGCGCAGGTAATTGCCGGCGGTGGGGCCGACGTCATCGTCGACTGGATGCCCTCCGCGCTTGCCACGCGCGAAAAGGGCGTACCGCTCGTCAACATCGCCCAGCCCTTCAAGAAGTCCGGCATGATGCTGACCTGTCTGAAGGAATCCGGCGTCAAGAGCCCGGAGGACTTCAAGGGCAAGACGCTCGGCGTCTGGTTCTTTGGCAACGAATATCCGTTCCTCTCCTGGATGTCGCAGCTGAAGATCCCGACCGATGGCGGGCCGGACGGCGTCACCGTTCTCAAGCAGGGCTTCAACGTCGATCCGCTGATCCAGAAGCAGGCGGCCTGCATTTCCACGATGACCTACAACGAATATTGGCAGGTCATCGACGCCGGCATCAAGCCGGAGGACCTCGTCACCTTCAAATATGAAGACCAGGGCGTCGCCACGCTTGAGGACGGTCTCTATGTTCTCGATGACAAGCTCAAGGACCCGGCCTTCAAGGAAAAGATGGTGAAGTTCGTCCGCGCCTCGATGAAGGGCTGGAAATATGCCGAGGAGAATCCGGACGAGGCCGCCGACATCGTGCTCGAAAACGACTCGACCGGTGCCCAGACGGAAAAGCACCAGAAGCGCATGATGGGCGAAATTGCCAAACTGACGGCCGGCTCGAACGGTACACTTGACGAAACCGACTACAAACGCACGGTTCAGTCGCTGCTTGCCGGCGGTTCCGATCCGGTCATCTCCAAGGAACCGGAAGGCGCCTGGACGCATGAGATCACGGACGAAGCGTTGAAATAAAACGCCACCCGAAGTAATGGAGAGCGCGTGGCACTCGCCGCGCGCTTTTCTTGTTTCATGTTCGGCAGCTACGATTGCTGCGATCGGGACGAAGAGCGGTCAAAAAGTCGCGGCCGAAGGCTATTGTTAAGCTTGCGTTTAGGTTGCATCAATATTGCAATCGCAACACGCCGCCAAATAGAAATAATGAGGCACCATCGCTTCCTCGCCCTTGTAAGCATTTGCTACGCCGATTACATAGGCCGGAACGTTTGGTTGAGGGCAAGCGTAGGGAGGAACCTGTTTTTCTCTAGTCTTGCCCTTTTCGGGAAAATTCTCCCCCATCCGGCGCCTCCGGTTTTGAAACCGCTGCATCGGAACGATTTTGAGTTTGTGGACCGTGATCGCTATCCTGGCCAGGCAGCCGGCAACGAGGCATGGAACACAAGGAAATAGCATTTATTGCAGCCGGACTTTCGCCTTCTGAACGGCGGTCGGGCGTGATGTTTTCAGTGTCGGGAAAATAGGCCGATGGCTCAGAAACTCCTACCTCTTTTCGGCGCTTGCGCAGCGATGACGCTGTACGCATTTTCCGGTGTCTCGGCAGCCGAGGAAGCGGCCAAACCGCAGCAGACGCAGACTTTGCCCTCCATCGTCGTCACGGAAGCGATAGAACGCACGATCAGCGACCGCGTCATCGCCACCGGTTCGATCGAGGCGGTTGAGGAGACCTATGTGTCGCCGCTCGTGGACGGTCTTTCCATTCGGTCGCTTAATGTCGATGTCGGCGACAGGGTCGAAGAGGGCAGCACGCTGGTCGTCCTCAACGATGACGCGCTGCTACTGCAAAAAAGCCAGCTCCAAGCCAATCTGGCCAAGACGGAGGCCTCGCTCGCGCAACTGCGCGCCCAGCTTGCCGAAGCTGTGGCAAATTCGGAAGAGGCGACGCGGGTTGCTGATCGTGCCGTACGGCTATCGCAGAGCGGCGCGGTATCCTCTGCCGAGGCCGACCGCCTGAAGGCGCTCGCCACTGCGGCGCGCGCGCGTGTCCGCTCCGCCGAACAATCGGTCAGCGTCGCGACCGCGGATATCAAGGTGGTCCAAGCGCAAATTGACGATATCGACCTACGCCTCGCGCGCACGGCCGTCAAAGCGCCGGTCAGCGGCGTGATCTCGGCCAAGAACGCCAAGATCGGCGCGATCGCCAGTGGCAGCGGCGAACCGCTTTTCGCCATCATCCGCGACGGTGCGATAGAGATGAAGGCCGACGTCGCCGAAGCCGACATGATCAAGCTCGCCGTCGGGCAGCCGGCGACGGTCAAGCTCGCCGGGAGCGACACAGCAGTCGAGGGCAAGATCCGGCTGATCGCACCGACGGTCGATCCGCAGACCCGTCTCGGCAAGGTTCATATCAGTCTAATCGACACGGCCGCGGCGCGCGCCGGCATGTATGCGAGCGCCATCATTACCGTCGAGCAGAAGAACACAGTGGTTTTGCCGCAAACGGCTGTTACAGCCGAAAACGGCAAGACGATCGTCCGTAAAGTCGAAAACGGTGTCGTCCGCCTGGTGCCGGTCAAAACCGGAATTCAGGACGGACAGTTCGTCGAAATTCTCTCCGGCCTGGAGCCAGGCGAGCAGGCAGTGGCAAAGGCCGGCGCCTATGTGCGCGACGGCGACCGCATCAATCCGGTCAAGCCCGCGCAGCCGGCAACCAACTGACGGGAACAGAGACCATGAACTTCTCAGCCTGGTCCATCCGCAATCCGATCGCGCCGATCCTGGCCTTCTTCGTGCTCATGGTGCTCGGCTGGCAGTCGTTCAATTCCCTGCCGATCACGCGCTTCCCCAACATCGACGTGCCGATCGTTTCGATCAGTGTCACGCAAAGCGGTGCTGCCCCCGCCGAGCTCGAAACCCAGGTCACCAAGGAAATCGAGGATGCGGTCGCCGGCGTTACCGGGGTGGACCATATACAATCGACGATCACCGACGGCAGTTCCAACACTTCGGTTATCTTCCGGATGGAAGTGCCGACGACTCAGGCGGTGCAGGACGTCAAGGATGCGATCGACCGCATCCGCAGCGATCTCCCGACCTCCATCGAGGAACCGATCGTCTCCAAGGTGGATGTCGAAGGCCAGGCAATCCAGACCTTCTCGGTCTCCTCACCCGGCATGACGCTCGAGGAGCTCTCCTGGTTCGTCGACGACACGATCAAGCGCGCGATCCAGGGCCAAAGCGGCATCGGCCGTGTCGATCGCTATGGCGGCTCCGACCGCGAGGTGCGGATCGAGCTCAATGAAGATCGCCTGAACTCCTTCGGCATTACCGCTGCCGACGTCAATGGCCAGCTTCGCCGGATGAACATGGATCTCGGTTCCGGCCGCGGTCAGGTCGGCGGCAGCGAGCAGGCGATCCGCACGCTTGGCGATGCGCGCGACGTGGCTCAGCTTGCCAATACCATGATCTCGCTGCCGAATGGCCGCTTTGTCCGCCTGTCGGAACTCGGCACAGTGACGGACACCTATGAGGAGCCGAAGTCGTTTTCGCGCTTCAACGGCCATCCCGGCGTCACTTTCGCCGTGTTCCGCGCCAAGGGCGCCAGCGAAGTGACCGTCGCCGAGACGGTCGCCAAGACGCTCGACGAAATCCGGGCAAAAAATCCGGACGTCACCATCGAAATGGTCGACGATTCGGTCTATTTCACCTACGGCAATTACGAGGCCGCGCTTCACACCTTGATGGAAGGCGCGCTGCTCGCCGTCGTCGTGGTGATGCTGTTTCTGCGCAACTGGCGTGCGACCTTGATTTCGGCGATCGCGCTGCCGCTCTCGGCCGTTCCTACCTTTTGGGTGATGGACCTTCTGGGCTTCTCGCTGAACCTCGTCAGCTTCCTCGCAATGACTCTGGCGACGGGTATTCTCGTCGACGACGCGATCGTGGAGATCGAAAATATCGAGCGGCATATCCGCATGGGCAAATCGCCCTATCGCGCCTCGATCGAGGCGGCGGACGAGATCGGCCTCGCCGTTATCGCGACGACATTTACCATTATCGCCGTCTTCGTGCCCGTCTCCTTCATGCCGGGCATTCCGGGACAATATTTCATTCAGTTCGGTCTGACGGTCGCCGTCTCGGTCTTCTTCTCGCTCCTCGTAGCGCGTCTGATCACGCCGGTCATGGCCGCGTATCTGATGAAATCGACCGATGTCGGCGGCCACCACGGCGACGACGACAGCGCCATCATGAAGCTCTATACGGGTCTCATCAGAGTGACGACCCGCTGGCGCTATACGACGCTGCTCGCCGCCATCGCCTCCCTCGTCGTTTCCGTCTACTTCCTGTTCCAGGTCCCCGGCAGCTTCCTGCCGCCGGAAGACAACTCGCGCGTCAGCCTGTCGATCGAACTGCCGCCGGACGCGATGCTCGAGGATACGGACCGGACGACGACCGAGATTTACAACCGCGTCAAGGATATCGACGGCGTCGAGAACGTCTTCGTGCTCGGCGGCGCCTCGCCGAAGGGCGATCTCGAGTTGCGCCGCGCCGCCGTCACCGTGCTTCTCAAGAAGCTCGATCACTCGCTCGTCAACAAAATAGTCAATGACGTGATCGGCCGGATGCCCCTTATCGGCCAGTATCTGCCGAAGCTGCCGCCCGCAGGCCGCATCAAGCCGCAATCGCAGATCGAAAAGGAGATCTTCACAAAGCTCCGCTCGATCCCGGACGTCCGCGTTACCAAGCTCAACGATCGCGGCGAGCGCGACCTGTCGTTCAACCTGCTTTCCAACAATGAGGCAGATCTGGACGAGGCCGTTGCGACCCTCGAGGCGAAACTGCGCAGCGATCCGCTGCTCGCCAATGTCAGCCCCGACGGCGCGCTGCCGCGGCCGGAACTGCAGATCCGCCCGCGCGACGAGCAGATGTCGCGCCTCGGTATCACCACGGCGCAGATTTCCGAGGTGATCCGCGTCGCCACCATCGGCGATATCGACGCGGCGCTGAGCAAGATCGCGCTTGACGGGCGACTGATCCCGATCCGGGTCCAGCTCAATCGCGATTTCCGCACCGACCTGGCGGCGATCCGCAACCTCAAAGTCCAAACAGCGTCCGGCGCTACCGTTCCACTCTCGAGTGTCGCGGACATCAACTATGCGGAAGGGCCGAGTTCGATCAAACGCTACGACCGCTACCGCGTCGTCACACTCGGCGCCGATCTACCCGTGGGCGTAGCACTCGACACCGCATCGGCCCGCTTCAAGCAGATCGCGGCCGAGGCCAAGCTCCCCGCCACTGTCGAGTTTCTCGAAAGCGGCGACGCCGAGGTGCAGGCCGAGATGCAGCAGAGTTTCGGCAATGCCATGCTGCTCGGCCTGATGATGGTGCTGGCGGTGCTCATTCTCCTGTTCAAGGATGTGATCCAGCCCTTCACCATTCTCTTCTCGCTGCCGCTTGCGATCGGCGGCGTCGCTGCCGGTTTGATCCTGACGCAGAACGCGCTCTCCATGCCCGTGCTGATCGGTATCCTCATGCTGATGGGCATCGTCACCAAGAACGCTATCCTGCTCGTCGACTTCGGCATCGAGATGATGCATCACGGCATGGACCGCACCCTGTCGATGATCGAAGCCGGCCGCAAGCGTGCCCGACCTATCGTCATGACCTCGATCGCCATGTCCGCCGGCATGCTGCCGTCGGCCCTCGGCGTCGGCGAAGGCGGTTCGTTCCGCGCGCCGATGGCGATCGCGGTGATTGGCGGTATCATCGTCTCGACGGTGCTGAGCCTCGTCGTCGTCCCCTCCTTCTTCCTGATCATGGACGACCTGTCGCGGCTGCTTGCTTGGATCTTCGGCCGCTTCATCGGCAAGAAGGAAAAGGAAAGCCTGCCGCTCGACCGCGAGACGCTGACCGAACTGGTAGGCGAACACGGCAGCACGATCGAAAGCCTGCAGGACCGCCTCAAGATGCTGGAAGAAGAGAGGCGCGGCGGCAAGTCCGACCGGAAGGTCATCAGCCATCCGGCGCTTGCCGCGGAATAGAGCGACCGAACTGTTTCATGCTCAGGCAGCAAAGCCCGCGCTTGCGAAATCGCGGGCTTTTTCGCGGAATGCTTGATCGGAGTTAATTCGCCGCTTTCAAAGTAACGCTGGAGCCTGGCACCGTTCTAAAAGATCGGCTCATCGAAATCCGTGACCAGCACGCGTTGGAGGGGTCTGAAAGCGCTGCCTCCAAGCGGCTCAGGGGTGAGATGATTCAGAGTCCCCCATGCACGGTCAGGAACTCGACGATCCGGTCGATGCCGTCTCCGCGCTTCATATCGGAGAACACGAAGGGCCTTTCGGCGCGCATGCGCGTCGCGTCGCGTTCCATCACGTCGAGATCGGCTCCAACGTAAGGGGCGAGATCCTTCTTGTTGATCACCAGCAGATCGGATCTGGTGATCCCCGGACCGCCCTTGCGGGGGATTTCCTCGCCCTGGCAGACGGAGATCACATAGATCGTTAGATCCGCCAGGTCGGGCGAGAAGGTCGCCGCCAGATTGTCCCCACCCGACTCGATAAAGACCACATCGAGATCGGGAATCCGGCGGTTGAGATCCGCGATCGCCTGAAGATTGATCGTGGCGTCCTCGCGGATCGCGGTATGCGGACAGCCGCCAGTCTCGACGCCGACGATCCGCTCCGAGGGTAGCGCCTGCATGCGGACCAGCGCCTCCGCATCCTCCTTGGTGTAGATGTCGTTGGTGACGACGGCGACGGAATATTTCTGCCGCATCGCCTTGCAGAGTTTTTCAGTCAGCGCCGTCTTGCCGGAGCCGACCGGACCGCCGATGCCGACGCGAAGCGGACCGTTTTTCGATGGCATCTTCTCTGTCCTTTCCACGCGCTTGTCGCTACGAGCGAAACAGGCGCGAATGCAGGTTTTCGTGTCTCAGGGACACAATATCGGCCATGATCGCGGCCGAGCCAAGATCGTCGAGCGAGCCCCGCGCCGCGCGCACGGCGGTGTCGGCGATCAACCACTCGAGGTGCGCAAGGACACCGACGCCGTCGCGTTGACCCGTGACGCCGCAGCGAATGGCAACCGACACGGCATTTGACATCGTCGCGTTGAGATAGGCCGCCAGCGCGGGTTCGAGCCCTGTATGATGCGCCCCGGCAACCGCGCCGACGGCTACCGGATAGGCGGCGTTCGGTCCTAGCACTTCGAACATCGGATGTGGCCAGTGGCCGGCAGCGGCGAGAAACGCCTCGCCGAGGAGCATGGTTTCCATCTGCCGCTCGCGCGAGCCGGCCAGCGCCTCCGCCAGGTCTCTGACCGCCCGCAATCGCGCCGCATCTTCGAAACCGCGATAGCTCTCGGCCAGGAGCAGCGAGTCGTTCCATGCAGTGCCGTTGCTGAGGAGCGTTTCGAGCCAAAGTCGCAAGTCGTCGGCGTTCGTTACCAGGCTATCGTGAACCGCCTGTTCCAGGCCGCCGGAATAGGAGAAGGAACCGATCGGAAAGGCTGGCGAAAGCCAGGTGACGAGGCGCAGAAGCGCCTGCGTATCGGCGTGCTCAGTCATGGTGATGGTGATCGCCGCCGTGCCCATGATGATGGGGGCCGCCGGTCCCGTGATACGCGCCGCGCAGGGGATGAAAGGGTTCGACCACTTCGCTCACCACTGCGCCAAGCCCTTCGAGCATGACGCGTATGACGGGATCGCGGGCGATCAGGATCCGATCAGCCTCGACCGCTGCAGGCAGATGCCGGTTGCCGAGATGCCAGGCGAGTTCGGTGAGGTGCAGCCCGTCGCGCGGGCGGATTTCGTAGAGTGCCTCCTCGGCCGCCTTGATCTCGATATAGCCGCCGCCCTCCAGCACCAAGAAGTCGCCATCTGCGAGCATCACCGGTTCCTTGAGATCGAGCATGACCACGTCGTCATTTTCGAGATGCAGCAGCTTGCGGCGCAGATGCCGCTGATCATGCGTCAGGATAAGGCGATGCAGCGGCGCTTTGTCCTTGGGCCCCGGCGACAGAACCTCGGTCGAACGATAGGGCACGTCAGACCACCTCGACCTTTTCGGGATGAACGATCTCGATGCGGGCTTCGGCCAAAAGATCAGCCATCGCTGCTTCGAAAGTCTTCAAATGCGGCTCGGCGAAGTGTGCGTCCACCGCCGCTCGGCTCTTCCAGGTTTCGACGAATACCAGCATGTCGGGATCGGCAGGTTTACGGTAGAGCTCATAGCTGATGCAGCCCTCCTCGCGGCGCGTGGCCTCGATCAGCGGACCCGCGAGTGCCACGACCTCATCGGCCTTGCCCGCATGCGCCTTCAGATGTGCGATAACGTAAACCATTGAACCGTCTCTCCGACCGTCGCCACTCTAACAAGAAAAAGCCCCGGCGCCAGCAAGAAGGCGAAAATCGAAAATGACTTTCGGGGACCTGCTTGCGGTAGCCGGGGCTTACGTCGCTTTCAGTAACGTCAGCCTATCAGGCAGCGATCTTCTGGGATCTCAGGCTCGCGAGGATGTTCTGCGGCGAGGAAACGCCGTAGGGGTCGCTATCGCAATTGTCGCAATAGCCTTCCTCTTCGAACCACTGTTCGACGACGCCATTGTTGACGACGGCGGCATAGCGCCAGGAGCGCATGCCGAAGCCGAGATTGTCCTTGGCGACAAGCATGCCCATCTTGCGGGTGAACTCGCCCGAACCGTCCGGGATCAGCTTGACGTTCTCGAGGCCCTGCGACTTGCCCCAGGCGTTCATCACGAAGGCGTCGTTGACCGAGATGCAGTAGATCTCATCGACGCCGAGGGCGCGGAACTCGGGCGTGAGCTTCTCGAAATCCGGAAGCTGATAGGTCGAGCAGGTCGGGGTGAAGGCGCCCGGCAGGGAAAACAGGATGACGCGCTTGCCGGCGAAATAATCATCCGACGAGACATCCTGCCAGCGGTACGGATTGGAACCGCCGACGGCTTCGTCACGGACGCGGGTGCGGAAGGTTACAGAGGGAACTTTTCTGCCTAGCATCATTATCTCCTTCGAACTGGCTGCCGGCGGCGTCAGTCTTGGGAGGAAACAACACCGTCGGCCGAAAACGAGTGCCCTTCCTAACGGAGATTCCGCTGCAGCGCAGCATGAAAGCATCGATTCAGGCGGCACCGCATGGCAGCCATGCGTCGAGAGCATGGCTTCGGCAGCCGCTCAGAACAGGAAATATCGCTGCGCCATCGGCAGCACCGTCGCCGGTTCGCAGGTCAGCAACTCGCCGTCGGCGCGCACCTCGTATGTTTCCGGATCGACCTCTACATGCGGCGTGAGGCTGTTGTGGATCATCGATGCCTTGCCGATGCCGCCACGGGTATTCTGGACGGCGACGAGTTGCTTGGCGACGCCGAGCCTTCCGGCCAGTCCTGCGTCCAGCGACGCCTGCGAAACGAAGGTCACGGAGGAATTGGTCAGGTTCTTCCCAAAAGCTCCGAACATCGGCCGGTAGTGCACCGGCTGCGGTGTGGGGATGGAGGCGTTCGGGTCACCCATCGGCGCCGCCGCGATCGAGCCGCCGATCAGCACCATGTCGGGTTTCACGCCGAAGAAGGCCGGGTTCCAGATGACGAGATCGGCACGCTTGCCGACTTCGAGCGAGCCGATCTCATGACTGACGCCATGGGCGATCGCAGGGTTGATCGTGTATTTGGCGATGTAGCGCTTGACGCGGAAATTGTCGTTGTCGCCGGTCTCTTGGGCGAGCCGCCCGCGCTGGCGCTTCATCTTGTCGGCCGTCTGCCACGTGCGGATCGCCACTTCGCCGACACGGCCCATGGCCTGGCTGTCGGAGGAAATGATCGAGAAGGCACCGATATCATGCAAGATGTCTTCGGCCGCGATCGTTTCCTTGCGGATGCGGCTTTCGGCGAAAGCAATGTCTTCCGGAATGGAAGGCGACAGGTGGTGGCAGACCATCAGCATGTCGAGATGCTCCGCCAGCGTGTTCAGCGTATAGGGCCGTGTCGGGTTGGTCGAAGACGGAATGACGTTTGGCTGGCCGCAGATCTTGATGATGTCCGGCGCGTGGCCGCCGCCCGCTCCTTCCGTGTGGAAAGCGTGGATCGTCCGCCCTTTGATTGCGGCGATCGTATCCTCGACGAAACCGCTCTCGTTCAGCGTGTCGGTATGGATCATCACCTGCACGTCGTATTCGTCGGCGACAGAGAGGCAGCAGTCGATCGCAGCCGGCGTCGTGCCCCAATCCTCGTGCAGTTTCAGCGAAGTCGCGCCGCCGAGCACCATTTCCACAAGCGCGCCGGGCTGCGAAGCGTTGCCCTTGCCGGCAAAGGCGAGATTCATCGGAAACGCATCGGCCGCCTCGATCATCCGGGCAATGTGCCACGGCCCCGGCGTGCAGGTCGTCGCCAGCGTCCCGTGCGCCGGCCCGGTGCCGCCGCCGAGCATGCAGGTAAGCCCGCTCATCAGCGCCTCTTCGATCTGCTGCGGGCAGATGAAATGAATATGGCTATCCATGCCGCCGGCGGTGACGATCTTACCCTCGCCAGCGATCGCCTCGGTACCTGGGCCGACGATGATCGTGACGCCGGGCTGCGTGTCCGGATTGCCGGCCTTGCCGATCGCGACGATCCGCCCGTCCTTGAGCCCGATGTCGGCTTTGACGATTCCCCAATGATCGACGATAAGCGCATTGGTGATCACCGTGTCGACCGCGCCGCCCTCGCGCGTCACCTGGCTTTGGCCCATGCCGTCGCGGATGACCTTGCCGCCCCCGAACTTCACCTCTTCGCCATAGGTCGTGAAATCCTTCTCGACCTCGATGAAAAGCTCGGTGTCGGCAAGCCGCACCTTGTCCCCAACCGTCGGACCGAACATGTTGGCATAGGCCGCGCGCGACATTTTATAGGACATGGGCTCAGGCTCCTTGGGACAAGTCTGACGAATGGGATTGATGAAGACGGCGAAGGCGCCCTTCGGCGGCAAGCGCATCGACATAGCGGCGCTCGGCAGCAAAAGGATGCCATTCCCAGCCGCTGTGGCCGAATCCGGCAAGAAGGATATCGTCCCCGCCGGACGCAAAAGCGGACAAGATGTCGGCGATCACCACCAGGCCGCTCGACGGAGCGACGTAGGGCGGCGGCTCGAAGCGAGCCAAGTCATGTTCCAGTCGTTCGTGCGTTTCCACCGGAACAACCCGATGCCGCCGCCCGGTCGCCCGGGCGAAGCTCTCGAAGCTGATCGTATAGTCGTCGCAGAAGTCATCGAGATCCGGATGCGTTTTCGCGAGATCGGCCCGCATTGCGGCGAACCTCGCGCCAGAACGGACGCTCCATATTTCACGCGCTTGCCGCACCGCTTCGCTGGTCTTCCAGCGGCCGCCGCCGAGCATCGAAAGGGCCGGGCGACCCGTGTTGCAGGCGGCGACGATATCGGTCTTCATGCCGCCTCTCCCGACCGAGCGGCAATCGTTGAAACGGACGACAAGATCGGCGGCATCGATCATCGCGGCGGCACCTTCCGGCACATCGCCATTTCCCACGATCATGATGGTGCGGCCGGTCATCGACGATCAGCTTCCGGCGAACTCGAGGCGCCGTTTCATAGCTTGCCCATCACCTGCTGGCGGAAGCCAAAAACCTCGCGCTTGCCTGAGAGCGGGATCAGTGTCACCTGTCGGGTCTGACCCGGTTCGAAACGAACGGCAGTGCCGGCCGGAATATCGAGCCGCCTGCCGCGCGCTGCCTCGCGATCGAACAGCAGACCCGGGTTCGTCTCGGCAAAATGATAGTGGCTGCCGACCTGTACCGGGCGGTCGCCGGAGTTGGAGACCTCGATGGTGATGGTTTCCAAACCGGCGTTGAGCTCAACGTCACCGGCGGCTGCGATGATTTCACCTGGAATCATGTTCGTCCCCCTATGCGGCGTCGGTGCGCGCGCAGCCTTCCGGCTTCACGATACGTTCGGTCGAGGCCGGATATTTCAACAACAGTGCCGCCGGGCGCACCGGACGGCGCACCAGTTCGCCGCCGCAATTCGGACAGGTCCCGCCCAGCCTGCTCTCGACGCAATCGGCGCAAAAGGTGCATTCGAATGTGCAGATCATCGCGTCTCGGCATTCGGGCGGCAAGTCGCGGTCGCAGCATTCGCAGTTCGGGCGCAGGCTCAGCATCGCCGCCTCCTAGCGGATCGGTTCGTGAACGGTGACGAGCTTCGTCCCGTCCGGGAAAGTCGCCTCGATCTGGATGTCGTGGATCATCTCCGCAATCCCCTCCATCACCTGATCGCGGGTCAGCACATGCGCGCCCGCCTCCATCAGTTCGGCAACGGAGCGGCCGTCGCGTGCGCCTTCGACGACGAAGTCGGTGATGAGGGCAATCGCCTCCGGATGATTGAGCTTCACGCCTCGTTCCAACCGCCGGCGCGCGACCATCGCCGCCATGGAAATCAACAGTTTGTCTTTTTCGCGCGGAGTGAGATTCATGCGTCGCCATCCAGATTGATTGCAGGATCAAAGAGTCCAGACTCTCGGCACAGACGCGTCCTTACGCAAGTGCGAAATGAGCGGGATGAGGATTTTTCTGAGTATGAACCCGTCGGGCGCGACGACACGGGCGACGAGCTTGTCGCGCCCGCCCACTTGAAAATGACTGACGCCGGCGCAAGCGTATCCCGCAAGTGCGCCGCGCAGCCTCGAAAGCATCAGTTCGCAATCCGGCGCGGTATAGAAAAGTGTCGCAAAAGCTGCCGCCCCGTCGAGCACCGCGCGCCGGCCGGCGAGTATGGCTATCTCATCGGTAAGCGCAAGGTTTTCCGCGTGGAGCAGTTTGTCGCCGCTTCGGATCCGCCAGCGATCGCGAAAGAGGCCGGCATGGACCACCTCGCCCATCGCCTTACGGCCGAGCAGAACCGCTTCGACCGCCAGAAAGGATGCATCCTCGGCGAGATCAACCTCCAGCGAGCGCGACAGGGACGCCCGGTCGAAGAGGATCGTCTCCTGCGGCAGCCAATCGACCCGCCCTCCCGCAGCGACCGATATGCACGTCGCGATATCCGCCGTGCCGGCGCTAGCCCTGTAGATCTTTTCGCAAGCCTGCGTCGTCAGCGTCAGGCTCGTTCCCTCGCCGGCCTCGAAGGCCCAGGCCAGGCGGTCGCCGCCCGTGACCCCGCCCGAAGAGTTGATGAGCACCGCTTCCATTGATGCGTCGAAGGTCTTCGGCAGGCGGATCTTGGCGCAGCCTTCCTGATAGAGCTCGGCGATGCGCGTGCGCCCGCCCTGCGGTTTGGCGACAAGCCGCCCTTTTCCCCACGCCCTTTGCGGAGCAACGATCGCCGTTTCATTCATGAAGAGCCGTCAGATGTCCTCGCGGCACGGGTCGCTCGGGCACCGCGCAATCAAATGATCCGCTATCGTCGGAAACCACGCAACCAAAGTCAAGGCATTGTTTCGCAATAGAAATTGTCACCTGTGAAAGATGCGGCCTCTCGCGTGATGCCGTCGCAACTCAGACAACCCGGTCCGGTGGTTCCCGCCCGGCGAAGAATGCACTGAGATTGTCGACGACTTTCATGCCCATCGCCGTGCGCGTCTCCTCCGTCGCGCTGCCGAGATGCGGCAGAAGCACGACATTTTCGAGTGTCCTGAGCCGTACCGGCACCTGCGGCTCCGCCTCGTAGACATCGAGCCCCGCGCCGCGGATCACGCCTCGTTCCAGCGCATCGATCAAGGCCGCCTCGTCGATCACATCGCCGCGTGCCGTATTGATGAGACAGGCTCCCGGCTTCATCGCCGCCAGCCGGCCGGCACCGATCAGATGCCGGTTTTCGCCGCCGCCGGGGCAATGCAAGGAAACGAAGTCCGCGGCCTTCAGCACATCCTCGATGGTGTCGAGCTGGCGGGCGCCCAAGCGTTTCGCCTCCTTCGACGCAATCCTGGAGCGGTTGTAGAAAACCACGTCCATATCGGAGCCGAAGTGACAGCGTTTTGCCATGGCCTTGCCGATACGGCCGAAGCCGATGATGCCGAGCGTCTTGCCCGTGACCTTGGTGCCGATCATATGTGTGGGACGCCAGCCCTCCCAAGCGCCGGCCCTCACCTGCCGCTCGCCCTCACCAGTCCGCCGCGCGACGGCGAGCAGCAGCGATACGGCGAGGTCCGCGGTACAATCGGTCAGAACACCAGGCGTGTTGGTCACCACGATGCCGGACGCCTTTGCAGCGGCATATCGATGTGGTTGTAACCCACGCCGAAATTGCCGAGAATCTTGGTGCGAAGCCCGCCGGCAAAGATTTCCGCAGGCAGCCGATCGGAGACCGTCGGGAGCACGGCGTCGAAATTGCGGAGCGCGGCTGCAAGCTCTGCAGCATCCATCGCCACGTCCTGTTCGTTCAAAACCGTCTCGAACCGTTCGGCAAGAACCTCCTCCACAGCGCGAGGCCACCTGCGAGTGAGAAGAATGCGCGGCTTTGCTGTCATCGGACCTCTCCCAAAACACCGGCTCCGGATAGTGCAAGAAATCCGGTCAGTGGCTAGCCGTTTTCTCCGCAAAACAGAAGGGGCGCCGGTTTTGGCGCCCCTTCTTCGGCGGCACTACAGCGTCGTGCGTCTTTTCAGACGCACAAAGGTCTCTGTAGCACTTTGAATTGCTGCATGTTTTTGTCCTTAAATCGGCTCCGATTTAAGGAAACATGCAGTAGGCTTACGCTCTGCGGCTTAAGACCTTGCGAACTCCAGGAGGTCGTTGTTGAGCTCCTGCTTGTGAGTGTCAGCGAGGCCGTGCGGGGCGCCCGGATAGACCTTGAGGGTCGCATGCGGGACGAGTTTCTTCGAGGCGCGCGCCGCCGCGTCGATCGGCACGATCTGATCGTCGTCGCCGTGAATGATGAGTGTCGGTACGTCGAACTTCTTCAGATCTTCAGTGAAGTCGGTCTGCGAAAAGGCGACGATCGAATCGTAGGTGTTTTTGTGACCGGCCATCATGCCCTGCAGCCAGAAGCTGTCGATCATACCTTGCGAAGGCTTCATGCCCGGCCGGTTGAAGCCGAAGAACGGACCGGAGGCGATGTCCCTGTAAAGCTGTGAACGATCGGCAAGGCTCGCCGCCTGGAGATCGTCGAACACCTCCTTCGGCAGGCCGCCGGGGTTCGTGTCGGTCTTGACCATCAGCGGCGGCACCGCAGAGATCAGGCCCGCTTTGGCCACACGGCCGGTGCCGTGGCGGCCGATATAGCGAGAAATTTCGCCGCCGCCGGTCGAGAAGCCGGCAAGGAAGATGTCCTTTAGGTCCAGTTGCTCGATCAGGTCGGCGAGATCGTCGGCATAGTGATCCATGTCGTTGCCTTCCCAAGGTTGGCTGGAGCGGCCGTGGCCGCGGCGGTCATGGGTGATCACACGCAAGCCGTTATTGGCGAGATGGAAAGCCTGGGCTTCCCAACTGTCGGACGACAGCGGCCAGCCATGGCTGAGCACAACGACCGGGCCATCCTTCGGGCCCCAGTCCTTATAGTAGATTTCGACGCCGTCGCGAGTGGTGATCCTGCTGCTCATGTTCGTTGCTCCTTTGCTGGTGCTCGTGATCGATGTCGAGCCGCTCGCGGCTGCCGCCGGTTTGGCTGCGGATATAGCGGCGGCGGCCGTGGCGGCGCCCAATGCGCCGGCCAGCATATCTCTCCGGGAGACGCCATTCGCGGTCGCGCTTACCTGAACGTTGGTCATTTGACATGCTCCTTGTCCCGTTGTGCAGCTTGGCTGCTCGTCCATAACTTCTCGATTAATCGTTTGCGATATCACCTTGCGATGGCTTAAAATCGCTAACGATTAAATCGTGCACAATGTTTATCGCTCAAAATTTCTGCTGTCAATCCATTGCGATTATATCGCGAACGATTTATTTTGGGGTATGATGATTTTGGATCAAGGCAATGGCAAAAGCAGACGTTCCCGCCTCCGACGACCTTATGAAGCTCGACAATTTCCTGTGTTTTGCAATCTATTCCGCGAACCACGCCTTCACGCGCGTCTACAAGCCGCTTTTGGACGAGCTAGAACTCACCTATCCGCAATACCTCGTGATGGTCGTGCTATGGGAAAAGGACGACCAGACCGTTGGCAGCCTGGGTGAAAAGCTGTTTCTCGAATCGAGTACCCTCACGCCGATGCTGAAACGCCTTGAGGCGATGGGTTATGTTTCGAGGGTTCGCGACAAGGCCGATGAGCGGCAAGTGCGGGTGCGGCTGACCGACACCGGTCGCGCGCTGCGGGCGAAGGCGAAAGCCGTCCCCCTTGGGATCGCCGGCGCCACGGAAATGGAGCCCGCGGAAATTTCCCGGCTCAAACAGGAGATTGCAGCGCTTCGTGCATCGCTGCTGAAATGACGCGAGTCGCGCCGCCTGTGCGTCATGCGCAGAAACGAACGAAGGCCCGGCGCTTTCACGCCGGGCCTTCCCATTCCTTCTACAGCGCCGCGCGTCTTTTCATGCAGCAGCCAAAACGATGACTATTCGTTCTGGAAGTAGCTGTACTTGCCGTCTTCACCCTTCTTCCAGGTGTACATGACGTAGTCCGGACGGGTAATGTCGCCCTTTTCGTCGAAGCTGAGCTCGCCGATCGCGGTCTTGAACGGGCCCTTGGCCTTGAGGGCTTCTGCGACAGCCTGCGGATCATTTCCGCCGGCTGCCTTGGCACCGTCTGCGATCACTTGAAGGGCCGCATAGGCATAGAGCGTGTAGGCCTCCGGTTCGAAGCCCGAGGCGCGGAACTTCTCAACGAGCTCCTTGGCGGCCGGGCTCTTGCGCGGATCCGGTGCAAAGGTCATCAGCGTGCCGTCGACGGCGTCACCGGCGATCGAGGCCAACTCGTTCGAGACGATACCGTCGCCCGACATCATCGTTGCCTTCAGGCCCTGGTCCTTCATCTGACGCATGATGAGACCGGCTTCGGTGTGCAGGCCGCCGTAATAGACGATCGAAACGCCGGCTTGCTTCATCTTGGCGATGAGCGCGGAGAAGTCCTTGTCGCCGGTGTTGATGCCTTCGTAGAGTGCCTCGGTGACGCCGGCTTCGTTCATCGACTTCTTGGTTTCATCGGCAAGGCCCTGGCCATAGGGCGTCTTGTCGTGAACGACCGCGACTTTTGCGTCCTTGAAGTTGGCGGCAATATAGGCGCCGGCAACTGCGCCCTGCTGGTCGTCGCGGCCGCAGGTGCGGAAGGTGTTCCAGAGACCGCGCTCGGTGAACTGCGGATTCGTCGACGCTGGCGTGATCTGCAGAACGCCGTTCTCGGCGTAGATTTCCGAAGCCGGAATGGAAACGCCCGAGTTGAAGTGGCCAACGACGAACTTCACGCCATCGGCGACGAACTTGTTGGCGACCGAAACGCCCTGCTTGGCGTCGGAAACGTCATCGCCGAGTACGATCTTGATCTGTTCGCCGTTGATGCCGCCTGCAGCATTGATGTCGGCAGCCGCCTGCTCCGCACCTTTCTGGAGCTGGGCGCCGAAAGCCGCATTCGGGCCGGTCAGCGGACCACCAACACCGACGAGAATGTCAGCCCATGCGGTGCCGCTGAAAGCGACCATTGCTGTCAGCGCTACAGCCGACAGAAGAGACTTTTTCATCTTGTTACTCCCAAATATTCGAGCGGGTCTCGTTTCCAAGCCTGCACAATGCCCACCATCATTGCGCCGGTGTTCTTTCGCACCGGCCGCTTCCGACCGGCGCGCGCTGTTCCCTTATTTGGCCTTCCAGGAGAAAGGCGAGGCTTTTTCATAAAGCCAATAGTAGATGTTAGTCATCTGCTTGGTCCGGTAGTACCGGAAACCGGCGGTAGCAAACAACAAAAGGACGATCGTGTCCACGATATAGTATTGCAGGCTGAACATCGTGCCACCGAAGAGAGCATGATGGATGAAACGGATGCCCCAGCCCAGCAATGCCACATAGAGCAGCAGCCGCGGAACGCCGTGCCAGCTTTCCGCGACGCTTTTCCCGGTCCTCCACGCGGTCCAGCCGCCGAGAACACAGGTGATGAACAGAAACTGCCAGATCGACGCTTCTTCGTAGAGAATTCCCTGCATGTCACTTAACTCCAGGCGCGGCGCGTCAATGGCGACCGCCTTCGAGATAGGCCGAACGGACCTCCGGATTGGCCATGAGCTCCTTGCCCGTACCGCTCATGGTCACCTTGCCATTGACCAGGACGTAACCGCGGTCCGAGAGCTTGAGCGCGCCGAAGGCGTTCTGCTCAACGAGAAACACGGTGAGGCCCTCCTGCTTGTTGAGCTTCTTGATCGCCTCGAAGATGCCCTTGATGATCAGCGGCGCAAGGCCGAGCGAAGGTTCGTCGAGCAGCAACAACTTCGGCCGCGCCATCAGCGCCCGCCCGATCGACAACATCTGCTGTTCGCCGCCGGACAGCGTTCCGCCGCGCTGCGCCTGCCGTTCCTTCAGACGCGGGAAGAGCGTGAAGATCTTCTCGACGTCCTCCTTGAAGTGCTTGAGATTATCGAGGCTCGCCCCCATCTGCAGGTTTTCCATGACCGTCATGCGCGGGAAGATGCGCCGCCCTTCCGGCGACTGAGCGATCCTCAGGCGAGCGATCTCGTGAGTCGGCAGCCGCGTGATGTCCTGACCGTCGAACATAACCGAGCCGGTACGCGCCTGTGGACTGCCGCAGATTGTCATCATCAATGTCGACTTCCCGGCGCCGTTGGCGCCGATCAGGCAGACGATTTCTCCACGATGTACCTCGACATCGACGCCGTTCAGCGCCCGGATATTGCCGTAATAGGTCTCGACGCCTCTCACATGCAGCAGCGACGCAGTCATGGGTTGATGCCTCCCTGCCCGCCTTCGATTACCTCGATTTGTTCGATCACCTCTTCAACCTCTTCATCCTCGACACCCAGATAGGCCGCGATGACCTTTGGATCGTTCTTCACGAAATCCGGATTGCCGTCGGAAATCTTCTGACCGTATTCAAGCACGACCACGTGGTCGGAAATCTCCATAACCACGGACATGTCGTGCTCGATCAGCAAAATGGAGGTGCCGGTCTCGCGACGGATGGTCTGCAGCAACTCGTTGAGCGCGTGCGACTCGCGCGGATTGAGACCGGCCGCGGGCTCGTCGAGGCAGAGAAGCTCCGGCCCGGTGCACATGGCGCGGGCGATTTCGAGCCGCCGCTGCGCACCGTAGGGCAGATCGCCGGCCGGGTCGTCGGCGCGGTCGATCAGCGATGCCATTTCGAGCCAGTGCTTGGCGACCTCGATCGCCTCCCTGGATGCCTGACGATAGGCAGGGAAGCCGAGCAGACCGAGGATGGTGTAGCCGGAAGCCAGCATAAGCTTGTTGTGCTGTGCGACGAGCAGGTTTTCGAGAACCGTCAGGCCAGAGAACATGCGGATGTTCTGGAAGGTGCGTGCCACCTTGGCATGCTTGGTGATTTCGAAATCGGGCAGGCGCTCCAGCAGAAATTCCTTACCGGAATTCTGCTTCATGGTGATCATGCCCATCGTCGGCTTGTAGAAGCCGGTGATGCAGTTGAACACCGTCGTCTTGCCTGCGCCGTTCGGACCGATCAATGCGGTGATGTCGCCGCGCTCGGCCTCGAACGAGAAGTCGTTGATGGCCATGAGACCGCCGAAACGCATCGACAGGTGCTCGACCTTGAGAATGGGGTCTTTCGTCATTGTCCTTGTCTCGAGGGCCATCAGCCGTGTCCCTCCTTGGTGAAGCTGCCGGAGACGGACCTGCGTTTGTGCAGGAACGCGGTCGGTTCGCGCGATCCAACGAAGCCGCGCGGCTTCCAGACCATGACGACGACCATGGCAAGGCCGAAGATCAGCATGCGATAAAGCTCAGGCGTGAAGTTCGGTCCGAAAATCATCTTCAGGAATGCAAGCTCGCGCAGGATTTCCGTGCCGCCGATCATCACCACCGCTGCGACCGCGATGCCCGTCAGCGAGCCCATGCCGCCGAGAACGACGATGGCGAGAATGACGGCCGACTCGAGAAAGATGAAGGATTCCGGCGAGACGAAGCCCTGGCGCACGGCGAAGAACGAGCCGGCAAAGCCGCCGAACATGGCACCGGTGGCGAATGCCGTGAGCTTGGTGGTCACCGTATTGATGCCGAGCGACCGGCAGGCGATCTCGTCCTCGCGAAGCGCTTCCCAGGCCCGACCGATCGGCATGCGGCGCAGACGGATGGTGACGAAAGCCGTCAGGAGCGCAAGGCCGAGGATCAGATAGAACAGGAAGATCTTGTAATAGGCCGACGAGATGGGCAGCCCCATCAGCGCCGCGAAGCCATCCTTGGAAGCATCGAACTTGATGCCGAACAGCGTTGCCTTGGCGATGCCGGATACGCCGAACGTGCCTTTCGTGACCTCGGTCCAGTTGATCAGCACGAGACGAATGATTTCGCCGAAGGCGAGCGTGACGATCGCGAGGTAGTCGCCGCGCAGGCGCAGCACCGGGAAGCCGAGGGCCACGCCCCAGCAGGCGGCAAGAAGGCCCGCGACCGGCAGCAGTACCCAGAAGGACAGGCCAAAATAGCTGGAGAGCAGCGCATAGGAATAGGCGCCGACCGCGTAGAAGGCCACGTATCCGAGGTCGAGCAGGCCGGCGAGGCCGACGACGATGTTGAGGCCCCAGGCAAGCATCACGTAGATCAGGATCTGGACGCCGAAATTGTCCACCCACTTCAGCGATCCCTGGACGCCGGTGAGCGCCAGGATAACCGGTGGATAAAGAACCAGCGCCACGATCGCGATCGTCGAGAAGTTGCGACTGAAGAAGTTTTCCTCCTTGACGATTTCAGGCGCCGCCGCTTTTACCGCCTTCCGCTGGGCAAGCCAGGGCTGAACATAGGCAACCATCAGGAACCGGCCGCCCATGGCGATGGCGATAAAGATCACGAGCAATCCCCAGCGCTGGGTGAGGATCAACTCGTTGCGAATGTTCTGGTCGGTCTTGAGGCCGACGAAGAGCACGAACAGCCCGAGCGTGATAAGCCCCGCGAAAACAGCCTCGCGCAGGGCCCGCGCCGTCAGCTCAGTGCCGGCGCTTGCAGTTGTAGACGCTATGTTTGCCATGGAATTATACCTTCTCGACTTCCGGTCGTCCGAGAATGCCCGAAGGCTTGAAGATCAGGACGATAGCGAGAATCGAGAATGTCGCGACGTCCTTGTAGTCGATGGTGAAGTAAGCCGACCACAGCGACTCGATCAGACCGATCAACAGCCCGCCGAGAACGGCGCCCGGCAGCGAGCCGATACCGCCGAGAACGGCAGCGGTGAACGCCTTGACCCCGGGAACGAAACCGTCGGTGAAGACGACGACACCGTAATACATCAGATACATCGTACCGGCGACGGCTGCGAGCGCTGCGCCCATGACGAAGGTCACCGAGATCGTGCGATCGACGTCGACGCCAAGCAGCGCCGCCATCTTGCGGTCCTGTTCGGTGGCACGCTGCGCACGCCCGAGCGGTGTCCGGTTGACGATGTACCAGAAGACGGAAAGCAGGATCGCCGTAATGATGATGATGATGATCTGCTTCAAGGAGACGGAGATACCGAACAGATCATAGACCGAGGAAACAAGCGGCGGGATCGGCTTGTTGCGCGGTCCCTGTGTCACCTGAACGAAGTTCGACAGCACGATCGACATGCCGATGGCCGTGATCAGCGGCGCCAAGCGGAAAGACCCGCGCAGCGGACGATAGGCCACCCGCTCGATGGTCCAATTCCAAAGCGCCGCCGCAAGCATACCGACAATCATCATAAGCAAAAGCGCCAGTACAACCGGTATGCCTGCCATGAATGATGTGAGAAGCAGAAAGACAATCAACGCGGCGAAGCCGCCTAGCATGAAGATATCGCCGTGGGCGAAGTTGATCATGCCGATGATGCCGTAAACCATGGTATAACCTATCGCGATCATACCATAAATAGACCCAAGCGTCAGCCCGTTGACGAGCTGCTGGATAAAATACTCCATCAATCTTCCCCTGGACCAGATCCTCACGGTCCGGTCTCTTGTTATTTAGTTCTCATTCTTGAGCATGCTCTTCGCCCGATTCCATACCTCTTTCAAATGAAAATGAAAGCTAAAAAATGCGCGGCCAACAAATTCTTCGGCGATAAAATCGATTTGACGCTTTTGCAGCCAGAAAAAACAAAAAAATTGCAGCTTTCGCTCGTTAAGTAATCAGCTTTGGCCGCAAAAGCTCGGGAATCGACGCGAGTCGCCCCCGATCCTCGGCTCACATGGTTCTCCCGCGTCGTTGCGGAATCCGGCAAAGAAACGGATTCTCGGATTGATCCAGGGACGCTATCGGTATTCTCGGCCTTCTCGCGCGAATCGGCGCGGCGGAGCCGGAAAGATGGGAGACGATGTTAGAGATATTGGAAAGATCGGCCATCGCCGCCGGACGCGCGATCCTGGACATTTACGATGCCGGTCCCGCCGTCACCTACAAGCTGGATTCCTCCCCGGTAACCGACGCGGATCATCGCGCCGAGCGCATCATCCTTGCCGATCTTGCGGCTGCCTTTCCCGATATCCCCGTCATCGCCGAAGAAGCCGCTGCCGCCGGACACGTACCCGACATCACAGGCAAGCCGTTCTTCCTCGTCGATCCGCTGGACGGGACCAAGGAATTCGTCGGCCGCAACAGCCATTTCACGGTCAACATAGGACTGATCGAAAAGGGCGTTCCGGTTGCCGGCGTCGTCTATGCACCGGCTCTCGGCATGCTTTATTCGGCGCGCGCCGGAAAGGCGAAGAAGGCGATGGTCGAGCACGACCGCATCGCCAGTCCGTGGACGATCATCGGTTGCCGCAGCTGCGGCGATCGTCTCGTCGCCCTCACCAGCCGCTGGCACAACAGCGCGGAGACCGTCGCCTATCTCGCCGAGCACGGCATTACCGACTACGAGGCCGTCGGCTCGTCGCTGAAGTTTTGTCTGCTGGCCGAGGGCCTCGCCGACATCTATCCGCGCTTTAGCCGCACGATGGAATGGGACACCGCCGCCGGAGATGCCATTCTGCGGGCGGCAGGCGGAGAGACGCTGACAATGGAAGGCACTCCTCTGACCTATGGCAAACGCAACCAGCCCAACGACAGCGACTTCGCCAATCCCTGGTTTGTTTCGCGCGGCAAGGTCTGAGTAGGCGCTGTCGGTGCGTAATGGACTTGTCCGCCATCAGACCCTATTTCTGCGTGATTATCGCAACAAGGGTTCAGCGCCATGTCTTACTCCGCCATTGCCAGGAATAACGTTGCCGTCGTCACGGGCGCCGCGTCCGGCATCGGGCTTGCCGCGGCAAGGCGCTTCGCGCAGCTCGGTTTGAAAGTGGTCCTTGCCGATCTGCCCGGCGAGCGATTGCAAACGGCCGCGGCGGAGGTGGGGAAAGTCGCTGCGGGCGGAGCGGCCGATGTCGCCGCAATCGCCACGGACGTCTCCCGGGCGGACGATCTCGTGGCGCTGGCACGCGCGACATACGAGCGCTTCGGCCATGTGCATGTGCTTATGAACAATGCCGGCATACAGCCCGGTAGCTCGCTGTTTGGCCCGGTGGAGAATTGGGAAGCCGTGATCGGCGTCAATCTTTGGGGCGTGATCAACGGTTCGCGGATTTTCGCCCCTGCCATGATCGCGCATGGCGAGCCGGCACTGATCATCAACACGGGCTCGAAACAGGGTATCACCACACCGCCCGGCGATCCCGCCTATAATGTCTCCAAGGCAGGCGTGAAGGTTTTCACCGAGGCACTGCAGCATGAACTGCGCAATACCGAAGGCTGTCAGGTCAGTGCCCATCTGCTGATACCCGGTTTCGTCTATACGTCGCTGACCGCGCAGGGGCGCACGGAAAAACCGGCCGGCGCCTGGACGCCCGACCAGACGGTAGACTTCATGATGGAGAGCCTGGCCCGCGCCGATTTCTATATTCTCTGCCCCGATAATGAGGTCGTTCGGTCGACGGATGAGAAACGCATCCTGTGGGCGGCGGGCGATATCGTCGAGAACCGGCCCCCTCTTTCGCGCTGGCATCCGGACTACGGTGAAGCCTTCAAGGCGTTTCTCGCCGGCAATAAAGATTGACGGCGAACCAGCTGATTCGCACGATCAGCTCTTTACTGCCTGGTTCCTTAAATCGGAACCGATTTAAGGAACAAACCAGGCAGCAATTCAAAGTGTTACAGCGACCTTTGTGCGTCTGAAAAGACGCACGGCGCTGTAGGAAGGACGAAGACTGTGACGAGCGGCATTCACCACATTACCCTGATCGCCCGTAAGGTGCAGGCCAATGTCGATTTCTACGCCGGCTTTCTCGGCCTCCACCTCGTCAAGCGGACCGGCGGCTACGAAGATCCCAATCAATTGCATCTCTTCTACGGTGACGCATCGGGTACGCCGGGTTCGCTCGTCAGCTTCCTGATCTGGGAAGACGGCTCCCCGGGGCGGGTCGGCCATGGCCAGCCGAGCGAGATTGCATTTGCAATTCCGGCGGAAAGCATCGGCTTCTGGCTGACGCGCGCCCTGCAGTTCAACATCCAGACGACCGGCCCGGCCCAGGAGTTCGGCGAACCGGTGCTGCGGCTGAAGGATCCTGACGGGGTGATCGTCAAGCTGGTCGGCACGAATGCGCTCGCCGAGCCGGCTCCCTGGGCGAGCCGCGACATTCCCGAAACGGACTCGATCCGGCGGCTGCGCGGCGCAACTGTTCTGACGGAAAAACCGAAGGACACGGCCCACTTTCTTCAAAGTCATTTCGGTTACTCGGAGACGGCAGCGGCCGACACGATCCGCCGTCTCACGTCGTCGTCCGGAGATGTTATCGACGTCCGCGATGCGACCGGTTTCTGGAGCTCCGCGCCCGGCACCGGCACGATCGATCACATAGCCTTCCGCGCGCTGGACGAGGCGACGGTGCTTGCTGTCCGCGCCGATCTTCAGCAGGAGCATGCCGGTCCGACGAATGCGCATGACCGGAAGTATTTCTTCTCCCTCTATGTGCGTGAACCGGGCGGCTCACTCTATGAACTCGCTACCGATGGGCCGGGTTTTGCAATCGACGAGGCTGCGGACGCGCTTGGCTCGAAGCTGTTCCTTCCGCCGCACCTTGCCGCAGACCCGGCAGCGACATTGGTCAAGCTTCCGCAATTCGCATTGCCCGGCGAGCCGCGTCTCACACAACGGGACCTACCCTTCATTCATCGGTTCTACCATCCGGAAAAGATGAACGGACGCACCTTCGTGCTGCTGCATGGCAGCGGCGGCAACGAAACCGACATGCTTCCCTTCGGGCACCAAATCGACCCGCACGCGACACTTATGGGTGTGCGTGGCCGCAGCAACGAGGAAGGCTTTCCCCGTTGGTTCCGGCGCCTCTCGGAGACGACCTTCGACCAGAAGGACATCCGTTCCGAGGCAGACGCTTTCGCCGCCTTCGTCGAAGGCGCACGGGACGGCTACGGGCTTGATCCCGACGAAACCGTCTTCGTCGGCTATTCGAATGGTGCCAACATGCTCGCGGCGGTGATGCTGCTCCATCCCGGCATTGTTCGGAACGTGGTGCTCATGCGGGCGATGGCCGCCCTCGAAAACCCGCCGAAAGCCGATCTTGCCGGGACGAAGATTCTCATGCTCACCGGCAAGGAGGATCCCTACGGCAAGCACGCTCCGAAGCTGAAAACGGAGCTTCGCGAAAGCGGCGCGAGCTTCGAGGCGGTCGACCTCGACATCGGCCACGGGATCGGTCCGGAGGACGTCGCTGTCATACGTCCGTGGCTCACTGAAAACGGTCTTTGAAGTGTGCCGGAACACCCGGAACTACGGCTCTTTCACCGTCGCGACGTAGTCGGCGAAAGCCTTGACGAAGCCGCGCAGCCGCTCCCGGGTCTTCTCGTCGATGAGCTGCCGGTCACCGTCGAAGAGCGTATCTGCTTTCGGCACCATCAGCCGTTTGCCCGACCAAAGGTCGGCGCCGAGCGTTCGCATCACGGCAAGCCAGGCATTCTGGCTGAGAATGGTCCCGAAACTCCCCGGTGAAGCACCGGCCAACGCGAAGGGCCGACCACCGAACACCTTTCGAATGTCAGCGGGCGGGCGGCTGAGCCAGTCGATCGCGTTCTTGAAAACGCCAGGCATCGAATTGTTGTACTCCGGTGTGAAGAGGATCACGCCGTCCGCCGCAATGATCTTCTGCTTCAGGTCGTTCGCCGCCGCCGGAACGCCGCTTTCTGCCTCGACGTCGCCGTCATAGAGCGGAATGCCATGCAGTGTCGCAGTCTCGAACTCCACGCCCTCGGGCGTGACGGATTTTGCCGCATTGAGCAGTGCCGTATTGAAAGAGGCTTTTCGCAGGCTGCCGGATATGCCGAGAAGTTTCGTCATGAATGATGGACTTCCTCTTGATGTTCTGCGCCAAGGCGCAAGACGATGTTACCGCTAGAACTAGAGGTGAAGAGGCAAAAGGAAAGTCGGAGACTGGCCCGGCTTTCCTTCTGCTGATGATGTAGAGCGGCATCCGAACGGTGCGCGAACAGTGCACCACTGCCCGTCTTCGCTATTCCAGCGGCTTCAGCCTCGCTTCGATCTGGGCCCGCTTCGGCTCCAGGAAAGGAGGCAGCGACAGGCTTTCGCCGAGCGACTCCATCGGCTCGTCAACGGCAAAACCCGGCCCATCGGTCGCAATCTCGAACAGAATACCGTTCGGCTCGCGGAAATAGAGCGAACGGAAATAATAGCGCTCGACCTCGCCGCTCGAAGGCAGGCGGAACTCCTTCAGGCGCTCGGTCCATTGGTGCAGCGTCTCCACGTCCGGCGCGCGGAAGGCAACATGATGCACGGCGCCTGCTCCCTGACGGGCGATCGGCAGGTCCGGCTGTACCACGACGTGCAATTCGGCCGCCGGTCCGGCCTCACCCATCGAGAAGACGTGGACCTCGCCGATACTGTCGGGCGAAGCGTAACGGCGCACCTCCTTCATATTCATCACATGGGTGAGCAAGAGCGCGGTGTTGGTGATATCCGGCACGCTGATGGTGATCGGCCCGAGGCCTTTGATCTGGTACTCGGCGGGGACCGGGCTCTTTTCCCAAGGATGCGACCGCGCAAGGCCGCCGTCATCGACAAGCCGAAGGCGCTGGCCCTCGCCGTCCTCGAAATCGAGCGACGTCCGCCCGTCGATTTTGCTGACGTCACCGGATGTCACCTTCAGATCATCGAAGCGCCGCTTCCACCACTTGACGCTTTCGGCACTGCCGACCCGCAGGCCGGTGCGCGAAATGCTATGTGTGCCTCGCCCCTCGGGCCCGACCGGCCAGTCGAAGAAGGTCAGGTCCGTACCGGGCGTTGCCTGCCCATCGGCATAGAAGAGATGGTAAGCGGTGGTGTCGTCCTGGTTCACGGTCTTCTTGACCAGCCGCAGCCCCAGCGTCTGCGTATAGAAGCGCAGGTTCTCTGGCGCATTCGCGGTAATCGCCGTCAGATGGTGGATACCTGTCAGTTGCAAGCTCATGACTGCCTCCACTGCATAATTCCTTAAATCGGGTCGATCTGAGGATAAAGTTATGCGTTAGTTCAAAGCAATACAGCGACCTTTGCGCGTCTGAAAAGATGCGCGGCGCTGTAAGCGGCATTTCGGTTGAGCAGAATATCGGGCCGGCCATGCGTTTCAAAAAGAGGAAACGCGTCGAACAGATTGTTCTCTGTCCGCGAACGATCCGGCGGCTCAGAAGCGCTTCAAATCCCTGAGATAGGTATTCTCCGAGCGCGAGATGGCAAATTCTTGCGGATTGATCTCGGCAAAAATCAAGGTCTCGTCGGCGGAATTGGCTTTTGCCAGAACCTGCCCGTCCGGAGCCGCGATGCGGGACAGGCCGGCGAAGGAGAACATCGCGTCGGAACCGCAGTGATTGATATAGGCGAGGAAGACCTGATTTTCGAAGGCCCGTGTCTGGATCATGTGATCAGTGATGAAGGTCCCCGACCAACCGGCCGGAAGGGCTGTCGGCACCAGCACGGCGTCCGCGCCGGCAAGCGCAAGCCGGCGGACATTCTCCGGAAATTCGACGTCGTAGCAGATCAGCATGCCGCATGTGACGCCCTGGTGTTCGAAGAGGCGGGTCGACGGTTCACCCGGCGTGAACAGCGAGCGTTCGTAGTCGCCGTAGAGATGCGATTTCCGATAAACAGTGGGTGCGGCATCGCCGTCGACATGGACGGCACTGTTGTAGACGGCGCTACCCTCGCGTTCCGCGAAGCCGGCAATAATCGCGATGCCGGCATCGCGCGAGATCCGCCGCAACTGCTGAACGATGGGCCCGTCCGCCATCTCGGCAAGATCGCGGATCACCGCGCCGGCGCCGTAACCCGTGACTCCCAGCTCGGGCGTTATCAGCAATGTCGCGCCCTTGCCGGCCGCTTCGGCGGCCGCCCGCTCGATGCGGTCGAGATTGGCGGCGACGTCACCGTCAATGCTGTTCATCTGCACGGCCGCAAGCTTCATCACTTTCCATCCGATGACATGGCGCCGAGCAGCTTCGGCAGGTCCCCGAAACGGGCAACCAGACTGAAGATGATCGCGGCCGTGGAGACGAAGAGGACCGTCACCGACGCCATGGTCGGCGTATAGCCGTACCGCAAGGCGTTGAAGATCTTGATCGGCAGCGTCTCCATCGTGAACCCGACGGTCATGTAGGCAACGATATATTCGTTGAGCGAGAGCACGAAGGCAAAGGCATAGCCGGAGACGATATAGGGCAGGATCAGCGGCAGCACGATCGTGCGGAAAATGGTGCGATCGTCCGCGCCCATGGTCGCGGCCGCCTCGACCAGCGAGCGGTCGATCGAGGTAAAGCCGAGCGACAGCGTGACGAGCGGCAGCGTCACGAAGAAGATCGCGTGGCTGACGACGGCCGTCCAGGGTTGGCCGTAAAAGCCCGCCGTCGCCCAGAAGGTCAGGAGACCAAGCGCCGTGATGACCGGCGGCAGAGTGAAGGGCGCCACGCCGAGAAGCTGAAAGATGTTTGCCCAAGGCGCCACCCGCCGCCACAGGAACCAGGCAAGCGGCAGCGCGATCGCGACGGCGAGTGCTGCCGAGAGAACTGCGAGCGTGACCGAAGCGACGAGCGCGTTCCGCCATTCCGGATTGGTGAAGATCTCGCCGTACCAGGAGACCGAAAGGCCCTGAGGCGGAAAGGCGAGCGTCTGCTTCTGATTGACCGAGACGCCGGCGACCACGATCAGCGGCAGGGCGAGAAAGAGGGCGATCAGGAAGAAGTAGAACTTGCGGAAAATGGACGTCATGCCACTTCTCCCTTCCGTCCTGCAATGACGGTCAGGGCGACGAGCCCGAGCGTCACAAGCACGAGGAATACGGCCATCGCAGCGGCGAACGGCATGTTGGACTGGTAGATCGCCTGATCGGTGATCAGCACCGAAAGCGTCCAGTGCTGCGGACGGCCGAGAAGTTGCGGCAGCAGATAGGAGCCGAGCGCGAAGATAAAGACCATGATGAGCGTTGCAATGATCGTGTTCCTGAGCGTCGGCACGACGACGGTGAAGAACGCCTTGACGGGCGAGGCGCCGAGCGTGCGGGCGGCCTCCGTCAAGGTCGGATCGAGGCGGACGAGCGCCGGGAAAAGCACCAGCACCGTGTAGGGGAACGCCTGGTAGACCATGCCGGTCAGCACAGCGGAGAAACTCGGTGTCAGCGCCTTGGCCTCGGTCATCAGGCCGAGCGCCACGAGGATATTGGTAATGCCGGCCGTGCGCGAAAAGAGGGTCGACCAGGCAAAGCCGATGATGACCTCGGAGAGCGACAGCACCGAAAGCAGCACGACGAGCCAGACGACCTGCACGCTGCGCGCCATGCGCGTCAGGAGATAGGTGAAGGGCAGCGCCAGCACGACGCAGCAGACGGCGACTGCGATCGCCAGAGACAACGAAAAGCCGAGCACGCCGCCGAAGAAGGCCGAAAGGAAGCGGGCATAATTATCGTAGACGAAGGCCGGCGTGTAGAAGCCGCCCTGCTGGCGCTGGAAGAAGCTGACGGCGATCATCGTGCCGAAGGGCACGACGAAGAAGATGGTGAGCATCGCCGCGGGGAAGAGAAGCGGCGCGTAGTCACCGATTGTCTGGGGCGGTTCGCGTCTCATTTCCGCAGCACCACACAGACATCCGGAGTGAGCGCGACGCCGACCGGCTGACCGACGGTGACGTCCGGCCGGGCGCGTGGCGTCGAAACCGCGACGATCTGGCGGCCGGCGAGGTCGACGAAGGTCTCGATCGTGCCGCCGAGATCACGCACGAAGGTCACCGTGCCGGAAAGCGCACCGGCACCGGGTGCAGTCAGATGCACATCTTCGGGGCGGATCGAAAGCATCGCTTTCGCCGCACCCGGGGGCAAGGTCAGACCCGGCACCGGCTGGCCAAGCACAGTCACATGGCCCAATGTATCCGCCTCCGCCTCGATGAGGTTGGTCTGGCCGATGAAGTCGGCGACGAAACTGTCCGCTGGCCGGCGATAGATCTCGATCGGCGAGGCCGCCTGGCGGATTTCACCGCCGCTCATGACGACGACCGTATCGGCCATCGTCATCGCCTCGCGCTGATCATGAGTGACGACGATGGTGGTGATGCCGAGCTTCTGCTGCAATTGCCGGAGTTCCACCTGCATCGCCTCGCGCAGCTTGGCATCGAGCGCCGAGAGCGGCTCGTCGAGCAGGAAGAGCTTCGGCGAGATCGCGAGCGCCCGCGCGATCGCCACGCGCTGGCGCTGGCCGCCGGAAAGCTTGGAGACCGGCCGGTCCGCGTAGCCCGTGAGATGGATCATCGAAAGCAGTTCTTCGACCCGCTTCTTTTGATCCTCCTTTGGCGCATTGCGGATGCGCAAGGGATAGGCGATGTTTTCGCCGACCGTCAGGTGCGGAAAGAGCGCCAGCGACTGGAACACCATGCCGAGATTGCGCTTGTGCGTCGGCACCCGGGTAATGTCCTCGCCGTCGAGCCGTATGGCGCCCGCCGTCGGCAGATCGAGCCCGGCGATCATCCTCAGAAGCGTTGTCTTGCCGCAACCCGATGGGCCTAACATGCAGACGAAGGTGCCGTGCGGCACCATAAGGTCGACGTCATTGACGGCCCGGAAGGCTCCGAACTCCTTGACGACGTTTTGAAGGGCAAGTCCCGACATGTGTTCCCCGTCCGACAGCGCCGGCGTTCTAGCGGAAGCGCACGGTCGCGGCAGCATTTTGAGTTTCAGCATAAGATTATCCCCAAACTGCTGCGCGTTTAAGGGATTATGCACTGAGCCATGCAAACCCGCCCCGATGATCGGGGCGGATTGTTGATTGTCGCAAAGCGCACCGTCAGCCGACGATCAGTTCCGTCCACTTCTGGTTCAGCCAATCCGATTTCGTCTGATAAAGATCGTAGCGCGGGACGATCGGCTCGATGTCCGACGACACGGCAGCGAATTCTTTGTCCGTCAAATCGGTCGACTCGCGCTTGACCGTCGGCGAAGTGCCGACCTTGCGCGAAAGCGTCGCCTGGATCGTGGGCTGGCACATATAGTCGATGAAGATATGCGCCTCCTCGGACTTCTGCGAGGCGCGCGACAGCGCCCAGCAACCGGAATCCTGAATGCCGCCTTCTTTCGGAAAGGTGGAGCGGACCGGATGTCCATCGGCCGCGGCAAGACCGGTCACGTCGTGATAGTACTGGCCCATCGGGATTTCGCCCGACTTCAGCGCCTGCTCGAACTGCGCTTCATCGCGATACCAGAGGCGAACATTCGGCTTCACTTCGGCAAGCTTTTCAAAGGCCTTGAGGACGCCTTCTTCGGTATCGAGCGCATTGGTACCACCCATGAAGGTCTTGGCGGTCACTTCCAGCAGGAAGGAGTTCGAAACGAGTGCCAGCAGGCCGAGCTTGTCGGCATTCGCCGGATCCCAGAAAGCCGCCCACGAGGTCGGAGCTTCCTTGTAGACATTGGTGTTGGTGACGAGCGTGATGTACCAGGAGACTGCCCCGACGCCAGCAACGCGGCCATCCGGATATTTGTTGATGAAGCGGTCGAGCAGGTCCGAGGCGTTCTTGATCTTAGCCATGTCGATCGGCGTCCATAGGTCGGTCGACTGCCCTTTCAGCATTGCAACCTGCGACATCATCGAGACGTCGGCCGGGGCTTGGCCCGCACGGGCGGCCTGCTCAAGCTGAACCAGCCAGGCTTCACCGGTCGGCTCGGCGACCGATTCAATCGCAATGCCCGTCGTCTTGGTGAAGTCGGGGAAGATGTTCTTGTCGAAGGAATCCTTGAAGTAGCCGCCATAGACGCCGACCTTCAACGACTTATCCTGCGCCCGAAGCACGGCCGGCATCGCCAGCATCGATGCACCGGCAAGCCCCGCCCCCAGCAGCGTGCGGCGCTTGATGGAATTGATGTTCATCGCATGTCTCCTTTGTTTTGGCGGCACTCGCCACGTTCCCTGTTGTAGTTGATTTCTTACATCTTTTCGGTCTCGATGCATCAGGCCGTAATGAGAAGAATGTGAGTGCGTTTCTGCCCCGCATCCCAGCCGCACTTACCGGAAAGAATCACGCGTTTTCGGGTCTCTCAAGCCAAAATCATCGTGATCAGATCGCTCGGTCGCCGCGCCTTATCGACATCATACCCTCCCATGCGTCCGTTGGCGCATGCGATATCAACCTCTCCCGGTAATGGCCGGGCTGAAGACCATCAGGCTCAGGATCTCGAAAAGCACCTGCGCTCCGGCATGAGCGGTATTGGTCGTCGCGTCGTACTGCGGCGCCACCTCGACGACGTCGCCGCCGACGAGATTGATGCCTTTGAGGCCGCGGATCAGTTCCAGCACTTCGCGGGTCGTCAAGCCACCGACCTCCGGGGTACCGGTGCCCGGCGCGAAACTCGGATCGAGGCTGTCGATGTCGAAGGAGAGATAGGTCGGTCCGTCGCCGACGATCTTCATCGCCTTTTCGATGATGGCGGGGATGCCGAGGCCGGTGACTTCCTCCGCATGGATCACGGTCATGCCGGCCTCATAGGAGAATTCCCAGAGATACTCGGCCGAGCCGCGGATGCCGATCTGGACGACACGGGTGGGGTCGAGCACCCCGTCAAGGACAGCGTTGCGGAATGGGCCGCCATGGTGAAACTTGGTCAGATCAAAGGCACCGCCGGTGTCGCAATGGGCGTCGATATGGATTAAGCCGACCGGCTGCTTCTTGCCAACGGCTTTGAGGATCGGATGAGTGATCGAATGGTCGCCGCCGACCGAGAGCGGCACGACGCCCGCGTCGACGATCTGATTGAGGCGCTTCTCGATGTCCTCATGGCTGAGCTCCAGGCGATAGCGGCTGCGGAACGAAACATCGCCGATATCGGCGACCCGGAGAACATGCACCGGCGCGCAGCCGAGAACATGATTGTAGGGCCCGATGCGCTCGATGGCACGAAGCGCGCGCGGTCCGAAGCGCGAGCCGGGGCGATTGGTGACGCCGAGGTCCATCGGCACGCCGACGATCGCCACCTGAAGATTGCCGAAATCCGGATCTTCTGCATCGACCGCCATGTGCGGCGCCGTCAGGAAAGTCGGAATGCCGGAATAAGGTGCAAGGCGCGTGCCGCTCTTGGTGAAGATCTTGTCCGCGACCTTGCGGAAGGTCGGGTCGAAGAGTTCGCCGCCGTGGCTTTCGCCATATTTCGCCTTCAGTTCGCTGAGCTTCTTTTCGTCCCAGGCCATGTGCCCGAACCTCCATGTTTTTAGCCGGGGCATGCGCAAGGCGCTCCGCAAATCGCGTTTCGCGGAATTCGCCGGCCGGATCGGCGCAATCATGTTCCCCAGGCTCTTGCCTTTGTTGAGGCATATTAGGAGACAATTCTTCTGGAAAATCAATTGACATTGTTATAGCGTTTCGTGTGAGGAAAATTCACATAATTGCCATCCCGTCCGGAGCTCTCCTTCTTGTCGAGCCGCCTCCCCCCGCTGAACCCGCTACGTGCCTTCGAGGCTACCGCCCGGCGCGGTTCCGTTTCTGCGGCGGCGCGAGAACTCAACGTCACCCATGGGGCGGTCAGCCATCAGATCCGCGCGCTCGAGCTTTCCTTCAACGCCACCCTCTTCGAGCGCGGCGGCAAGCGGCTGAGATTGACGCCGCAGGGCGCGCTGCTGCTGCCGGCCGTCACTCACGCCTTCGCCGAGATCGCCGCGGCGACCGCGGCAATGACCCGACCGGCGACGAGCGGCGAACTCCGGATCACCTGCGTTCCCGCACTGCTCTCCTTCTGGATGATCCCGCGCCTGCATCAGTTCACAGAGCAATTCCCCGACGTGCAGCTGACGCTCATAGCCTCCAACGACGAAGCGCATCTGCATTCCCCTGACGTCGATATCTGCTTGCTCTACGGCGACGGCAATTGGAGCGGTTGCTGGGCGAAGCTCTGGAGCCGTCTCGAGCTCTTTCCCGTCGTCAGCCCGACGCTGCTCAACATGCGCCCGCTCCGCTCCATACGCGATCTGCGCGACCATGTGATGCTGCACGGCGACGACGGCCGCGAATGGAACACCTGGCTTACCGCGGCCGACGCGACCGATCTTCAACGCGGACGTCAGCATTTCATGAGCGATGCGCGGCTTTCGACCGAAGCGGCGCTGCACAACCAGGGCGTGGCGCTCGGCGATACGATCACCGCCGGCAGCCTGATCGCCCGCGGCGAGTTAATCGCTCCCTTCGATCTGACCGTGCCGGCCAATGATGCCTTCTTCGTCGCTTGCCGCAACGAGGTCCGTGCCGCGCCGATCGTCCGCGTTTTCATCGACTGGCTGTTCGCAGCGCTCGAAAGCGACCCGATGCCGGAACTGCAGGTCTCTGCACGCACGATCATCCGCAGCCGGATGTCGAAACCGGACGCCGGCGCGCGAGAGTCGCCTACGGACAGTTTTCAGCCCGTCTCTTCGCCGACGCATGGCCGTCGTCGCGAGCCGCCCCAGAAACGCAAGATCAAGTCCTAACGCCAGATCAAGTCCTAACCAACGGAAATTCAACATGCCGCATTTCAACCCCCTCGTCGAAAAGCTCTCGCCGCCGCCGGTCCCGTCGGTGCTCACCTGGGCCAAGGCCTACGACGGGGCAAGAGGCCCGCTGATCGATCTTTCCCAGGCGGTACCCGGTTATCCCGCTCATCCGGACCTGTTGAAATGGCTCGGCGAAGCTTCCGCCTCCACGGCTTACACCGGCTACGGCGCGATCGAAGGAGAAGCGGAGTTGCGCGCCGCCTATGCGGCCCATGTGGCCGCGCTCTATGACGCGACCGTTTCTGCCGACAACATTCACATCACCTCCGGCTGCAACCAGGCTTTCATCTGCGCCGTCATGGCGATTGCCGGCGCGGGCGACACCGTTCTGATGACGAATCCCTATTACTTCAACCAGGAAACGACGCTGGCGATGCTCGGGATCAACGTCGAACTTGCACCTTGCGACGCGGGCGCCGGTTTCCTGCCGGAGGTCGAAACGATCGCTTCCGCGCTTCGGCCGGGCATTCGCGCATTGGCTCTCGTTTCCCCGAACAATCCGACCGGCGCGGTCTATCCGCCGGAGCTGCTTCAGCGAATCTATGAACTCAGCCGGGCAAACGGAACCTGGCTGATCCTCGATGAAACCTATCGGGACTTCCTGCCGGACGCCGCTGTTGCCCCGCATAGGCTGCTTCGGGCCGAACGCTGGCAGGATGGCTTCATCGGTCTCTACAGTTTCTCCAAGTCCCTTTGTATTCCCGGCCATCGCCTCGGGGCGATCACCGCCGGGCCGGCGGTCGTCGAGCAGGTCACCAAGATCATGGACAACCTGCAGATCTGCGCCCCGCGCGCCGCGCAAGCTGCGGTCGCCAAGGCCATACCGGCCCTTGCCGACTGGCGGCTCGCCAATCGCGCCGAGATCGCCGCCCGCGCAAAGGCGCTGAAGGACGTCATGAGCCGCCTGCCGCAATGGAAGCTGCAGGCAGTCGGCGCCTATTTCGCCTATATCCGCCACCCCTTCCCCGATATCGACTCTCAATTCGTCGCCGAGAAACTGGCAAAACTTGCCGGCGTCCTCTGTCTGCCGGGCGATTATTTCGGCGAAGGCCAGGAGAACTATCTGCGCTTCGCCTTCGCCAATGCCGATGTCGCGACGATCCTGAAACTGGAAGAGCGCCTTGCCGGTTTCAACCTACCCGGCATCTGAAACCGGACGTTCAGCCGCGGCGCGCGATCAGAATGCCTACCAGCACGATCGCGCCGCCGATCGCCTGCATTAGGCCGACCGGCTCGCTGAGCAGCAGCCAGGCGAGAATTGCTGCCACGACGGGCTGCAACAGCAGCGTCAGCGACGAAAAGGCCGGCGGCAGATAGGCCAGCGCATAGGTTATCGCCACCTGGCCGCCCGCGTGGCTGACAAAGGCGAGACCGAACAGCATCGCCCATCCGAAGGCACTAGGCGGCAGCAGCTCGGGCTCGGCCAACAACGTCATCGGCAACATGCAAATGGCTGCCGAAGCCGTGCTCCAGATCATGATCCGGTTGGTGCTGAAACGGCTTCGCAACTGGCCTATCGCCAGAATATAGCCCGCATAGAACATGGCGGCGACGATCGCGATGCCATCGCCCAGGAGGTCGCCCCCGCCGAGTGCCGCTGGCCCGCCCTTCAGGACAACCACGCCGGCAACGGCCGTGGCAAGACCGGCGAGAAAGATGCCGCTGACTTTGGAGCGGAACAAGAGCCAGCTTGCAAGCGTAACAAAGACAGGAGCAACGTTGGCGAGCAGCGTTGCGTTGGCGACGGAAGTCATCGTCAGCGAGAGGTGCCAGGCGGCAAGATCAATCGCCAGCAGTACGCCCGGCAGGATCAAGGCCGCGTAGTCGGAAAGTCGCTGCGGTCGCCGATCGGCGACGTTCCCATTTTGGACCCATGCCCAGGCAACAAGCGGGATCAAGGCGAGCGCCACGCGCCAGAAGGCGGTCGCCATCGGCCCAACCTCCGAGAGCCGCACGAAGATCGGCGATCCGCCTATGGCTGCACCGCCAAGCAGCAGTGCTGCCATGGCAAGCGAATTGCGGGAAGAGGCGGAACTGACGGCTTGGGTCACGGGCGATGTCCGGCGAGTAGACTTCTGGCGAGCGCCGCAGGATCGATGGGCGCAGCAAGCCAGCTATCAGACCTGTGCATCGGGCAACAGCGGCAATTCGCCAAAAGAGAGACAAAAAACGGCGGCCGCACGAAAAGCGTGCAGCCGCAATTGCTCTGGAGTTCTCGCCGATCAGGCGGCGTCGGGGAGGTGTACCGTCTTCACCTCGAGAAAATCCTCGAGACCGAAGATGCCGCCTTCACGCCCGTTGCCCGATTGCTTGTAGCCGCCGAAGGGGCTCCCGTAGCGATGCGGTCCGCCGTTGATATGCACCATGCCGGCGCGCAGCCGCGCGGCGACCCGCTCGGCCCGCTCCGGATCGCCGGTCTGGATATAGGCGGCCAGCCCGTAACTGGTGTCGTTGGCGATCTCGATCGCTTCCTCCTCTGTATCAAAGGGCATGATCGAAAGGACCGGGCCGAAGACCTCCTCGCGGGCGATCCGCATTGTGTTATCGACATCGATGAAAATCGTCGGCTTGACGAAATAACCAGTCTCGAAACCTTCCGGCTTGCCCGGTCCGCCGGCTAGAAGGATCGCGCCTTCGGCCACGCCCGCCTCGATCAGCGCCTGCACCCGCTCATACTGGATATGGCTGACGAGCGGGCCGATATGCGAACCTTCCTTCGTCGGATCGCCGACTTGCGCCACCCTCGCCACGTGCCTGGCGATGTCCACCACCTTATCATAGACGCTCCGCTCCACGAGCATCCGGGTCGGCGCATCGCAGGACTGGCCGGAATTGTTGAAGCATTCAAGAATGCTGGCGGTCACCCGCTCCTCGAGATCGGCGTCGGCAAAGACGATGTTCGGCGACTTGCCGCCGAGCTCCAGCGTCACGCGTTTGACCGTATCGGCGGCATCCTTGCTGACGGCGATACCGGCACGGGTCGAGCCGGTGAACGACACCATGTCGAGGTCCTTGTGTTTCGAAAGCGCGGCACCGGCATGGATGCCGTCGCCGTTGACGAGGTTGAAGACGCCCGGCGGGAAGCCGGCCTCGTCGATCATTTCCGCGTAAAGCATGGCATTGAGCGGCGTGAACTCGCTCGGCTTCAGCACGCATGTGCAGCCGGTCGCAAGCGCCGGCACGACCTTGAGCGCGACCTGGTTGACTGGCCAGTTCCAGGGCGTGATGAGGCCGCAGACGCCGATCGGCTCCCGCAACAGCGTGTCGCCGTTAGGAAGCTTCTCGCGCAGCTTCAGCCGTTTCAGCGCGTCGATATAGCCCTGCAGGTGGCCGATGCCGACATCGGCCTGCTGCTCGCGGCTCATGGTTTTCGGCGCGCCGAGCTCCGCAGTGATCGTTTCGGCCATCTCGTCGTAACGGCGCTTGTAGATCGCCAACAGCTTTTCAAGCAGCGCCAAACGTTCCTCTACGCTCGTCCGGCTATAGCTGGCGAAAGCCTTCCTTGCGGCGGCAACCGCGCGGTCGATGTCGACGGACGTGCCCAGGGAAATGACGGCGATCGGCTTTTCGGTTGCCGGATTGAGCACATAGAGATCATTCTGCGTGACCGGATCGACCCATTCGCCGTTGATGTAGAATTTTCGTTTGTCGAGCATTCGCTCCTCCTTCCCGTCAGAGTGTCTTTTGAGCGCTGCCAACTGAAGGCTACGACGCAAGCAGTCACCCCGCAAGGGGAACGAGCTCGCGCTTGCGGGCGCTCACGACATCGGCGCGAGACGGCGACGCTTTCATGCGCCGCCTGACGACGAGAGGAGAACACTGCTTTGCGAAGATCGCTGCAGCGAATCGGTTAGAGTGCGCCGAGCACCAGCGCCGAGATGAAACTGAAGGCAGCTGCGAGCGCGATCGTGTGGGGAATGAGACGGCGGGACAACAGCCGCCGCTCAGATGGTGCCCCGTAGGTCGTGTATCGGGACTGGCTCATCGGTTTTGCAGCGTTCATCGCATCTCTCCGCAAGTTCCGGACGGCACCAGCGTCCTGCTGTATTCTTCTCCTATATTCTCCATTGAGTTTATAGATATTATTTTCCGCAGATCGGGTCGGACGTAAAAATCCGTTCTGTCCTTGCTACTGCATGTTTCCTTAGATCGGAGCTGATTTAGCGACAAAACATGCAGCAGTTCAAAGTGCTAACGGCGATCTTTGTGCGTCTGAAAAGACGCACGGCGCTGTAGAGCGAGACGCGGATGCGGGCGAAATCGCTGCACACGTTCCTCATCCCGCTCGGTCAGTGCCGATCGCGATCGCGTTGCTGTACGTGGCGCGACCAGGTCTCGCTGAACCATGGCGTCAGGAGCGAAATGTCGGCGGAGCGGTGAGAGCGGCTGAGCCTGCTGTCTGCCTCGACGCAGGTCCAGACGGTGAATGCCGTGAGCTGATGCTTGCCGAACGTCTGAATCAAGGGAATGTCGGCGGCGTCGCGGCCGCGCGCAACCGGGATGCGGCCGGCGCGCCGCGCATTGTTCTTGGCGTCGAACGTGTACCAGCGATCGCCGACAAAGACTTCAAACCAGGCATTGAAGTCCATCGGCGCCGGACTCTCCGGCACGCCGATATCGGCCATGTAGCCGTTGACGTAACGGGCCGGCATGTTCATGCAGCGGCAAAAGGCGATGGCGAGATGCGCATAGTCGCGGCTGACGCCCAGCCGGTCCTCATGCGCTTCCAGCGCCGTGCGCATTATCTGCGCATAGCCGTAGCTGAAGACCAGGCGATCGTGCACATAGTCGCAGATCGCCTCCACACGCTGCCACCCCGCCGGCACGTCGCCGAAGAGCTTCCAGGCAAGCGCACTCAATCGATCGGTCTCGCAGTATCGGCTGGCGGAAAGATAGGGCAGCCAGGCGGGCGGGAGCTTTTCGACCGGCACCGCTTCAGCCAGCGGGTCGGAGGCGTCGAGCCTTCCCTCGTCCTTGATCACCGCGTCATAGCTGAGCTTGGTCTCCCCCTCGGGCAGAACCATGCGCAGGCAGGTATTGCCATGCGGATCGGTGATTTCCTCCATCGGCACGATCGGTGACACAACCGGCCCGCGCTCGCCGACGATATCGCCGCGCCGTTCGGGTACGATGGAAAGATAGGTCATCATCGGCGTCGGCTGCGGACAATCAATCCCGATCTCATAACCGAACCGTATGAACATGTTCCGACCTCCCTGATGGACTGCGGCTATTCGGGTTCCCGTCGTCTTGTCGGCACTGGAGACGCTCCATGGCGTTGGCGCATTTTCGGTCAGAGACCGCTGATAGGATTGTTCGCGTGTCGCATTTGCCGCGATCTGTATTTATTCCGGGCCGAGGAACGCACGGCAGTAGATCGTCGGGTGCGCAGAAGAACGCGATATCCCGCCCCATTCGGACGTCGTCGGCGGGGGCCGGGCCAGCGACCGAAAAATTCTAGCGCATGATCGTTCGGTGCGGAATCGATTTGAGAGGGAAACGTGTGCCTGCTGCATGGTTCCTTAAGTCGGGAGCGACAAAAACCATGCAGCATCTACCAGCCGACGGCATCCTTGAACGAATACCACCAGGAACCGATCGTCGAATATTGCGCACGGAACATGCGCCCGCCGGGGAAGGGATACCAAGGCAGTTTCTCGAAGACATCGAAACGCGACGTATCGCCATCGATCGCCTCGGCAAGCGTGCGGCCGAAGAGATGCGAACCGGTGACGCCGTGGCCGCTATAGCCGTGGGCGAAATAGGTATTGGCGCCCAGGCGGCCCATCTGCGGCACGCGCGTGAAGGAGAGCGCGAAGTTGCCGCTCCAGGCATAGTCGATCTTCACGCCCTTGAGGCGCGGGAAGACCTTGTCGAGATTGGGCCGGAGCTTGGCGACGACGTCCGCCGGATCGGTGCCGCCATAGACAGTGCCGCCGCCGAAGATCATCCGTTTGTCGGCGGATAGCCGGAAATAGTCGAGGATGTAGCGTACGTCCTCCACGCACATATCGCTCGGGATCAGCGACTGGGCGAGTTCCTCGCGAAGTGGAGCGGTGGTGATCATTTGCGTCGAAACGGGCATGACGCGCGAGACGAGCTTCGGCACCGCGCCACCAAGATAGGCATTGCCGCAGAGCACGACGATGCGCGCCGAGATCTCGCCCTCTTGCGTATGGACGGTCGGCCGCACTGCCTCGTGATTCACACGGGTTATCGGCGACGCTTCATAGATCGTGCCGCCCAGCCCTTCGAAAGCACGCGCCTCGCCGAGCACCAGATTAAGCGGGTGCATGTGACCACCGGTGCTATCCAGCATGCCGCCGCAATAGACCTCGGAATTGACGAGCTTGCGCAGCGCCTCACCGTCGAGAAGCTGATGGTCGTCCATCCCGTATTTGCGCCAGAGTGCCTGCTTGGCCTCGAGCTCCTTCATATGCGCACCGGTATAGGCGGCGTAGATGTTGCCGGGCTTCAGGTCGCAGTCGATCTGGTACTGGCTGACGAGCCGGCGGATGATGCGACCGCCTTCCTGCACCAGCTCGCCAATGAAGCGGGCAGCGTCTTCGCCATAGCTGCGCTGGATGGTGGAAAGGCTGGCGTTGAGGCCGTTGACGATCTGACCGCCGTTGCGCCCCGAGGCGCCCCATCCCACCTGCGCGCCTTCGACCACGATGACCTTGTAGCCCTTTTCGGCGAGATGGATGGCGGTCGACAGGCCGGAATAGCCGGCACCGACGACGCAGATGTCGGTTTCGACCCGGCCCGCAAGCTTGACGGGCGTGCGAACGATATTTCGGGATGCCGCATAGTAGCTCGTCGGATAGCTGCCATCGCCGGCATAGGATGTCTGTCTCTTTGCCATCATACGGCCGTACTGCTCCCGCCAGCCCGCGCTTGGATCCGCATCGAGAGACATATCGCAAATCCTACTTGCTGTTGTCCCTCGGCAATCGCTTGCTTTCGACCGCGCGCTTCCTTGCAGGCGCACCATAGGCTGCCCCGTCGTTACGGCCGGTAATCCAGAAATAGAGATAGCTCGGCCAGGGCTTGCGCGTGATGCCGCTGTAATACTCGCCCTTCCCTGTTCGCATCTGGGCGTTCGCGTCGCCCGTCAAAGGACCGAAGCTGGTCGCGGCCAAAGCTAGACCAAGGACGCCAAAGGCTATGAATCTCATGTCCGCGCCTCCTTTGAACCGATATCGCGCCCCATGGGGCGGACCGTCAAGATGCATGTTCGGGTGCGGGTGCAGGCCTGCCATGCTCCGTTCCCATTCGCACGACCAATACGCATTTGCCGCTTGACCGGCGGATTTGTCGCCGGCATATTGCTCAGATGTCAGACCAATTTGGCTGTGGGGAGAGCCAGATGCATCAGCGGGACAAAGCGACGCTTCTGCCCCTGCCCCCGGCGGACCGGGCGCAGCAGGTGATCGCCGCCCTTGCCGATTACATCCAGGGATCGGGTCTGCAGCCGGGCGACCGGCTTCCAGCGGAACGCGAACTGATGGCAGCACTGGCTGTCGGGCGGTCCACGGTCCGCGAAGTGCTCAGCCACTTCCAGGCGCTCGGGGTCGTCGAGGCACGCAAGGGCAGCGGCACCTATCTGCTGCGCGCCATTTCCGGCGCGACCATTCACATGCCGCTGACGCTCGATACCCGGCATCTTCGCGACGCCCTCTTGCAGACGCTCGAAGTCCGGCGCGGCATCGAGGCGGAAGCGGGAATGGTGGCCGCCCGCCGGCGGTCGGATGCAGACCTCATCAATATCGAGACGAAGCTCAACGAGATGGAGCGCGTCCATATCGCCAAGGGCACCTCCGGGCCGGAAGACCTCGCCTTCCATCTGGCGATCTATGACGCCACCCACAATCCGCTCTTTCGCCAGCTTCTCGAGCAGATGCGCGAAGCTTTCGAACGCTTCTGGGAGAAACCCTTCGACCGGCCGGATTTCGCGCGGCGCTCCTTTCCCTTTCACCGCACGCTCTTCAACGCGATTGCGGCGCAGGACCCGGACGCTGCGCGCGACGAAACATTGAAAATCCTCGCGATCGTCGAGGAAGACATCAAGGAAATGTCCAAATGAATGACGGCTTCGATCCGTTCGATGCAGCCTCGCTGATCGTCGCGCATGACGAAGGGAACGCTTTCGACGCTGTCGTGCCGCCGATCGTCCAGACCTCGCTCTTCACTTTCAAGGACTATGACGAGATGATCGCCTCCTATCGGGGCGAGCGCGTGCGGCCGATCTATACCCGCGGCCTCAACCCGACGGTGCGGATGTTCGAAGAGATGCTGGCGAAACTCGAGGGCGCCGACGATGCCATCGGCTTTGCCAGCGGCATGTCAGCGATCTCCTCTACCGTTCTTTCCTTCGTCGAGCCGGGCGACCGCATCGTCGCCGTGAACCATGTCTATCCTGATGCCTTCCGCCTGTTCGGAACGCATCTGAAACGCATGCGGGTCGAAGTCACCTATGTCGACGGCCGCGACCAGGAGGCAGTGGCAAAGGCGCTTCCCGGTGCCAAGCTCTTCTACATGGAAAGTCCGACGAGTTGGGTGATGGACACGCATGATGTCGCGGCCCTCGCCGCGCTTGCCAAGGCGCAGGACATCGTCACCGTCATCGACAACAGTTGGGCGAGCCCGGTTTTCCAACAGCCGATCTCGCTCGGCGTCGATCTCATCATCCATTCGGCTTCGAAATATCTCGGCGGCCACAGCGATGTCGTTGCCGGCGTCGTCGCCGGCTCAAGGGAACTGATTGGCCGCATACGCTCCGAGGCCTATCCCTATCTTGGCGGCAAGCTCTCACCCTTCGATGCCTGGCTGTTGATCCGAGGCCTGCGCACCCTGCCCGTCCGGATGAAGGCGCATGAGCGCTCGGCGCTCGCCGTCGCGAAGCACCTACTGGATCATCCGCTGGTCGAAGCAGTCTGCCACCCCGGCCTCGGCAATCATCTGCCGCCGGGGCTCTCAGGCACGTCCGGCCTCTTCTCTTTCATCTTCCGCGAAGGCGTCGACATCCGCCGCTTCGCCGATCACCTGCGACTCTTCAAGCTCGGCGTGTCCTGGGGCGGCCACGAAAGCCTCGTCGTGCCGGGTGAAGTCGTCTTGGCACAGAAAGCCCAGCCCAATTCCGCGGCGGCCTTCGGCATCTCGCCGCGGTCGGTACGGCTCCATGTCGGCCTGGAGGGAACGGAGGCCCTCTGGAGCGATCTCGAAGCGGCGATAGCCGCTTCGGTAGGCTGACGTAACCACCTGAAGAAAAGGGGAACTGAAAATGAGGAAACTGATCACAGCCACCCTGCTTGCCACACTGATGGCCGGCAGCGCGCTTGCCGACACCAGGCTGAAGCTCGTCGAGGTCATCACCAGCCCGGAGCGCACCGAAACGCTGAAGTCGATCGTCGCCAAATTCGAGGCGGCAAATCCCGGAACGACCGTCGAAGTCATATCGTTGCCCTGGGGCGAAGCCTTCCAGAAATTCGCCACCATGGTCTCAGCCGGGGAAATCCCGGACGTGATGGAAATGCCGGATACATGGCTCTCACTCTATGCCAACAACGGCATGCTCGAGAGTCTTGAGCCCTACCTCTCCAAGTGGGAGCACACGTCCGGCCTGACCGAACGCGCGCTCGAGCTCGGCCGCGATGTCAACGACACCGCCTATATGCTGCCCTACGGCTTCTATCTCCGGGCGATGTTCTACAACAAGAAGCTCCTCGCGGAAGCCGGTGTTGCGGAGCCTCCGAAGACGATGGACGATTTCGTCAAGGCGTCCGAAGCCGTTTCCAAACTTCCCGGCAAAGCCGGCTACTGCCTGCGCGGCGGCCCGGGCGGCCTGAACGGCTGGGTGATGTTCGGCGCCACGATGGCCGGAGACAACAAGTTCTTCAACGAGGACGGCACCTCGACGATGAACAGCGAGGGCTGGATCAAGGGCCTGACCTGGGTGATCGACCTCTATAAGAAGGGCCTCGCGCCGAAGGACAGCGTCAACTGGGGCTTCAACGAAATCGTTGCCGGCTTCTACAGCGGTACCTGCGCCTTCCTCGATCAGGATCCGGATGCGCTGATCGCGATTGCTCAGCGCATGAAGTCGGAAGACTTCGGCGTCACTGCCATGCCGAAGGGGCCGAGCGGCAAGACGTTTCCCACCATCGGCTACGCCGGCTGGTCGATGCTTTCCGCAAGCCAGAACAAGGATCTCTCCTGGAAGCTGATCGAAACTCTCGAGGGTCCGGAGGGCAACATCGAGTGGAACAAGCGCACAGGCGCGCTACCCGTCCACAAGTCGGCCGAGAAGGACCCCTTCTATTCGAGCCCGCAATTCAAGGGCTGGTTCGACGAACTTGCCGATAAGGACGTCATTCCGACGGTCATGCCGACCTACCTCGAAGAATTTGCCTTCTTCAAGGACTCGCTGGCGATCAAGACGAGCCAGGAAGCACTCCTCGGCGACATCACTCCGGAAGAGCTCGCCAACCAATGGGCGGACTACCTGACGAAAGCGCAGCAGAAATACCTGGCGAACAAGAAGTAAAATGTTCAGGAGGGCGGCGGTTCACACAGCCGCCCTCCCTCCCGCAACTGACAATAAACACGCCGCAGCAGGCAGCCACGAAGGGGAATTCTGACCGATGGCCTATGCCGCACGCCATGAAGGCATATCCGCAATCCGCCCGCCGCTTATGAAGCGCATCGCGGATGCCTCGGCACCCTATCTCTACAGCGCGCCGGCACTGATCCTGATCGTCACCGTGATGCTGGTGCCGCTGGTGCTTGGTGTCTCCTATGCCTTTCGCGATGTCCAGCTCCTGAACCCCTTCTCAGGTGCCTTCATTGGTCTCGATCACTTCTGGGCGCTCTCGCAGGACCAGGCCTTCTTCCGGTCTCTGCGCAACACGCTCTGGTGGACCGGCGCGTCCGTCCTTCTCCAGTTCGCTTTCGGCCTCATCCTGGCTCTCTTGCTCGACAAGCCCTTTCACGGCCGCGCCGTCGCCCAGGCACTCGTTTTCCTGCCCTGGGCAGTGCCGAGTTTCCTCGCCGGCCTCAACTGGGCCTGGCTTTTCAATCCCGTCGTCGGACCGCTGCCGCATTGGCTTTATGCACTCGGGCTGATGAGCCAGCCGGTCAACATCCTTTCTGATCCGCAACTCGCGATGTGGGGACCGATCATTGCCAATATCTGGTGGGGCATTCCCTTCTTCGCGATCACTCTGCTCGCCGCGCTGCAGGCGATCCCGCGCGACCTCTACGAAGCCGCTAGCATCGACGGCGCCGGCGCCTTCCAGCGCTTTCTCTCGATCACGCTTCCCTTTCTCGCGCCGACGATCGCGATCACCATTCTCCTGCGCACGGTCTGGATCTCGAATTTCGCCGATCTCATCATCGTCATGACCAATGGCGGCCCGGCGGATCGGACGCAGATCGTCGCCAGCTACATCTTCACCCAGGCATTCAAGCGGCTCGATTTCGGTTACGCCTCGGCGATCGCGCTGGTGCTCTTGGCGCTGCTCCTCGCCTATTCGCTGCTGATCGTCATCCTGCGGCAGTGGCTGCTGAGCAAGGATTGAAACCGATGCGCGCCAAACCAGCCCTTCTCACCGTTGCGCATCGTCTGGCGATCCTGGTCTATATCGCCTTCGCGCTCCTTCCCTTATTTTGGCTGCTCAAGGTCGCGGTTACTCCGAACGATCTGCTCTATTCTGAAGGCATTCGCCTGTGGCCATCGCGCGCAAGCCTCGAACATTTCAATTTCGTGCTGAGGCACAGCGCCTTTCCAGTCTTCTTCCGCAACAGCCTGATCGTCTCCGGCTCGACCGCCGTTGTCGTGACCGTCCTCGCTTCGCTCTCCGGCTATGCGCTCTCGCGGTTTCGCTTCCGCGGCAAGTATTGGCTCGTCACGCTGATGCTGCTGACGCAAATGTTCCCGCTGGTGATGCTGGTCGCGCCGATCTTCAAGATCCTGTCGCCGCTTGGGCTCACCAACAGCCTCACCGGGCTCGTCATCGTCTACAGCGCCTTCAACGTGCCCTTCGCTACGTTCCTGATGCAGTCCTTCTTCGACGGCATTCCGAAGGATCTGGAAGAGGCGGCGATGATCGACGGCGCCACGCAGTTTGTCGCCTTTCGCCAGATCATCCTGCCGCTGACGCTGCCCGGCATCGCCGCGACGCTCGGCTTCGTCTTCACCGCCGCCTGGAGCGAACTGCTCTTCTCGCTGATGCTGATCTCAGGCAACGAGCAGGCAACCTTCCCGGTCGGGCTTCTGTCTTTCGTCTCGAAATTCTCGGTCGATTTCGGTCAGATGATGGCCGCCGGTGTGCTGGCGCTGATCCCCGCCTGCCTGTTCTTCCTGCTCATTCAACGCTATCTCGTCCAGGGCCTCACGGCCGGCGCGGTCAAGGGCTGAGGGTTACCCATGGCTTCCATCGATATCGCCAACATCCAGAAGTCCTATGGCATCCACCCGGTGCTGCACGACGTCGATCTCAAGATCCGCGACGGTGAATTCGTCGTGCTCGTCGGCCCGTCCGGCTGCGGCAAGTCAACGCTCCTGCGCATGATAGCCGGACTGGAAAGCGTGACCGCGGGCGAGATCCGCATCGCCGGCAAGCGCGTCAACGAGCTTGCGCCGAAGGACCGCGACATCGCCATGGTATTCCAGTCCTATGCGCTTTATCCGCACATGTCGGTCGCAAAGAATATGAGCTACAGCCTCCGGCTTCGTAAGACGCCCAGAGAGAAGATTGCCGCCGTTGTCGCCGGCGCCGCGGCCAAGCTCGGGCTCGAGCGTCTCTTGGAACGCCGGCCCAGGGCGCTTTCGGGCGGTCAGCGGCAGCGCGTCGCCATGGGACGCGCCATCGTCCGTCAGCCAAAAGCCTTTCTCTTCGACGAGCCGCTGTCCAACCTCGATGCCCGCCTGCGCGAGCAGATGCGCGCCGAGATCAAGAAGCTGCACAAGGATCTCGGCGCCACCTCGATCTACGTGACACACGACCAGATCGAGGCGATGACCCTCGCAGACCGCATCGTCGCGATGAATGCCGGCCTTGTACAGCAGGTCGGAAGCCCGCTCGACCTCTACGATCGACCTGCCAATCTCTTCGTCGCCGGCTTCATTGGTTCGCCAGGCATGAACTTCTTCGAAGGCACCTATCATGCCGACGCCACGCCTCGCTTCGAGATAACGGGCGGGATCGGCATTCCACTCGACACGCCTGCACCGCTTGCGAACAATGCCAAGGCAACGCTTGGCATTCGTCCGGAACATGTCGTGCTCGCCGGCCACGGGCCGGATACGCTTCTCGCGACCGTCGAACTTGTCGAACCCACCGGCTTCGGCATCATTCTGCACCTATCGCTGGGGCGAGCGAGCTTCAAGGCCTTTACGAACGACCGCTCCTATCTGACGGCCTCCGGTTCGATACCGGTTCGCTTTCCGGCATACTCGCTGCATTTCTTCGACGCCGAGGGCAAACGCATCTGAACATGAAGCAAGCTAGGAAAGAGGCGCAAGGTGGCGGCACGAGACGGGCGAAATTGTCGCTTCAGCTTGTTTTTTAACTGATTACGCTGGTTTCCAGGGCAATTGACTTCTGTCCGGCAAGGACTAGCTTTTCTTCTGTCACAGGTATCAACCCGCCCCGGCGCGCCACTATTCAGAGAAGCAAGCACCGCCAAAACCACGATTTGACGATAGTCTTCCTTGCCCCGCGCCCGGCGACATTGAGGAAGTGTCATGCAAAATTCTGTTGTTGCCTTCTCTTTTTCGGCACTCTTACTCTGTCCCGTTGCCGCCCTCGCCCAGGAGGGCGATGCCGAAGCCGGTGCGGTGGTGTTCAAGAAATGCGCGACCTGCCACGTGGTCGAGGAGGATACCAACAAGGTGGGTCCCTCTCTCAAGGGCGTTCTCGGCAGGACCGCCGGAACCCACCCCGATTTCCGTTATTCGCCGGCAATGGTCAAAGCGGGCGAGGAGGGGCTCGTCTGGGATGAGGCGGCGCTTCGCGACTATCTCCAAAATCCGAGGGCTAAGGTGAAGGGAACGAAGATGGTCTTTCCTGGCCTGAAGAAGGAAGACGAGATCACCAACCTGATCGCTTATCTCAAACAATATCCCAAATAGGCATCGCAGGGAGATGGCCTGCCCCGGGGGCCGCTTTCCCGCGAATTGCCAGTATTTTCCGTTCGTGCAATAATTGTGATCGGAACTCTGCGGATTGCGTATTCATGCCCACGGCCGATCACGGCGAGGAGGGACAAGAAATGGCCGTGGTAGTGATTCTGGTGTTGGTAGCTGTCGGATCAGTGTTGTTCCATTTGTTGAGTCCCTGGTGGTGGACACCAATTGCCTCCAACTGGAATTACATCGACAATACGATCATCATAACCTTTTGGATTACCGGCCTAGTTTTCGTCGCCGTCGTCCTTTTCATGGCCTATTGCGTTTTCCGCTTCCGGCATCGGCCGGGCAATCAGGCCCATTATGAACCCGAAAACAAGAAGCTCGAAGGCTGGCTGGCGATGAGCACGACGGTCGGCGTCATCGCAATGCTGGCGCCTGGCCTATTTGTCTGGAATCAGTTCGTCACCGTTCCACCGGAGGCCACCGAGGCCGAAGTGATCGGCCAGCAATGGTTGTGGAGCTTTAGGCTTCCCGGAGCCGACGGAAAGCTCGGCACGTCCGAGACACGCGATGTTACTCCCGAAAATACGCTGGGTCTCAACCGCAACGACGCGGCCGCCCTCGACGATCTCATCATTGAGGGCGGCGAGCTTCACCTTCCGATCGGCAAGCCGGTGAAGCTGTTGCTGCGCTCAGTCGATGTGCTGCACGATTTCTACGTGCCGGAATTTCGCGCCAAGATGGATATGGTGCCGGGCATGGTGACCTATTTCTGGCTCACACCGACGCGGACCGGAACTTTCGAGATTCTCTGCGCCGAGCTTTGCGGCGTCGGCCACCCGCAAATGCGTGGCACGGTGGTGGTCGACACCGAGGAGGATTATCAGGCCTGGCTCGCCGAGCAGCAGACCTTTTCACAATTGACCGCATCGTCTGAAGGGAGCCCGGCCGCAGATACGGCGGGAGCCATAGCGGCGCAGTAGGAGACGCCGGGGAGCAACTGGGAGGAAACACGATGGTCGACGTCCGGTCCGGTATTGGCGAGGCACTTCCGCCTCCCGAAGTCGAGGATGTTGAGCTATATCATCCGCATAGCTGGTGGACGCGATACGTCTTCAGCCAGGACGCAAAAGTCATCGCCATCCAATATTCGATGACGGCGATCGCCATCGGCATGGTCGCGCTGGTGCTGTCCTGGCTGATGCGCCTGCAGCTCGGTTTTCCCGGCACGTTCGAACTGGTCGATGCCGAACGTTACTATCAGTACATCACCATGCACGGCATGATCATGGTGATCTATCTGCTGACAGCGCTGTTCCTCGGCGGCTTCGGCAACTATCTCATCCCGTTGATGGTCGGCGCGCGCGACATGGTGTTCCCCTACGCCAACATGCTGAGCTACTGGATCTATCTGGTCGCGGTCCTCGTCCTCGTCGCAAGTTTCTTCGCTCCCGGCGGTCCGACCGGCGCCGGCTGGACACTCTATCCGCCGCAGGCGGTCCTCTCCGGCACGCCGGGCGGAAGGGACTGGGGCATCATCCTGATGCTCTCCTCATTGATCATCTTCATCATTGGCTTCACCATGGGCGGCCTCAACTATGTCGTGACGGTGCTCCAGGGCCGCGCGCGGGGCATGACTTTAATGCGCCTGCCGCTGACCGTCTGGGGCATCTTCACGGCAACCGTAATGGCGCTGCTTGCCTTCCCCGCCCTTTTCGTCGCCTGCGTCATGATGCTCTTCGACCGGCTGCTCGGCACGAGCTTCTTCATGCCCGCGATCGTCGAAATGGGTGAGCAGCTTCAATATGGCGGCGGCAGCCCGATCCTGTTCCAGCACCTTTTCTGGTTCTTCGGTCATCCCGAAGTCTACATCGTCGCCCTGCCCGCCTTCGGCATTGTTTCCGATCTCATCAGCACACATGCGCGCAAGAATATCTTCGGCTACCGCATGATGGTCTGGGCGATCGTGGTTATCGGCGGTCTCTCCTTCGTTGTCTGGGCGCACCATATGTATGTCAGTGGCATGCACCCGTATTTCGGCTTCTTCTTCGCCACCACGACACTGATCATCGCCGTGCCGACGGCGATCAAGGTCTATAATTGGGTGTTGACGCTCTGGCGCGGCGACATTCACCTGACTTTGCCGATGCTGTTCGCACTCGCTTTCATCGTTACTTTCGTGAACGGCGGGCTGACCGGCCTCTTCCTGGGCAATGTCGTGGTCGACATTCCGCTTTCCGACACGATGTTCGTCGTCGCGCATTTCCACATGGTCATGGGCGTTGCGCCTATTCTCGTCATCTTCGGTGCGATCTACCATTGGTATCCGAAGGTCACGGGACGCATGCTCAACGAGGCGCTCGGCCAACTGCATTTTTGGATCACCTTCCTCGGCGCCTATGCGATCTTCTTCCCCATGCACTATCTGGGCCTCATCGGTGTTCCCCGCCGTTACCACGAACTCGGCGAGACGACGTTCGTGCCGGAATCGGTCCAAAGCCTCAACGCCTTCATCAGCGTCGTGGCGCTCATCGTCGGCGCCGCCCAGATCGTCTTTCTGTTCAATCTGGTCTGGAGCCTTCGCCATGGGCGCGAGGCCGGCGGCAATCCCTGGCGGGCGACGACACTCGAATGGCAGACCCCGGAGACGCCGCCGCCCCATGGCAATTGGGGCAAGGAACTGCCGGTCGTCTACCGCTGGGCCTATGATTACAGCGTGCCGGGCGCACCTGAGGACTTCATCCCGCAGAACCACCCGCCTACCGACCGGCCGAGCCACGAGGTCGCGACATGAATGCCGTGCTGGTCTTCCTCGCAGTCATTGCCATCATCATTGGCTGGTGGCTGGCGCAGCAGCGCTTGGCCTCCAAACCTTGGCTGGAAGTCGGCCATGCTCTCGACCGGCGAAACGCTGGCGAGCCCATACCCGCGGCAAAGATCGGCCTCGGCGTTTTCTTAGCCGTCGTCGGCTCGCTGTTTACGCTCTTCATCAGCGCCTATTTCATGCGCGCGGAATCCTCCGATTGGGGAGCACTGCCACTTCCCCGCATGCTTTGGATCAACACCGGCGTGCTGGTTCTAAGCAGTATTGCTTTGCAATGGGCGAAGACCGAAACCGAGCGGCAACGGCAGGAGGCGGCGCGCACCAGTCTGCTCGTCGCCTTCGCAACCGGCCTTGCCTTTCTCGTCGGGCAGGTTTTCGCCTGGCGCCAGCTTTCCGCCGCCGGCTATCTGCTGGCCGATAATCCTGCCAACAGCTTCTTCTATATGATCACCGGCATGCACGGGCTGCATATCGTCGGCGGCCTCATCGCTCTTGGCAGGGTAACGTTACGCGCCTGGGACGTTCCGATCGATCGCGGGAGCAGCCTGTCGATCGGTCTCTGCGCCACTTACTGGCATTTCATGCTGGCCGTCTGGCTGGTTCTTTTCGCGCTCTTCTCCGGCTGGGCGGGCGACGTCGTCGATTTCTGCCGCCAATTGCTGACATAGGAACCCACGAGATGTCCGCACCTTTGAAGCCTTCCGATGTCGAAACTCTGCCCCGCCCGGCCGGGTTGACCGGCCTCGCCGCCGATTGGGCTTCCGACCAGAGAGCCTTCAAAAATGTCTCCTGGGGAAAGGCCATGATGTGGATCTTTCTGCTGAGCGACACCTTCATCTTCGGCTGCTTCCTGGTCGCTTACATGTCGGCACGCATGTCGACCGCCGTTCCCTGGCCGAATCCGAGCGAGGTCTTTGCCCTGGAAATCGGCGGCGTCCATGTGCCGCTGATCCTGATCGCCATTATGACTTTCGTGCTGATTTCGAGCAGCGGCACCATGGCGATGGCGGTCAATTTCGGCTATCGTCGCGACCGGCGCAAGACCGCCGCGCTGATGCTCCTGACCGCCCTTTTCGGTGCCACCTTCGTCGGCATGCAGGCCTTCGAATGGTCGAAGCTGATCGCCGAAGGCGTGCGGCCCTGGGGCAATCCGTGGGGAGCGCCGCAGTTCGGCTCCACCTTCTTCATGATCACGGGCTTTCACGGCACCCATGTGTCGATCGGCGTCATCTTCCTGCTGATTATCGCCCGCAAAGTCTGGCGCGGCGACTTCGACACGGAAAGACGAGGCTTCTTCACCAGCCGCAAGGGTCATTACGAGATCGTCGAAATAACCGGACTCTACTGGCACTTCGTCGATCTGGTCTGGGTTTTCATTTTCGCCTTCTTTTATTTGTGGTGAGGAGAGCGCCATGGCGACGGCAGCAGCACATGCGGAACAACAGCAACACCCGATCGCGCTCTATCTTGTGGTCTGGGGACTGCTCTTCGTCCTCAGCGCTTTTTCCTATCTCGTCGACTATCTCGGGCTCGAAGGATATCTTCGCTGGTCTTTGATCCTGCTTTTCATGATGCTCAAGGCCGGCCTCATCGTAGCGGTCTTCATGCATATGGCCTGGGAGCGGCTGGCGCTGATTTACGCCATTTTGTTGCCGCCCGCGCTGGTGCTGGTTTTCGTGGCGCTGATGGTGTCGGAAGCCAATTACGTCCTGTTGACGCGCCTCACCTTCTTCGGCGCCGCGCCGTGACCGCATTCGGTCCGATTTACGAGCTGTAATCCACCCAGACACCGCCGGCGTCGGCGGACCGGACACAATTTTCAACCCAGCGGACGCCCTCGAGGCCTGCCTCGATCCCGGGAAAAATCAGGTCCCCGGTGTCAGTTAAAGCGAACCCGCGGTCGCCGCTGATAGCAAAACCAAAGCGGCGATAGAGATTGGCCCAGGCTTCGAACAGTCCCTCCGGATGGCCGCCGCCAATACGGTCGTCGATGCGGGCTTGCGGATAGAGATAATCCATGCCCCGTTCGAGAATGCGGACAGGTTCGCCCTGGATCTCGTAGAAGAGCTGGTTCGGCCGCTCATCCCACCACTCGATACTGGCCCTCGATCCGATGATGCGGACTTTCTGCCCATGCATCGAGCCCGCATTGACGGCGCTCGACCAGACGGTCGCGATGGCGCCGTTGTCGTATTCCATCAAGGTCACCGCATTGTCTTCCAGCGGTGCCCGGCTTTTGACGAAGCTCTGGCGCACGCACATCAGCCGCTTGACCTTCAGATGGGGGAGAATGACCTCCGATATGTAGAGCGGGTGCGTGCCGACATCGCCCAGCACATAGCTCGGACCGGCGAATTTCGGGTCCACCCGCCAGCGCGTCGAAGGGTTCTGCTCCTCGACCGGCGCAGTGTGGAAGCCATGCGCGAACTGCAGGTTCACGACGCGAATATCGCCGAGGTCGCCGTTCTTCACCATGGCTCGCGCCTGCTCGATCATCTGGTGGCCGGCATAGCCGTAGGTCACGCCAACGATGCGGCCCCGCGCCTCTGACAGCGCCTTCAGCTCTTCCGCCTCGGCAACGGTAAAGCAGAGCGGCTTTTCGCAAACGACGTGCAGGTCATGCTCGAGAGCAGCCTTGCAGATGGCGAAATGGGTGTTGTTCGGTGTGGCGATGGAAGCCGCCTCAATACCGTCATCCCGTTTGGCCTCGGCCGCGAACATCGCCAGATAATCCGGGTAGCTCCGCCCCTCATCAAGCCCAAGCTCGGCGCCGAAGGCGCGGCCGCGTTCCGGATCGATGTCGAAGGCGCCGGCTACCAGCTCGAAAGTATTGTCCCGGAGCGCGGCCGAGCGATGAATATAGCCGATCTGGCTGCCCCGTCCTCCGCCGACCATGCCCCAGCGGATCGGCTTTCTCTTCTTCCCTGACATTGTTGTGTTCCTGATGTTTATTTGGATCGCGGTCTAGAGCGCCGTGCGTTCAAGTGAACGCACAAAGGACGCTCTAGCACTCTAGATTCTAGAGCATCTTGTCCGCTTCCAGCGGTTCCGTTTGAAAGCGGGATGCTCTAGAACCCGACCGATCGCAGATAGTCGCGGCTTTCCTTCACGTCCTGGTGACTCCCGGCGACGCTCAAGGGATCGCGCTCTTGCTCCACGGTGATAAAGCCCTGGTAGCCGATCTCATCGAGGACCCGCTTGACGGCCGGATAGTCGATGACGCCCCGGCCGATTGGGCACATGACGCCCTGGGCGCAGGCTTCGAAGAAGCGGATATTCTCGCCGAGCACGCGCCGGAAGACCTTCTCGTCGATATCCTTGAAATGCACATAGTCGAGGCGATCGGCATATTTCCCAAGCGTCCCAACCGGGTCCATGCCCGCATAATAGGTGTGACCGGTATCGATACAGAAGCCGGCGACGTGCGCCGGCACGTCCCTTGCGATCCGCTCGATCTCGTCGGCGAACTCGATATAGCCGCCAGCATGCGGATGGATGACGGCGCGCACGCCGTAGCGGCTAGCAGCGAGCTCCGCGATAGCCTTGATGTTGGCAACCATGTCGCTCCAGGCTTCGTCCGAGAGCCGCGGTGCCCGGCCGGAGTGACCGGCGGAGAAATCCCGCTCGTCGTGCCCCCAGTCCATGACCGTGAGATACGGCGTCTTAAACCGTTGGCGGGGGACCTGCTCCGGCTGCGGCAACTTCGTGATGACGGCGCAGATTTCATCCGTCTGGCGCAAAAGCTTGGCCTGGTTCTCCGGCGAGACGAGGTCGTCGAAGATCGTGCCGGCGACGATGAAGAGTTTGCGCTCGTCAAGCGCCTTCGCCACGCGTTCGGAATCGAGCGGCACATAGCCATAGGGGCCGAGCTCGAGGCCGCCATAGCCGGCGGCCGCCGCCTCGTCGAACACGCGCTCCCAGGCGGGCAGGTTCGGATTGTTGATGTCGTCCACGCCCCAGCAGCATGGGGCTGTCGTAATGGTGATGGTCACGGGGCAATCCCTGTCGAATGTCGATGATATCGGGCGAGCCGCGCTTATGCGCGCTTGGCCGGCCAGTATTTGTCGACGTATTTCTGAATCTCGGCGCGCATGAAGCGGCCGGAATCATCCGCACGCTCCTCCCAGCCGAAGACGCAAGCTGTGATGATCCCGTCGAAACCGACCTCGGCGAGCGACGAGAAGAAGACGTCCCAATTGATCTCGCCCTGGTACATGTCCATGTGCTGATGGATCGTCACCTTTGCGCCGGGCGGGTTGATGATATAGCGCAGGCCCGAGGATGCCTTGTGATTATAGGTATCCGCCACATGGACATGGGCAATCAGCGGACCCGCGTCACGGATCATCTTCGCCATGTCGTCACCGAAATAGAACGTATGCGGGGCGCAATAGAGAAAGCGGACATTTTTCGAGCCGATGGTCTTCAGCATGTCGATCGCCGGATGCAGCGTTTCGCACCAGTCCTCCGGATGCGGCTCCATGTTGAGCGTCACGCCCTCCTTTTCAAACACCGGCACGAGCTCTTCCATTGAGCGCCACCAGGCCGCTTCGCTGTGCTCGTGGGTATGCATGCCGCCGCAGCAATTCGAGCGATGGCTGCGGTCCGGCGATGGGCCGCGGCCGAATTCCGAATTCATCGTGTCGCAGCCCATCTCGACGGCGACTTGGATCGCCTCCTTCCAATAACGCACCGCCGCCTGGCGCTCGTCCTCATGCGGGCTCGCCCAGCGATACATCGGCAGGATCGAGGCGAGCTTAACGCCGTGGCCCTTGAGCGCCGATTTGAATTCGGCGATCCGCTCGTTGTGTGCGCGCGGGCGCACCCACCAGGGAAGAAAATCGTCGCGCGGCGAAAGCTCGATATGGTCGTAGCCGAGCTCTGCTGCCTTCCGGCAGAGATCGCGCAGGTTAAGATGGCGATGCATATAGGGGTCGAGTGCGATCTTCATGGGTGCTCCTCCGTCATCCGGCTCGCCGCGATCGCGGCGTTGGATGATCTTTGGTCCGGGATTCGGACTCCGATTTTCCTCCCGAACTGGCGTCAGAATACCGCCGGCTTTCGCCGTCGCCCAAAGCTTCCTTGATCAAATTTGATCATTTGACCTTTCGCCTCACGAATGCTGAGCTGCCCTCCATAAGAGAGGTGTTCGATGGCAAAAGTGACCTTGAGGGATGTCGCCCGCGAAGCAGGCGTTGGCACGGCAACGGTAGAGCGGGTCGTCAATGGCCGCGGCGGCGTGCGATCGGAAACGGTGGAGAAGGTATTTGTTGCCGCGAGCAAGCTCAACTACCGGCACAGCCTGCCGGAGGCGCATCGTGGCCTGATCCGGATCGAGGTGATCCTCGTCCGGCCCGAGACGAGCTTCTATTCGCGCATGAACGAGGCGTTCGAGCGGATCGCGGCCTCGCTCGACCACAGCATTGTGGTTCACCGGACCTTTGCCCGGGAAAACGACCCATCGGATTTCGCCCACTACATCGCAAACCCGAAAATCCGCAGGTCCGCGCTCATCGTCGTCGCGCCGGATCATCCGGATGTTTTGAAGAGCGTGAGGCAGGCGAGCGAACTCGGCATCCCGGTCATCCAGATCATGACGCGTCCGGCTGCGGACCTGCTTTATGTCGGTATAGATAACTATGCCGCCGGCCGGACGGCTGCCTATTACATGTCGCGCATGCAGACGGGAAAGAAAGGCGCATTCGTCGCGCTGTGCCACAGCGGCGCCTATGAAAACCACAAGGAGCGCATCCGTGGTTTTTCCGCCTATCTCGCCGAGCATGCCGAAGCGGAACAGCGCTTCACCGAAGTGATGTTCGACTTCGACGATGAGCACAACACGATGGAATTGTTGCGCCACGCCTTTCGCAGGCATCCGAACGTCATCGGCATCTACAGCGCCGGCGGCGACAATATTGCCGTCGCGGCGGCATTGAAAGAACTCGCAGGGCGGCAGGTGTTCTGGGTGGGCCACGAATTGACCGCGCGAACGCGGAACTACCTGAGAGAAGGCATCATGTCGATCGTGCTCGACCAGGCGCCCGAAATCCAGGCTCGGCGATCGATCGACCTTGCCTTGAACAAGCTCGGCCTGATCGACGTCGACGTCAGTACCGAACCGGTCAGGTTTCTAACCGTGACAGCCGAGAACCTGTAGATGACAGCGATTGCGGCGTTTCGAGGCGCGGCAGATAGGCGATTTTCTCGTTGTTGGCATAATTGTCGATCTTCAGGTCGAGCGGGAGCATCGACCAGAGCTCGCGAGCCGATGGGTTGTCGTAGAGCGTGGCCGTGAAGTCATGGCTGGCAAAAGCGATGCGAATCTTCACGTTCGTGTCGTTTTGAGCCCATGCCAGACGCGGCAGTACGGCGCCGGCGACAGCGCCGCCGAGCAAAGTCCGGCGCGTTGTCGAGAGGATCGCAGTGTCATTTTGAATGCTCCCAATCAAACCAGGCCGCCCAGGCGGTCAGCGAGGACCCAAGCAAAAGGGCGGCGGCGAAGGCGAACGAACTCCACCAACCCGCCCAATCGAATAGCAGGCCACCGGCTGCCGCACCGATCGTGATGGCGAACTGGATGACCGCAACCTGAAGGCCTCCACCAGCCTCGGCATCGTCGTGCAAGACCCGGCTCAGCCACGTTCCCCAACCAACAGGCGCAGCCGTGCCGAAAAAGCCCCACGCGATCAGCAGAGCAGCAACCGGAAGCTTGGTGGAACCGAGCGCGATCAGCAGCAGGGCGATCATGGCCATGATAAGGGGAATGGAAATCACGATCGAATAGAGGCGCTTCGAAAGCAACCGGCTGATGCACCACGTTCCTGCGACACCGGCCAGCCCCATCAACAAGAGAACAAGGGATAGGGCGGAAACCGAATAACCCGAGACAGACTCAAGGAACGGCCGCAGATAGGTGAACAGAGCAAACTGTCCCATGAACAGCAACAGGATTGCCGTCATGCCAAGAGCGACCTGTCGGCGTCCCAGGAGCCGGAAAACGTTGCCTGTCGCCCGGCGCCGGCGCGGCGGCAGGGACGGCATGCTCGTCCATTGCCCGATGAGCGCAATGAGCGCCAAAGGCACCACGAAGAAGAAAGCGCCTCGCCAGCCGATGTAATCACCGAGAAAGCTGCCAAGCGGAGCCGAGATCGTGGCAGCTATGGCATTTCCGGCATTCAGCATCGCAAGGCCCTTCGGCACGGAGCTTTCCGGCAGGAGACGCATGACGATGGCGGTGGACATCGACCAGAATCCGCCGATCGCGATGCCGAGCAGCGCGCGCCCCACCATCAAAGCCGCATAGTTAGGGGCGAAGGTCACGATCAGGCCAGAGACGATCAGCAGCAGCGAGAAAAATGACAGGACGATCTTGCGATCAATGTTCCGCGTGAACCCCGCGATGGAGAGACTGGTCATCACGGCGAACAGACCGGAGATCGAGATGGTCTGTCCAGCCTGCCCCTCGCTCATACCAAGATCGCTTGCAATCGGCGTCAGGAGGCTGACCGGCATGAACTCCGAAGCGATCAGCACAGCGACGCATAGTGCCATGGACGCGACTGCGCCCCAGGCAGCGGCGGGTTTTATCAGGGTCTCGTCGAATGTTGCCTGTGCCATATGTTTCTCGTCCTTGAGCGGAGGGGCGCAGGTGCTTCCCTGCCCATGCTATGTAGCAGCCGGAGAGCAATCGAATTAGCCGCGATAGTTCGCTTGCATTTATCGATACGGCGCATAAGTCCGGCGATACGGCGCAGGCTTCTGGAATTTACTCACGCTCCCTACAACCGAGTGGCGGCGCCGACAAAAGCCAATGCCGCCACATCAACAGGCTGGTCCCAAAGGCCTATTGTGATCCAAGGAACTCGATGATTGCACGCCGCTCTTCGGCGTTATTGAACCGCTGGGCCATGCGTGTTCCGCGCACCATTGCCGTAGGATTGCTCAGGAAGGTCTCCAGCTTTTCCGGAGTCCATGTGACCCCGGAATCGCGAAGCGCAGCGGAATACTTGAAGCCCTCAACGTTGCCCGCTGTGCGACCGACGACGCCCTGCAGGTTCGGCCCCACGCCGTTGCGAGGCGTTGCGATCTGATGGCACGCGCCGCAGCGTTGCTGAAACAGCCTCTGGCCTGGCGCAGTATCCGCCCCCTGAGACAGGACGGGCGTGGCGACGACTGCTGTAATGAGAGAAGCCAGAGCGGCAATGACGAGCTTGTTCAACCGTCAACTCCCTTGAGATCGAGTTTGGACAATGGCAGGCTTCGAACGCGTTGGCCTGCCAGAACGGAGATGGCGTTTGCGATGGCCGGAGGCACGCCGGGCAACCCAGGCTCGCCGATGCCGCCCATGGGAGCGCCGCTTTCGACAATCCGCACGTGGACCCGCGGCATGCGATCCGGTGTCAGGATCGGATAGCCGTCATAGTTGCGGGCCTGCGGCACGCCGTTGACGTAGACGACTTCCTCGAGGAGGGCCGAGGAAAGGCCGAGGACAACGGCGGAGTTCACCTGAGCGTCGATGATCGCCGGATTGACGATGCTGCCCGGATCGATCGCGACCCAGACGTCGTGCACGACGATCTCGCCTTGCTGCAAAGACACTTCGGCAATCGTCGCGACCTCGCTGCCGAAGGGCGAAGCCATGGCCACGCCACGGGCGCGGCGCGTGCCGTCCTCGGCCGTGAACGGTCCCCGCCGCCAACCGCCGGAAAGATCGGCCACGGCCTCCAGCAGTGTCCTGTGGCGGGGACTGTCGGCAAGCAGGCGACGACGCAGTTCGTAGGGGTCCTGCTGACCCGCATCGGCCATCTCGTCGAAGAACGTCTCGTAGAAGAAGTCGTTCATCGAATGGCCGACCGAACGCCAGAAGCCGATGATCGCCGGATCGTCCACGTGAATCTGGCCGACGCGCCGATTGGGGATGGCGTAGATCTTGCCGGCGATGCCCTCGACGGCGGAACTATCGACCTTGTCCGGCTGGCGGCCGAACCAACGGCCCGTCGGCCCTTCTCCCACCGCGACTGCAGAGAGTACTACCGGCATTCCGTTGGCATCCAATCCGGCGCGGAAACGAACCGCAGCCATGGGCCTAAGGGTGTCCCGCAGGAATTCCTCCTCGCGGCTCCAGATGAGCTTAATCGGACGAGCGACTGCCTTCGCGAGCAGGATGGCCTGCGGATACGGGTTGGCGGTTTGATAGAGGAAATGCCTTCCGAAGAAGCCTCCGAGCATCGGCGAGTGGATGATCACCTTTTCGGGTGCGATGCCGGCCACTTTGGCGGCGTCGGCCTGGAACATTTCGGGCGCCTGGTTGGGAATCCAGAGCTCAAGCGAGCCATCCTCGTTCCAACGCGCGAGAGCGGATGGCGGCTCGAGCTGTCCATGAACCAGATAGGGCGCGTCATAGGTCGCCTCCACCACGCGCGCAGCACTTGCGAGCGCGCCCGCAGCGTCTCCCTCCGATTCATAGGCAATGCCGTCGCCGGCCGTCGCCTTCAACGTCGCCATGTGCGCCTCGGTGGAGAAATCGGCCGGCATGGCATGCGCTGTTCCAGGGGCAGCGTCAGTCCAGGTCACCTGCAGGGCTTCGACCGCCATACGTGCCCGCCACCAACTGTTGGCGACCACTGCGACGGCCCCCGGCAGCTTGTGAATGGAATGCACGCCGGGCATGCCGCGCACTTCGGCTTCATTCTGCAGCGTGCCAGGCTCGCCACCGAGACGCGGGCTGTGCTGGACGGCGGCGTGCAGCATGCCGTCAACCCTCAGATCGACTGCGTACCGAGCCTTGCCCGTTGACTTGTCGCGCACATCAAGCCGCGCGACCGGCTTGCCGATCCAGCGAAAGTCTGCGCGATCGCGCAGCACGACATCTGTCGGGACCGGTAACCCGGCAGCAGCATCCGCGATTTCGCCGTACGAAACGGTCTGGCCCGAAGCGACGTGCACCACAAGGCCAGGCTTGGTCGACAACTCAGATACCGGCACGTCAAGCTGTGCCGCGGCGGCCTGCAGCAGCATCTGTCGCGCGGATGCCCCGAGCCGGCGCATCGTCTCATAGCTCATGCGGACAGACATGCTGCCGCCGGTGAACCGGCCGCCGCCGGTCAGGAGGTAATCGGGACCGGGAGGAGCACCCTCGACCACGAACTGTGCGGGATCGACATCCAGTTCCTCACCGACGATCTGCGCCATCGCGGTGAAGATGCCCTGCCCTCCCTCGATGAAAGCGCTGCGGAACAGGACGGTGCTGTCGGGCCGGATCTCCAGAAAAGCAGCAACCCGCGTGCCCGGGGTGATCGACGCAGCGGCTGCCTGAGCCCTGGCTCGGCCGGCCGGCAGAGTGACGCCGAGGACGAGTGCGCCGAGCGAGGCGCCGAGAAAGCCGCGCCGCGACATCTTGAACGGCTTGCCGTTCTCGCTGGTCATGACTTCAGAGGCAACGGACGTCATGTCGTTCATGGCGTACCTCCAAATCAAGCTTGAGCAGCCTGCCGGACGGCAGCCGCGATTGCGTTATAGGTGCCACAGCGACAGAGATTGACCATCGCGCCGGCAATGTCCTCGTCGGTCGGTTGAGGGCTCTGTTTCAGGAGCGCCGTCGCCGCCATGACCTGGCCCGACTGGCAGTAGCCGCATTGCGGGACCTGATTGGAAACCCATGCCTCGACTATCTTCTGGCCCACCGGATCGTCGGTGATGGCCTCGATAGTCATGATCTCGGAACCCGCGACGCTCTCTACCGGAGTGACGCAGGAGCGCGTCGCCTGTCCGTCGATCAGCACCGTACAGGCGCCACACTGGGCGAGACCACAACCATATTTGGTGCCGGTCATCCCGAGTTCGTCACGAAGAACCCAAAGCAGCGGCGTATCCGGCTCGATGGAGACTTGGTGTTTCGTCCCATTGATGGTGAGTTCCATGGCGGTATCCTCAATGCAGTTTGCGCGAAAACGGGTGTCGAAACAGCGAGCCGACTGTTTCAGCGGTGACGGTAGCAAAAGCATCGCCTATGGATTAGTGGCCATAGTTCGCTTACATCTATCGACGTGCACCATAAATCGAGCGCGAGCGTCTGGATGTAGAGTATGGCCAAGGAAGACTTCAACGATCTGCTATGGTTCCTTGCCGTGGCCGAAGAGCGCAGCTTCACCAAGGCGGCGGCCAAGCTCGGCATAACCCAGTCGACGCTCAGTCACACGATCAAGCGCGTCGAAACGCGAATGGGCCTGAGACTTCTGGCCCGCACCACCCGGAGCGTTGCCCTGACTGAAGCTGGCGAGCGCTTGCTTCATTCGGTGGGGCCGCGGGTATCCGGCATAAGGGATGACATCGCGGCCCTCATGGCCTTTCGCGACAAACCGTCTGGCACAGTCAAGATCACTTTGTCCGATCACGCTCTGGAGAGCCTGGTTTGGCCGAAACTGCAGGCTGTTCTTCTGGCGTACCCCGACATCAAGCTGGAGTTGAGCAGGGACAACGGCTTGCGAAACATCGTGGAAGATGGGTTTGATGCCGGCATTCGGCTGGGCGAGAGCATCGAGAAGGATATGATCGCGGTCAGGATCGGTCCGGACTGGCGACTTCTGGCAGTCGCTTCGCCTGACTACCTGGCAAATCGCCCGCTGCCACAGCATCCGCAGGAATTGATCCAGCATAACTGCATCAACATGCGTCAGGCAACGGGCGGAGGGCTTTATGTCTGGGAGTTCGAGATGGACGGGCAAGAGCTCCGCGTCCGGGTCGACGGACAACTCACCTTCAACAGCTCGTATCCTATGGTCGATGCCGCCCTGAAAGGTCATGGCGTAGCTTATCTGCCGGAAGATCTCGTCGCGGAACACATCGCAGCGGGACGCCTGGTATCACTGCTCGAGGCCTGGTCGCCTCCATTCGCCGGGTACTACATTTACTACCCGAGTCGACACCAGAACTCGCCTGCATTCAACGTGGTCGTGGATGCCTTGCGGTACCGCGGGGCTTGATGCTTTAATTTGGCGCCTACACTCGATTGAGTTCCCAATAAGAGGCATTTTCTTCCTCCCTATTGCTCCGTTCGCGCATTCGTCTCGAACGCTTCCCCCGGGGAGGATGCTTATCCGGGAGAGCACACTTGTGCCACGGCCAAATTTCACGCGCTTTACTGCCGTCGCAACTCGGCATTTATCGATCCAGTCGATAGGGCTTATCACTCGACGCCTACTAATCGCATCCATCCAGCGCCCTAGCTGAACCAAACGCACAGGCCGCGCCCTAGCTGAACCAAACGCACAGGCGGAACGTTCCCGTCATTTCCGCAGTTTGGCGTTCGCGGATCGTCGGACGGCCCCGCCGTCCATAGACCTTTCATCATCAAGAACTGGAGCTTGAAATGCAAAGTCCCGGCGCACTCGAAATCTCGCGGCGCGACCTGCTGGTCGCTTCGGCCGCTGGCGTCACAGTGGCGAGCGCAGCCTCCCTCGGTCACGCCCAGACCAATGCCCCCACCGCATCTCAGAGCACGAAAGTCACTTTCACGGTGAACGGCGAGCGCCGGGAGCTTCAGCTCGACAACCGAACGACGCTTCTCGACGCATTGCGCGAGCATCTGCATCTGACGGGCACCAAGAAGGGATGCGATCACGGCCAGTGTGGCGCCTGCACGGTCCTCATCGATGAGCGCCGCGTCAACGCTTGCCTGACGCTCGCGGTGATGCATGAAGGCGACAGCATCACCACGATCGAGGGACTGGGGCAGCCAGAAAAGCTCCACCCGATGCAGGCTGCCTTCGTCAAGCACGACGGTTTTCAGTGCGGCTACTGCACGCCCGGCCAGATCTGTTCCTCCGTCGCCATGATCGAGGAGATCAAGGCCAATATTCCGAGCCATGTGGCAAACGACTTGACGGCGCCTGCGGAAATCACACCCGCCGAGATCCGGGAACGCATGAGCGGCAATATCTGTCGTTGCGGCGCCTATTCCAACATCGTCGAAGCCATCACCGAAGTCGCAGGGAGGAAGGCATGAGAGCGTTCAGCTACGAACGTGCACCGTCGATCGAGGCGGCGGCGAAGGCCGCGGCTAGGGCGGATGGCGCGAAGTTCATCGCCGGCGGCACCAATCTCCTGGACCTGATGAAGCTCGAGATCGAAACGCCCACCCACCTGATCGACGTCAACGGACTGGGACTGGACAGGATCGAATCGACACCGGAAGGCGGCCTCAAGATCGGCGCCCTCGTTCGCAATACGGATCTTGCCGCCGACGAACGGATCCGCCGCGATTACGCTCTTCTGTCGCGGGCTCTGCTCGCGGGAGCGTCGGGACAGTTGCGCAACAGGGCGACGACCGCCGGCAACCTGCTTCAACGCACGCGCTGTCCGTATTTTTACGACACCAACCAGCCCTGCAATAAAAGACAACCCGGCAGCGGCTGTGCGGCGCTCGCCGGCTTCAGCCGACAGCTTGCGGTGATTGGCGTCAGCGATGCCTGCATCGCCAATCACCCGAGCGACATGGCGGTCGCCATGCGTGCCCTCGACGCCGTCGTCGAGACAGTCCGAGCCGATGGCACGACGCGCAGCATTCCGATCGCTGATCTCCATCGCCTTCCAGGGGACGCACCGCATATCGAGCATGTCCTTGAGCGGGGCGAGCTGATCACGGCGGTCGTCCTGCCGAAGCCGGTTGGCGGCAAGCAGATCTATCGCAAAGTTCGCGACCGTGCCTCCTACGCCTTCGCCCTGGTCTCCGTCGGGGCCGTCGTGCAGCCGGACGGAAGCGGTCGCGTCGCGGTCGGCGGCATCGCGCCCAAACCGTGGCGTGAGGAGGCGGCCGACAAGGAGCTTGCGAACGGAGCAAAGGCGGCGGCCGCCAAGCTTCTCGCGGACGCCCGCCCGACGGAACAGAACGCCTTCAAGCTCACGCTTGTGGAACGCACGCTGAGCGCGGTTCTTACCGAAGCGAGGGGATGAGAAAATGAGATTCGACACACCAGCGACGACGAACCCGATCGACCAGGGCAAGGTCGTCGGCAAGCCCATCCACCGCATCGACGGTCCGCTCAAGACCACCGGTCGAGCGGTCTATGCCTATGAGTGGCATGATCCGAATACTCGCTATGCCTATGGTTATGTCGTCGGCTCGGCGATTGCCAAGGGCCGGATCAGGTCCATGGACGTCACCGCCGCACGGCGCGCTCCTGGAGTAATCGCGGTCGTCACCTCGGAAGGCGTCGGGGAACTGAAGAAGGGCCAATACAATACCGCCAAGCTCTTCGGCGGCACGGAGATCCAGCACTACCACCAGGCGATTGCCGTGGTGGTCGCGGAAACATTCGAAGAGGCCCGCGCCGCGGCTGCGCTCGTCAAGGTCGACTATGCCGAGGAGAAGGGCGTCTTCGATCTGGCGGCGGCGAAGGACACCGCCGTCAAGCCGGAGGAAGGCGAGCCGGATTCCGCGGCCGGCGACTTCGACGCCGCCTTCGAGGCAGCTCCCGTCAAGCTCGACCAAGTCTACACCACTCCGGATCAATCGCATGCGATGATGGAGCCTCATGCCTCGATCGCCGCCTGGAACGGCGACGAACTGACGGTCTGGACGTCTAGCCAGATGATCGACTGGTGGCGGACCGATCTCGCGACGACGCTCGGAATCGACAAGGAGAAGGTTCACCTCATGTCGCCGTTCATCGGCGGCGGCTTCGGGGTCAAGCTGTTCCTCCGAGCAGATGCGGTGCTGGCGGCGCTTGCTGCGCGCGAAGCCAGGCGCCCGGTGAAAGTCGCCCTCCCCCGTCCGTTCCTGATGAACAACACCACGCACCGCCCGGCGACGATCCAGAGGATTCGGCTCGGCGCAGGGCGCGACGGCAAGATCACGGCGATTGCGCATGAAAGCTGGTCCGGAGACCTTCCGGGCGGTGGTCCCGAAGTGGCCGTTCAGCAGACGCGTCTGCTTTATGCCGGCGAGAACCGGATGACCGCCATGCGGCTTGCCACGCTCGATCTCCCGGAAGGAAACGCGATGCGCGCTCCGGGAGAGGCGCCAGGCATGATGGCGCTGGAGATCGCGATCGACGAGATGGCCGAGAGGCTCGGCCTCGACCCCGTCGAATTCCGGATCATCAACGACACGCAGGTCGATCCCGAGAATCCCGAGAGGCCATTCTCGCACCGCAATCTCGTCGGCTGTCTGCGCACCGGCTCGGAGCGCTTCGGCTGGCAAGGCCGAAGCAAGCAGCCCGGCGGCAGGCGCGAAGGAAACTGGCTGGTCGGCATGGGGGTCGCCTCGGCATTTCGCAACAATCTTGTGCTGCCGTCCGGAGCCCGCGTCCGCCTCGACCGCGAGGGCATTGTCACGGTGGAAACCGATATGACCGATATCGGCACGGGCAGTTACACGATCATCGCCCAGACCGCGGCGGAAATGCTCGGTGTCCCGGTCGACAAGGTCGCCGTCAGCCTCGGCGACTCGCGCTTCCCGGTTTCGTCGGGCTCGGGCGGGCAGTTTGGAGGAAACTGCTCCACGGCCGGCGTATACGCCGCCTGCGTCAAGCTGCGGGAAGCCGTGGCGCAGAAGCTCGGCATCAACAGCGCCGACTTGGTCTTCGCAGACAGTGAAGTCCGGTCCGGCGACCGCCGCATGCCGCTCGCCCAAGCCGCTGGCGATGAAGGGCTCGTGGCCGAGGACCGCATCGAGTTCGGCAAGCTCACCGAGACCCATCAGCAGTCCACCTTCGGAGCACATTTCGTTGAGGTCGCGGTCGATGTTGCGACCGGCGAGACACGGATCCGGCGGATGATGGCGGTCTGCGCCGCAGGCCGCATCCTCAATCCGATCACGGCGCGCAGCCAGGTGATCGGTGCGATGACGATGGGCGTCGGCGGCGCTCTGTCGGAAGAGCTCGTGGTCGATAAGGAACGCGGTTTCTTTGTCAACCACGACTTGGCCGCCTACGAGGTGCCGGTGCACGCCGACATCCCCCACCAGGAGGTCATCTTCCTTGACGAGACCGATCCGATGTCGTCGCCAATGAAGGCCAAGGGCATAGCCGAACTAGGCCTCTGCGGCGTCGCGGCGGCTGTCGCGAATGCCATCTACAACGCAACCGGCGTCAGGGTGCGCGATTATCCGGTCACGCTCGACAAGCTGATCAGCGAGCTTCCGGAAATCAGCTAACGGCGCTTTCTGCCGCTCGTCCGGGGCCTGATCCAGAAGCTGTGATCGGCAAGACGCCGGGTCGCGCGCCGGCATCGCTGGAAGTGCATGGTCGTATCGCCAGTGTCATGGCGGCAATGGAGGCGGCAGCCGCCGTGGAATGGCGCGTCGAGGTTGAGAAGCAGAATGACTGTCTGGAGAGGCTGGCGGCTGGTGCGCTTGACCCGGAGGTCAAACAAAAAGAGCTCCTCGGCGCTTGTGCGGAGGAGCTCGATAGAAGCGACTTGCGATGCAAGTCTCGTTGGTTGCGGGGGCAGGATTTGAACCTGCGGCCTTCAGGTTATGAGCCTGACGAGCTACCGGGCTGCTCCACCCCGCGTTATCGGTTGTCGCTTGTTGCGGCGTGTCTGTCCGGCCTTGCGCCGGTGCTGTGAGAGAAGATGTTGGTTTGTTTGTCTTGCGTTTTGCAGACCTGGCAGCGACCTACTCTCCCGCGTCTTAAGACGAAGTACCATCGGCGCTGGGGCGTTTCACGGCCGTGTTCGGAATGGGAACGGGTGCAGCCACCCCGCCAGAACCACCAGGTCGGCAAAGCGCAAGATTTGGCCGGCAACGCAATCTTGCTCTTTGCTGGCGCGGCTAGCTTGTCCTTCTCGCTTGTCGCTCGAAGGGCAGCCGCGCTGGCCATACAGTCACCCTTTTGAGGGGATGCACCGTCGGCCCAAGAACAAGTTTCGCATGCGTTGCATGGCAAAACCATATTGAGAAGCTGGCGAGGTTTGCACCTCTTTTTGAACACGTCTTTGACGGCGCCTGTGGCACTTGCCGGAGCTTTGGCTCCGCAAGGCCAGCGGCCGTCGCGCCTTTCGGCGCGGCCCGTCCGGAGCGCGTTTGGCGCGTCAGGACAGAACAATAGCATCATCAAACTTCGTTTGATGAGCATAGGCAACAAGAACGATCAAGCCGATCGAACGATTAGTACCGGTAAGCTTCATGCGTTGCCGCACTTCCACACCCGGCCTATCAACGTGGTCGTCTTCCACGGTTCTCAAGGGAATACTCGTTTTCAGGTGGGTTTCCCGCTTAGATGCCTTCAGCGGTTATCCCTTCCATATATAGCTACCCTGCTATGCCCTTGGCAGGACAACAGGTCCACCAGAGATATGTCCATCCCGGTCCTCTCGTACTAGGGACAGATCCTGTCAATATTCCTACACCCACGGCAGATAGGGACCGAACTGTCTCACGACGTTCTGAACCCAGCTCACGTACCGCTTTAATTGGCGAACAGCCAAACCCTTGGGACCTGCTCCAGCCCCAGGATGCGATGAGCCGACATCGAGGTGCCAAACAACCCCGTCGATATGGACTCTTGGGGGTCATCAGCCTGTTATCCCCGGCGTACCTTTTATCCGTTGAGCGATGGCCCTTCCACGCGGGACCACCGGATCACTATGACCGACTTTCGTCTCTGCTCGACTTGTCAGTCTCGCAGTCAGGCGGGCTTATGCCATTGCACTCGACGAGCGATTTCCGACCGCTCTGAGCCCACCATCGCGCGCCTCCGTTACTCTTTCGGAGGCGACCGCCCCAGTCAAACTACCCACCATACACTGTCCCGGATCCGGATGACGGACCGCGGTTAGACATCCATGTCGATAAGGGTGGTATTTCAAGGACGGCTCCACAGGAACTGGCGTCCCTGCTTCAAAGCCTACCACCTATCCTACACATGCCGACACGAATGCCAGTGTAAAGCTATAGTAAAGGTGCACGGGGTCTTTCCGTCTGACCGCAGGAACCCCGCATCTTCACGGGGAATTCAATTTCACTGAGTCTGCGTTGGAGACAGCGGGGAAGTCGTTACGCCATTCGTGCAGGTCGGAACTTACCCGACAAGGAATTTCGCTACCTTAGGACCGTTATAGTTACGGCCGCCGTTTACTGGGGCTTCGA